>JBGRPZ010000033.1:0-39465 GCA_041725915.1 Hyphomicrobiales bacterium | reverse complement strand
CTTTTGCTATTTAACATAACATTGGGCTTATATGTGCGATAATCTACAATTTTAAAATTGAAAGCCGAATTATCGCACTATACAGTAATTAAAAATAAGTGATAAAGCTTATAAATAAGAAAATGTAAGGGTTTCAGATAAGAGCATTCTAACTCTAAACTTACAATAATAACCAGATTATTAAGATGAATTAATTGTAAAAGTATACTATATCTGAATGAGTTGATTTAAAGAATCAGTTGCTTTCTATCAAAATCTATTTATTACTTATTTAGCTTATTGATATTTCGCAGTGAACGGAGTGTACATGAAAGAAAAAAAGGAGTCCAATTTTATCTTTTTTTATCCATATCATAGAATTAAATATCAGATATTTATGTCAGGATAAGTGAAGTAGTTTTTAAATCACTTCAATATCAAATAATAGATACGTTTGAATTTAAACAGAAATAATAAGCATTAACTTAATGCTTTTGTGAGTTTTGGGCTTAATTCAGTATTTTATTCTTTTCTTTATTTATTCCATGCATTGTTTTGATTATATTTATATCTTTTTAAAATAAACTTACTATGAAACAAATTTTCACTTTTATTTTATTAATATTTTCTGTTTGTCTATATGCAAATCAAAGAAATGAAAAAGAGATCGAAACAAAAGTTGATAGAGTTACTGTTTTTGCTGGAGGAGCACAAATATTTAGATCCAAACAAGTATACTTGCCTAGGGGTGAATCGTTGATAAAATTTGTTCAACTTTCTTCGAAACTTAAGCCTGAGAGTATAAATATAAATTGTAGCAATGGAGTAGATGTATTTTCTGTAAGACATGAAATCAATAAAGAAAAAAGAGAAGAGAACTTAGAGATAGTACGCCTTAAAAAAGAAATCTCTTCTATAAAACAGAAGATTAGTAAAGAAAACTTGAATTTAAGTATCTTAAATGAAGAGTTAAGAGTAATTAAAAAAAATAGAGAAAATTGTGGAAATAATGATAAGAGAAGTTTTACAGAGATAAAAGGAATCCTTTCGTTTTATAACAATAAAGTGAGAGAGTTAAAAGAGAATCAATATGACTTGAAGGAAAGAATAAAGTCTTATAGAAGGGTTAAGGATAGTTTGATACTTGTCAAACGACTGGAAGAAGGAGAGGATAAAGTTTGGAGTGAGATATTAGTTAGGGTAAAAACTAAACAAGAAGGAAATGTAGAATTTGAAATCAATTATTTTGTTGATGAATCAGAATGGTATTCCTCATACGATATAAAGGCTTTACCTTCTAAGAATAAAGTACTACTACAATATAAAGCTAATGTTTCTCAAAGGACTTTTGTTGATTGGAATGATGTAAAGATTAGGCTTTCATCTGAATTCCCTAACCATTCAGTTTTGCCAACTTATCCAACTCCTCATTATATAGGTTATAATAGTAAGCCTCCAATCTACAATCATAAGATCAAAGCAGGTACAGTAATTAAAGGGAGAATATTGGATTCTAAGACAGGGGAAACACTTACTTTTGTAAATATTATACAAAAAGGGAAACATAAGCAACTAGATGGAGCAACTAGTGATTTTAATGGTGAATTCAGTATGAAGTTGCATAAAGGTTATGAATATCTTGAATTCACATTTGTAGGTTATAATACAAAAAGAATCGTTCCTAGAACAACTTATTTAAATGTATATCTTGACTCTGGTTCAACTACTCTTAATAATGTTGCTATATTAGAATATAAGAAGGAAGAAGAAATGGAGGATCAAGAAATGTTAGAAGTTGAGACAGAGAATATACAAGAAGTTCAAATACAAGAGATAAAAAATAACACATCGTCTATAGCACATACATATGGTAGATCTTCTTCAAATTCAGTGATAGATTTCGAAACCAAAAGTAAATATTCAATATCGAGTGATGGAGAAGAATATACTATACCATTATACACAAAGTATATACCAGCATCTTATAAATATTATTGTATGCCAAGAGCATCAAAAGATGTATTTATCTCTGTAGATATCCCTGATTGGGAAAAGTATAACCTTATTGATGGAAACACAAGTCTTTTCTTGAATAATACTTATATAGGTAATACTTTTCTGGATATATCAAATACTGGTGATACATTAAATGTACCATTGGGAATTTTCAAAGGAGTTAGCACGAAGAGAAGTAAACTGGACAGTTGGTCAATAAAGAGAAAAGGAAGTCAGATTGAAGCTACGATAGGTTGGAAGATTACCCTTAAAAATCATAAGAAAGAGAAAATTACTCTTGAATTAGTAGATCAGATTCCTGTATCAAATTCAAAGAATATTGAAGTGGAGTTAATAGAGGGTTCAGGAGCAAAACTTAATAAAACTAATGGTATACTTAAATGGAATGTTGATTTAAATGCGGGTCAAGAGAAAACAATAAGTTTCCAATACTTTTTGAAGTATCCTAGATGTATGAACATTGAGTTAGAGTAGTATCAACCTGCATATAAAAGCTTCTCTATTCTCTATAGAGTAGGGAAGCTTTCTTAAACTCCTATTCTTCTGTGATCTTTTTTATCTTTAGTTTTATTGTTAGTTAATGTATTTACACTTAAATCATTATGTTTTCGTTTAAATACAAAACATCTTTTATAGCTTTTGTACTTATGATTTTCTAACTGCACATTTTACTTCCTGTATCAAATATTAATTCCCAAGAAATATATGACTAAGTATCTGTGTAGTATATAATTATAAATAATGTAAAATATTTGTGTATTTGAGATAAAAGAGTTTACTTTGCACCTGCTTAAAATTAGCGTGTTACACATTATAACGGAGTGTTTTCAAGCATTTTAAGCTTATTTATTATGTTTAACCTTGGTAAGAGTTACCGTTATTGACTTCCTACCGCATGTATTTATTGAATGACTACAGACAACGAAAAAAACCTCAATCAAGAGGCTGAAAAGCCAAAGAAAGAGTTTAAATCAGCTTACGAACCACAGGTTCCTGGTGAATTTGACTGGGATAATGCAGCAGATAATACTGTAGCTGAAGGACGTAACGAACTAGAAGCAATGTATGACCAAACTTTAAGCTCTGTTGCTGAGCATGAAGTTGTTGAAGGTATTGTTTCTGTAATGAACAATCGTGAAGTTGTAATTAATATTGGCTTCAAATCTGATGGTGTTGTTCCTGTTTCTGAATTCAGATATAATCCTGAATTAAAAGCTGGTGATAAAATTGAGGTTTATGTTGAAAGTCAAGAAGACAACAATGGTCAATTGATTCTTTCTCACAAGAAAGCTAGAATCCTTAAATCTTGGGATAATATCAACAAAGCTTTCGAAGAAGAACAAATCATTACTGGTTATGTTAAGTGTCGTACTAAAGGTGGTCTTATCGTTGATGTATTTGGAATTGAAGCTTTCCTTCCAGGTTCTCAAATCGATGTTAAGCCTATCCGTGACTACGATATCTACGTAGACAAGACTATGGAATTCAAGGTTGTTAAGATCAACCATGAGTACAAAAACGTTGTTGTTTCTCACAAAGCTCTTATTGAAGACGAGCTTGAACAACAAAAAGCTGAAATTATCAGCAAACTTGAAAAAGGTCAGGTTCTTGAAGGAACTGTTAAAAATATCACTTCTTACGGAGTATTTATCGATCTTGGTGGTGTTGATGGTCTTATCCATATCACTGATCTTTCTTGGGGTCGTATCAACCATCCAGAAGAAATCGTTGAGCTTGATCAGAAACTTAAGGTTGTTATCCTTGACTTTGATGATAACAAGAAGCGTATCGCTCTTGGTCTTAAGCAGCTTACTCCTCATCCATGGGATGCTCTTGACGAAAATCTTAAGATTGGTGACAAGGTTAAAGGTAAAGTTGTTGTTATCGCTGACTACGGTGCGTTCATCGAAATTGCTCCAGGTGTAGAAGGTCTTATCCACGTTTCTGAAATGAGCTGGTCACAGCACTTAAGAACTGCTCAAGACTTCCTTAAAGTTGGTGATGAAGTAGATGCTGTAATCCTGACTCTTGATCGTGAAGAGAGAAAGATGTCTCTAGGTATGAAGCAACTTATTCCTGATCCATGGGAAAATATCGAAGAAAAATATCCTAAAGCTAGTAAGCACAGTGCAACTGTACGTAACTTCACTAACTTCGGTATCTTCGTTGAACTTGAAGAAGGTGTTGATGGTCTTATCCACATCTCAGATCTTTCTTGGAGCAAGAAAATCAAACATCCAGCTGAGTTTACTAAGATTGGAGAAAAGATTGATGTTGTTGTTCTAGATCTTGATAAAGATAACCGTCGCCTAAGCTTAGGTCACAAGCAACTTGAAGAAAATCCATGGGATGTATTTGAAACAGTATTTACAGTTAACTCTACTCACAAAGGTACTATCGTAAGTGCTAATGATAAGGGTGCTATTGTTTCTCTTCCTTACGGTGTTGAAGGATTCGTTCCTAACCGCCACATGGTGAAAGCTGATGGTAGCCACGCAAATGTTGACGAAACTTTAGATTTCAAAGTAATTGAATTCTCTAAAGATAATAAGAAGATTATCCTTTCTCATACTTATACTTTCCAAGAGCCACAACAAGCTCCTGAAAAAGAAATAAGAAAAGAGAAAAGAGCTCCAAAGAAACAAGTTGATTCTAATGTAGAAAAAGCTACACTAGGAGATCTTGCTGCTCTAGCTTCTTTAAAATCTGATATGGAAAAACAAGAAAAAGAATCTAAGTAATTCTTATATTGTTTTCTAAAATATTATCAAGCTGTCCCCAATTTAGGGGACAGCTTTTCGTTTATAGCTTAATTTGTATATAATAATGAACAAATTATGTACATGTTGTTTTCTATAAAAAATACCTTTCAATGACAACATTTAAGTTAAAAGTATTAGGTTGTGGATCTGCACTGCCAACAATGAGACATCATCCAAGTTCTCAGGTGCTGAATATTAACGAGAAGTTATTCCTGCTCGATTGTGGTGAGGGTACACAATTACAAATGAGAAAATATCATATTAAGTTCCAAAAAATTGAACATGTATTTATTAGTCATCTCCATGGTGATCACTTTTTTGGCCTTATAGGTTTTGTGTCTACACTTCATCTTTTGGGAAGAACCAAAGATCTACATGTTTATGGAGATGCCCGACTAGAGAATATTATCCACACACAACTTAAGGCTTCTGATACCTTCTTGCGATACCAAGTTATATTTCATCCGCTTACTCCAAAGAAATCAGAAGTACTATTTGAAGATGAAAACCTTGTGATTAAGTCCTTCCCATTGAACCATAGAATCAATACATGGGGATTTGTCTTTAGAGAAAAAGTAAAACTTAGAAATATAAAGAGAGATTTCTTATTAGAATATGATGTCCCTATTGATGTGATTATGGATATTAAGGCTGGAGCAGACTTTATTGATGAGAATGGAAAGCTTCACCCCAATCATAAGATTACAAAGACCCCAAGATCTCCAAGATCTTTTGCTTATGTGTCAGATACTAGTTACTATGAACCTGTAATTGAACATATAAAAGATGTACATCTATTGTATCATGAAGCAACCTTTGAGGCCTCTAGAGAGAATGATGCAAGAAATAAGTTTCATGCTACAACAAAACAAGCTGCAACAATTGCTAAAGCTGCCAACGCTCAAAAGCTGTTGATTGGACATTATTCAGCCAGATATGTAGACACAGATTTTCTATTGGAAGAAGCTAAAGAAGTGTTCCCAAATACCTTGTCGGCTAATGAGGGTCTGGATATAGATCTAAGGTAGGTATAAAAAAAAGAGCTCTTCAAGCTCTTTTTTTATTATATATAGTTATTTCATCTTCTAGTCATGGAAAATCCATCTCAATCCCCATCTTAATGCTGCATCCTGAAATGGATAAGTTGGAGAACCATAATATCTGGTGTCATTCAGAAAGCCGTTAACATGTGCATACTTTATAAACACCGTGAAGCTTCTCTGTACCTTTAAGTTTAAAAACACATCTAAATAGGGATATCCTCCTATCTTTACATCATTCTGTAAATGGAAACTCCTCAAAGCAGGCATGTATTTATTGCCATAATATTCACTATTGTAAGTTAACTCTATACCTGGCTGCACAACTGCCATCCCCTGATATACGGGAGAGGTGAAAGAGAATATCACATTACCAATGAACTCTGGAGCTCTTATTATGTCCTTGTTTGATGCTCTCTGATAATACAAGTTTGTCTTCAAGTTGAACTTACCGAAATTGAATTGTGATAGAAGATAGAACTTCACCAGATTCATCCCTGCTAGCTCTTGCTGAGGCTTTACATTTTCATCCAGATAAATATAGTTTGTCAGTCTGAGAATATTCATCCCAGCTGTAAATCCTTTCACATTATAGAACCCTCCAAGATTGATATACTCTTCAACTTCGAAAGAGTTTTTCCAGTCAAAGTTATTGGCATGGTATTCCTGAAAGAACCATGAAGGCGACTTATGCGTAAAGTTTGCATAAGCATTAAGTTTCCCTAAGTTCCTGTCTTCAGTGCCTATATATTGAGAGATATTAGCCCTTAAGTAAAAGTTATCTTTGTTGTAATCGCCTAAATTATATGCTGCATCAGCCTTTAGATAGGAACTCCTCAGTACTTTCAATGCAAACCCCGCTTTAGGTATAAATTGTGAGTAGGTTCGATCCAATACAAACCCTCCAAGCTTACTATATTCAAACTTACCTCCAAGGTAGAAATATACATTCTTATCCTCTGGCTTTTCCTCATAACCCAGATTGTTGTAAGTAAATTCATTTGTAACCTGAAGTAAATACGTCGAATCGTATGTAAACCTCTTGTTTATAGGTACAGCATAAGGTTTATAGAAGTCTGAAGTAGGAACTTCATCATTATATGTATAAATATTTCTACTCCATTGGAACTCATGATTGATTCTACCAAAGTTGAACTTAAACTTCTTATGTTTCTTTCCTGTTGAGTCTTTTACAACTTCAGGAGCTCCACCCAAATTGAAATATTGATTTACATATACAGATGCAGTCTTCACCATACTGAAGGCACTATCTAACTGCACAGGAATAATCAATCTATCGGTCTCTGTATTTTGTGAAAATGTTGTATCATATTTTATACCTCCATTCTCAAACCATCTGTTCTTGTTGTGAATATAGTTGGCAATTACTCCATATCTTTTCTTCTTCGTATAGTACTGTCCTGTGAAGACTATGTTTCTTACATCCGCTAGTGCTCTTCGATAAGTTCCCGGAGAATACAAATAGGTGAAATCAAGCCCAAAATTCACGGTGTTCTTAAAGAAGTTCTGTGAATGGATTACCTTGAGATACTGTTCTTTTTCCGGACCATTATAATATTCAAGTTGAGAATAAGGGTAATATAGCTTATAATATTTAACCTTTTCATTCTTGTAGAGATAAGGATCTACAGTCTGTGTCCTTTGATCAAAACCTATATTATCATCTACACTGAATAGTTTCGACTGAACAGGAAGCCCTATGTTCCCTATAGATTCATAGAAATGGGGATTGGGCTTTTTCGGATCATAATCTTGTATATAATTAATACTTGTATCAATGGTATGTAGATTTCCAAGAGAAAGACTGTCTATATCAGCAATGAAATACTGAACTAAAAGTGAATCTATAACCTGATCTTTTACTTTCAGAGAATCATTATGCAGTGTTGTATCTGCATTATGAAAGAAACTCTTGCGTTCTTTTCTTCTCCTATTGGATTCTCTTGCTCTTTCTTTGCTCCTGATTTCCTTAGGATCTTCAGAAATAGTATCTGTTTGATAATCTATTGATTTTCGTTCTTGTATTAGTGTGTCAGCAACTCTCTTTGTAGTATCTTGAATGCCTTCAATAGCCTGTCCTTTACCAATGGTTGTAAATAAAATGATAAAGGCAAATGTTGTATATAGTTTTCTTTTGATATTCATAATTCTTTTCTCTGGAAAAATCGAGCCAAAAGTACACAAAATATTAGGATTTATGTTTTTGTTTTCGCTTTTGATCCTATGTTAAAATGAAAAATCATAATAGTCGGAACCACTTCTTGGAGCTTCAAAAACTTCTAGATCTTTCATGTCTTTATTATCTATCGTAAGTCTGATTGCTGTTACTTTCTTATGAAATCCTGTTTTTCCGGAAGCTCCCGGGTTTATATGAAGGCAATTATATTTATCATCATACATGACTTTCAATATATGCGAATGACCGCTTATAAATAGTTGTGGTGTGTAGATCCTTATTCTTTTCTCTGCTTTCCTATCATATCTCTTGGGATATCCTCCTATATGAGTCATTAATACTTTTACATTCTCACAATGGAATACTTCCCATTCTTTATATATGTTCTTTATTTCTCCTCCATCAATATTTCCATAAACAGCAACAATAGGACTAATCTCTGACAAAAGCTTGATGATCTCAATATTGCCAATGTCTCCTATATGCCAAATCTCATCACATTCCTTTAGAAATTTATAGATTCCTTTGTGTAAACTAGAGTGTGTATCAGAGAGAATTCCAATTCTTTTCATATCTCACAAAAATAATGAAAATGTATAAAACTTAAGGTTATCAATATTGAGTGTATAACTGCTTCTTGTATCAGATGATTTTATCACCTGAAGATTTTAATTCTTCCTGCTGAGATTTTTGATTTCGCCCCTTGATAGATCTCTATCTTTCCGTTGAAGATAGACCATCTTCCTCCCTGCAATAGGTCATCTTTTCCTAGGAAGATTGTCATCCGTCCCCCAGAATTTGAAAATGCTTTTAGGTGAAAGAGATTTTCATTTATTATATACAATGTGATTCTTATGTATACGATTCATAACATGATAATTAAGTCAATTTATTGTATCTTTATAATGAACTAATCTTTCTATCTAATACGAACTATTATGAACTCCACCCCCAGAGCCTTTAACTGGGAAGAAAGTATAGATTTACTTCCTGCTATAGTTGCTAAGCCCAGAAATGTAGAAGAAATTATTCGAATTATAAACGATCAGGAAACTTATCCTTCTCCTATTCGCGCTAGCGGATCAAGACACTCTACCACTAAATGTACTGTTACTGATGGTGGCACATTGATGGATATGAGAAATATGAATAGAATCATTGAAATCAAAGAAAACCTTGTCACTGTCGAAGCTGGATGCTTATTCGTTGATGTTGCCCAAGAACTCAAAAGATATAATCTGCAATTCTATGTGAATGTAGAGATCGGTAACATATCAATGGGTAGTGCGGCTACATGTGGAACTAAAGATGCTTCATTTGCTGGTGAATATGGACAAATGGCATCTTATGTTGAATCATTGAAGATGGTTAATGGTAAAGGTGAAGTCATTGAAATTACAAAGGATGAAAAAGAATTGATGCAAGTGGTTCGATCTAGCTATGGCCTTATGGGTGTTGTTTATGAGATCACCTTTAGAGTCAAATCAATAAAACCACTGAAAGTATGGCACAAATCTTACAGCCTTGAAGAATTCGTACTTGCGCATCCTGATTTATGTAATGCCAGAGAATCATTGATGTTTTATCTATTTCCCTTCTCCAATAAGATAGTTATTGAGTTTAGAGAGTATAGCAATAAGTCTTTTGTCTTTGGCAGAAACAGTCATGTATGGAGACTCAGAAATTTTGTCTGGAAAAAACTTGCTCCCGGATGGGGATATGTAATGACAAGGTTTGTCCCTTTCATAAAACTTAGATACAAACTCATAGATTGCCTGAACAAAGTCATTGCCTTCCTACTTGTCAAGCTTATCCGATCATCAAAAACTGTCGCTGCCGATCAGATTATACGATACCCCGAAAAGAAGAATATAAGCAAGTATACTTTCAGCATCTGGGCTTTCCCTCAGGAAGATTACCCCGAGACACTTCGTGCATACTTCCGCTTCTGTAAAGATTTCTATAACGAAACTGGATATAGAACCAATGTGCTGAATGTTGGATATAAGATTGACTTTGACCAAAGTCCGCTTTTCTCTTATTCTTATAACGGCTCTGTCATGACTGCTGACCCTGTGGATACTGGTGATAAGCTATGGGATGAATTCCTTATTGCTTACAACAAGTTCTGTGATGAGCATAATGGAATCCCTATGTTCAACCAATCAAAACATCTAACCCGCGATCAGGTATGGAAGGCTTTAGGCGATCGTATTAATACTTTCTGGAAATATAGAGAGAAGTTCGACCCAAATGAAAGACTATTGAATAATTACTTCAGACATCTTTTTAAGCCTGATAGCAATGAGAAAAAAGAATCTACAGAAGAAAAGTAATACCGTAGTTATAACTGGGGCTTCTTCTGGAATAGGGAAGGCATTAGCTATTCAGCTTGTTGATGAAGACCATAAAGTCATATTATTGGCCAGAAATGTTGACAAACTCAAAAGCATTTGTGATTTCCTTGGCACAGAAAATGCATTCTACTATAAGTGCGACTTAAATATTCAAGTTCAAATCGTAGAAGTTGTCAATAAAATCGTTCATGATCATGGTGTGCCTGATATTTTGGTGAATAATGCTGGTACTGGAACCTTTAAACGCTTCCACGAAATGACTCTGGAAGAGTTAAACGCCCCTGTAAATGTCCCGTTTGTCTCTGGAATGACCATATCATGGGCTTTCCTCCCTTATTTTGTCAAAGAGAAAAGGGGACACCTGATTTTTATTACTGCTCCTCCTTCACACTTTCCCTTTCCTTACATGATGGGATATATGTCTGCAAGATTTGCTATCAAAGGACTAAGCTACGGAATACGGGAAGAGTATCGTAAACATAATATAACTAGTTCTCTTATTTGTTTTGGACAGGTAAAAACAGATTACATTAAGCATAATGATACTGACCTGAATTGGTATCCCAGAGTGCGAAAGTTCGTTAGGCCAATATCTAAGGAAGAAGCCGCAAGTGTAATTATAAGGTCTATTCAAAAGAAATCCCGCGAATTGATTTATCCAAAACGACTAAGAACATTTGTTTGGTTAGATAGATTATTCCCTTTTGCTTTTTATTCCTCTTTAAGAAGAATAGGTTTACTGAAGATCAACAAAAAGCTCAAGTAATAATGCATTCAAAACTATGAGAAAGTCAATATATAGCATACTGCGCGAAAAATTAATACAGAACATCAATAAAGTATTAATTGAAAGATTGGAAGATGGACAATGGAAATCTTATAAAGTAAAAGAGATTATACAAAAGGTAGATACTCTGTCCGCTTTCTTGAAAAGTAATGGAATGAATCCGGGTTATAGGGTAGGTATATTTATTGATGCTTCGCCTGAATGGATTATCGCTGCTCTCGCAATATGGAAAGCTAAGGGAACGGCCGTACTCCTTAGCTCTATGGTTACCGCCGAAGAAAATATGTACCAAATAAGACTCACTGACCTTAGTGCTGTTATTACAACTTGTGATCTTCATGATAAATTCTCATCTCACTTCCCCAATGAAGTTGCTCTAATCAAGATTTGCGAAACTTTCCAGTTTATAGACAACCCCGGCAGACCTTCATATATACATTCTCCTAACATTAATGATGGTGATGAAGACATTGCTGTTCTTGTCCTTACTTCTGGCACTACTGGCAATGTCAAAGTGGTGCAATTAGAACATAAATCTTTGATATCTCAAGCTACAAACGAACTTCTCCTTGCTCATTATAAAGATACTAGTCCTTTATTCTCTGTCCTCCCTTATTTTCATATATACCCCCTTGTCTCTAATGTATTATTATCTCTGTATTCTGAATTTACTTTGATTCAACTCGACGAACTAAACCTTGAAAATATAATAAGAGCTTTCCAAGAGAAGAAACCAAGATCTCTAATTACTACCCCAAGACTTCTCGAGGCAATGTATGTGAAAATGAAAGTACGAATGTCCGAAATGAGCCCCTCTGCTCTTAAAAGAACTTGCCATCTACTCAGATTCTCCTATTGGCTGCATTCTAAACTGGGCATATCTATTGTCGGTCGTACCATCTTCAAAAGAGTTTACAACGCCTTTGGTGGCAGAATGAGAAATATTACTTGCGGGGGTGCTCCGCTTGATCCTTTCTTGATGCAATTCTATGAGTCTTGTGGCCTCAAGATACATATTGGATACGGACTTTCCGAAACTACAGGGCCTATTACCTATGCTGATAATAATTCTCGTATCCCCGGTGCTGTGGGTAAACATATTCCTCGTGTTGAGGTGAAGTTATTCAACATTGATGAAAATGGTGATGGTGAGATTGCCGCTAAAGGGAATGTCATAATGAGAGATTACTTTAGAAACAAGAAAGCTACCGATGATGTCTTTCAGGATGGCTTCTTCAAAACTGGTGATGTAGGCAGGTTCGATAAAAAAGGCAATCTGTTTATCACGGGAAGAATTAAAGAACTGATCGTTTCCCCTACAGGAAAGAAAACATCTCCTATTGAAGTGGAAAAGTATTTTATAAACCTTCCGCATACACAGGAGTCTGCCGTGCTCGGCGTTAAGGCTAAAGATGGTTCTGGTGATGAAACATGGATTGCTATTGTGCTTAAGGATAACCTTGATGAGATTTCTGTTGAACAGGCTAAAGCTCTTATTCGTAAAGAAATTAAAACAAGAAATAAAGAACTTACTACTCGTCTTAAAGTCCAGAATATCCATTTTGCTACTGAACTACCTAAAACTAACCTCCAAAAGGTCAAAAGAACTGTGCTTGCTGAGCTTATCATGAAGAACAGAGACATGGAATTTATGGCTAAGCCTGAAATGAAGCACTTTGAAGGCGATAATATAGAACATGAGCTTGTTAAAATACTTCACAACGTAAATCATTATATCCATGACAATGTTGATGAAAATATGCACCTCAGTGAATTCGGTATGGATTCTCTTATGGCGCTGCAATTCTATAATATCCTACAGGAAAGATTCCCAAACAAAGTCAAAACCGAATGGATTTATGCCGACCCTACAATTATTCAACTAACTGAAGCCATCAAAACAGGTAAAGATGACTTTATGATTACCAACAATAAGAAAAAAGAAGATAATCCTTATTGGTTCAAAGGCTATAGATGGAGAAGACACACCGAACACCCTAAACAACTCTCTGCTCCTCTAGCTACTGCTAACATATTGCTGACTGGGGCTACTGGCGTGCTCGGTGGTCATATATTATTCTCTCTATTGAAAGAGTCCAGCAGCAAAATATATTGCTTACTCAGAAAAAACGAAA
The DNA here is from genome assembly GCA_041725915.1 of Hyphomicrobiales bacterium. Lineage (GTDB taxonomy): Bacteria > Bacteroidota > Bacteroidia > Bacteroidales > JBGRPZ01 > JBGRPZ01. Next base: position 26,192 of record JBGRPZ010000033.1, on the reverse strand, counting down.
AACTCGATGGACTGGAACGAATAAAACACATATTGCAGGTATACAAAATGGATTATGACTTCCTCAAAGCATCTGAAAATAGAATTATTATTACTTATGGTGATGTAAGCAAACCTAAACTTGGCCTTTCTGATCAAGACTATAAAGAACTTACCAGACATATAGATCTCTCTATTCACTGTGCTGCTAAAGTTTCTCTTCATGGTGTTTATGAAGATGTTGCCGGTGTCAATGTCATTGGTACAAGCAACATGATTCAGTTTGCACTTGATACAAAGCAAGAATACTTAATGTATGTCTCCAGTTATAGCGCATTCGGAAACGCTACTCATGTACTTAACAAACCACTGACTGAAGCTGATATGGATGTGGGACAGTCTTTTACTAATCTGGGATACCAACAATCAAAATTTGAATCTGAAATACTCGTAAGAGCAGCCGGATCTAAAGGCTTGAAGTGGAATATCGTAAGACCGGGTGATATTTATGGTGACTCTCAATCTGGCGCATATCCTTTGGGAGCTACTACTGTTTCTGGTATATATTATGATATGATGCGTACTGTTCTGGAAACCGCTACTGCTGCTAATGCTAATATATTCTATGATATTACTCCCGTCGACTATGTAAGTCGAGCTATAGTAATGCTGACTTTACGACATAACCATATTTATGGTACTTATCACCTTAAAAATCCTGTGGTTATTAGGTTCAACGAACTTATGGAAGCCCTGAAAAACCTTGGCCTTAGCATCGACCTTGTCGACCCTGATATCTATAAACAAAAACTGATGAATAATGAGTTGCGTACTGCTAATGATAAACCTTATTCTTCACCTTCTATCGAATTACTAAAGCTTAGACCTGATGGATTCCTCAAAGAACAACAAACCTATGTTGATTCTTCTTATACATATAGAATTATGATGAAAAACGGCATTCAATGCGCCCCTCCAAGCCTTGAACTACTTCAAAAGTATTTCAACTATTGCATTGACATTAACTTCTTTAAAGCCGAGATGTTTATTGGTAACAAATAATTCACAATTATTGCCTTTCCCCTATATAATTTATATCTATTCTTGATTCTCCTTGCATATGAACTATAGCAACAGCTACATCATGTCAGTCTGTTGACTATCTCATATAAAAAATGTTAAACTATAAACATGTCGTAAGATTTTTCGAGAACTTGGCGTTGCTTCTTTATAGTAATTGATTTTGATGTAAATATAAAATGGGATTTTCCCATTACTATAATGATATACTCAAAACAGCCAAACTCTATTATGGCCTCGGGAGTTGTCCAAGCTTTGGATAACTCCTTTTTTTATATACATTCATCCCGATTTCAACCAAAACAATAAGCTACTCATACACTCACATACAAGTAGCTTACTGTTGAATAAGAATAATCTGTATCCAAAAATACTATTTAATGATACCTTTCTCTTTCGAAAAGGCTTCTATCTCTTCTGGGCTCATCAACCTATCATATTTACTCTTGACTTTACCAATCTTGATATCTTCTGATATATCCTTTATGAACTGCGAAAAGTCCTTATTCACATCGGCCATCCTATTCACCGTATTCCAATCAATCTCATTATTGATCTTTGCCGGAAACAATATCTGACTATTCAATATATTACATGCATCTAACTTAATAACACCAATACCAAACGCATTATTAAGTCGCCTGATCTCATCCATCAATAAAGGATCATCATCAATAGTATAAGTAACCAAATAACCCTCATTTGCCCAACTTGAGTTAGAAACCGCCTGAAAATAATATTGGCGTAGTGTACTTATGCTAATATCTTTCTTCATCTCAAATGAAAATAGCTTTATCGAACTAACTCTTAGCTCTCGTTGAACTTCCACAACCTCTTTTTCATAATCCATAAACGGAAAATAAACACCTACCAAGTCAGGATGCAACCACTCATTTGATCCCTTCATCTCCTTACGCGATGCTTCATGCATAATCGTCTTTACGTGAGCCTTGAAATGTGTATTATAATGAGCAAATGTAACTAACAAGTGATGCAACTCTCTTTCATGCCACCTCTTACGCACTGTCGTCATATTCGGAAGAGTAATTTTATCTGCTGACTTAATCGTTGAGGGCTTAAACTTTACTTTTGACTTACTCGAACTGCCTCGTTTTATCATATAATACTTCGCTGGCGAATCTGAAGTCTTCCTAAGCTTAGTTTCTCCCTTATCCTTATTAATCTCTATTGATAATTTCGCACTAAGACTGCTCCAGGGAGTCTTCGCCTTTGGATTTACACCCTTAGTCAACTTCTTTTTTACTGCAATTTCCCATATCTCATTTGCGGTAAGTGGTTTATTCGAATCGGCAAGGACTGCCTCTATGATCTGTTCGTATATTCCTTTTCTCATATTTCTATAATAATTATTGAGTCTTCAAAGTTTATAAAAAATTATATACAATTACAGCTTTCTTTTAGCTTATCTTTAAATTAAGAAGCCAATTCAACCAAGGCCACCGGCCTAGTAGCGAAAGCAAATGCCTGAAGGGCTAGGCCGAAGGCCAATCCAGGTGTGAATGAAACCAATTTAGGTGTGAAAGACTTCAATTTAGGTGTGAATGATTGCCAATTTAGGAGTGAAAGACTTCAATTTAGGAGTGAATGAAACTAATTCAGGTGTGAATGATTACAAATTTGGTGTGAATGATTACAAATTTGGTGTGAATGATTGCCAATTCGGTGTGAAAGACTTCAATTTAGGAGTGAATGATACCAATTCAACAACGAACATTACAATAAAAACTAAGAAGAGTGAATCAAACAAGGACAAACACAATAATACCGGGATTAGTAATCCTATTAGCAAGCATAACAGCTATTGGACCATTTGCAATAGACACTAACCTGCCTGCAATTCCAATTATGGCAGAATTCTTTCATGTTTCACCCAATACAACACAACTTACAGTAAGTATATTTCTCATTGGGTTTGCCGTCGGACAAATTATAGGAGGACCTTTGTCCGATAGAGTAGGACGTAAGCCAATGGCATATATCGGACTAAGCATTCTTGCCATATCAAGCTTTATAATTGCTTTCTCTTCTTCCATTCACATGGTATTATCTTTCAGATTCATTCAGGCAATAGGAGGGGGATTTACAACCGTACTCACTGGAGCCATTGTCAGAGACAAATACGAAGGAAGAACCGTCGCACGCATGATGTCCCTTATAGGAACTATTATGCTTGCTGCTCCTTTAATAGCTCCCGCCGTCGGAACTTTCCTGCTCATACACTTCGGATGGAAAAGTATATTCATATTCTTAGGATTATATGCTATCGTTCTATTGGTATTGGTTACTTTCTTCCTAAAAGAGTCCAATCTATACAGAAAAAAAGGTAAAGGATCAATACTTACTGCATTAAAGAACTACAGAACTGTTATAAAAAACAAATTCGCCTTCTCTTGCATACTTGCCGGGTCATTAACATTTGCAGGAATGTTTGCTTTCATTACAAGATCTTCCGTTGTATACATTGATTATTATAAAATCCCATTGTCTCAGTTCCCATACTTCTTTGGAGCTAATGTAATACTGATGATCTTGTTTACTTACATTAACTCTAACTTAGTAAAATACCATTCCCCCCTAAAATTATTGAAGATAGGGCAGTTTGTTCTATTAACTGTGATAACTATCATGTGGATTACTGTCGAATTCTTCAGCCCTGATGTATATACATTCTTGATAATGATGTTAATTGTAGCTTCTTGCCTTGGTTTTATATCTGGCAATGCCGTAGGTTGTGCATTACAACAGTTTCCCAAAGCCAGCGGGACGGCTAATGCATTAAACGGAGTGATTGAATATAGTGCAGGGGGACTAACAGGATTTCTGATTAGCTTATTTGATACTGGCGACCTAAGAATACTTGTGATTATTATGTTTGCTTGTATGTGGTTGGCATTTCTACCAATGATAAGGTTCTATCGCAACAAAACGATAACAATATAAACACTGAACTACTTATTTAAGTAGTTCAGGAATCATATTAATTCTTTCAAGTTCTATATATGAGACTTCTTCTTCTCTGTTTTTAGGAACTTCCCATTCCCATGTCACATGATAAGGTATATGAATACCATGACCACCAATTTTACATACAGGCAAAACATCCGATTTCAAAGAATTACCCACCATCATAAACTCATTACGAGGAATAGCATACTTGTCAAGCAAATTCGAATAGGTCTTCTCATCCTTCTCCGATACAATTTCAATATTTGAAAACAATTCTGCAACACCCGAACGTTTGATCTTTCCTTCTTGCTCTAACAATTCACCTTTTGTAATCATGAACAGCTTATAATTGCCTGATAAGGTTTCCAAAGTCTCCTTAACATCCGGCAATAGCTTTACAGGATGGTTCAACATGTCTTTGCCTATCTCTAACATCTTGCCGATAAGGTATTGTGGTATCTTGCCTCCTGAAATCTTTAAGGCAGCTTCTATTAATGACAAAACATATGACTTTACACCATAACCATATAATGAAAGATTATGTATCTCCATATCGAAAGTGGCTTTTGCCCAATCTTCCCTTGAGACAAAATCTTTTACAAGGGCATAACTATTCTCTCGAGCTTCTTGGAATATATGCTCATTAGCCCATAATGTATCATCTGCATCAAAAGCAACAGTTTTTATTCTATTTAATTCCATATAACTAAGTTGTAAGACTTAATAAAACGTTTAACTATGCCTTTTGTTGCAGCTGATCATAGCTGCAACCTGTCTCAATGCAGTCTGATCATAGCTTTCAAAGCTTAAAACTTAATTTCTCTCTCATAAAATAAGCCTACATGCGTTTTTAACATAAATAGTTTTCAAACTACTTCACCATAAAATAGAAAATACTCCTCTGAATATATTAACTTTATATAAGAACTAATTCAAAACTATAATAATAACAACTTATAAGCTGCCATGTTAAAGATCTATTTACGCTGTATTATAGTTGGCCTCGCAACTATATTCTCTATCATTATAACATACTTGCTCAAGTTAGATTATAGCTTCTTTTCTGTAGTTACAGTAATAGTACTATTACAACTTTTTGTAGAAAGCTTATACATAAAAGCTCTTGAAAGAACTTTAGGCTCTGCTTTGGCTTTTGTTGTAATGTATGCCGTATTAACTTATCTCTCTGCTAACCTCGCTATCACTATTATCATTGGCGTAATACTAACTTTCATATTCTTATACTTCTTCTTGAAAGATGTATACTCATACGGATCATTGTTTTTCGGTCTTACTGCTGCATTTATGATTATAGTCGATGTAATAAACACTCCGGACGCAGCAATAAAGCTCGGATACTCATGGGTATTCAATGTAATAATAGGAGCATTTACTTCTATCTTATTCTTAGAGTTCATAAGGTTTGGATTGGGCAGATATAAAGCATTCTTACCTCACAGACGTAAGCAGATAAAACCCCCATACGTTGATTGGGTAGATTTCAGAAAGTTTGATTTACATGCATTCATTAAAGCGTGGGTTGTAATAATTACGATTGCTTTAGTCATAGTTATAAATTACTATCTAGGTTGGCAGAATATAAGTTTACAAGCCATGATTGCAATAATGGTAGTGATGATTCAACCTGAACTAAAGAAAAGTGGCTCAAGAGCCCTTCATCGAATCAGTGGCGTTGTTCTGGGATCTTTAATAGGACTTGGTTTTGTCCAAATACTGCATTTATATCCTCATCAATGGCTTGCATATGTTTTTGTTGTCATTGGGGTAGTGGTTTTTACATACTTGGCTGCAATGAACCGCAAAGTAGACTATATTTTCTTACAAGCAGCCGTGATGATACCGCTGATATTAATGCCTTTATACTTTGCCAAAGAAAATACTTTCAATCCGGGCTTTGCAACTGAAAGAAGTCTTGGCTCTCTCGAGGGTGGTTTCTTCGCTTTCATTATTATTACAATATTTCATCTGATAAGAAATGCATCCAAACGAAAAGTAATTAAAAAACAAGCAACCAGCTAAACAAATAAATCCAATTAGTTTTCTATTGAACTAATTTCTCTGAAATATTTAAATTTGCCATATGAGGCAACATACTAAAGGAGCTATAATATTAATACTTTGTATCGTATTTATATCAGGAGTTTGGGCAGAAGGAGATTTACAAGACAATATAAAACGTATTGTACAACGTGAAATCAATGAAAATACAGATATTGACTCAATCAAATGGAATAACATTGCTATTGAACTAGCAAAAGACAGCATTTCTATAGATAACCTGTTCTATGAGTCAATGGGGGCTAACATTGATTTCCTGAAACAAGGAAACTACTCCGGAGCACTCGAAATATTACAATTATGGGAACAGTATTTCAGCATAAATAATAAGGATACTACACTATTACCAATAAAATCTTATTGGCACAACATTTATGGAGCCGCATATCAGGAGATGGGCATGAATACCATCGCAATTGACAATTATTTCAAAGCATTATCTCTATTTCAGGAAGCCAACAATCAGGATGGAATAGCAAAAAGCCTTAATAACTTAGGTAATATCTATTTTGAACAGGAAGAATACAACAAATCAGATTCATTATTCCAACAGGCTCTTACTATCAACTTGGAATTGGATAATAAAGAAGAACTTTTCAATAACTACAACAACCTATCTTGTGTATATCTAAAGCAAAAGCTCTTCCAAAAAGCTCTTGATCTCGCATTGAAAGCCTCTGAAGTGGCTTATCAACAAGGCGATAAATACTCACAGGCTTTTATATATACAAACATTGGTAATATATATATCCACCTAAACGAAGACTTGTTAGCCATCTCTTATCTAAAGAAAGCAATCAACATTCAACAACTCAATCATTATTCTTTGGAACTCATAAGAACAAAAAATATCTTATCTGATGCTTATATCAATAATGGGGAGACTGATAAAGCTCTACAACAAATTGAAGAGGCTATACAATTATCACGAAAAGTGAAAAACCCTAAGATAAACAAGTTCACTTACTGGAATGCCGCCAAATTATATAAAGAAAGAAGTGATATCAACAACTTATGGAAATACAGCTTTGCATATAAATCTATATCTGATTCATTGCATAATATTGATATGACCGAAAAACTAGGTCTCTTTCAGGATGCTTTAAACTTTGAAAGAAAACAAAAAGAAAATCTCCTGCTGAAGCAACAAATAAGCATCAATCAGATGACAATAAAGATGCAATTGACATGGGTCATCGCTATAAGCTGCATATTTATCATTGCTCTTATATTTATCCTCATCCTACTCAAGAAAATAAAGCAAATCAAACGAAACAACAAGAAACTAAAACAACAAAGTGAGCAAATAAAGATACAGGAACAGGCCATAAGAGAACGCCAAGATGATGAAATGAGACTCAAATTGGATTATAAGAACAGACAATTGGTAACTTACACATTAATGGCCAACCAAAACAATGAGTTTGCTGCAAAAGTCGAAAAAGAATTGAAATTACTCCAATTACAAATAAAACCCAGAGACAAAGAAAAGAGAGAAAAACTCAACGAAATACTCAACGAGTTCCGAAGATTCAAAACTCAGAATAGTTGGGAAGAATTTAGAGTCTCATTCGAAAAAGTACACCCAAACTTCTACAAAAAACTATTATCTGTATACCCAAATCTAACATCAAACGAACAAAAATTATGTGGCTTGATAAGATTAGGACTATCCAATAAAGCGATATCCTCAATCACATTTAAAGAAATTAGAAGTATTGACTCCGCAAGAAACAGACTCCGCAAGAAACTATCGTTAGAATCCGATGTTGACCTACACTTATTCTTGTTAAAGTTTTAATCTTGACTTTAAATGCCTTGTGAAGGTTGAGGTATCAATTTATAAATGATAATTTACCCTAGGGTAGCTGTTATCATGCTATTACTTTTTCTACAATGATAAATATACCTAAATTGGCGTAGCAAAATGGGGCAATAATTTATATATATAACATACGACATAAAAAACTAAAGAGAGACTTATGAAGAAGAAATACATTTACTACTTAACTTTAGTATTATTATTTTGTGCTTCTAGCATAAAAGCACAAAATACTGACCCTGTCACAGGATCTTTTACTAATGACTATAATTATACTCCAGGCGAAACTGTAGATATTACAATTACAGGTGAATGGAATAAAAATCTATCAAAGATTGAAATTACATTCCCTGAGAAAATAACTTTAAACAGCTGTTCTCCTCCAGGTGGAGATCTTGAAGGCTATATTTTCTCAAATGTTGAAGGTCAAAAGATTGTTATAACAGGCCAATATGGCACAATAAAAGGATATCATAATCCTGCTGCATTTAATATCAACCTTACTTTTGCTGCCGACCTATCTGGAGATATTGATATCCCATTTGTAATGGTTGATAGAAATGATGAAACCAATAAACTTGAATCTACTTTTAAAATTAAAGCAATAAGTGAGGCTCCTTTAGCTAAGTTAATTGATGAAAACGTAGATTTTGAGATATTCAAGATTGGTGAAACTCAAATAGAAAAAGGTATCAATATACAAAACATTGGTGCTGGCGATTTGATGATTGAAGAAATTACAAATATTGATGGTACTCCATTCAATTTAATATCTTCTCTTCCTATTACTATAGCATCTAATGAAACTAAAGAGATAAAGATTGATTTTGACCCTTCTTCCAGTGGTTATTATGAAGCAAATATTCAAATTAACACAAATGCTAATAGTTTAGATGTTCCTGTAAAGGCTATTGCCTATGCTGATGGTGAATATGTTTGCTACGACTTTGAAGATTTAAAAGTTCCTAATGGTTGGATGTCTACTGCCACAAAAGGAGCTGTGAAATGGAATGCTGGTTCTCACAACGGATCAAGATTGTTAATATATGCTGCTAGTGAAGCTGCTGAAGGAGACGAAGCAGAGCTAATTACTTCTCCTGTTGCAATGAATACTGTTGGCGGAGACAACTTTATTGCATTTAAGATTAAGCATAATCAACAAATATATCCTGAATGTGTTGATTTATACATTTCTTCTGATGAAGGAGAGACATGGACGCTTATTGAAAAAGGTATTAATGGCTCTGATAATAGTCGCCTTGAACCTAAGCTATATAAACTTAATGATTATGTGAGTAATGACTTTGTACAATTCAAATTTGTAGGAAAGGCTCAAGGAGTATATAATATTATGCTAGATGATATTATAATTCCTAAAAACTATGAAGTACCAACACCACCTGAAGCTGCTTTAAATCCAGTTCCTTCTAATGGAGCTCAAGAATTACCAATATTTACAAAACTTTCATGGGATCTTCCAAACTATGCAAAAGGAAATAAAATACTTTTTGGTGTTACAAATCCTCCTACAAACGAAATTGACCTGAAAGAAGAAAGAGTTTATGAACCAAACTTACTTGAAAACACTACTTACTACTGGCAGGTGATACCTTACAATGATGCAGGTGATGCTGCTGATTGTCCTGTATGGAGTTTTACTACGGGTGAATATGTTCCTACTCAGTGGAGCAATGATCCTGCTGAAAACTTATGTTTATACCCTGATGCTAGTGCTGCTTTACCAAAAGTAAGAGTAGCCTCTGATGGTACATACTATATCGCATGGTGGAGAAGTGTTGGTGGTAATTATAATGTATTCTTACAGCATTTAAGCCATTCTGGTGAAGAATTGTGGAAGCATGGCGGTATGGTTGTTAGTAACTTCCCTCAAAAATCATGGTTATCTGATTGGGATATAAGAGTTGATAGAGAAGATAATGTTATTCTTGCTTTCCCTGATGAAAGAATGGAATACATGACCATGCATGCTTACAAAGTTTCTTCAAAAGGAGAGATGTTATGGGGTGCTGGTGGTGTAAATCTTTCTGGAGATAATAAAGATGAAAAGTATTCTCCTGAAATTGCTGTATTGGAAGACAATAGTGTCGTTGTTGCTTGGGATAGAATAGAAGGAACAAACACTGTGAAAGGAATGGCTATGGCTGTAGACCCTGATGGAAACCTTTTATGGGATGAAAAATTGGGATGTGAAGCAAGATCTAAGTTGATTCCTGTATCTAATAATGAATTCCTTGTTGTAGGATCTTTTATGCTTGATGTAAAAGCTATCAGATATAAAGCAGATAAGACTATTGTGAAAGAGTCTGTCCTAAAAGGTATTAAAACTTCAACATACAGTGATATCATTGTAGAACCTGATGGAAAAGACGGAATTGTTGTTGTCTCTACTTATACTATGGGTCTGAGTTCTTATGTTGTTGGTGGATATATATCAGGTGATGGTACTACAAATTGGGTGAAAAGACCTTCAATGATTCAAGGAAATACGCATTCTGATATACAAGGTAGCTATATGAAGGATGAAGATAAGGTTGTTTTCTCATGGGTAGAGTATAAAGGCAAAGAAAGCCAGACTTTCAAAGCTCAGCTATTTGATGCTGAAACAGGCGAAGAGCAATGGGGTGAGAATGGTAAAGAGATTATCCCAATGGGTAAAGTTGCTTGTCAGGTAGATCATGTATTTACCAATGCTGATAAAACTTTAATTGTAGCAAGTGAGTATGGAAGTGAAATCCCTTTCCCTACTGTTATGAAGGTGTATAAATTGAATATCGATGGTACATTCTCATGGGAAAAGAAATTCAAGATGATTTCAACACTTAATAATAGCCGTTTGAGTAATGCTGCTACTACTGTTAATCAAAACCAATGGCTATTAGCTTGGGAAGAACAAAGAGAAGGTAACAGAAGTAAAGCTTTATATCTACAGAATTTAGGTATTGACGGACAACTTGGACTTTTTGATGATAATATAGCTCCAAGAGTTCATGGTGTTAAGTTTACTGCTAACAACAAGATGATTGTTAACTTTAGTGAAGCTATAGATAAGACTTCTGCTGAAACAATCGCTAACTATACTATTCAGGATGGCCCTGCTACTGCTACTGTTACTAAAGCCAAATTAGTTAATACAAGAATAGTTGAGCTTACTATTGAAGGTCTACAAGACGGTAATTATAATCTTGTTGTTGATCAGGTGGAAGATCTTGCAGAAAATAAGACAGATAAGTATACTATAAACTTTGACTTCCTTACTGATAATGATGCTCCTACTATTGTAAGTGCTGTTTGTCTAAGTGACTTCAAAGTAGGTATTACATTTAATGAAGAAGTAGACGAAGATTCTGCAAGAAAGATTAAGAACTATACTTTAGAGCAAGGCAATGGAAAAATATTAGCTGCAAAAAGAATTAATCGTACAATGGTTATTCTTGATGTTGAAGCCTTGACAAATGGAGCATATATTATTGATATTACTGGTCTAACTGATGTTAGAGGTAATGCTACTGATAAACTGAAAGCTAACTTTACTGTTGAATTGGCTGAAGAAGTTCAGGATTATTACTCTGAAGACTTTGAGAATGGTATTCCTGATGATATGACTCTTGTTTGTGAGAAAACAAATGTCCCTAATGATGATACTTTCAATAAAGCTTGGGTTGCAAAGACTGTAGGCGAAGATAAAGTTGCTGCTTCTACCTCTTCTTTCAAGAATCCTACTTTTGCTAATCGTTGGTTAGTAACTCCAAAGATCTCTGTTAAGAAAGGTGCTTGTTTGAGTTGGGAAGCATGGAGTAGTGATGCTTTACTTCCTGAAGATTATGAAGTGTTATTAGTAAACTCAGAAAATGATCTTTCTGAAGTTACTCTTATCAAGACTGTGAATGCTGAAAAAGAAACAAAGACTTATCATTTTGTTGATCTTTCTGCTATGGGTATTGCTGACAGATCGCTTAGGATTGCTTTTAGACATAAATCTGATGATGCTAAGATCCTTTATATTGACAATATTAAGGTTTATCAACCTCTTTTGATTGATGGTGGTATCACTAAGTTAGAAGCTCATAAGTATGTTACTACTACAAGTAAGTTCCCTGTAACAATAACATGTTCAAATAAAGGTGCAGAGACTATAAATAAACTGAAACTTAGATATCTTATCAATGATGATGAATATACAGAAGAACTTACTTTTGAGAATCTTGATATAAAGATGGATCAAACTGCAACTCTTGTTAGTGCACCTATATCTATTGCTACATTTGGAGAGAATAAACTGAAAGTATGGATTGACAAAGTTAATGATAGAGAAGATATATTCCAGACTAACAATGTTGCTACAATAATGGTTAATGTTGTTGAAGGTGCAACTAATCAACTGGTAACTTTAGAACATTTTACTAATTATGCTTGTGGTCCTTGTGCGCAACAGAACCCTGCATTAGAACAACTTCTTGAAAAAAATGGTAACAATGCTAAAGTAGCTCATATTACTTATCATTCTGCTTATCCGGGTAATCAAGATCCTATGTATCTTTTCAATAAAGTTGATAATAAAGCTAGATTGGATTATTACAATGTTCAAGGTGTTCCTTGTGTTTTTGTGAATGGTGGTGATAAAGCGATTAGTCCTGCAGCAGTATCTCAGGAGATAATAGATGCTCAGCATGCTAAAGCTAACCTGTTTAATCTTTCTGGTGATGCTAACCTTAAGAATAGTAAATATGAGGTTACAATGAACCTGAAATCTTTGGTTGATCTAAAAGGACGTGATTTAGTTGCTCACTTTATTCATGTAGAAGATGTAACAAATGATCCATCTCCAAATGGTGAAACTCTTTTCCCTAATGTTATGAGAAAGATGTTGCCTTCTAATAAAGGTACTGATATAACTAAGTTAGCTAAAGATGATGTTACTGAATTTTCTTTCTCTTATGATGAGAAATATGTTTTTGAAGAGTCTACCTTATTTGTTATAGTTCAGGATAAAGAAACAAAAGAAGTTGTATCATCATATAACCAGAAGTTGAAGAAACTAGATGGTGTACAGAATATAACAATGGGTAAGTTAGATGTTTATCCAAACCCTGCATCTCAGAAGCTTACAGTAATGGGAGCTGAAGGAAGCCAGTATCAGATACTAAATAGTGTTGGTATGCTTGTAATGCAAGGAGAATTGAATGATAGAAATTCGATTATAAACATTAGAGATCTTAAGAATGGTGTTTATATGCTTAAAGCAATAAATAGAGAGAACCATGTGAAGGTATCTAAGTTTATTAAAGAATAGATTACAATACTTAGTATGTATATTTTGGCTACCTCATTTATGGGGTAGCTTTTTTATATGTATAAATATCACTCTGTATATCTTTTGCAGATATGACAATTGTATGTAGCCCATTCCTCTTGGATAAATAGATGTTCTTTTCCGGATCAGCACTAAAGCCTGTCGCATTTATCAGCATAGATTCTCTTTTATTGGCCTTGTTGACTAGCTTTAATATAAGTTCTTTTGCTTTTACAAACCGCAGCTTTATAAGTATGGTATCTTCTTCATTGAAGCTTACATCTCCCAAATTGTAGTTGACATAATCCCCATTTAGCTTTTTATAGTTTAACTGATCATAACCTTTAACATCTACAGATATATTATTATAGTTTATGAATAAGGAAAAGATAAATATCAAAGAGGGGAGATACTTTTTTGTTAGATGCTTCCCTGAGTTATCTTTATTACTTGTATTTAATATTAGATTCACACTTTTCAGATAGCTGTTTATCTTACCTAATTTTATAAAAATAAATATGGATACAATCATTAATATAGAAGCAATCATAGATACAATAGCAAAAGAAACTCCTGTAGTTAAAAGGTTATTAGTATCGCCATTGTTCATGGGGAAGATATAAGATAACAAAGAGAAAGTACATATAATATAAAGGATATTGGAATAATAACTTAGGTATATGTTTCTTCGGACTGTAAAGAGACTTATAAGAGCTATGAAATAAGGGAATAAAGCCCCTGATGTAGCTACTATACCTATTTCCAAAGGACTCATATCTATTTTATAGAATGATACATGGGGATCCCAGAGATATAAAGTGTAGGATGATATATTTGCATCAAATAAAAGAGCAGTAATAAGATGACCTGACTCATGAAGGATAATATAAAGACTAATAGCACCAAGAGTATTAATAACAAATAGAGAAACTCCTGTCTTGCTAATAGATGAATTCTTATTCGTAAGCATTGTTTCTAACTTAATGGTGATTATAAGATAAAGGTAGTTAAAACTTATATAGAGGTTTGAAAACCATAATACTTTTGTGAAAGTTAAAATTAAACAGAAAGCACTGAATAATGAAATCTGAAATAAATATGAATCTTGTCAGCAATTGATCCTAATAATAAAAAGAGCTACATCTTAGATGTAGCTCAGCTTTAGGAAAGTGGTTTGCATTATAGATTTATTTAAAATCAATTTTCCCTTTATATTGCCACTCATCACTTTTTCTTAACTTAGCTTGAAGAGTTTTTGGATTGGTATTCTTGAAATCAGCTTTTATACCTGTTAAGAATTTACTATCATCTTCTAGTCCACTTAAACAAGCTATAGAAGCAGCTTCATAGCATCTTATGACAAAGCTTGAGCAGAAAGTCGTCTTAAGAGTACCATCTTCATTACCCCAAATTTTATCTTCAGCATCTTTAGTAGCGATAGTTTTATCTTTCTTTTTGAAGAGACTAAGAATAGCATCCAAAATAGAATATGATCCAGCTTTCTTGTTCTTTTGATATTCTTCATAGTAAGTATAAGCTACATCTGCTGCTGTTTCAGCTAATATATTATCAGCATCGTCTTCTTTGAATCTATATGCTAAATAAGTATGTTTACTATCCAGAGGACTATATCCTATTCCGTCACCTGATGATTCAATCACGTTTCCATTACCTGCATATATAGCAGCATGAACAGATTTGCTATCACCTTCAGAGTGATCAAAAATGGATTGCCCTGTGCTGATTAATGCATGAGTTAAGGTGTCGCCTTTAGCAGAAGAGAATACAATATCTCCAAGTTTTAGATCTTTTAATTTAATTGTACACATAAGGAAATAATTTTAGTTGTTTAGAATTAATAATGTTTATTTAGGGTTTAGTTTATTGGGATTTTCAGGTACTTATTGTTGTTGTAGATTCAAAATTATATGTTTGGCAGGGGCGAGGGAAGTATGAAAACACTTATTTGCAATAAGCAGGTATGATTGTAGTATGGGATAATTAGAGTTTATAAAGGTCAAATTGCTATATCTCTATTTGCACTTTTGTTTCATTGATAAGTTGTGATGGATCTATGCTAGTCCATCGAATGTCATTAGTCTTTTTAGGTGAAGTGTTGTTTCTATGTATAATTCCGAGATAATCATTCAGGCAATTATGAGGAGATATCTTCTTTGGGCAGCTATTCCATAGAAAGAAGACATCTTCACCAATATCTATATTAGGAAAGGGATTACGTTCCCAAAAGCTTTTTGTGTAGCAAAATGTAGCTCCGTGTACCCAAGGCTTTTTATGATCTTCATAATCATAAAACCAGGCTGTTTTATTCTTTTCATCAAAGAAATATAAACTACAAAGACCAGTAATATCAGCATTAGACTTTAATAGATGCCTTACTTGTAAATCAATCCAATTATTTGAATAGTAATCATCATCATCCCAATGTATAATTATATCTCCTGTTGCTTTTTGACAAGCAAAGTTTCGCTTTTCTCCTACATTTCGCCTTTTATGTAGATTTATATATCGAATAGATTTATTCTGACATGGGATAATATCTTTTGTAGAGTCTTTCCCATCATCAATAATGATAAGCTCTTTATTCAAATAGCTTTGGTTTTCAAAGAAGCAGATAGATCTTTTCACAAACTCTTTACGATTGGCAGTTGGCATAATACATGATACTTTGGGTGTATCTGTATTGCTTTGTAAAGTTTTATTCTTAGATAGATAATTATAGAATATGGCATCAGTATAAAATTCAAAAGGGGCTTTTGTTTTGTTCCATTGATTTTCAGAAAAGAATTGACCAAGTTGAAACTTCCAGCTATTCATATCATGCCTCATATAAACAAAGGATGATCTACCATCAATTTTCTGTAAGCGAAAAGATTTATTGATCATAGCAATGAGTAAATCAGCATCTTCTCTCAAAGAAGAGTTTGGATAAGATAATCCTGTTGACAGGATTTTCCTGCGAAATGCTAATGTTCCTCCCAGAACGCCTTTTGCACATATCTTTTCAAATAACTTAGGTGTGCATTCCCAAAACTCATGCTTATTCAAATCATAGAAGAGTGTATTGTAGAAAGCAGTGATATCACATTCTCCCTTGATTATAGGTTCAAGTTGTTTGTTGATTCTATCTGCCGCATACCAATCATCATCATCCCATTGAACGATGATATCACCAGTGGCGACTTTGCAGGCAAGATTACGTTTTGCTCCAATAGACTTGTCTTTCCCTGCTTTTATCAGTATGATATTATCACTTTGATGCAATCCAGAAGGTAAATCATCATCAAAGTCATATACAATAATTAATTCTTTGTTTGTGTAATCCTGTCGTTCAAAATAATATAATGACTGTAATAGAAAGTCAGGTCTGTTTGTTGTTGGTAGAATACAACTTGCTTTGGGTTTGTCATGCTTAGAAAAAGTATTATCGAAGACTTTATCTTTGATGTTCATTCTAATTTGATGACATATATCTGTTAAATTAGATTCCATGATATAGAGTAGTTTTAATAAAAGGTTGGATAATATGGATCTAAGTAAGCTTTGATTAGATAGTGCACAAATACATTGCGGGGTCTGGTTTCCTGATTACTTATTTTTACTTCTTGAGAAGAGGCGGGTTTAGGTTCAGAAGTTAGATTTTGTTCTATGGATGCAAAAGCACTACCCACTTCTCCAGGGGTAGCGCCAACAGGCATATTATATTCATGCTTATGACTTTGTAATGCACAATCTTGAGTAGAGCCGACACCATTTTCTTCTCCATGGATAGCAGCTTTACGATCTTCTGTACTTGCTTCATCACTTCCTATTGCTCTAAGGAACATTCCTCTGTAATCAGGTAAATTAAATTCACCTGATTCTTTATCTCCACCATAAAGGAAGCCTATTGTAACAAATAAATGGGGATACTTAACAATTCTTAGGGATCTACCATCACATACCAGCCATCCAAACCATGTAGGGTTAGTGTAGAAAGGCTGTGCAGGTTCCATCTCATCTATATTTCCTGCAAAAGCAACTACTGAGCCTACAGGCATACTATTATTATAAAGATTCATATTCTGATATTTATTTATTGTATGGATAAAGGATAGAATTGGAGCTGTCATCTGATAATATCTTCAGATTTGTAGGGATACAATAGTTCCATGTGTCAATAGTTGAAGCTTCTGTTTTTACAAAATGCTTTTCAAGATGGAAGCATAAAGTTATCTGATCATGAAAGACAGGTGTTGTATTTTCATCATATTTCCATATTTCACCAGATTGTAAGAAATAGAGCAGTACAATATTATAGTTTGGATGTACAGGTACTATTATATCAGCACTTTCTGCTTGAATAAAGTCGACAAGCAAGTTTTTTTGTTCATATATAGCGTAATCTATATTGATTTTTGAATTTGCATGATATAGATAATAATTCATCTCATTCCATTCTAAAGCTTGGTTGATTAGGCTTTCTGCATAATAGCTTTTAAGTTTTTCTGCTTCATCAGGATGATATGGAATAACAGATTCAATGATGGTATTAATCCCTTCAGACACCAGAGATTTTTGAATCAGTAATTCATGTTGGTTGTTATTTGTTTCCTCAGCTTGATAGGCTGATAAATACAGCTCTTTTTGCTTTGAATAGGCATTATGAAACAGCTTATACATGCTACATTTCCATTCATCTAATCTTTTATCTGTAATTTGACAATCGATATTGATATTTACTTGTACGGTCTGTAGAGAGGAAGGAGGGGATGAGATAATTGAGGAACATACCTGAGATACTGCTAATGATTCATCTTCTTTGTTAAGTTCAACTTCTACAGGCAAAGATGTAGAACTATCGACTTTTATGCTTTTACTACCTATAGCGATATAAACTTCTTGTTGATCACTAATTTTGGTAACAGTAACTTCAGCTTTCATAGCTTGATAGCCTTCAGGGATTTCTATATCTCTACTTTGATCGTCTGCTAAAGCTATAGAGATGTTTTTATTCTGCTTTGGAGGTAGTTCAAAGTCAATAATCTTATAATAAGAGCAAATTTCTTTATAGTTATCGACAGTAATATCTTCAAAGCTTTTGATATTGAATTTTGACTCAGGTGATAAGGGCTTATCAGCTAGTTGAGTTTCGTAATTCCATTCATATTCTTTTAAGTTCTTGGAAGGGTTATCAATCTTTATCTTTAGCATTAACCTTTCACCGTATTTCACCAGTTTGGCATTATATGTTTTGTTCAGCCAATGATATATACCATTTAATATATCTGAAGATTGAGTATTATCAATTGAGCTCTTTTGCAATTCTTCATATTCATTCTGTTGAAGAACACTTCTTTTGTTATTTATTACTTTAGATATTTCAGACTTCAGGTTTTCTATTAACTTTTTGGCAAAATCTGAAGAATTAAAGCCATCAGGAGACAGGACTTCCTGATCAATTGTATAATTACCATCCAGAGTTAGATTTGTTGGTGGGCCATATGTTGTTTTGAAGTTGTTATAATTATATGTTCTTTTTGTATGAAGCAGTTTGTTTATGGCCTCTTTCAATAATTCATCCTGATTATAGTTGTTTTCTTTCTCCAAAGAGTGGACTTCTTCGACTTCTGTAATTAGTAGCTCTTTTGTCTTATTGCGCTTTTTCTTCTTCTGTGTCCTTTCTTCATGTGGCATTATTGATATAATATTGGCAATTTCGCCAATCTCATAGCCAATTAGCTTTTGTTTGATAACTTGTAGTTCTCCTATCCATAGGCAGATACTATCTTTGTCTTGTGATGGAGATGTGCCGGATTGTTTTATAGGAAACAAGGCATTGGGAAGTACGACTCTGGCAGAAATAAGATCGTTGATGATATCAGTAGAGAATGGTAGTTCGTCTGTATCTTCATTTAAGTTGAATAGTAGTTTTTCTATCAAATTACATGCTTTCAATGTTTCTGTAAGAAAACTAATTGTATTGTTGGTTTGGCTACCAACAATTACTGAAGCAATATAAGAGTTCCAGACTTCTTCTTTTTGCTCAAGATATAATGGGCTCTTCAGGTACTGATATAACTCTTCAATTGTCAATGAAGAAAAATGACAACAATTCTGAATAATATCCTGATATCCAAAATTGAATCTTAACTCTTCAAGTATTGATAAAAAGTTACTTGTATAAGTGTCCAGATATTTCCTGCTGTCTATAAATTTATATTTAGGGAACTCATTGTTTATATATTCCTTTGCTAAGTCAGTGATAGCTTCATAGTTCCCACTTTCTTTATATTGTATCAAGTCAGATATGAAGGTGTTGGATGGAGGGCTGAATGCTACGGGATTGTATTCGATAAAAGAAAATGAGATCTCTTCTTTTTCAGTCATTGTATCATTGTAGATACTTATAAAAGGAAATACATTATTATATAGATCATAGATTACTATATGTTGGTCTGTTTCCGTTTCAGGAACAAAAGCATCTGGTACATCTGGGTTGTCATCATCAATGATATCATAATCATCATCAGGAACTATAGTGTCGGTATCTGTAGGAACATTTATATAAACCATTGTTCCTTTAAAAGCTTTTAATTCGTGTTCCAGACCATAAGAGATATCACCTAAAATGATAAAATGACTTTTGGGTTGTTGTTTGTTATATTCAACTTTTATATATCCTTTTATTATAAAATCCTCTATACACTCATCTAATATTAAAGGGTGTTTATTGTCTATCAGGAAATCACCAAAGGTGATGGGCTTTTCGGAGGGAGAAATAAAATATTCATATGAACATACTGCTTCTTCGATATCTAGCTCTTGTATGATGTTGATCTTAAATTTGAATCTGATCTTCTTGTCATCAGATTCCCATATTTTATATATTGCTTTATTCATGGCTGAGGAGTTTATTATTATTAAGTAGAGGTCTTTAATACTATTCTTATAGAATACTTTATGTATTACTCCATGAATAAAAAGTTATCAAAGGAATGATAATCAGTTCTAATAAACCTATCCTTATAAAAGTTGTGTAGATCCTACGTTTATCAATCTGTAATAAGTAAAGACTACCTAAAAACTACATTGTGCTGGAATGGGAAAGACTATTTTCTTATAGAAAATAATTTATATAATATAGCTTTATAGGCAGCCTTTTACTTAGTGTTTTATTATGAATTTCAGATTATAATTAATAAAAGAAACTTTATTAATGATAGGTTAGAATTAGAGCTTTACAGCATTCTATAAATTGTCAAAATAAGTTAGAACTCATTTGTTTTTTGAATATAAAAAGGGCAAGAATGCTTAAAACATCTTAAGCATCAACTATAAATACTTAATGTTTTCTAAGCTAAATTGGAATTGAGATGCATTTGGGCCATTACCTCCACCTGTCATTATAATATCTGCTGAAGCAACACCAAGAAGACTTAGCTCTGTATTGATATCAGAGATAATCGCTGAATTCATTACATCACCTTCTTCAATTTGTGAAACAACACCTATCCATAATGTAGGTTTAAATTCAAAAACGGCTTTCTGTGCAGGGGCAATACCTGTTTTTGTTGCTAACAACTTGCCATCTTTAAAGATGTTTGCTGTAATAGCTCCTTTTACTAAGTCATTTCTTAGCTGTACTTCCTTACGGCTTGCTCCAGGACCAAAGAAACTCAATTGATCACCTGAAGAATCTCTAAAGACGTGGAACATCTGCCCATTGGTAGCCTTCAATGGCTGAATAATTTCATTACCATCAGAATCTGCTGCACTTATCTCCATTATCATTGGAAATTCAAATTTATGATGCCAACCTGTTGCACAGTTTCTTATTACTTTCCATGCTACTGCTAGCTCATCAAAACTAGTAGCTACGTTCTTCTGAAAAATAACAACTTCTGAATTATTCTGGTCATTAGACTCGTTGATGAAATTTAATTTAATGTTTGTCATTTTAATTTACAGTTACATTTTTCTTACTCTTTTAAGGTTTTTCAGAATACACCTAGGGTTGTTTTTATAGGGAGTCCCTTCTCCTGTTGATACAAATTTATTATGCATGCCATGTTAAAAACTGGTTGTTTATTACTGTTTTGTGAATACTGTGGAAATTTCAGGAAAGGATAATTCAAAGGAAAGGGTTGAGGTTTATAAGCAGACCATATAGCTATCTAAATTGACTATCTTATTCTGCATTGCCCAGATTACAAGTCCAACGGTATTCTTGGTTCTTGTCTTAAGCAATAAGTTGCTCCTATGTCCTTCGACTGTTCTTTTGGTGATAAATAGCTTTTCTGCGATATCATTGGTTGTTTTCTGTTGGCAAATAAGATCAAGGACCTCAATTTCTCTGCTTGTCAGTTTGTCTGTCTCGTTGAATATTGGTTTGGGTGCTTTTATAGATATTTGATCTTTCAATATTTGTAATTGCTTGGGATAGATAAAGCATCCATTCTTTTTTACTTCAAGAATGATATCTTTCAATTCTGAAGGATATACGGATTTTGGAATAAATGCTTTTACGCCCATCCTAAATATTGAACCAATAAATACTCTTTTATAATAAGATGTTAACACAATGACTCTGATATTAGGGAATTCAGAGTTAAGTAATTCCATCATTTTCTCAATAAGATAGTTGTTTAATTTCATTTCAAGAATTACGACATCAGGTTTTTCTTTTCCACTCCTCAAATCGTCAATAAACTTATCTTCATTATGATATGAATGACAAGTGAAAATATCAGTTTGATTATTGAAGTAGGATTTTAAAAGATCTCCAAATAAAGAATCGTTGTCAACGATACTTAAAGTGTAATTTTTTATCTCCATAAATAAGATTTAAGTTCTAAGAGTTAATGTTTAATTCGATTCTAAATTTGGATAAAGATTTGTGGTTTATTATCGTTGAAACCTCTTGTTTTTAATATCTGTAGGTATTTCCCTATGTGGTTGTATTATTTATCTACAAATAGATGGTAGTTTATTCTTGACCTTTTGTACTTGTGCTTTATTGGTTTATAAGTGGCTTTTACCTACTCCTGATAAACTGTAGTTTATACTTATACATATAAAGATTTACAGCTATAAATTTGTGTTTAAACAAAATAGGTAACCCTATAAAATGAACTTGCTATGAAAAATCCTATATTATTGACATATTATAATGCCTCAGGACTTCCACTAGAGCATATAGCCGAACTTCCATATACTCATGTAAATCTTGCTTTTATCCTCGTGGATGAATCAAATCCTACTACACCTAAACTCGATGGTGCTATTGCGAGTGGAACGCCTGGGCAATTGACTGATAATGTGAAGAAAGCTATAAAAACACTTCAAAGTAAAGGAAAGAAGGTGTTGATATCTTTTGGTGGTGCTAGTATGGGCTCTGCTGTTTATAAACAAATAGCAGGTAAAGAGAATGAACTTGCTGTGAATTTGGCAAAGTTTGTAAAGGACAATAAACTGAATGGTATTGATATTGATTGGGAGGATACTGCTGCCTTTCAGGGAAATGCCGGATACGATGGTGTTGCTTTCCTTGTAAACCTTACTAAGGCTCTGAGAAAACATCTTCCTAATACTACTTATTTCCTGACTCATGCCCCTCAGCCTCCATACCTTGAGAAGGGTAGTGGAATGGATGGATATATTCAGGTAATGAAACAGGCTGGAAAAGATATTGATTGGTTGAATGTTCAATTCTATAATAACCCTCCATGGAGTGGAAGCCCTGATACGATTGTAAAGTCTTATCTGGAATACTGTAAGCTTCCAAATCTCTCATGGGAGAAACTTCTTGTTGGTTTGCCTGTAACACAAAGAGACGCTGGATCTGGTTATATTCCAGTTGATGATATTGTCAATAAGATTATCAAACCTCTCCAAAAGGCTAAGAAGATGGGTGGAATGATGAACTGGCAATATTCTTCTGATATCGATTATGTATGGGCAGACAAGATTGGCTCTGCTCTTGGATTGATAAAGGAAAAGTAGCTTATATGAATGAGTAATTCATATGTTTGATTTTGGTATATAATTGTGTGGAGCCGCAGCTTAGTTGCGGCTCTTTTTGTGTTATTTGTATATCTTTATGTTGTGTAATAGTTATGGTACTTAGGGTATAGTGGTTTTGTAGTGCTATCCTTTTTTTAATATTAAATTTTAGATATGAGTATTGATAAAAACTTAGCTCCTGAACAACAGGACTTATTAAAAGAAACTTTAGGGCTTTTGGAGAAAATGGAACAGGATAATCCACTTGCTTCACTTGGTAAAGGGGTTGCGTATGATAAGTTAGGCGATTATGTGAAAGCGATATCAAGTTTTAGTAAGGCAGAAGAAGATAGCCCAGAAGGAAAATGTCCATTTGCATCAAATAATAAAGGGGTTGCGTATGATAAGTTAGGCGAGCATTCTAAAGCGATATCAAGTTATAGTAAGGCAGAAGAAGATAGCCCAGAAGGAAAATATCCATCTGCTTCACATAATAAAGGGGGTGCGTATTATGAGTTAGGTGATTATGCGAAAGCAATATTAAGTTTAAGTAAGGCAGAGGGAGATAGCCCAGAAGGAAAATATCCAGGTGCATCAAATAATAAAGGGCTTGCGTATTATAAGTTAGGCGATTATGAAAAAGCAATAGAATCATTAAATAAGTGTCTTTTTGATTCTGAGGGGGAGCATTATCCTATGGCTCATTATATGCTAGCTCTAGTTTTCCTGAAAACATATAAAAGAAAAGAGGCCAAAAAGCATGCCTTTATTGCTATAGAGCAGGATTCTTATGAGTTTAAGATTGTGAGTTTGATCAAAAAAGACTTTTCATCAGAAGTTAGTAAAAGATTCTATAAAGGAAGGTTAGATTATGCTTTACTGGCTGCTGTTTCACAAGATAATAGCTATTGGACTCCGGATATATTTGATGAGATAAAAGATAATATGATTTCATCGAGAGTTGATAGTCAGGATTATGATGATAATTTCTTATGCTATTTGTTGACTTATAACTTATTCTCTCAATTTGGGCTAAATGAGATAGAATATTCAATTACTGATATTCTGGATATTGAATTATCGAAAGAAGATGCTTTGCGATATGCTTATCTTATTCACTTTGCTAATGGCAGAGCTCACTATACTTATTATATCATTGACTATTTGTTGGAAGATGAAATGGGAATAGATCTATTGCCTATAGATCATCTTTTTTTCTTTTGGTCTGCATACTTGATTGGAGAACCTGTCTCTGTTCTGAAATCTTTGTTGGATGTTGAGGTAAATGATACTTGTCAGTTTGAGGCATTAAGGGTGACTATAGACCTGTTTAATGACAAATATGAAAATAGTTCTTATCTGGATCCCTATCTCTTGAATATGACTGAACAGGAGCGTCTACAGGTATATTCCAAATTGCCAACAGAAGGATTACCCAAGTTGATTGCTGATGTTATTGGAGTTATTCGGAAAGGAGAGATATATAAGATTCCGTTTTCTACAGTAAACCTTAAAGTGAAATGTACTGCTTTATTAGCAAGCCAGTTGGCTGATATAGGATGGGAAGATAAATTACAGTCAAAAGAAGAGATTAAGGATCTTAAAAATTTGAAAGGATCTTTAACTGACTGTATTCAATCTATAAAAATAGGTAGCGAAGAAATAGAGGAAGATGAAAGCACCCTTATTTTAAATACAAAAGCCTTTATTCATAATGGTGGTGAAGCTACATTATTTATTGTCAATAATCTGCTTTTAGAATCTTATCTCAAATCAGATGATTCTGAAGCCAGAATTCGCTTTTTAGTACTGCTCTTAATTGCTCAGCTTATTTATAAGCAGAAGCATGATGAAAAGATCTTATTAGCAAAAGATTCACCATGGTATATTGTCGAATCATTAGCGATGGAAGTTATTACATGTTTTATTTTCCCTTATTATTCAATAAGCACTCTATTAGTTATTATGACCAAAAAACTTAAGAATAGTATAAAAGGGAGTAAGGGCAATCCCGATTATATCTTACTCTATAATGAATTGATAAAGGAATGTATGGAGGAATTAGTAATAAGTGCATAAGCCCAACCTTCTCAAGAATAAATAAGGTTTAATTGCAATACTCCCCGAAAAGAACGAAGATGCTTTTCGGGTTTTTTATAACTTGAATTTTGATCATAAGATGTTATTGACCTTGATTGCTCCTGTTTCGATATGCAATAATCAGCTTGTATATAGAGCGAAGAATATTGAATGACACAAGAGTAAGGATTATATATGATAGAAGACTTATATACCATTCATTATAATTCAGATTTAAAACATTTAATAACCATAATCCTCCTGCGATCAGTACTGCATTGGTTAAACTATTTATTTCTTTTCTCATAGGGATATTGATGATAAATAGAGAAGCTCCTGTTTTATTAAATAGGTGAATCCCCGATATTTTGTGTGATATGTTTAATATTGTTTATTTACATGGTCTAATAAGTCTGAAGATAAAGGTAGTTAAAATAAACTGAAGAAATCCAATAGAATATAGGTGTATAGAAGGGGAGGGCGTTATTTTTATATTAATATAACATAAGAAAACCATAAAAGTACTATTGTGATTTTATGGTTAAAGTATTTTACTTTGGAATATGTTGATGTTATATACAAACTTGCAGCTATTGCTCTTTTTCTTAGACTTTATGTTAATTTATTGCTTTAAATAACTTTATTAACTAATGTATTATGTTTGTATGATATGTTATTGCTTTAAATACTTGTTTGTCTTAGGTGGAAGTGAAATAATGCTTGCTATTGCATAAATATTCAGTTTTTAACATTTTTCTTAGGAAAGCCAAAGCAACAAGCTTTGTAAGGCTTATAGGATAAGAGATTGTAAATTTTTTTAAGGCTTTTAACATTTATTAACATAAATAATTTGGCCAGATTTATAATCGATTAT
>JBGRPZ010000032.1:0-39898 GCA_041725915.1 Hyphomicrobiales bacterium | reverse complement strand
GGGAAAGCAGATTTTAGGCTTTTGATCTTTAGGTTAATGGTTGCATGAAATGAAGAAAAAACGAGTGTTTTTATTTTAAAGTAGTTTGATATGAAAAGGTGAAGTATGATTTTATATTTTGATTATAGTCGGACTTTTGAAAGACTTTCAAAAAGTAGAATCTCAAAAGGGCACAATCATAAAAGAAGGTCTGGGCTACTATATTCCGAAATAGTGAGGATATAAGCAAAATACATATCACAAATCTGTTCTGAGTGTGGTTATAAGGCTAAGAATCTCCCTTGATTTATCAGGGAGAGTTGTCAATTTTGAATTATATCATCTTTATATTACTCTCATTATTGCTAGCTTTGCCTCAGTTTATAGATATTATATACCAATAAGATAAAAGCTTATGAGCAAAAGATTTTTTACTCTTTTAAGTTTGTTAATCGCTTTTAGCATACAGCTTAGAGCTGATTATACTACTCTAATAAAAGAAGCAGGCACATCAAAAGATTTTCCTGGAGCTAATTATGTAGCCATATTTGATAGTACCCAAGTCAATATGGAGCCTACAGGCTTAAGTCACGTCAACAACAAGCAACTTATAAAGATATTAAGTGATAAAGGAGCTTTAGATAAAAGGATAGTTAAATTCTCTTATGAACCTTTGTCGGCATTAGTAAAGATAAAAGAAGTTAAGATCTACAGAAATAATGGTACTGTAGAAGATGTGGATATTAGTAAGAATGTGTATGATTATCCTGCACCTGCAAGAATGATCTATTGGGGGGCAAGAGAAAAGATGGTCAACATAGGACATCTTGAAGTAGGTGATGCTATTTATATTTCTATGTATCGTAAGGGTTACACATATGCTCTTTTACAATCTGATGACGAGCAGTATATTCCTCCAATGAGAGGACATTTCTATGATATTGTTCCTTTTTATGCTGCCTATCCTATCATGGAGAAAGTATACGCTGTTAGATTTCCAAAGGAAAAGAAGATGCAGTATAAGGTTTTTCATGGAGAGGCAGATATTGACTTAAAAGAAGACGATTCTACAAAGGAGTATTCTTTCTCGATGAAGAATTTATTACCAATTCAAAGAGAAAATCATATGGTCGATCTTTCTGATATTGCCCCTAAGGTTCTTTTATCTACAAGCCCTGATTGGGAAGCAAAATCATTATGGTTTTATGGTGTAAATGAAGATTATGGAAGTTTTAATTCTACTTCTGAGATAGATAAAAAGATAAAAGAAATACTTGTTGGAGCAAAGTCAGAACAAGATACTATCGCTCGTCTTACACATTGGGTTGCTGATGAGATTAGATATTCAGGTATCTCTATGGGTGAAGGTGAAGGTTATACTCTTCATACAGGGGATATGACTTTTACTGACCGTTGTGGAGTATGTAAAGATAAAGCAGGAATGCTGGTAGCTATGCTTAGAGCTGTTGGATTTGAGTCTTATCCTGCAATGACCATGGCCGGGTCAAGAATTGAGGATATTCCTGCTGATCAATTCAATCACTCTGTCACTGTAGTAAAAAGGAGAAATGGTAAATATGAGCTTCTTGATCCTACATGGGTTCCTTTTGTAAGAGAACTTTGGTCAAGTGCAGAGCAACAACAGAACTACCTGATGGGGCTGCCAAATGGTGCTGATCTGATGATTACACCTATTTCCAACCCTGAAAATCATCTCTTTAATATTCAAGGGCAATCAGAGATATCAAAAGATGGTACATACAAAGGGCGTATGATTATAAATGCAGAAGGACAATCTGATGCTGCTATACGTAGAAGCTTTGTGAAAAACTTCATTCAAAACTGGAGACCTACAATAGAGAAATATATCTTGAATATTGCTCCTCAAGCGATTATTACAGGTGTTGAATATAACAAAAACCCATATAATCATCAGGAAGAAGCTATGATCCTTACTATTTCATATGAGATTCCTGATTACGCTCTTGTTACTGATGATGAGATCATCTTTACTCCTGTAAGTTGTAACAACTTTATGAAAAGAGTAATGACTCATCTTTATATTTCTACCAGAGAAAAAGAAAAGAAATATGCATTTAAAGATAGATGCTCGAGATTGGTTAATATAAGTGAGACTATCACTTTGCCTTTTGGTAAGAAGATAATCAGTAAACGTCCTGAGTCAACTGGTAATAAATTGAATTCTTATTCTTCAGAACTTAAGATTCAAGATCAGACAGTAAGTCTCTCTCAACATATCAAACTTGGAAAACGAGTATATGAAAGTTCTGATTACCCAAGTTTCAAAGATGTTGTTGATGCTCAGAAAGCATATAGTAAGCCAATAACTATAAAGAGATAAGTATTTTAACTCAAGCAAAATTGATCATAATGAATAAAATATTATATACCATCTGTATACTTATAGCTTCTGTATTATCATTATCAGCTCAGGATCTCCCTAAGTATGATGCAGAGTTTAATTACATAAAGAAAGAGTATAAATGGAATAATGATGGCAGTGTTGATTATAGTTGTCATAAAGAAATTAAGTTAAATACGCATTATGCTTTTCATTCTCTTTATGGAGAGACTTTTGTTATCTATAATCCAAATTTCCAGAGCTTCACTATCAATGAAGCATATACCATCATGAAAGATGGTAAGAAGGTGATGTTGCCAAAGAATGCGGTAAATGAAGTATTACCAAAGTTCGCAAAAGATGCTCCTGCATATAATGACTTAAGAGAAGTTGTTATAACACATACAGGTCTTGAAATTGGTGCAACCATATACTTTGACTATACCATTCATTCAAATAAAGGATACTATAACGCATTACAAGAATATATTCAACTTGGGGAAAGAGTGCCTGTAAAGAAGATGGATATTATTGTAAAGCTTCCTCATGGGCATTCTTTCAATCATAAAACACTTAACCTTCGTTATTCAGCAAGTTATCAGCCTACAAAGGCTTATGATATGTATGTTTGGAATCTTAATGGCCTTTCTCCATTGCCTTATACCAACGAGTTTCAAAAGACTTTCTATCCTGCTGTAATCTTTAATTCTTCAGAAAGCTTGTTGTCATTGTCAAATGAATTGACAATGAATGATAACTTTACTTATGAGCTTGATAAGAAGTTGAAAGATAAACTTGCTCCTAAATCTATGCATTCAATGACATTGATGGAGCAAATCAGAAGCATTCAGGAGATTTTAGTAAAGGATGTTAAAACTTATCCTATTCCAATGGAATATACAGGTTATAAGTACAGAAACCCAATTGATATATATCAATCTGCGGGAGGTACTCCTTTAGAGAAAGCTTTGCTTCTTACTGCTATGTATAAAGAAGCTGGTATTAGTGCAGATGTAGTATATGCTATCCCTAATCCGGCTTTTGATGAGAAAGCGAGTAACTTCGATGAAAGTAATGGATTCTATGTAATGGTAACAGCAAGGGATGAAGGAGTATTTATCCTATCTACAGATCATCTCAATTCTACTAATGACAAATATCTGCTTGAAGATTATAAGGTGTTCAAAGTAATGCCGAAGCTTGAAAGGTTTGTCTTCTCTGATATAAACAAGAATGATCCTTTGGTGAAAGTCAGATCTTCGTTGATAATTAATAGTGTAGATAATAGGTATAATATTAATGGGGAAATAGACCTTAGTCTAAATCAATCCTCTAATCCTTATCTTGATTATTTCAGATCTAATCATAAACCTTTCTTTATCAAAAATGCAAAGGTAGATAGTGAAGACATTAAAAGAAATAATACAGATGAGTCTTTATTGAAGATTAAATGCTCTGAAAGCTCATCTTCTTTTAATTATCTTGATGGAGGTATAATACAATTTAATCTTCCTGTTGTTAATCAAGGTATAGAACATAGTCACCTTCCTGCTTTAGTTTCTAAAGTTGAATATCCTGTGATATTGAATCAGACTTACAATGAAGATTATAAGTTTGAAATCAAAATAAAAGGAGATAAGAAAAAGCTTATGAATCCTATAGAAATGAAGATAAGCAATTCTATTGGTGATATTCATATACAAATAGCGCAGAAAAAAGGTAAGGTGTTAGTAACTCGTAAACTGAATATCAAACATAAATATATTCAGCCCCACGAGTACAAAGACTTTAAAGAGCTTATCAGCTTATGGAAGACTAGCAAATACAGAAGTATTTTCCTGAAATAAGTTATAACCCATAAAAGAAGGCTGTCTCTATTAAGAAGAGACAGCCTCTTGATTTGTACATTATTATAATAAACAGTAGAGCAAAATAATGTATCTATTCAAAATTAAAATATATCAGACTTTTTATCAAACTCTTCAGTAAATACAAATGAGTTGAAGTCATTTCTTTCTCTTTCACGCGTTTCCATTTCACGCATATTCTCAGGTAATGAATCGGGATCACCAAGATATCCTATTGCAATAACAGAAACAGCATGATAACCATCAGGAATATCAAATATATCTTTAGCTTTATCACTATCAAAACCACTCATTTGATGGCTATATAGCCCATTTTCTATAGCTTCTATAGAAATATTAGCTACAGATTGACCTAAGTCATATTCACATGTATGATTAGGATGGTTATTGAGTGTAAAGTTCTGTTTTGTAATGTTTAGAATTAACAAAGGAGCTGTTTCAGTCCATATTTGATTGAATTCAATAAGAACTTCTCTGATCTTTTCATAAGATTTTGTGCCTTTAATTCCAAAGATGTACCTCCATGGCTGTTCATTGAATGCAGAAGGTGCCCATCTGGCAGCCTCGAAGAGTCTTTTTATAATACTATCATCAATCTTTTTATCTGCAAAGGCTCTGGGACTCCATCTTATTCTCAATAGATCATTTATCATATGGGTGTTATTTGCAGGATTATGTTTCATTACAGGAATATTAAATAAATGCTTTTATATTAGTGTTTTAAGATAAACAAATTCAAAAAAGAAAAGGTTTATAGAACTTTATCTTTATTTTGATTGAGTAATTATTGAGATCTGAAAGATTGTTAATAAATCTATTTTGTCTTTTAGAGATAATAAGTTTTATTATTTTTGAGCTAAATAAGTGCAATAGTATTATTTGTAGCTTAGTAAGTTGGGCTGTATAATGTTTTACATGAAATATATTTATTCAATATAAAAGAATTTATTCTTACATTATACTTGGGGTAAAGTACTTATGGAGCACTATAAATGAAGTTCATTACTATTTTTATAAATATGAAAGCTATATAATAAACAACAGATAAAGGGCGTAAAGTCTATTTCTTCTTATAAAAAAATATTAATATGAAGCGTATATTTTTACTATTGATAATGCTAACATCTGGCTTCTTTTCCTTTGCAGAAAAGGGATGGGATGTTGCTTATACAAGCAGGTCAAATGCTATATCCTTAGATTTTAACTTTGACAAGCAGGCAGTTTCTACGATTAATTTAAACGGGATAAATTATACTCAATTAGATTTCAAAGGCGGTGTTAATACAAACAAAAAAGGATGGGCAGAACTACCATATGTTCATGCTTCATTACGTATTGACAATAGAAATAACTATTCTGTAAGAGTTACAGGCTCTACCTTTGAAGATATCAAACTTGAATATCCTTTAGTGCCTTCAAGAGGTACAATATACAGAGATCAGGATATTGATAAAGTTCCTTATTCTATAAAAAAGGAATCTATAGTTAATGAATGGTATCCTGCTAATATCATAAAATCATCAGAACCTTTTATTCTTAGAACAGCAAGAGGTATAAATGTTTATACTTACCCTTATCAATATAATGCAGCAACTAATACTATAAGAGTATATACATCTATATCTATTGAACTAGTTGAGAATAATACTCCTTCAATAAATACGCTTGAGTCTAAAGAAAGAACTCGTATAAGAGAAGAAGTAGATATCTATAATAATGTTTTCTTGAATGCAAGAGACTTTGTAACCCGTGAGGATGGCGAGGTAGTTCTTAAAGAGTTTGGTGATATCCTTGTTCTTACAACTCCAAGAGATGAAGAAGCTATTGATCCGTATATCGAATGGAAAAGACAAAAAGGGTTTAAAGTTGAAAAAAAGATTGTTGGAAAGGGCACAAATGCCAAACTGACCATCAAAAACAATTATGATAAGAATCCTGACCTACTTTATGTTCTTCTTGTTGGTGATTATGAAGATATAAAATCTGATAATAATGTAGTTAGCGGTGATGTATCTCCAATGGATCCAATGCTTGGTTGTGTTGCTGGGGATGATTATTATATAGATTTAATTATTGGTCGTTTCTCTGCTAATTATACTTCAGATGTAACAAATCAAGTAAACAAGACTATCAGCTATGAAAAAAGTACTTCAGGAGATCATTTCTCTCATTTTATAGGAATTGCTTCAGATGAAGGAGGCGGAAGTTCTGGTGATGATAGAGAATCTGATATTCGTCATATGGATGTCATATGGAAAAATAAATTAAGCACATTCACATATACACGACGTACAAAGTTATATCAAACAGAAAATGCGACATCTGGTGATGTTTCAGATGCTATAAACAGTGGTGCTGGCTTTTTAGAATATGCTGGCCATGGTTCTGCATTTTCATTTATGACAACAGGTTTTAGTACTTCTAGTGTAATAAGCTTAACTAATGATGATAAGTATCCTTTTGTTGTTTCTGTAGCATGTGTAAATGGCAAATTTGATGTTAATAGAGACTGTTTAGCAGAAGCAATGGTTAAGAAAGATAAAGGAGGTGCAATTGCTTTCCTAGGATCTACCATTAACCAACCATGGGATCCTCCAATGCGTGGGCAAGATTACTTCAATGATATGCTTATTGGTGGTTATAATTATGATGAGAATCCAGGTTCTGGCTTGAATATCTCCGAAAGTAGAACAACTTTTGGTTCTTTAGCTTTTAATGCTTTAGTATTAATGTATACTGAATCAAATACTACTAGTGATCTTGAGACAATACAGACATGGACTATTTTTGGAGATCCTTCTCTTCAGGTAAGAACGGCAACTCCTAAACGAATTACTACTTCTTCAGATATACTTATAGCTTCTGCTACTTATACTGATGTAGTAACTCATGAAGACAAGCCTATAGAAGGGCTTTTAGTTTCTCTTGAACAAAATGGAACTGCTGTAACAGGATTTACTAATAGTAATGGGGAAGTCTCTATTGAGCATCCTTTTACAAATGGTAATGTGAATAGAACGATAACAGGATTTAACTATGCAACTTTAATTTCTGAAATTCCAGTTACTAATCCTAATGACCCATTTGTAAACTGTGTTGATATTACAATTAATGACAGTAAAGAGAATAATAATAATACTCTTGAATATGGAGAAGTTATAAGTCTGAATTTTGTTGCTGATAATGTTGGTGGTAAAGATGCATCTAAAGTAACAGCCGAAATCTCTAGCCTTAGTAAGTATGTTGAAATTATCAAAAGTACACATGACTTAGGTGATATTGCTTCTAAAAATAAGAAGACTATTGAGAATGCTTTCTCTATTAAAATTAAAGGTGATGTACCAAATAAAGAGAATATAAGATTCAAAATAACATGTAAGTCTGGCAGTCGTATATGGAATAAAAGTGTGAGTTTCAAAGCATATAATGCTAATGTGTTTGTCTCTGAATATAATACTTCTTTTGGAGATAAGATTATCAATCCAAAGGATAAAGGTAAGCTTATTCTAAAGTTATCAAATACAGGTGATGCTGATGTAAACAAGCTTAAATTAAGGTTTATTCCAAGATCAAAGAATGTTGTTCTTACTAACAATACAATTACAATAGATAAGCTTATTGCTAGTGATAATATTGACGCAGAGATTGAATTTACTACATTAGAAAATACTCCTGAAGGTTTTCTTGCCAATATCGATGTTGAGTTAAGTGATGATAAAGGCTTGATGGTAAAAGATAAAGTATCATTTGTTATAGGAAGAACTTCTGTTTTGATGGTGAGTACTTCAAAGAATAAGAATTCTCCTGATACAATAGAAGAGGTATTTAAAAGCATAAACTTGTCTTATGAAAGAGTAGATAGTCAAGAGCTTCCTGATAATATAGATAAGTTTAAATCAATTTGGATCTTTGAAGGGATGAGCCCTAATAGTAAGAACCTTACATCTACTTCATCTACTCGTATGGAGAACTATTTGAATAATGGGGGCAATGTCTATTATGAAGGTGGTGATGCATGGTGCTATGGTACTCAGTCTAAGTTCAAGAAAATGTTTAATATACAATCAGTTAGTGATGGTACAGGGAATCTAAAGACTATTTTAGGTCTTGATGGGACAATTACAGAAGGATTAGAACTTGAATATAAAGGAATAAATAAATATATAGATAGAGTTACTCCTATCAATGGAGCAAAGGGGATATTCAAAAATAAAAGTCCTGAATATATTTGTGGTGTGTCGTTTAGCAATGATACATATAAAACAGTAGGTACTTGTTTTGAATTAGGAGAAGTAGTTGGCAAAGATGTTAAAGCAATGGAAAATGTTCTTAGAACGATCCTTGAATTCTTTGGAATTAATCCTGATGCAAGTGCTGTTTCTGTTGATAAGATTGATAATATCAACTTAAGCCTTTATCCTAACCCTGTTCAGGATTATGTTACATTAAGATATTCTACAAAAGAGAGTGTGTCAATATCAATATTTGATATTAATGGACAGAGAGTATCTGAAATATATAATCAAAGCCCTAAAGAAGGTGAGCAAACTGTAAGAATAAGTACTGCTGACCTTAAATCTGGTGTTTACTTCTATCAGATAGTTGCTGGTAATAATAAAATTACCAAGAAAGTTATAAAGTTATAAAGTATTATAACTACAAAATATAAAGACTACTCTTATCTTAAGGGTAGTCTTTTTCATAGAAAAGGGCCACCCCATATGGGATAGCCCTAATTCAAATTGAGATCTTATATTTTGAAATTATTCGTTTTCGTTTGTTTCTCCTTCTTCTTGAGTCAATGTTAATGGCTTCCCTAAATAGAAATCAAGAACCTTTAATTTGAATACAAAAGTATATTTTGCTGATATAAGGTCGGATTCTGCGTTTGCATACTGAGTCTTTGAATAGTTATAATCATATGCACTAACCAAACCCACATCAAACTTCTGTTCATTATACTTAAAGTTCTCAGCGGCATACTCAACAGCCTTCTTACTTGCATCATAATTCTTATAAGCAGCAATAGCATCTGTATACGCCTGTTCAATATCCTTTCTGAGCTTTAACTCAGCTGTTTGTAGATCATATCTTGAACTTATATACTGTAATTTGGCTTGTTGTACTCTGGTTCTCGCCATATATCCATTGAATACAGGAATGCTTAAAGTGAAGGTGATATATTCTTGTTGATTATTATTAAACTGTAAGTGAAAAGGTTTTGAGTCTTCATTTTCATAGGTAGCATAGTTAGTACCCCAACCCCCAGAAGCTTTTAATGTTGGATAAAGTCCACCTTTTATTATTGAAACACCTCTCTTAGAGTCTTCCAAGTCATATTTAGCCTTTTGTATCTCAGGCATTGTAGCTACAGCAGTTTTATATATATCATATGGAGAAGTCAGTAACTCATTACTAATAGTATAATCAACATCAGGTTCAACAATATTAAAGTTATCACTAGGATCTAAATCTAGAATTTGTTGTAAAGTTAATCTGGATAGAGTCAATTGATTTTGATTCATTGTTAACTTAGATTCTTCACTTGCAAGTTGAGACTGAACATTTAAAAGATCTCCTCTAGCTTTAGTTCCAGCTTCAACAAGCTTTTGGGTTCTTTCTACCTGAGCTTTGGATATTTCCACCTGATTCATGGAATTGTCTACAAGAGCTTTATCATACAATATTTGTAAATATGCAGAAGCCAATTGCAGAGCAATACTATTCTCCATAGTCTGTGCATTATATTCTGCAGATTTAAGTTTTGCTTTATTTTGCTTTATTGTATTAATATTCTGGAAGCTCTTGAATAGATCCAGATTTGAAGATATGCTAAACATATCCCGATTTGAAGAAGATATCATATACCTATTTGTTTGATTATTTGGGACCTGTCCCCAACCAAAAGTATGAGATACACTACCATTCAAGCTTGGCAGCAAATCTAATTTAGATTGTAAAAGATCTTTCTTAGAAGACTCTACATTAAGGTAAGCTTGCTTGATTGTGATATTATTTTCAAACGCATACTTAATACAGTCCTCAAGACTCCATGGAGCTTGGACATTAGTAGTGTCATTATTTTCTTGGGCAAATACATTTAAAGCAAGTGTGCTCAGACATAATGCTGACACAAAAAATCTTATCTTTTTTGCTAATTGGTAGTTCCTTCTCATAAAAACAAGTATTGATATGATATATTAATAAACGAAAAGCATGCCATCAAGTTAAATAGCTATAAATCTGAGTATTCTATAAATAGCGTGTCAATTTATAAGAAAGACATGTTTTATTCTAATACACCACTGTACAAATTCGTACAAAGTTAATTATTGTAATTGGGCTCTTATGCTAAAATATTTAATTCTAAGTAAAGAATTAGCTATTTAGTTATTCGCTTTCTGACAAAGTTAAATATTTCCTTTGTTTTTTTATACAAAAGAATTGGCTTATAAAGATCTGTTTGTTTAATTGTGGCATATTAAATGACATTTAGCCTATAGTCTCAATACAAAAATATATATAGTCTCAACGCAAGAATATATGTATATACTCAAGCATTTTATATAGATATATTTTTCAGAATATATAGATATATATTGCCCATGTATATCTATATATATTCGCAATATAGCTATATATATTTTTGCATTTAGTATAGATATCCACTTGAAATGTATATAAATATTAGGTTTCGTGAGTAGGCTTGAGTCTTTGTAAAAAAAAGACCCATGTAGAGGCAAGCTCTGCATAGGTCTTTAGTATATCTTAAGTTAGATTATTGTATTAGTGGCTGCTTGCAGGCACTTTGATTAGATCGCCATGATCTTCAACAACATTCTTCTTCCATTTTTCATCATATCCAGGTTGAACAACCTTAGGAGTTTTTTGTCCAGGAACACGAGTTCTGATGTTACCATCATGGTACTTCATAAATAGTTCTTCATAAAGTTTTTTCCAATCAGCAACAACCATATTACCCATATTGCAAGAATAATCGGTAAGATACTCAACAGCAAGTTCAGGGCTTGTTTTGTATAGTTCTTGGGCAGCAGCATCAACAGCAGGAGTATAAGCCTTAAACTTATTTTCTAATCTTTGCTGTTCTTTTTCTACTTCAGGGTGAATATAGCTATAACGAGTATATGCAAGGTTAGTTACCTGAGAGAATATCCAGAAAGCAGAGTTATTAGACCAATCCATAATAGCACCATTACCAACAGCCCATGTTTCAGGAACTTTAGTCATAGAAGTATACATAGGAGTGTAAACTGTACTTGAAGCATCATCAACACCAAACCAGAAAAGTCCACCAATTTCACGTGGTAACCAAGCTCTACACTGAGCTACAAAAGAGAAACCTGTTTGTTGTGTAGCAGTAGTTCTTTCATTACAATACTTCTGCCCGTTATGTTCCCATGTCATTGGTCTCCAACGGTAAGGGTTACCCCAAGCACCAGCACCAACATCTTTAGACATATCAAGTTCTGTACCTTCAAAATGATCTCTCATATAAGCCATAATATCTTGTGCACTTACTTTCTGATCAGGTTTTATCCATAAAGGCATACGATTAGAAGCATATTTGTTAGGGTTCTTCTTACCATTGAATAAGAATTTCTTATCATGCTTGATATTACCTTTAGCATACTCCCAATACTTATCCATTCCTTTTTTCACTTTGTTGAACATAGTCCAAACACGAGCATCACAGAAACGAGCACCACCAAAATCTACAGGAGCATATACATCAGAGAAACTAAAATCTTTATCTTTTCCTTTATACCATCCACGTTCACGAGCAAAAGTAATTACATCAGGAGAGTAGATACAATTTTCAGGATCATTCAATGGGAATGTAGTAATTCTTGCTTGATTAGCATGACCAGAAACATAACCATCAGGGATTCTTCTCGCAACCCATACAGCACCTTTACCAAATTTCCCTTTACCTATAAGCTCTAGTATCCAGATTTCGTTAGGATCACCAATAGAAAAAGACTCACCAGAACTAGCATATCCATACTTAGCAACAAGCTCACCCATTGTTTTTACAGCTTCACGAGCATTTTTTGAACGCTGAAGAGTAATGTATATAAGGCTACCATAATCGATAACTCCATTAGCATCTTTAAGTTCTTTACGTCCACCATAAGTAGTTTCTCCTATTACTAATTGGTGTTCGTTCATATTACCTATTACATTGTAAGTATGAGCTACCTGATCAATTTCACCAAGATATTTACCTGTGTCCCATTCATAAACAGGAAGCATCTCTCCTGCTTTATAATCAGCAGCAGGCCAGTGGTAAAGTTCACCATAAATAACGTGTGCATCAGCAGCATAAGATACGATAGAAGAACCATCCGTAGATGCTCCTTTGGTAACTAGGAAGTTGGTACATGCTTTCGAATGGTTTCCAAATCCTAATACCATTAATGCTATTATAGCAAGGCTCAATAATCCTTTTTTCATGACAATAACAGTATGTTTGAATATATATTAATTACTAAATTGTATTATCAAATATTTAATAATCTGACATTTCCCCATATCATCAATAATTTGACAAGCAAGCAAATTTAAAAAAAAACTTTCTCTAGCCCAATCAACTTTTATATAAGCTTGTTAATGATATGTTATTTATGAAAATATTAGTAAGCTTGATTTAATGACAATATAATATAGGCATGTTGTTTATACAAGGGTTCTTTAGTGAAGATTTATTTTCTTCTATCATATTATAATTATTCAATGATAAAAGGGTTTCTTATTTTTGTGGCAAAGAATTTGAATAGTTTATATTTTAGCTACGCAATAATATTAATGAATTTAACCTATGACTATAAAAGCTCAATATAAGATATTAACCCTTTTCTTTATCCTTTTACTCTCTCCGTCAGCTTTTGGCCAAAAGCAAAAATCAAAGGTGAATTTGATACATGCCGATAAATGGAATAATAATATCAAATTAGGAAAAAATGTACAACGATTCCTTGGAAATGTTGTGGCTAAGCATGATAGTACATTATTCTATAGTGATAGTGCTTTCCTAAATAGCAAAACTCAGGACTTAACTTCTTATGGAAATGTGAGGATTAAAGTTAGTGATACTGTAAATTTATATGGGGATTCATTGTTCTATAATGGGAATACTCGTTTGGCTCATGTTTATGGTGATGTCAGATTAATTGACCCTACAACAATACTTACCACCAATTATCTTATATATAACAGGAACAATTCTGTTGCTTCATATCCTGATCATGGTAAGATCATCAACAAACAGAATACTTTGACATCTATAATGGGTGATTATAATACCAAGATCAAAACATTCTATTTCAAGGATAGTGTCTTATTAGTCAACCCTAAATATACGATGACCTCTGACACTCTGATCTATAATACGCAAACTGAAATTGTGACTTTTGCCGGACCTACAACCATTGTAGGTAAAGAAGATTATATCTTCGCTAAAGAGGGCTGGTATAATACGATAACAGATGAATCAAGATTAGGCGAAGATGCTGTTGTCATCAATAAGGATAATCAGATTTATGGGGATAGTATTGTATACAATAAGTCATTGGGAATTGGTGATATATATAAAAATGCAATCCTTAAGGATACTGCTCATGACCTTACTGTTATGGGTGATTATGTAAATTACCTCAAGAATAAAGGCTTTGCCTATGCTACTGATAGTGCTGTTGCTATTGCCGTTGACAAAGGTGATACACTATATCTTCATGCTGACACATTAAGACTTCGGTATGATACAGCTACCAGAAAAGTAAAGAAAATGCTTGCTTATAATGATGTACGTTTCTTTAGAAACGATTTCCAAGGGCAATGTGATTCATTGGTATATTCCTATAAAGATTCAACTATTATGCTTTATAAGGCTCCTATAATGTGGACTGGTAAAAACCAAATGACGAGCCCTGACAGTATTAGAATAACTATGGCCAATAATGAATTGGATACTCTTGTAATGTATAATTCTCCTTTTATGAGTTCCAGAGATAGTCTGGACAACTTTAATCAGGTGACAGGTAGGTTGATGATAGGATATTTCCATAAGAATGACCTCCGTAAGATAAAGGTCTTTGGCAACTCTCAAACGATATTCTTTGCCAGAAATGAAGACAAACAACTCTTTGGTATCAATAAAACAGCTTCCTCCAATATGTTGATTATATTGAATAACAATCAACTTAAATCTATTAGCTATCTGAATAAACCTGATGGAACAATGTATCCTCCTACTGAGTTAAGTCCTGCGGATTTAGTACTTGTAGGTTTTAAATGGTTCGGATATATGAGGCCAAAAAATAAGCAGGATATCTTTATAGATCCTAAAGATATACCTGCTCCTGTACTTTCAAAAGATATCAAAGAAGAGGAAATCCCTTCAACTAAGCCTTCAGAGACTAATAAACTTATTCCACAAGAATAAGTTTAGAAAACTGAAAACTTCAAATATTTCTTTGGATTCTTCTTGATATCTTCTATTAATAACTTGAGACTCTCAAGAGATTTTTGCATCTCAATATACAATGAATCATTATCAACCAACTGTCCAAGAGTGCCTTCGCCCTTGTTTACAGTGTTGAGTATATGGGATAGATCCTTCAATGACTTTCTTACATCAGTTAATGAACCTGACAAATTAGAGTTTGCAACAGTATCACTTATCTTGTCAAGGTTGTCGATGATATTAGATATCTTCTCTTCGTTATTCTTGAATGTACTTGTTAATGACTCTACATTCTGTACGATATTAGAGAAGTGATGTTTCTCTGTATTTACAACTTCACTTATATCTTTTGAAGTCTTTTCAAGAGATTTCAAAGTATTACTCACTGATCCAAAACTCGATCTGATATTATCTTGAACGGTATCATTCAGTATAGATTGAAATATATACACCATAGAATCTAAGGAAGTCATCAGGGCTTCTGCTTTCTCTTTTAAAGGAAGAACCTGTATACTAAACTCATCAAATAGACCTCTCTCTATATTAGATGCTAATGTATCTCCATTGGAGATATGATCATGACTGTCTCCCAAAAGGATCTGTATTGCTTTAGATCCCAACAGATCTGTTGAATATATTTCTGCTGTTGAATTCTTTGGAATCGGAAATTTGTTCTGTATTAACAACTCTACAATTATACTTCCGGAATAGTTCTTGTCAAAATAGACTGATCTAATCTGCCCAACTTGCAATCCATTTATATATATAGGATTTGAAGCAATAAGCCCATTGACCTTATTGTATCTGGCATATACAAGTTTTTGTGTCCTCAATACTTCTTGCCCTTTGAGGAAATTAAACCCCCAAATAAATATAGCTAAGGCTAAGATAAATAGAACGCCTACAATAACCTGATTAGATACTTTAAACTTTCTCATTACAAAATGGTTTAAGTTTTTTATTAATTGAGGATTAATGAAACCTTATAACTAATTCTCTGTTTGGGTCTTTGCCTCTTCTATAGGAATTCTTTTTCCTTCTTTGAATGCTGCAACAAAAGCATCTTTATATCCTTTCTTTTGTAGCTCAGCTTTGTATTTGTCGGCAGATGTAAAAGACTGGAATTTTCCAGCTGTATATTTATATACTTTACCTTGCTTATAACTCCATACCGACTTTAGCTTTTTGAATTTAGATGAACTTGTTGGTATTTCTTTCTTTCGCGTAAGAAACTGAACTCTGTATAATATCGACTTATTATTAGAAACAACTTCAGAACCCTTACTTGCATCTTCTATTGCATCTATTTTCTTTTCAAGTTCTTGTTTGTATTGCTTAAATGCCCTGTAGATTCCTGAAGCTATTAACGCTTGTCCTCTTTTTGAGTTTAAGAACTTTTCTTCCTTAGGGTTACTTAAGAATCCTGCTTCAACGAGAACACCAGGCATCACTGTTTGATGAAGAACAAGAAATCCTGCTTGTTTTACACCCCTGTTTCTTCTACCTGCTTTAGTTTTAAATTCTCTTTGTATCTTATCTGCTAAACTCAGACTACTATCCATAAATTCATTTTGAAATAAACTGAATATTATATATGAATCGGGAGAATTTGGATCAAAGCCATCATAGGCTTCCATATTAGACTCATTGAGGATGGCAGAGTTTTCCTTTTTTGCAACCTCCAGATTTGCCTGATTCTTATGAAGCCCCATCACAAAGGTTTCTGTACCATAGGCCTGAGGGGATGTTGTAGAATTGCAATGAATAGAGATAAAGAACTTTGCCTTTGCATCATTTGCAATCTTTGCTCTTTGATAAAGAGGGATAAGCTTGTCTTTCTTTCTTGTATAAACTACCTTTACATCTGGAAGATTTTTTTCAATGTATTCCCCCGTCTTTAGTGCTATTGCTAAAGCTATATTCTTCTCACGACTATATTTACCCAATGCCCCTGGGTCTTTTCCTCCATGCCCGGCATCAATAACAACACAATCAATTTTTGTAGTACTTTTATTGTTGTTATCCTGAGCTTGGAGACTAATAATAATCAAGCTAAATATAAGGCTAAAGCAAAAATGTATTTTATTTTGTCTCACCTGTTTAAAATTATTGGTTTGAATTAAGTTTTGGAATTATATTTGCACAAAAATAAAAATTGTTGTTAATCATACATTAAGTAATATTTGTAAAACTAAATAAAGGCTTTGTTAAAGTTGTTATCTAAGATACTAAATTTCAAGGGATTTTCCCTGGGTTTGCCGCTGTTTATTATCCTATTCTTACTTGTTACAAGTAAGTATTTAAAATCGCAGAACACTCTAGACTTTAAACAGGATTCTATACAAATAGTCCCCACAGACTCCGTAAGTAACAATATGTTACTTCCTGATTCCCTTTATGCTACAGGCAATTATAAGCAGACTAATGATTCTACTGCTCAGGATTCTTTGCAGATGCAATCAGCAAACCAGTTTGGTCTCGATACTAAGATCCACTACTATGCTGAAGACACCAATCGCTTTGACTACGCTGAGCAAAAACTATACCTATACAAGAATGCAAAGATAGAATATGAAGATATTGTTCTTAATGCAGACTATATAATTGTAGATTTTAGAACAAAGATCGCTTATGCAGCTGGTGTTCCTGATTCTACAGGTGAACTTGTAGGTACTCCTGTCTTTAAAGAGGGAAGTCAGACTTTTGAAGCAAAGACAATAAACTATAATTACGAAACTAAGAAGGGATATATAAAAGATATTTTCGCTAAAGAGGGGGAAGGTTATTTGCATGGACAAACTATAAAAAAGTTTCCTGACAATACAATCAACATATTTCGGGGATCTTATACTACTTGTGATCTGAAAGAACATCCTCACTATGAGTTTAAGTTTAAGAAGGCCAAAGTCATTCCCGGAGATTTAATTGTTACAGGACCTGCCTCTATCTCTATTGGAGGCGTTACTGCTCCAATATTACCATTCGGTATATTCCCAAATAAAGCTGGCCGACGATCTGGAGTCCTTATTCCTACATATGGAGAATCTAATGATAGAGGCTTTTATTTCGAAAACGGAGGATACTATTGGGCTATCAATGATTATATGGATCTTAGGGTGCTTGGTGATATATATACAGGTGGTAGTTGGGCTATCAAACCTTTATTTAACTATGTGAAAAGGTATAAATTTAAAGGATACTTTGATGCAGGTATAAGCACCAATGTTATTGGGAAAGAGGGTGACACTGATTATAGTAAAGAAAAGAGCTTTAGAGTGAGGTGGATTCATACTCAAGATCCAAAGGCAAATCCAACGAGTACATTTTCTGCAAATGTTGATATTCAAAGCAACAACTTCAACCAATATAATGTGCAGAATTACTCAAACAGGATAAGCAGTGATTTTAACTCTAGTGTTTCCTATTCTAAGAGTTGGGGAAGTTACTTCAATCTTTCTGTTGCAGCTACTCACAATCAGAATAACACAACTAAGATGGTTACTGTTGTGCTTCCTAATTTAAGTTTCAATGTAAACAGAGTTTATCCTTTCAGATCTGAAGGTTCAACAGGAAGAAAGTGGTATCAAAATATCTCTGTAGACTATAAGAACTATATGAAGAACCAATACTCTACTCCTGATAGTTTGTTCCTCAAGGGTAATTGGTCTAAAAATCTGGTTAATGGAATGCAACATCAGTCAAGTATAAACAGTAATATTAAGCTCTTCAGGTTCTTCAACCTAAATACTAACCTTACACTTACTGACAGAATGTATTCAAGGAGCTTTGACCAATCCTATAACAGGTTGAAGAAGGTAGATGGTACTGATTCTACTTATCAAAAGGTCACAGATACTATACCCGGCTTCAAGAATGAGTTTGACTATGCTGTATCATCAAGCATAACAACAAATATTTATGGTCTTGTTTCTTTCAAGAAGGGATTTCTAAGGGCGATTCGTCATGTGTTTACACCATCAATAAGCTTTAATTATACACCAAGCTTTGCTGATCCAAAGTATGGGTACTATGCCAATCCTTACAATCCAT
Source organism: Hyphomicrobiales bacterium (assembly GCA_041725915.1). GTDB lineage: Bacteria > Bacteroidota > Bacteroidia > Bacteroidales > JBGRPZ01 > JBGRPZ01. The sequence goes on along the minus strand of JBGRPZ010000032.1, from coordinate 21,156 downwards.
ATTCAAACGATACCACATTCCAGAATGATCAATACTATAGGTTCAACACTTTGTTTGGTACTCCTCCAAATCAGAAGAGTGGAAGCATTGGTTTCAACTTCCAGAATAATCTTGAAATAAAGGTTAGGGATAGAAATGATACCATCACAGGAACAAGAAAGATAAAGCTATTGGAGAGTTTTTCTATCTCTGGTAACTATGACTTAGCTAGAGACAGTGTAAATTGGTCTTTGATAACCATAAATGCAAGAACAACTTTATTTGACAAAGTGAATATTACACTGAATAGCACATGGGATCCTTACACTCTGGATACAAATGGAAGAAGAACAAATAAATCCGAGTGGGAAGTCAATAAGAAGTTATTACGATTAAGAAATGTCTCTTGGTCACTTGGATTTGGTTATACCATGAATAATGACACATTCAAGAAAGACAAGAAGCAAAAGAAGGATGAAGAGGATCAGAATAACCAACAAAATACTGATGATTTCCCTGATCCTTATAACCAAGACTTTGGTAATGACTTTGGTAATGAAGAGCCAACCCCTGACGCTATGGGGAATGCTGCTAACTGGAATGTGCCATGGAGTCTAAACTTCTCTTACAACCTTAATTACAACTATACTCCGGGATATCCTATTTACAGAGTCCCTGAGGATAAAAACATAGTCCAGACACTACAACTATCAGGGTCTATAGATCTTACTCCTAAATGGAAGGTGAGTGCTCAAGGGACTTATGACTTTATTAACAGCAAGATAAACTATTCTTCAGTAGGTATCCAAAGAGACCTTCATTGCTGGCAGATGGCATTTAACTGGGTTCCTTTAGGACCATATAAGAGCTGGAATTTTACTATCAATGTGAAGGCTTCAATGCTTCAGGATCTGAAACTAGATAAGAAGAATGACTACAGAGATAATAGAGGCAATCCTTTTACCTTAAAAAGGTAATACCCAAAAATATAACACATATGAAACAGGTAGTAGATGGCCTTTAGCCTTTCTGTTACCTGTTTTTTATTTACCTGAATCAATAATCTTTTCTTATATCGATAACTTTATTAGAACATGTGACGTTACAAAAGCAACAACAGTAAAACACGTAATACAATATGGCTGGTATCTATCTTCATATTCCATTCTGCAAACAAAAATGCAATTACTGTAACTTTTATTCTGTTGCCAGCAGTCGTTATAAGGAGGATGTATTAAAGGCAATTTCAAAAGAACTAATATCCCGCAAGAGATACTTGGGCAATCAAATAGTAAGTACGATATACTTTGGAGGAGGAACTCCTTCAACATTGAGTAGTTATGAAGTGAATACTTTGATTGAAGTTATTGCTGATAATTATCACTTGGATAGTGATCTTGAAATCACTTTTGAAGCTAACCCGGATGATTTAAGTGCAGAGAAAGTAACAGAGCTGAAACAAACCCCTATCAACAGATTCAGTATAGGCATTCAGTCGTTTCATGATGAAGACCTGAAGTACTTGAACAGGGTGCACTCTGGTCAGGAAGCAAAAGATGTCATAAAGCGAGTTCAGGATAGTGGATATAATAACCTTACTATAGACCTTATATACGGCATTCCTACATTGACCAACAATAAATGGAAAGCAAACCTATCTTACTTCTTTGATCTTGAAATCTCACATCTTTCTGCTTACAGTCTGACTGTAGAACCTCATACTGCTCTTGATCTTTTTATAAGAAAGGGGAAGCTTGCAAATGTTGATGAAGAACAGAGCATAGAGCAGTTCAACATACTGCTACGTGAAATCAAGATGAATCACTTCTTGCAATATGAGATATCCAATTTCTGTAGGGATGGTTTCTTCTCTAAACACAATCGTAATTATTGGAATGGAAGTTATTACATTGGTGTTGGTCCATCTGCTCATAGTTATAATGGGAAAAGCAGACAATGGAATGTTTCTGCCATCAAGCCATATATTGAAGGCGTTAACAAAGATGAATCTTATTATGAAATAGAGTTCTTGAAATGCAGCCAGCGTTTCAATGAATATATAATGACATCAATACGTACTATATGGGGCGTAAGTTTGGACTATATAGAAAGGAATTTCGGCACTTCTTATAGAGACCATTTCCTGAAAGGTTCTGTAACTTATACTGATAGAAGATGGATGACCAACAATAATGGAAATTATGTTCTTACTGAAGAAGGTAGACTACATGCTGATGGAATTGCAGCAGAATTCTTCTTCATCGTTTAAATTTGAAGCTTATAATGAGTAAAAGACTATTTGTAGCAGTAAAATACAATGCCGATCAAAGGTTTGAGGGAGTGTATGACTTTATCAAACACAATCTGAGAGATGAAGATATAAAGTGGACAGATTACCAAAACCTACATTTCACACTTAAATTCTACGGAAGAACACCCGGAAAGCTGATAAAAGATATTAACAAGATCCTTGGTAAGATTGCTGTATCTACACCTTCATTCGAGTTGAATATAGATAAACTGGGGCTGTTTGGTAGCCAATATAAGCCCAGAGTCATTTGGACGGGAATGAGTGAGTTTGAGCAGATGGAGGCTATAGCTAATAAGATTGCTGAGCAATCCGAAGCTTTAGGGTTTATTATCGATCGTCAGAACTTTATCCCTCATCTAACATTGGGGCGAATAAAAGGAATTAAGCACAAGAAGTACTTTCAAGATGTCATCAAAAAAGCCCGTGAAAGAGTAGATTTTACCTTTTCTATAAGTGAATTTCAGCTACTGGAAAGTATTCTTACAAGTGATGGCCCTATTTATAAGGTTATTTCCACTCATAAATTACAAAAGTAATTAAGCATAAAGGGGAATCATTTAGCGGCTATTGAAGCTAATAGAATTAGATAGAACTTCGTATGGCATCTATTGGATTAAGTCTACTTGCTGAATAAGCAGGTAGATAACCTGCCAATATACCAATGATGACAGATATACCTATTCCAATACCTATATTCTTGATGTTAAGAATAACATCGAAGTGAAAGCCATATTTGACCAGCAGACTCAGCAGAAAGACAATGATCAGTCCCAATATTCCACCTAATATAGACAGGAATATAGATTCAAATAAGAATTGCTGTAGTATAAAGCTGTTCTTTGCTCCCAAAGATTTTTGTATACCTATCTGGCTGGTTCTTTCCTTTACACTGACAAACATAATATTGGCAATTCCAAAGCCTCCTACCAATAAAGAAAAGCCTCCTACAATCCATCCTACAATACTGATAACACCAAATATCTTGTTCAGACTATCAAAAAGTATATCAACCTGATTAATAGCAAAGTCATTATCTTGTCCGGGTTTTAGATTTCGTATACTCCTCATCAAGCCTGTGACTTCATCCTTCATCTCTGCAACATTAATATTGGCATAAGGCTCTAACATTATTGTTGTGTTTGTACCTCTTGATCGGGTTTGTGCAAATTTCAATGCAAAAGATACAGGCACAATCACCTGATCATCATTAGGACCACCAAAAGAGGCATCACCATTCCTTGCCAACACGCCTATAACCTGTGCTTTGAAGTTAGATATTCGTATTGTCTTTCCTACTGCCGGCTCATCGCCAAACAGGTTTTTATATATATCATATCCTAGTATTGCTAATGCTTGCCCTCCGTTGGATTCGAGGAATGTAAAGTATCTACCTTCGGTAAAATTAAATGTTCTGAGTTGATTGAAATCCTGAGTAACAGCCAATACATCCGTAGATTCTACATTGTTGCTTTTATATTTTACTGTCCTGAAGACATCAAAAGTAAAAGCTGCATATTCGATAGTATTAGAATTACGCTTAAGTCTTTCCATCTCAAATACGGTAGGTTGTGGGCGTTGCCAGTATTGCCACCATGGATACTTCTCACCCACCTCACCAAATGGCCATTTCTGTATATAGATTACCCTTGTTCCCAGACTATTGATATTGGTTTTAATGCTGTTCTCCAATGAGTCAAAAGCTGTTAACACACTGATAACAGAAAAGATTCCTATAGTAATCCCTAGTAATGTAAGTAAAGTTCTTAGTTTGTTGACTACTATAGCTTGAATGGCAAATTGCAGGCTTTCTCTGACAAGTCTGAAAAGAATCATAAGCTGTTAGGTTTATTCTACAAAACTAATCATTATAATCCATTTATAATGAATTATCTGAGTGTATTTTGTGAGTGTGCTTTATTATGATTTATCGACAATGCCTTTCCACAGAAAAAGTCTCTTATTTTTGTTTTATTTTCTTCTTACATCACCACAAAGATCGATAGCAAGAAATACAGGAAAAGTCAGTTTTTTGCATATTTTTCATATTCTGTATAATGTGTTGATTTACAATTACAAATCGATTTATACCTGCTTATGTCTTCAATAAACAGTACTACAAACAATGAATTTCAGGTAAGCAACAGTGCCTACATTAGGTTGATGCAGTGTCTGCATCAGGTTGATACAATGGTTGCATTGGTAAGGCGCAATGATTGCATCAACCTTATACAATGATTGTTTCTAGTCCTATAATTTTTTTCGCCCTCTTTATTTATGATTATAAATATATAATAATCAATGATTTATACCCTATTGTAAAAATAGGGATATAGGCAGTAAAATAGAGATGATAATAGAGGTATAAAAATAGTGACTTGCTGATGTAGATTTTTATCTTCGGCTGATATGTGGAAAAATAGGGCGAATATAAATTGAACACCAAAAGAAGGAAGTATACGAGCCTTTAGAATTACCTTGATGGCTTATATTTTACATATTCTGCAAAAGTCTTGAAAAGACAAAATACAGTAAAGCATTCAAATAAACATAAATAAGTGCAGCGCATTGTTATTAAAAGTAGATGATAAAGAATATTGAGGCGATAAGATAAAAAAAAGAGCGATAACATTATGTTATCACTCCTTCTTATACAAAAGTGGCCGGTTCACCACTTATATATAAAGCTACAACGTTCTGTAGATAAGTCTTTTGTTACTCTAAATCTTTATGTAGCAATTGTTTCAGCCTTATCAGCATCCTTGCTATCTTCTTGCTGAGGAGTATCTTTCTTGGTTTCTTCATCTATCTTTTCCTCGATAGTATCTTTACCCTTAGTGACCTCATCTTGTATCTTCTTAAAGTTCTCTATTGTAAGATACGGGATGATCATAGGAGCAATAGAGATAACAGGCTCATACAAATAAGAACCCTCTCTGCTTTCTTTACTGAATAACTGTCTTTCAGAAGTAAAGTTGTTAAGTATAAAAAAGATAATACTTATAATAAGTGCACTTTTCAAAATGCCGAATACCACCCCAAGCAGCTTGTTTAAAGGTCCAAGTTGGATAATATCAACAACTCTTTCTATGATTTTCCCTATAGTGACAAGCACAAGCATTACCACTATAAAGGTAATGGCAAAGGAGAGAATTGTAAGGAATTGGGGTTTAAGATCGAAAAAGTTTTCAATGACCGAATAAGTAAAATCGGAGTAATTTACAGCAAAAAAAGCCCCTGCAATCAGTCCGACAATGCTTGCTACTTCAATAATCAACCCTTTCTTCGATCCTTTATAAGCAGCGTATAATATAGGGATAAGTATAATTATGTCTATATAATTCATCTATCTTTTTAATCTTCTTGTTAATTCATTATTAAAGACAAACTCATTAAGTTCGTTATTATTTGTATCAAGGATAGCGGTTTTGTCACCCGTCCACCATAATTCACCTTTGTAAATAAAAGCAATATTCTCGCCAATTTCAAGTACAGAGTTCATATCATGAGTATTAACTACAGTAGTAATGTTAAACTCATGAGTAATCTCAGATATCAGATTGTCTATGACAGAAGAGGTGTGGGGGTCTAAGCCAGAGTTTGGCTCATCACAAAAAAGGTACTTAGGATTCATTGCTATTGCTCTGGCAATAGCGACACGTTTGATCATACCACCACTAAGCTCAGAAGGGAACAGATGATTGACATTGGGAAGGTTAACCCTGTCAAGGCAGAAGTTGACTCTATCCAACTTCTCTTTGCTGCTCATATTCGTAAACATATCTAATGGGAACATAACGTTTTGCTTCACATTAAGAGAGTCAAATAGAGCACCTCCCTGAAAAAGCATACCTACTTCTTTTCTTATCTGCCGTTTTTCTCTCTCTTTCATGGCAGTAAAATTGCGCTTATTGAAGAAGATTGCGCCTTTATCAACTTCATGTAAGCCAACACAACTCTTCATGAGCACAGTTTTTCCAGAGCCACTTTGTCCGATAATCAAGTTTGTTTTACCTTCCAAAAAGACTGTAGATACATCTTTAAGCACCTTGTGCTCACCAAAGCTTTTTGATATATTTTTTACTTCTATCATTAAACCAATAACATTTGTGTTAGTATCAAATCGAAGATGATAATAAGTATGCTGCTATGTACAACACCTCTTGTACTGGAACGGCCTACTTCAATTGCTCCACCTTTAGTCTTATATCCCTGAAAACCTGATACTGATGTGATGATAAATGCAAATACTACTGTTTTTATAAGAGCATAGAAAACAGTAAATGGCTCAAACCAGAAGTTAAGCCCGGCAACATAATCATGAGTAGAAACAATTCCAGTGACAATACATGCCAACCAACCACCAAAAAGCCCTTGAGCAATACTATATACTATCAATACAGGATTGATAAGCATGGCAGCAACAACCTTTGGTAATAATAAGTGATTAGGAGGATTAATTCCCATGATCTTTAAAGCATCAATTTGCTCAGTGACCTGCATAGTACCTATCTCAGAAGCTATCCTTGAACCAACTTTGCCCGCAAGAATAAGGGATATGATAGTGGGAGAGAACTCTAATACCATTGTTTGCCGGGTTGTAAATCCAATCATTGTCAAAGGTATAAGAGGGCTATCGATATTTGAAGCCGTTTGAATAGCTATAATGCCACCTGTAAATACAGATATAATAGCAGCAATGCCCAAAGAATCAACTCCCAGGTTAATAAATTCCTGAAAAAGCTGTTTCCAATATACAGACCATTTCTCTGGTTTTCGAAAGGTATGTACCATCAGAAATACATATTCGCCTACTTGTTTAAGCATATAGAGATATAAGTTTTGTTTTCTTTATAAAGAACCATAGAAAGGGGGCAAAAATAAAAAGAGAATTAAAACCATAGCTATTAATTCTAACTTTTATTAGTCTCCAAAGCAGGCACCCATCTTGCGGAGTTGTTGTATAAGCTCATGATCAGTGGGGACGAGTCTGGTCTTACCACCAATTTCAGATAGAGGTCTGTGGTGTATTGCTCCCTGATCCTCTATAACCATCTGACCATAATTCTCATTCACAATAAGATCCGCTGCATATGTACCAAACCTTGTCGCCAGTATTCTATCTGTTGCAGTAGGAGAACCACCACGTTGGATATATCCAAGAATGGTTTCTCTTGTTTCTAAACCAGTAAGCTCTTGAATTTGTTGAGCAATATAGTTGGCAGCGTGAGCCTTCTTTGGATGCTTAATACCTTCGGCAACCACAACTATGGAAAATGGTTTCCCATTCTTGACTCTTTCCTCCAAACACTTTGCCACTTTTTTCATGTTGTATGGGATTTCTGGAATTAGAATAACATCACCACCACTAGCCATGCCACTATAAAGGGTAAGCCATCCTGCATGATGACCCATAATCTCAATGACCATCGTACGTCTGTGGGAGTTAGCAGTAGTATGTAAGCGGTCGATAGCCTCAGTGGCAATACTTAAAGCTGAGTCAAAGCCGAAAGTATTATCAGTACCCCATACATCATTATCAATAGTTTTAGGTATTCCAATAATGTTAAGACCTTCTTCAGAAAGTCTATGGGCAGTAGACATAGTACCATTACCACCAATGACTACAAGGCAATCGAAGTTCATTTCCTTGTAATGATCTACAATAAGTTTGGGCTTATCAACAACAAGAACGCCATTTCTCTTTTTCTTGTAGGGCTTCTCTCTTGAAGTTCCCAATATAGTACCACCAAGGGTAATTATGCCGCTCAGGTTTTCTTCAGTAAGTGGTATGTATTCTTTGTTTATCAGTCCTAGGAATCCGGAGTTTATACCAATAACTTCCATTCCATGATCAATGATTGCAGTTTTACCTACACCACGAATAGCAGCGTTAAGTCCAGGGCAGTCACCACCAGCAGTTAAAATGCCAATACGTTTTTTCTTATCAGACATATGAAGATGATATTGTTAGTAAGCAAATAGATTTATTAGGGTAATAGTTCAATGCAAAGGGTATAAGTAGTAAATTTGTATCATCTACAATCCAATGATCTGGAGTTCATACTGATTGATATATAAAGATATACAAAATTACTATTGCCTTTTGTTATATAGGTCGATAAATCAGTTTAACAGAGCTTTAGGTTACCTTCTTATATGATTTATCAAAATAAACACCTTCCTATGAAACGTAATTTAACAGCCCGATTGGTATTCCTATTCCTTTTTATATGTACATTTTCTAATCAAGTGATATCTCAAAGAACTAATGATTACAAGCAATTATTAGGTCAATATATAGGAGAAGTATATGATGCTGGTTCTACTGAGGAACTAGAGTTGACAATAGAAATGCTACATAAATTATCAGAAGATAATAAGAAACAATGGCTACCTATGTATTATCAAGCTTACGGATATATAAGACTAGCTTTGTATGTTAGCAACAGAGAAGAAGGAAGAGCATTTTTGAAGCGCGCCCAGAGTCTTATAGATAAAGCGATGGATTTATCATCTAACAATTCAGAGTTGTATACCCTCACAGGGCTTATATTCGCATCTAGTATCAGGTTCTATCAAGAAAAAAAAGCACAAGACTTTATAGAAATGGCTCTTGTAGCATATAATTATGCCATTAAATTAAACCCTAAGAATCCGCGTCCATGGTTTTTGAAAGGACAGATATTGAGTGATGATTATGGAACTAAAGAAAGAGATCTTAGCGCAGGTTGTAAGTTTATAAAGAAAGCCGCAGAATTATATAATAATGTACAAGTGAAAGATGATCTTTTACCACAATGGGGATCATCTTCAAACGCTGGTTATCTTAAGCTTTGTGAAGATAAAAATAAGAGATAGTATTTTTATTTGTCTATCAATAAGCTATTTAGTTATGCTATAAATAAGCTGCTGATGAAATAAAAGTAATAATTATCTATTCTTATAAGTAAAGAAACTCTAAAATATCGAGCAAGTATTATCAAACCATTTTACGATTATTTTCTGTCAAGGGCTTTATACGCATTGAGTTGGTTGCTCATAAATATCAGTAAGCTTGTTAACTGTTGTTGAATTAGGCTGATATGGTTTGATTTCGTTACATTTGCTCTAAAAACGAAACAAATTATTATGAAGAAGAAGCTTCCGCTACATTGGAAAATTATTATTGGTTTAGTTCTTGGGGTTGTTTGGGGTTTATTAGCAGTAAGTTTTGGTTGGGCAGACTTTACCAGAATCTGGATTAAGCCATTTGGAACTATTTTTATCAACTTACTTAAGCTTATCGCAGTCCCTCTTATTCTTGCCTCTCTTATTAATGGAATATCAAATTTAAGTGATACTGCTAAGTTATCCCGAATAGGAATCCGTACTATAGGCTTTTATATTTCTACAACTGTTATAGCCGTCACATTAGGTCTCCTTTTAGTTAATACTGTACAACCCGGTTCAGTCTTTCCGGAAAACAAGAGAAAAGAATTTCAAGAGATTTATTCATCCAATGTCAAAGAGCGGCAAGAATCCGCTAAAGAATTAGAAGAAAGCTCTCCTTTACAGTTTATAGTAGATATGGTACCCTCGAATATATTCGACTCAATGAGTACCAATTCCAAGATGTTGCAGGTGATTTTCTTTTCTATTTTGTTTGGTATAGCTATGGTCGCTTTGCCTGAAAACAAAATAAAACCTGTAAAGAACTTTATTGAATCCTTCAACCATATAATACTGCGGCTTATAGATATAATAATGCTCTTTGCTCCCTATGGAGTATTTGCACTGCTGAGTTCTGTGGTGGTCGAAGTTTCAGGAGATAACATAAACGATACACTTTCGCTGTTTGCTTCGCTAGGGCTATATTCAATTACAGTTATCGCAGGTTTGTTTATCATGATATTTGTCATCTATCCTTTGCTTCTTATGATGTTTACAAAAGTAAAGTATAAGAGTTTCTATAAAGGTATATTCCCTGCTCAGCTGCTCGGTTTTTCTACCAGCTCAAGCGCAGCAACTTTACCATTAAGTATGGAGCTTGTTGAGAAGAGATTAGGTGTGTCAAATGAAATTGCATCCTTTGTTCTTCCTGTAGGAGCCACGGTAAATATGGATGGCACAAGCCTTTATCAGGCGGTAGCCGCTGTTTTCATTGCTCAGGTGTATGGTATTGAACTTGATTTATCCGCACAGTTGACAATAGTGTTTACAGCTGTATTAGCGTCTATAGGTTCTGCTGCTGTTCCGGGGGCAGGAATTGTGATGCTGGTTATTGTACTAACTGCAATAGGCGTTCCTACAGATGGTATCGCATTGATATTTGCAGTAGATAGAATACTCGATATGTTCAGAACAGTTGTAAATATCACAGGTGATGCTTCAATAACTTGTATTGTAGCTAGCAGTGAACAGAAGATAGATCTCGAAGTAGCAAATAGTATTGCTGTTCCTGAAGAGGCATAAAAACAATTTCAGATATGTATATATAAAGTCACCATTTATGAAAAATGGTGACTTTTTCTTTATAAGAGATAAATTAAACCTGTAAATAATCGTGAATCAGACCTTGTTTTTGGAATAGAATCAGAATGTTTTTTGTCTTATTAGTTTTAACACAATTGATGAAAAACATGTTTTTATTTTGCTTATAACTCCTCAATAGGCTTAAATAATCACTTACTATTTAAGAAAAGGAGAAGAAAAGGTTGATTTTTTTCTTTATCCATTCAGTTCTGTTTTCTTGTCTTTATAAGTCTGTTTTTTTATAAACCTTAATTTGTAATAGCATTCAAATGCAGATAATTATAAGATATCCATTATAGAGCCTAATGTTGATTGAATGATATTTGTGATTAGATTATCCTGTTTAAAATAATAATTGCAGAAAAGAAATTTGATTTATTTGTTTATAATTTAAATTTAACTTTCATACATTTGCCGAAACTTTTAAATAAAACTAATTTAATATGAAACTATTTTTACGCAGAATTAGCTTAGTTTTTCTATGCTTATTTATTTCCTTTAACTTGTTTTCTCAGAGTGTAAAGCCACTACCACCTACTATCTATTGGTATGATATGTGGAGAAGTACAGATTCTTATTTGGGGAAATTCTCTTATGTCAGAGATGATGTGAAATTTATTTCTGGAAACTTTACTGGAGACGGTAATGAAGAAGTTCTTTGTTTAGGGACTACAAAAAGCCGTGCTCATGCACATCTTATTAGATTTAAATATGAAGATAGAAGTTGGGAAAGTTTTTGGTCACAAGAATGTTCATATGATGAGCATATGTTTGGTTATTATGCATACTATGAAAAAGACAATATAGTTGTTGCCGATTTTGATAATGATGGTCTTGATGAGATCCTATTCTATGGTAAAAAGACTGCGATGTTCGAATATACTCGTGGTAACTTTTGCATGATGTATAATGATAATGGTAATCCTAATAAAACATGGAGTTATTTTTCTAAGAGAATGTTCGCAGGAGACTTCTATGGAAAAGATAAAGATGTATTAGTAGGATTTGCAAATAAAGGAAACTATGTGATCTATACATACGAGAACGAAAGATTTAATATTATATATCGTAGCGATTACGAAGATGCTAAGATCATGAAGCATGCTAACGTTCCAATGCATGTTGGTGATTTTAATGGTGATGGTCTTGATGATATCGTTGCTTTAGGAGAAACAGCAGCTCTTTATGAGTGTCGTAAAGGAGATTTTACTCCAATATGGTCTAATGGTGGCATATTTAAGACAGATCAATTCCCTGATAAAAAGACTTATTTTAAGAATCCAAACTGTAAGGTTTTTGTTGCAAATGTTGATGATGATAGAATTGACGAATTACAATTCTATGTATTCAGTAATTTAGGTCTTAACCGCCTTCAACGTACAAAACAAAGCTTCGAATTTAGAGATAATCGTTGGAGAATAGATCATAAATACCATACAAATTATGGATTATTAGCTCAATTTACTTCTCATATTGCTCCTGTGAACTATAAAAAGCGTGATTATATTCTTGAAGTAGCGTATAAAGGATCAGGTCATTATTTCAATTCTTATGGTATTTATACCAGAGGTCCTATAGATAATCATGAGGCAGATATAGAAATAAGAACTTTAACTGTTGATCAGGTATATCCTAATCCAAGTAAAGGAGCATTCACTATAAATATTAATAACAGTGAGTTGAATGCAAATGCAAAAGTAAATGTAACTTCTCTCCTTGGACAGAATGTATTTTCTCAGGAATATAATAACCTTAATACAGGGATAAACCAGATTAAAGTCAATATACCTAATATTGACAATGGTCTGTATTTAATCTCTGTTGAGGCAGACAATAGAATTCACACAGAAAAAATAAGGATAGATAAATAGTTTATCCAAAATGCTAGCTAACTAAACACAGAAGACCATCTGAAAAGATGGTCTTTTTGTTTGTGTTCTGACTTTATAGTTAACTTCCCTTGTTTAGTTTATATCTCCTAAGCCTTAAGCTATTTGAAACAACAGATACAGAACTAAACGCCATTGCAGCACTTGCGATCATAGGACTTAACAGAAAACCCCAGAAAGGATATAGAATTCCTGCTGCTATTGGAATACCAATCACATTATAAATAAAAGCCCAGAACAGATTTTGATGTATAGTTTTTACTGTTCTCTGAGAAAGTCTGATAGCATCACTGATCTTCTTAAGATCTCCTTTGACCAAAGTAATCTCTGCACTTTCTATAGCAATATCTGTTCCCGAGCCCATTGCAATGCCAACATCAGCTTGAGCTAATGCCGGTGAATCATTAATGCCATCACCTACCATAGCCACTAGCTTTCCTTCTTTTTGAAGTTGTTTTATATATTCTAACTTATCAGAAGGTAAGACTTCAGCCTTATATTTGTCGATATTTAAAGTTGAAGCCGCTTGAGCTACAGCCGTCTCTTGATCTCCACTGAGAAGGTGTATATCAACATTCATCTTATGTAGCTGCTCTATTGCAGATTGACTACTAGCTTTGATTTGATCGCTAAGACCAAAGAATGCAATAACCTCTTGATCAGAAGAAAAGAAAACGGGAGTTTCTCCCTTTTTACTACTGTCTTCAACAAAATCCATTATAGGAGATAGATCAATAAGATGCTCTTTCATCAACTTAGTGTTTCCGATAAGATAAGATGTATCTTTTACAGAAAAGGAAACACCTTTTCCCGGATGGTTCTTAAATTGTTGCAGATCTATCAAATCAGTATTAACATTCTTGTTTATATAAGCAACAATAGCAGATGCTAAGGGATGCTCAGATTTACTTTCTGCTGACTTTATTATAGAAAACAGTTCTGTTTGTTTATCCTGAAACTTTTCGATTAAAGTTATTGAAGATACCTCAGGCTTACCATTAGTAATTGTTCCCGTCTTATCAACAACAATAGTATCTATTTTTCGTGCTAGCTCGAGGCTTTGGGAGTCTTTAATAAGAATTCCATTTTCTGCTGCTTTACCTATTCCCACCATTATAGCTGTAGGAGTGGCAAGTCCTAGAGCACAAGGACAAGCAATGACTAAGACAGAAACAGCAGTTAATATGGCATATGTTAATGTGGGACTTGGCCCCCAGAAAAACCATATTAAGAAAGTAAGTATTGCTATTGAAATGACTACTGGAACAAATACCGAAGCGATTTTATCTACAATCCTTTGTATTGGAGGCTTGCTACCTTGTGCTTCTTGTACCTGTTTTATAATTTGCGCCAAAAGGGTATCACTTCCAACCTTCTCAGCTATCATCTGAATACTACCACTTTCATTGATTGTAGCTCCAATAATGCGATCTCCGGCTTGTTTATCTACAGGTATTGGTTCACCTGTGATCATGCTTTCATCTATTGAAGAAAGACCATTAATAATTTTACCATCAACAGGTATTTTCTCTCCCGGTTTGATATTGATTACATCCCCTTTTACTACCTCTTCAATAGGAATTTCAATCTCTTTATTGTCACGGACAACTCTTGCCGTTTTTGATTGCAGGCCAATAAGTTTTTTGATGGAGCCTGCTGTTCTATGCTTTGCTCTTTCTTCGAAGAATCTTCCAAGAAGGATAAGAGCAATAATCATTACTGTTGCATCATAGTAAGTATTTGCAGAAAGACCATGTTGTTGAAGCCAGTCAGGGAAAATAGTGTTCACTAAAGAAAACAAAAATGCAACTCCTGTTCCCATAGCTACTAAGGTGTCCATATTTGCAGACTTACGTTTCAACTGCTTGTAAGCAATAATATAAAATTGACTACCTGCCCAAAGTATTGAAGGCAGAGTAAAAAGAAACATCAGCCATTTGGCCAAATAAGAATGTCCAAAAGACATTGAAAGAGCCATGACAATAATAGCAAATGCAATAGCAATGATTGTCTTTTTCTTGAGAAGTTTTAGTGAACTATTATATTGAGCTTCTGAATCTTTCTCTTTAGCCTTGTTGGTGATAAGAGTATAGCCAGCAGCATCAACAGCATGCTCAAGTTCATTTATATTTGTTTCTACAGTGTCAAACTCCAATAAAACAGAGCTATTAGCAAAATTGACTTCTGCAAAAGAAACTCCTTTAGACTTCTTCAATGTATTTTGGACATTGTTAGCACACGAAGCACATGATAGTCCTTCTAGTTTATAAGTGTCTTTAACTTTTGACATAAATTTATAAGTAATTACATTCAAAACCTGATGATCGAACTATAGAGATAACCCGTTGGCTTATATCAAAGTTCGACTGAACTTCCAGTATAGGAGGTTTTGAGTTAAAATCAACTTTCCAATCATTTATTTCACTTACAGCATTCATAAAAGGTGAAATACTATCTACACACCCTTGACATTTAAGGCTGGTTTTAAATTTATAAGTGTTCATATGCATTTGTTTTTATGCTAATGAGGATCAACATCCCTTTTGCAACAAGCAGGAAGCTTGTCATAAGCTTTAGAGTCAGCTGACACATCATCAGCATCATACCCAATCATGGATATGGCTTTCTTCAGCTTTTCCTCATTAGTCTTTGAAGGTTTATATTTAATATAAACGGTTTTTTTCTTCAAATCTACTTTTACATCCTTTACTCCTTTTTCAAAAGCCATTCCTTCCTCTACTCTTTCCTGACACATGTTACATACAACAGTAGATTTGAAGGTCGCTTCAGCATATTTTTTATCTTTCTGAGCATAGCTTAGATTAGCTATAAATAGCATAGCCATGCTTAAAAATACGAGTTTTATTGCTTTTTGTGTTTTCATCTCTTCTAATTATTTGATTGTATATTTAAATCCAGCATAGACTTTAATCCCTGATATAGGACCCCAGATAGTAGAGGCATCAAAGCTTTTATCGAAAGGATCATTTGCTGAATATATTGGATTATCTTGTTTATAGTTGGTCATATTTTCTGAACCAAGGTATACAGCCCAGTTCTTGAAATTACGAGTCACTTGACTATTTATAATAGTATATACAGGAGAGTGTTGATCAATCCCGTTTCTTGAGTATTTATCTGGAAGACGGCTATCACCATTGAGCTGTGCAGTAAGGTCGATCTGCCATCTCTTAAGTCTACTTGCCCAACTACCAGTAACCAGTCCCTTGAATCTATTATAAAGAGGAGCTGTTTTTAACTTGTTATTGATGGTCATCTTAACATCATTATATCTATAAGCCATAGTAAGGTCGAAATTTCTAAATAGCTCTATATTTCCTTCTATCTGAAAGCTATTAGAATAAGACTGCCCGTTCAGATTGTAGATATAAATAGAAGAAACATCAGAATCTCTATCAATTATTATTTGATTTTCGAACTCTGTTCGATAAGCATCCAGATTCAATGTCAATTGTCGGCCAGCAATGTCAATATATTTAGTGAAGTTCAATCCAAAGTTCCACGCCTTTTCTTGTTTTGGTGTATCTATGAATTTGAACTCTGCATTGCTAGCAAGTAAATAACTGTTCTCTGCAATTACATTAGGGCTTCTGTAGCCTTTACCTACAGAGGCACGAAGGATATTGTTCTCATTGATCATGTATCGAACATGTAATCTTGGAGTATAAAAAGTACCGTAGACATTATGAAAATCTGCTCTTATACCTCCAATAATATTCACTTTGTCAGCAATAGTCATAGTGTATTCGGCAAATATTCCAGGTACTTTCTCTGATCTATACATCGAAGTATCATTCAAGTGCTCTGTATATTGATCAAACATAAAAGAGCCTCCAACTTTCAATATATCACTATTGAGTACATCAGTTTGGAATATTAGATTGCCGTAATATGATATTTGTTTTGCATTATATATGTTATTGCCAAATACAGATTGCTGTCTGTGATAAGTATATTGATTTTGGAGACCTATACTTTGGTTGTTGTCAGAACTGAAGATATATCCTGTTTTTGTGAATACCTCATATCTGTCTGTTTCGATATTGATTTTATATCTATCATCACCCAATGAAGACTTCTGTCCACCGTCTCTGGTTTCTTTTATTGCTTTCACTCCCCATTGAGCTTTCAGCTTATCCCCATCATACATCCATCGATTAAAAACATTGAATTGTTCTGTAAGAGGCTCATCAAGGAAACCATCATTATTATGATCGTTTTCTACACTTAAGTTTTCATAATGAGCGAATATAGCAGAAGATACTTTGGGGGTAAGAGAGAAGCCTGCATTGACATTGGCTTCATATTTTCCCATTGAGTTGACATATCCATTCAGATGCAGCTTTTCGTCTGAAGGCTTCTTATATTCAAAGTTGATTTGACCTGTCATAGACTCAAATCCATTTACTACTGAAGATGTTCCTTTGGATACAGAAATTGATTCCATCCATGAACCAGGGACATAACCCAAGCCCCAAACTGAAGCAAGGCCTCTGATATTAGGCATATTCTCGGCGAGAATTGGGCTATAAATACCTGATAACCCCAATAAACTGATTCGTTTTGCTCCTGTTGTGGCATCAGAATATGAGACATCTACAGATGCATTATTCTCAAAGCTTTCGGAAAGATTACAACATGCTGCTCTTGTCAGTCCATCAGCAGTAATCTTTTGTGTGAATATAGGATCAAGGCGGGAAACAACAGAACCATTAGCTCTACTACTAACAACAACCTCATCTAAACTTACATTACTATTTAAAACAACATAAATAGGTTTAGAGAAATCTGTAATAGTATCGTTTGAATAACCAATATAACTAAATATTAAGTTGTTTTGCCCCTCTTCTTTTGTGAGACTAAAGTTTCCTTCATTATCGGATATTCCACCTTGTGTAGTCCCCTGCCAATAGATATTTACACCAGGTAACCCCACCTTTTTATTATCTATAATTTCTACAACTTTTCCGCTTACCTCTTGCCCATACACTTTAATAATAGTCAGGCAGAATAGAAGAGGTAGTATATATCTATAATACTTCATCTTATGTGCTAATTAATAATTTCAAATAAATACAATGCATCCCTGAATACTTTCAGGAACTATGATTTAAATTCTAGAAACTATTGAATTAGCATGCAATCTTAAGTTGTCGGGTAGAAATAAGGAAGCCTTTACCGTAGAAGGATGATATTAACGGTTCTTCAATTATGTTCGAATAAGTGGCCTTTTCTTCTTCAATAAGATTCTCTGTAAGATGGTGTTTTATCAGAATATAAGAAGAGAGAATCAGATGTGAAGAGTATTGCGATAATTTATTCTGTAATGTTTCTGATAAGTTCAGTAAGATATGATCAAGTTCGCAGCATTGATCATCAGACTTATAATTTATAGCAACTTCTGTTTTTTGATGGCAAGTAGACATATCTTCTTTGCTATCATTACAACTAAGCTTAGGCTCAAAGTAATGAATCTTCTCACAACCACTGAAGTTACAGAGTGTTCTGAATAACTGTGGACCAGAGGCAGCCCATAATATTATGAGCGCAAAAGATAGAATTGATATTTTCTTTAAGTGTTCTGCCATCTGATTCTATAGTATAGATTGTTTATTAAACCTATTTCCGTACTATTTGTTTATTCTTACAGACTTGTTATATGCTAACTATCTACAGCTCTATATTATTTTCTAAACAATCCTTTTTTTATAAAGATCTTGCCCTATGAGCCTTAAAACAATCAAGGTAGATTATTTTCATAACTATGTTGTCATATCTCTTGACCGTCCTAAAGTATTAAATGCTCTTAGCAGTACAGTATTCAAAGAACTTGAAGAAGTCTTGTTAGACTTGGAGGTTCAAGCTGAAATAAGACTTGCAATAATAACAGGTAGCGGTAAAGCTTTTGCCGCTGGTGCTGATATCGAAGAGATGGTGAACAAGAGTCCTGATGAAGCACATGAATATGCTACTTATGCACAGAGAGTATTGAATGTTATAGAGAATATAAGGTTTCCTGTCATTGCTGCTATCAATGGGTATGCTTTAGGTGGTGGACTGGAATTGGCTTTAGCTTGTGATTTCAGGATATGTACAGAATCTGCAAAGTTTGGACAGCCTGAAGTAAACCTTGGTTTAATCCCCGGATTTGCTGCTACTCAAAGGCTACCACGACTTATTGGGCAGGGAAATGCCTTATTTATGTTGTTATCTGGAGAGAATATAGATGCTATTACGGCTAGAAGATTCGGTATTGTCCAGAAAATATATGCTGATAATGAGTTTAATGATAGTGTTCATGCTATTGCAAAAGCTATACTATCTAAAGGGCCAAAGGCTATAGAGCTAATAAAAGTCACTGTAAGAAAGGAATCTGAAACCAGCTTTGAAGAAGCTTGTAGAATGGAAACAACTCATTTCAGTAGTCTTTTCGGAGATGATACAGAAGGTAGGGAAGGCATGTACGCTTTCCTACAAAAGAGAAAACCTAATTGGAACTTATAATTCTTCTCACCTTGGAATAAAACTTAGATATGAATTACGAAGATAGATTATATAAAGCTGCTGTTGTTGGTGCTGCTGGCAAAATGGGAAGTGGAATATTATTGCTTACAGCTATAGAGATGACAGACATCAATCTTAAACCAGAAAACAGACAGAAAGCATATAGCATTTATGCAATTGATAAGTCTGAAGAAAGTTTAAAAGACTTGCAAAACTATATACATGTCCAGCTTACAAAGATTGCAGAGAAACGAATAGTAAAGCTTAGGGAAACTTATGCTTTGAAAGAAAACCTTATTGAGAACTCACAAATCATAGATCAATATGTAGAAGATGTGAAACAAACAATAAGATATTCAACAAAGTTGGAGTCTGCTTTTAATTGTAATTTGGTCTTTGAGGCTGCCAGTGAGAATATTGATGTAAAGACTTCTATTCTTTCTACTATTGAGGAAAATAGTAATGATACCAGTCCTTTCTATTATACAAATACCTCATCGATACCTATTGACTTTCTGAATAAGTCTGCAAATCTTGGCGGGCGTATTATAGGATTTCACTTTTATAATCCTCCTGCGATACAAAAGCTTGTAGAATTAATCACTATTGAAGATAATAGCCACGAGATTAAAAGCTTTGCGCACAAGCTTGCTGAAAGCTTACAAAAGGTAGTTGTCCCTTCAAATGATATCGCTGGATTTATTGGTAATGGGCACTTTATGAGAGAGCTTGTTTATGCTTTTAATAATGTAGATTCATTATTTGAAAAGATGCATCTTCATGAAAGCATTTATATTTATGATAATATTATCAGAGACTACTTGATAAGACCAATGGGAATATTTCAGCTAGCAGATTATGTAGGTCTGGAAGTTGTAAAATCTATATTGGGAATCATGAGTAAGTTTCATGAAGGTGAAAACCTAAAACCTCAGCTGCTTGATAAGATCTTAGGTATGGATATAAAAGGGGGGCAATATGCTAATGGCTCTCAAAAAGATGGTTTCTTTCAATATAAATCGGGTCGGATAGTTGGTGTTCTCAACTTTAAAACTGGCGGATATGTGCCTGTTGGTGATATTACAGAAAAGTGCGATACTATTATTGGTGATAAACCTAAATCAATCTTAGCTTGGAAAGAAGTGATTAGAATGAAGGATAAAGCGGAATTCCTGACAACTTATTTTCATGATCTTCACAGAGAATCTGCATTGGGTGCTAAGCTTGCTATTGAATATGGTAAGAATAGTTTGAAAATAGGGCTAAACCTTATCACTGACAATATCGCCAATAATGAGCATGATGTAAATACAGTAATGCTTACAGGCTTCTATCATGCATATGGCCCTATAAACAACTACTTCCTCTAATTGAATCATAAATCTCAACTTGCTCAACCATGAAAGATCTACGAAAAAAGGTATACTTAACTGCTGGTTATAATACTATTTCATTAGGAACAGGTAGAAAAGAGTTTAACCCTAAGAAGGAAAGACCAGATATTGAATATTATATCAGAGAAGCTGGACAAGGTAGTATTCAGAAGATAAATGGGGTTAAGCATATAGATGAAGTTGTCTTTGGCAACTTTATGGCTTCACGCTTTAATCATCAGGCTAATCTTCCCGGATTTGCTGCATATATAGATGATGAGTTGAGAGGTAAATCTTCTACTCGTACAGAAGGTGCTTGTTGTTCTGGGGGGCTGGCTTTATTATCTGGTATTAAATCTGTTTTGGCTGATACCTCTGATGTTTCTTTGGTGCTTGGGGTAGAAGTTCAGAATACAGTAAAGGCTATGTATGGTGCTGATATCTTAGCTGGGGCAGGTTGGTTTAAGAAAAGAAAAGAAGAGCATGCTTATTTCTTCCCCGGTCAGTTCTCTAATAGAGCTGGTGCTTATGGCAGATTATATGGTGAAGAGTATATGCGAAAGGCAAT
>JBGRPZ010000031.1:0-40285 GCA_041725915.1 Hyphomicrobiales bacterium | reverse complement strand
TTTAGGATTCTGATCTTAATAACAAAGCTTATTTTTCATTTGAATAAAACCAAAGTTATAATCTCTTATAGATTATACCAAATTATTTATATAAAATTTTATTGAAGGGGCTAAAAGAATCTCGTAACTAACTATTATACAACTAAGTTAAGAATGATAATTCTAAGAGCTCTTAAATTATAGAAAGCTTTCTTATTTCTTATGTAAAAAAAGTATACTTTTGCCGCGAAATTAATGTTGGTCCAAACAAAAATATTGGAGAAATAGGGAATCAGGTGTAAATCCTGAACAGTACCCGCTGCTGTAAATCTCACAAACAAGCTTGGATAGATGCCACTGATATCATTATTGGGAAGGCTTTCAAGCTGAGATAAGTCAGAATACCTGCCATGTTAATTACATGTCAATTTGCTTTCGGGATTAGAGGCAAGTTAGAATGCTTATTCTTCTTTCTATCCTTTTATTTATTCCTTAAGCTGCATTCAAAAAACAATTAAACAAAAATTAATCGTGATGAGAAAAATTCATTACTATTTAAGTTTTATTATTTTGGCATTTGCAGTAAAATCTCTCAATGCCCAAGAAGTTATAGCCAATGGAGGCAAAGTCTTAATGCCTACAGATACAAAAACCGTAAAAGTCTCTAATGCAATATTCAAGGATTCCGGAGATGATAACCCCTATGGGACTGATGGAGGAACATTAACTATACTACCTACAGAAGCTGATAAGAAACTGACCGTAACATTCTCAACATGGGATTTGAACAGGATGGAATATTCAGGAATGACCATGGGAGATGACCTAAAAATCTATGATGGCACTTCTAGTTCAGCTACTCTTATTGGAGCTTTTGGAGATAATAGTCCCGAGACAATAGAAGCTACAAATGCAGAAGGAGCATTAACATTTGTATTCACTTCTTCTATGGGCAACTCCTCTAACCAAGGTTGGGAAGCTACAATAAGTTATATTGAAGAAGATACAGACCCAACTCCTGATGAAGGCTATAATCTTCAAGCAGGAGTTAATACAAAGACTATTGATACTCCTATTGACTTCTATGATGATGGTGGTGCTTCAGGAAACTACACTTTAGGTTTTGAAGGAATTGTACACTTTACTCCAAAGAATGAAGGTGAGAAAATAAAGATTGTTTTCTCTGAATTTGATATTCATTCTGTATGGGAAGATTTTGAAATATATAATGGAAAGAGCACTGAAATAGAAGATCGAATTGGAAAATATGCTGATAATCCGGGAATAATAAAGTCTACTTCTGATGATGGGATACTAACAGTAAAGTTTAAGTCTTTCAGTTTTTCTAAACAAAAAGCTGGATGGAAGGCTAAGGTAAGTGCTTTTATCCCTCAAGATATTGCTTTTGTAGAAGCAACAGCAATACAAAATACAGAAAAGATATTTAGGAATCAATCTAACACAAACATAATAGCTGCTCAGCTAGACTTTGCTGGAGAGAAAAACTCTACAGAAGTTCAAGCATTGACATTTAATTGTGAAGGCACTACAATTCCTGCAAATATTGCCAAAGCAAGCCTATATTATACAGCTGTAAATAATGAATTCAAGACAGATACTAAGCTTGGGGAACTTGATATCAATGGTACAGACAACTTCACTTTTGAAATCAACCAAGCAATTGAAGATGAAGGCTCACATTATTTCTGGTTAGCATTTGATATTAATGGAGACGCGATCACTGGCAATAAAATTGATGCAACATTACAATCTGTAAAAATAGCTGGCACTGACCATACCCCTATTACTAAAGCACCTGAAGGAGCAAGAATAGTAACTGATGCTTTTAATGGTACTCATACCATTGGTAATAGCGATAATGCAGAATTCGCAACAATAAAAGATGCTATCAATGCTTTAGACGAAGGTATTGAAGGAAATGTTATATTCTTGATCGAACCAGGAACTTATAATGAATACAATACTATCAATGCTATCAAGGGAGCATCAGCAAATTCTACTATCACTTTCAAATCTTCTACAGATGACTATAATGATGTCTTCTTTGTAAAGCCGGGATATACATCTTATCCACTTATTACTATTGATGGAGCTTCTTATATCAGATTTGAATCTATTACTTTCAAGGCTGAGGAATTACACAAGAAATCTCTACTTAAGATCAAAAATGCTGCAAGATATAATGCAATAAAGAACTGTAAATTTATCGCTCCTATATCTACTGTTTACACACACAAAATCAGCCTTTTATTGACTGAAAGCAATAATCAGGAGAATCAGAATAATGATTATAATCTAATTGAAGGAAACATCTTTGATGGAGGCTATAATGGTATAGATATTAATGGTATTGGCTATGTTAACTCTATAAGAGAAAAAGGAAATATTGTAAGAAACAACTCTTTCTACAACCAAGGGAGTAAAGCCATCTTCATAAGTAATCAAAATGAATTCATTCTTGAAGGTAATTATGCAGAAAATAAAACAACGACAAAAACCAGCTTTCAGGCAATAACAGGGTATAGAATATATGGAAAGAGTAAAATCTTCAATAATATAATCAACCTTGAGCTGAATAATTCAGCTACTGGCCTTGAGCTAAGACCTATTGACTCTGACTCAAAAGCCCTTGTCTACAACAATATGATCAGCATAAAGGCTTCTAGAGGTAATTGTTATGGCATTCATCTGAATATGGCTTGTAAGAACACTAATTTTTATCATAATACTATAAATATTCACGGAACTCCTACTCGATCTGCTTCCATATTTATTGATGGCGCTCCGAAAGACAAGCCTAAATCTCTTGTATTTAAGAATAACATCTTCTATAATAGTAGTGCTCAGTATACCGTAAGAATAAAAAATGCAGAATTCCTTGAAGAGCTTACCTTTGATTATAACAATCATTATACTATAGGAAACTTCTCATATGTTGCAGAAGAAGAAATAGAGACCTTTGAAGCATTCAAAACCAGATTTAATTCTAGTAATAGTGTAAGTAAAGATGTTTTCTTTCTTGACCCTTCAAACTTACATATAGCTCCTGATAATGATTTGAAAGTAGGAGTACCCATAGATGATATAACAATAGATATTGATGGAGATGACAGAGATGCTACAGCTCCTTATTTAGGTGCTGATGAAGTTATTGAATCTATAGAAGTTGCTCCTAACTTCCTTGATGGATATCCAAAGATAAGTAGTATCAAATCAACAAGTGCAGATCTAATTACAAAAACAGACAGAGCAGGGAAAGCTATTTATCTGGTTAAACCTGCTGATGATCCTAAACCAACAAAGAATAACATTATAAATGAAGGTACATCAACCACCTTCAATGCAAACATTGAATCAACAGTTACTATAGAGTCATTAGAAACAGAATCAGAGTATAAAGTATATATGCTTATGGTTTCTATAAAATCTATGCCTTTAGGTGATGTTACTTCATGCAGTTTCTCTACAAAAATTAAGCCTTTTGAAGTAGCAAACATGGAAAATCTAACACTTGATGATGAATCTTTCTGGAATGGTAGCGATGAATCAGGCTTCTTCAATAGTGGTAGTGTAAAATTCTATAATGATTATAACACAACATCCAATTCATGGAGTAGCTTTGCTTATTCCAATATCACCGATATCACAACTATCGGAATAGAAAACCAGTATAGTGCATATACAAAACACAGTGATATTACGAAGAATAAATATATCATTGCCAACTGTAATAAATACTCAAAAGCAACAAACACGATAGAGTTTACAAACACTTCAAAAGGACAAACAATAAAAGGGCTTCTTGTTACAAATTCCACATATGCTTATCATAGTATGATGAATGGAGATCAGTTTGCTAAAAAGTTTGGTGGCAAAGCAGGAAACGATCCTGATTTCTTCAAGCTTACGATTATTGGTAAGGACAATGAAGGTAATGATAAAGGCAGTGTGGATTTTTACTTAGCAGATTACAGATTTGAAGATAATAGCAAAGATTATATTATAGATGATTGGACTTGGGTAGACTTAAGCTCTTTGGGTGAAGTTTGTGGACTAGAATTCAAGCTATCTTCTTCTGATAACGGTGATTACGGCATGAATACTCCTTCTTACTTTGCTATAGATAATATAAATGGGGAACCATTCTCATTGAAGTTAGATGAAATAGAAGATCAGAAAATAAATGCTGGAGAGTCTATATCATTATCAACCAAAGCAAGAGGTGGTTATGCTCCTTATATATATTCATGGTCTCCTGCCGAAGGTTTATCTGCAACTGATATAGCTAACCCTATAGCTAATCCTATAAAAACAAGTGTATACACTATTACTGTTACTGACTCCAAAGGTCAATCAACCAAAGAAGAGGTGAAGATAAATGTAATTGGCAACTCACAGGTAGCCAACTTTGATGATCTTACATTAGAAACTGATTCACATTGGATGGGTAATAGTGTCAAAGGAGATGAAGGTGTAACAACTTACTTCCACTCGGGATCATATGAATTTTACAACTTCCACAGTTTTGATGCATACACATGGTCTGGCTTTGCTTATGCAAATCATTCTTCTACTGACTTCAATGAATTGCAAGATCAATTCAACTGTATCACAGGAAAAGCTCACTCCGGAGAAAACTATGGAATATGTTATGCTTTCAATCAGGATCCAAACAATAAAATTGTATTCACTCATACTGAAACTGAAGATTATGTTTATGGTATGTATATAACAAATAATACTTATGCTGTAAACTCTATGGAAAATGGAGATCAATTTGGTAAAGTATTTGGCGGAACTACCGGCAATGATCCTGATTTCTTCAAGCTGATTGCAACTGGTATTGATAGTGAAGGCAATGAAACTGGTTCTGCAGAATTCTATCTTGCAGATTACAGGTTTGAAGACAACACAAGAGACTACATTATAAAAGACTGGGAATATTTTGATCTTAAGGCCTTAGGTAAAGTTAAAGCTGTAAGATTCCATATGGAGTCAAGTAATAATGATAATAATGGAATGCTTACTCCTGCTTATTTCTGTTTTGATGATTTTAATAGCTTCAAGACAGACATTAAAGAAACTCACAACACAACCAAAGTGAATTTCTACCCTAACCCTGCAACAAGCTTTATCAATATTGTTTCTACTGATAATAATGGAGTATTAGAGATATACTCAATTCAAGGAAACTTAATGCAAACTCAAGCTATTGATAATTATAAAACAAAGGTAGATATCAATCAACTATCTAAGGGTACTTATCTAATTAAGATAAAATCAGAAGAACAAATAAAGACTTCAACATTAATAATTCAATAAATAAACACCATAAAAAGATTGCCTTTGAAACAGAGGCAATCTTTTTATTCTTCATTTTCCTATAAAGAATTCTAAGTTTCTTTTCTTATATACATCTTCCCTAGTAATATCTCTAACTATATGCACTAAATCAATTTAGTGTTCCTATAAATAAGATATAGACAAATGTTCATGCAACCATTATGGAAATAACAAAGTCTCTCTTATATAGAAATACATAATAATATGGCATTATAAAGAAACGAAAGCTTTTCTAGAACTTTCATTTACATATTTACTAACATAGCTCATAAAAGACTTAGACAAGGGATAATTAATCGACATAATATAATATGAGAAAAATATACATTTTAATCATAAGTTTATTTATCATTATATCAGCAATAGCTCAAAATGATAATGAGCAAACTTTCTTTATTGAAACAAATCTTATTGAAAGGATTCCTGTTAATACAAAATTTAATCAGGTAGTAAATTGCAACATAAAAGATGAGGCTATAGAAATAGAAGTAGTCACTAAACCTGATTGGATTAAAGTACTGAAACAAAACAACTACAGTATAGTACTAGAGTACAATAGCCCTGAAGAACCTATAAAAGGTGAACTGATAATTATAGAAGCAAAATATAATAACATAACTTATCAGGAGTCTGCCTTTATTGATGTAACAGAAAGTTCAATAAATCTGGAACCTCAATTATTGACAAAACCTAAAACAAGTATTGATGGGGATTTATTCTATGAACAAGAACTGCTATTTCATGACTTCTCTGATAAGCTAGAGATTACTATTATAGATAAACCAGAATGGTTAAATGCAAAGATTATTGACAACAATAATAGTTACAATCAAGTAAAATTATTCGGCTTCCCTAAAAGTAATAAACCTTGTGGTATATCAATAAATGTTTCAGATAAGGTTTATAGTACTACACATGCTCATATGATTAATATCACAAACTATAATAATAAACCTTATTTCAGAAACATATTCTCTACTCAGCCACTAAAGATAGCTAAGGTAAATAATAGATATCATTATCATATAAAGATAAAACATCTGGAAGGCTATCATTTAGCACCTGAATTATTACCTGAATGGATCGACTACTTATCCTTTCCTGATAATAAAGAACTTATTCTATCAGGAACTCCTAGCGAATCAGGAATAAACTCCGTAATATTAAAAGCTTATAATAATGAAGGCTATTGCTTACAAGCATTTGATATAGAAGTTTTCCCTGAAAATAAAAATGTTCCTCCTGTATTTACTTCTGATGACCAAGCTGAATACATGGATAATGATTACATCTATTATAACATATCAGTATACGATATTGATAATGATATAATAGATGTAGAAGCCTTAAACTTACCTCAATGGTTAAAGCTTAAACCCTCTCCTGACAAGAATAATCATTATATACTTGAAGGAGATCCCCCAAAATATGGGCAATTTGATATAAAAATAAATGCCACTGACTCTAAAGATACCAGCACTTTTGATCTTTCAATAAATCTCCACAAAGATTCTAAGCCAGTATTTATAGATCTACCAGAAAAATATGCTCTTACAAACACTATCTATCAATCTATAATATCTGGTATAGATCCTAATAACAAAGATGTCTCTATAACAGCAACCCAAATACCTGAATGGCTTACATTAAATGAAAATACTGAAAGTCGAAAAACTGAGTACATATTAGAAGGAACTCCTGTAAAATCAGGAAACTATCCTATAAGCCTACATATAACCAATGGAAATGATATAACTCAGTATAATTCAAGTATCATTGTAAAAGGAGATCCTAATTTATCTAATAATGCACCTCTATTTACTTCTACTCCCCCTTCTGAAGTTTATATCAACGACAATTATATATATAACATTAATTGCATAGATACAGAAAGAGATAATATAAGGATATATCCAGAATTCATACCTAATTGGTTAACTTTTCAAGATCATCATGATGGAACGGCAACTATCAGTGGACAACCTAATCAAATTGGTACATTTAATATTATAATCTTCGCTTCTGATGAGAAAGAAATATCAAATCATGAGTTTATAATAGAAGTAAAAAATATTGATCCATACCAATTAAATATCACTTCCAACCCAAATAGAATAGGATATATAAACCAAGATTATAGCTATAATATTAAGGCTTCAAACAATTATAATGAACGTATAGACATCTATACTGAAAACTGTCCAGATTGGCTATATATAAGCCAAACAGATAATGGACAAGCTATTCTTTCTGGTAAATGCCCTAATGAAAAAGGAACTCATTTTGTGAATATAATAGCTTCAACAAACAACCATTCAACTCACCAGTCATTTAAAATTGATATATTAGATCAATCTGACATCAACCTGTATCCTCCTATATTTCTAAATGAACCAAATAACAAAGCATACAAATATCGTATCTACTCTTCCGAAGTTGTAATATTAGATAGAGATAAATACAATGATCTAAATCTGAAGATAATAAATAGCCCTAATTGGTTATTTGTTGAAAAAGATGAAATCCTCAATACATTTAAACTCCTTGGAGTACCAAATGAGACTGGTGATTACAACATAGACCTGGAAGTATCTGACGGAAAACATAAACAAAGTCTAAACTTTACAATCAATGTTGCTATTGATAATTTCTCTCCAATCTTTACTTCTGAACCCATAACTAACGCCAATTTAGGAGAAGAATATGTTTATAATATTACTGCTGAATCACCAAAAGGAAAAGAAATCGTAATAGAATCTATTGACTTACCTCAATGGTTAAACTTAGAACAACAACCAAATGGAAAAGCTATTTTATCTGGCACTCCAACAAACACAAGCACAGATAATGGTTATACACAACTAATAGTAAAAGACGGGATACATTCAACAAAACAAGTGTTTCAGATCCACTTTAATGACCCTAACTCTAATAAACATGCTCCTGTTTTCATTACAACACCTGTTATAAATGGAAATATAAATACAGAATATTCATATACAATCAGAACTTTCGACGAAGATGGAGATGATATTTATGTAAGTATAATAGATGCTCCTGAATGGATAAACCTCACTCTTGTTGATGATGATTCAGCCAACTACTTATTACAAGGAGTACCTCAAGAAGAAGGAAGTTTTCACATCTCCCTAAACGCAAGTGATGGTGTCAATAACACAACTCAAGAATTTAATATAATAATATCAGATAATAGTGTAAATACACCTCCCTCTGTTATATGTAAACCAATAACAGAAGGCGAATTTAAAAAACCATATTATTATGGAATTACAGCTATAGATCTGGATATGGATCTCATCCAATTTGAAATATTAGAGATCCCTAGCTGGCTAAACTTCTTTGATAAAGGAAATAATGGACACGCTTTATTAAGTGGAATTCCAAAAGATAAAGGAATATTCAATGTTAGAATAAAAGTTAGTGATGGTAAATCTTCAAGTATCCATGAATTTGAAATACATATATCTAGTGACATCTCAACAAGATATAATGATAAAGAAGATAATAAACACACATATGTATACCCTAATCCCTTTAACTCTAGAATAAGAATAAGCTTTGCTGATCAAACCGCATCTATAATAGTAGTGGACATAAACAACAAATCTGTTTATAGTAACAGCGAATTCCCATCAGGGAATTATATAGATTTATCAAGCCTGCCTTCAGGTATATACACAGTACTTATCAACAATAAAACATTAAATACAAATACGAAAATTATAAAACAATAAATGCAAAAAAGGAGGGCTAATAGCCCTCCTTCTGGAAAATAACACTAAATTTTATTATTTTTTAATGAATTTCTTTTCTAAACCACTATCAGTTACTATCTGATATAATCCAGATGTTAGATTTGAAACATCAATTCTAAGTTCATTATTCAAACTGTTAACATCAATTGTTTGAACAAGCTTTCCTTGAACATCAAATATCTTAATCCAAGAAACATCTTCTGTCAATCCTTTTAATGTGGTATAATTACTAGCAGGGTTAGGATAAATTGCTAATAAATTTTTCATCATACCTGAATACTCTTCAACACCTAATTTACCATCAAAGAAATCTTTAGTAAGAGAAATCATATTATCTCTATGTGTTGAATTAGAAAGATACTCAAGGTTAAATGCAATATATGAAATATATGAATTATCTTTCTTATGTGCTACTCCTGCAACTTTAGCAGTATCATCATCATAATAAAAAGTAGTCACCGCATCTTCAAGAGCTTCAATCTGATCAAGATTATATTTAGAACCCTCGAAACAATTTTCTAATGGAGATTCTCCCATAGATCTGTAAGCATTTATTGCTTTTGCTGTGACTTTTGTAGATTCATCACCATCTGATATGAATTTCGCTTTTAGATAATCCTTATAAAAAGTCTTAAATTCAGATCCTCCAGAATGTCCTTTGCTATCATTAATATCCCAACCTATATCCTGACCAGAAATAAATAAATTCGCACCATTATCTACACAGTCCATAAGAATTTCTATCTGAGAAGGAGTCATAAACCTCGATGCCGTAGATACATTAAAGAAAATATTATTGATATTTTTATATGTCTCTTTATCTGAAGAGGATTCTAAGTCACGAGGTGTTATTACAGCATAATCATCTTTGCATTTCTTATCAAGAGAAGCCTTATATATATCATTAACAGTGGCAGGGATATCTGTAGATGTCGCATACATCATCACTGACTCATATCCCGCATAGATTACCACTTCTTGTGGTTCATCTAGCAATTTAGCACCATCAATCCCTTCTATATTAAGTTTAAATCTAGCAACTCCTTTACAATCAGGTTTTATTCTCATCTTAAAATCGAAAGGTAAGTCTTGCATTAAATAAAGCTGAAGGCCTAAACCAGCATCTTCATCTTTGTATAAACAACTAGTCCATGTTTCAGGGCATTCTATTGTGTCCAAAGTTACTAGATATTGAGCAGGTTGATATTTCTTGTGAGTTATAGTATAATCAAAAAAATACTCCTGATCTATATTAAGAAATGCAACATTGTCTGAATCGAGAGTTATTTCAGCATCAAGTTCACATACATCAGCTGCTTCACAATTATAAACAGTTTTCTTATCTTTAGAAATAAAAGCTATAATCTTACACTTTTGAGGTAATAAAGGAATTCCATTTATTGAATCTGGAAGCGCGTAATTATATGATTTTTCAATAAGGGTTCCTTCTGACATCCCACTAATCTTTTCACCCCATTGTCCTGTAATAAGATGACGTAGCATATGCATATGAACATACTTTGGCCCAATAGCATTCTGTAATCCCACAATATTATCTTGAACTAACGCTACATGTATAAAATTATCTGTTTCATCTACATCAGCAGTATAGTATGCCTCAAGTTTCACTTTAAAATTTCTTGTTATTGGATCATAGATAGTTTCAATACCAATATTAACAGGTGCATCTTGACTTAAAACTTCTTCAGCTTTATCTTCCCATTTAGAAACAGAAAGAGGCATCGCTTCTTCACCACTAAATAAAGTTCTATTAATAACAGCTGATGGATAACTATCAACATCATATTCTGTAACAAAAGCATCACCAAAAGGAGTGCGATAATCAGGCTGTTCTGCTTTAGGATTTGCATAAGTCCCCGCATGAATAGCAATAGTATATACTGTATCTGGATGCTTTTCCATTAGGAGTTTAGACATAGCATGCCCTTCTGGACAATATTCGCTGTTTATGCCTGTAAACTCTTCAATTAAAATTTTCTTCTTACTTACTTCTGTGGAAACAATCGATTGAGAAAAACTACTATAAGATATTAGTAGTAATACTGATAATAATAAGTTTTTAATCATAGTTTGTTTAATTTATTAGTTATATAATATAATACACCTTTAACACTAAAACATTAATCCATATTTAAATATAATTCATTGCCTTAAAAGCTGATTCTAACCTCTATCACTGCAACATCTGTAGCTATCGTATACTTTGATCTTTCTATTTTATTTGAAGAATACTCTTCTTGAACAAAAATCATTGTACATAATAAAAGGCTTATAAATAAATGGATTTTTTCATGTCAATAGCTCTTTTGTATGAGACAACACAAAAACAAATAATGGTGAATTAGACTAAATTGTTATTGCAACTTAATTTCAAACTGAACTGATTTAAAACTGTTCTTCAGATATAGCCTAAAAGCTACTTAGAGTTTAAACTTCTTCTAAGTAGATTATCATTAGCTTAAAATTCATTTTATCTTAATAATAATAGGTCTTAAATCAGCTCATGAGAAATAAAGAGCCTCTAGAATTAGTGGCTCTCTATTAATTTGTTCTAATTATACTATTACTCAACAATAATTTTTTTACTTATGTTCCCTGCTTCTCCAGCTAGATGAATAAAATATACACCTTTATCCAATCTTGAAACATTAACATTAAATGCTTTTGCTGCACCTTCTCTTTGAAGAACTAGTTGACCTAACTGATTATATATTTTATATCCTTCAAATTCGTATTCAGAACTAACATATACCATCTTATTACTTGGTACAGGGAATATCTTTGTTTTATTTTCTAGCTTATCAACACCACTCTTATCAACAACAACTCTTAGATTATCTATAAAAAAGAAAAACGATCCTTTAGAGATATTCTTAATAGCAACATGAACTTCTTTTCCCTCATATTCTGATAAATTAAATGAAAACTCAACCCATTTTTCACCAGATGTCAGATGTTCTCCTTCACTTATTTTCACAAAACTATCAGGGTTATCATCAGTTGTAGAAACATAAACTGCAAATTTTGATAGACCATAACTAGGTACAGGTGTTTGAGCCCAAAATTTAAAAAACATAGATTCCTTTATCTTTAACTTTGGAGAAATCATCCAGTCATTAGCTTCTGACTTATCAGAAGGAGGCAAAGCCAGACCCATTTGACAACCCTCTTTAGCTATTAGGTCATTAATAGGAGGAGTAGTTTTGCTAGTATTAAACACTATAAACCCAGCAGGCTCTCCTTGATTTGGAAAATTAACCTCATTTATAAAAGGTAATGCTTTCTTATCAAGATCAACAGATTTCCAATGAGCATATGCTTCTATAAATGCACTTATCTTCTCAAAATTCTCTACATATGGATCAAATTGAGCTGGATCAACAATACTAACATTCTTTGTTGTCTTGTTAGTTCCATGTGCGTTTGTTACTTCTAGAGTAACTTCATAAATACCTGCCGCTCCAAACTTTGCTTTAGGATTCTTATCTGTAGAAGTTTCAGGAATCCCCCCTTCAAATGTCCATTTATAAGAATCTACTACGCCTTGGCTATTATCAAAAAATTCCAACTCAGAATCTTTTAAACCACCTCCAGTACAATTAAAAGCAGCTACAGGAGCTTCATCATCCATTATAAAATCTTCCGTAGCCTTTACAAATTCAGCAACTGTAGTTATTGGCCCAACTTCCATCATATCTTTGTTTGCATTTGGAGCAATCATCAGGATAGTTGGATAATATGAGATACTATAGTCATTAAGTATACTTACGCCATTCCCTGGTGCAATATCACACATTGGATATACTGTTCCTTCTACCCAATTCCCTTTTGTATTTGTTCCTGTTCCATTAAGATCAGCAGCAGAAGTTCTAACATCGGCTTCTATAGCAATAATTATAAATTCTTTAGTTCCTCCTTCTCCTTTTTCATTATATAATTTCTCTAGAGTCTTTTCAGTATGGTGGTAATTCCAACATGGAGCACACCAAGTAGCAAATAAATCAAGTACAACAAATTTCCCTTGATCTAAATATTCATATAAATTGTGAGATTCCCCATTAACATCTGTTATTGTAAAATCTTTTGCTCCTATAGATCTGTTTTTTCCTGTTTCCCTTAAGATAGTTTTTTCCTGAGCGAAAGCAACAGTACAAAACAGTAAACTAAAAAATAGATAAATTTTTTTCATTTTTAATAGATTTTGATTTTTGTTATCACGATCCAAGACAACATAGATAAACAAAAGGGTGTATGCAAATACATTTATTTAGATTAAAAAAATACTTTCCCTATTTAATAAGTAACGTCCGTATTTAAAGAGCCATTTAATAAAAACAGCTCTTTAAATATCTATCTTACAATTACTATTCAACAATAATCTTTTTACTTATTTTTCCTTTTAATCCAGTTAAATGAATAAAATACACACCTTTATTTAGCACTGAAACATTAACACTAAATGCTTTTGATTTACTTTTTTCGGCAAGAACTAATTGTCCTAATTGATTATATATTTTATATCCTTCAAATTCGTATTCAGAACTGATGTATACCATCTTATTACTTGGTACAGGAAATATTTTTGTTTTATTCTCTAACTCATTAATTTCATTAATAGAGGTATCAACTATGACCCTTAAATCATCTATAAGAAAATAAAAACCGCCCTTAGAAATATTATTTATAGCAACATGGATTTCTTTTCCTTCATATTCTGATAGGCTTATGATGTATTCTTTCCAATCACCAGTTCCTTTCAAATAGTCACCCTCACTTATCTTTACAAAATTTTTAGGTTTATCATCAGTTGTAGAAACACATACAGTAAATTTAGAAGGCCCTAAAGCAATTATTGGTGTTTTCGCCCAAAACTTAAAAAACATGGATTCTTTTATCTCTAACTTTGGGGAAATCATCCAGTCATCGGATCCTGAAAGAGGAGGCATTACAAAGCCCATCGCTTTACCCTCTTTAGGTTTTATTGGCATAGGTGGAACAGTTTTTTCTGGATCAAAAATTATAAAACCACTTGCTTCTCCTCTTCCTGGATAATATATCTTATTAAGAGGAACTGTTTTCTTATTATCGAGATCGATAGATTTCCAGTGAACATATTCTTCTGTAAAAACAGGAACATTTTCAAAGTTTTCAACATATGGATCATAATCTTCAATAGATAATATATTTATCTTCTTAGCTATTTTATTGCTTCCATTTGCATTTGTTACTTCTAATGAGATATTAAAAGTGCCTTTTTCGTCAAATTTTACTTTTGGATTTCTATCAGTAGAAGTAGAAGGAACTCCTCCTTCAAAAGTCCATTTATAAGAATCTACTACTCCTTCAGTAATATTTTCAAAAGTAATCTCTGAGCCTTTTAACAAACCATATATCTCAACAAAATCAACCTCAGGAGCCTCATCATCTAACACAAATTCTTCTGCAGCTTTTACAAAATCCTCCATGCTTTCTAAATCAGCAATCTCTACATATTGTTTTTTCTGATTTGGAGCAATAACAAAAAAGGTTGGATAACCCATGACTCTATAATCTTCTGTAACTTTAGGACAATTCTCTTCTGAAATATCACAAATTGGATATAAAGTTCCTTCTACCCAATTACCTTTCGTATGAGATCCTGTACCTTCTAGATCAGCTTGAGTTGTAGTAAAATCTGATTCAATAGCAAGAATTACAAATTCTTTTGACCCAGCCTCGCCTTTAGCTTCATATAATTTCTCTAAAGTCTTAGCTTCATGATACTCCCAACAGGGCTTACACCATGTTGAAAAGAAATCTAAAACAACAAACTTTCCCTGTTCAAGATATTCATATAGATTATGAGTCTTCCCGTTAATATCTGTCACTGTGAAATTTGTAGCTGTCTTATACTTTGATCTTTCTGCTCTACTTGAAGAATATTCTTCTTGAGCAAAGGCTGTTGTACATAACAACAGACTTAGATATAGATAAATCTTTTTCATACCAATGGGTTTTTTATTAACACAAGATATAAGACAACATAAAGGCAAGAAGGAACGCATCAAAATAAATTAGATTAAATTACTATTGCAACTTAATTCCTTACAGAAGTAATTTGAAAACTCAAGTAAAATGGTGTAATAAATATCCAAAATATCCTATAGGTAAGTCGCTACATAAAAAAACAAAGGCTTAACAACCATGTGTTTATAAAAAAGACTATAAGTGAATTCTTTAAAAAAAAATCAAACACAAGTCATATATATAAAGTTTTATACTGAAAAATAATTAGGTCAATCATCTATAAATAATGCAAAAAAACCTAGAGGAAATACTTACCAAGTAAATATTTAGAAAAAATAATAACACACTAATAAATAATTAAAAAGAAATTAAAATGCTCTTAGTAGGCTATGAGTTTTAAAATAAACATACATAACTATATCTAACATATAGATAAACAAAAATATATACTATTAATAAAAATTAAAGTTTTAAGATAATGCTCAAATAACTACAAAGCCTTACGCAACATATTTACAGTATGATCTGCTGTTCTCGTTGTTTCAGGTAACCTGTATTTAGGAGTAGCCTTCAATACCCAATCACAGGCAGTAACAAGATCTATCTTATGTCCTATAGAAACAAAAACAGGTTTGGTATTATCTTGTGTACATAATACTTTCCCTACAGTTTCTCCTTCATAAACTAAAGAAGAAGAATTTCCTCTATCTAAGTCAAAATCATTATACTCTCCTACAAACCTTGTCTTAGCACATCCTATAGTAGGCACATCTAATTCAACACCCATATGACATGCTAATCCAAATCGCCTTGGATGAGCATATCCTTGTCCATCACAAATTATAATATCTGGTTTAATCTTAAGCTTTGAATATGCTTTTAAAACAGGAGGTAATTCTCTGAAAGAAAATAATCCAGGAATATAAGGAAAAGAAACTTTTTCATAATGAGTAGATACCTCAACAAGTTCCAATGACAAAGCATCTAATATAGTAATTGCAGCTACTACTAAATCCCCTTCTTGTTGATAAGCAACATCAACACCTGCTAAATATTCTACAGTATCTAACTGATTATCGCAAATCACTTTTTCTGCAAGATCTTCTTGCAACTTTACATAATCCATAAATAAAAATATATAAATCAAGTCCCCAAAATAACTATGAATCTATTAATAAGAACTTAGTTATATAAATTCTCCTTTATCTTTTTTAACTTTTCAACAAACATAGACTTCTCTTCTGAATATCCAAAAACTTCTGCCCACTCTATTAAAATATTAAGCACTTCTGTTGTTTCATGAGAATCCCCTCCAAATAAGTCTACTCTATCTTCATAAGCTATATCAAGATATTTCTTCATCTCCTTATCATTATCAAGCTTTAAGTAGTTTTTTGCAAGCACAAGACAGAATAAATCTCTTCTCATCCCCAAATCTCTTGATCTATCTATGAAATCAACACACACTTTTATCGATTGATCATATTCTCCACGTAAATGCAAAAGATCTGAAAGCCTAAGATTAAGCTCAAATTCATCTGTAATAGATTGTTCTCTTTTAAGTACAGATTTCAAATATGAAATACCTTCTTCTATCTCATTCTGTTTTACTAAAACCCTTAGGTAATCAATCTGAAGCCCAATTAAAGAAAAACCCATATCGCTATTCTTTACCATCAGCCGAGATACATGTAATAGTGCCATTTCAATAGCTACTTGTGATTCACCAAACCTACCTAACTCTTCAAATGCAAGACTTAATATCTGATATGCTTTACCAAAGAAAGGATTCTCTTTAACTTTAATCTTCTTAAGTTGACCTTTTAGCTCATCTGAATATTGAAGTAAAATATCATTATCACCTAACCGAAGCCCTATTTCACAAAGTGAGGTATAATGTAATATGAAGTTGATATGATCTGATTCGAGAATATCTTTTTCTATAGTTAAACACTCTAAATATAAAGGCAACGCCTTTTCTGCCTGCTCAGATTCTATATACATCTCCCCAAGATTCTCCAAAATATTGGAATACCTCATAGTATCCTTGAAATTAGAATTCTTAACTATATCTATAGCTTCTAAGAAACAACTTTCCGCGTTTTTATAATCTTGTTGTAATTTATAATAAGCTGCCTTTGCTCTCATACAATCAGAATACATAGGATGCTTGTCGTGAAGATGTGATCTGCAAATATCAATAGCTTTAGTAAGATAGGTTATTGCT
This sequence comes from Hyphomicrobiales bacterium, assembly GCA_041725915.1. Taxonomy (GTDB): domain Bacteria; phylum Bacteroidota; class Bacteroidia; order Bacteroidales; family JBGRPZ01; genus JBGRPZ01. The sequence continues at coordinate 22,912 of JBGRPZ010000031.1, read as the reverse complement.
ACATCCTCTTCATCAAGAATCATAAGCATCTCTCCATATAAAAGATAATAAGGAATTAAATCTGTCGTATGCTCTCCAACTCCTTTTATTATTCCCTTAAGATACCTTTCCATATCTTCTACTATATCTTGGAAATTTTCCCCAAGCTCTACCATTGATAGGCATTTCCCAAATCCCATAACATTATAAAAAGGATGAGATTCTTTAACTCCTGAATCAAGATTCTCCATAGCCTGAGTAATAATATGTACTGACTCTGAATAATCTCCTTGTAAGTTATAATAAAGACCTAGTAAATAATAACTTTCTGCAACCTCTAAAGCATACTCATCAAAAAGAATCATCCTAAGATCATAGCTCTTAAATGCATAATACTCTATATCTTTAAACTCACTAAGATATGTTGCTGCATTCCCCAACTCATAATAAATTAAAGCAACAAATGAAGACTGCTCCCCAAATAATTGCTCCCCTCTAATAAGAAGATCTTTTAATAATACCTTTGCCTCTTCATAATCAAATCTGTATTTTATAATTATGACTTTTATATAATCATGGTAAATATTAATAAAGCCATTTTTAACAGGAAATTGATCTTCTATCAATAAAAGAATTTCATTCCAAAGATCTTCTGCTCTATGATACTTCCCCTTTACTAAAAGAAGTATAATCTCTAATTGACTTAAATAAATTTTATAAAATGGATGCTCCCCTTCCGTTAGTTCCTTTGTCTTCTGAAGCTCTTCTAATGCATCTGAATAAGCCCCTAAACCATAAAGATGTTTGCACTTTAAATATTTAAAAATGAAAAACTGCCCAGGGTTCTTCTCATAAGATACATCTGTATTTTCAATATCCTTAATAGCCACATCTGCTAGGAAATTCTCACTCCTATTTACTGCATAATAAAGTGTCGATATATGATATTCTATCTTTTGTTCTGTCGATAAATCTAAATCACAGATCTCTCTGCAACAATCTTGCGCAAGATCATATTTTGATATAGAAACATAAAAATCTGACAAAAGAATATTCCTGAGAAATGTATCATCTAAAGCTTTGAGCTTTTGCTCAAACTTATCAAATTCAGCATTAAACAAAGTTGAATAATCTAATTTCTGAGGGTCTAAATAAAGGCGTGCTATCATTATAAATTTATTTTCTTCAATACTGCAAAGTTAACAGAGTTTATCATATTATATCAGTACCCAAATCAATTCTTTAGAAATTAATTTCTAATAGGCTCTAATGAATATTCATTTGCAAATAAAGTCTATTAATTCTAAGTTTGTTCATAAATAATCAAACTAACAAAATCATGAAAACGCCATTAATATCAATCATGTTATTATTAATAACATACGCTTCTTATTCTCAAAATGTAGCTGATGGAATCCCATTGTCAAAACACGATGTTAAAAAACTGAAAATCAAACAACGTAAAACTAAAAAATCAAAATTAAAAGCTATCATTGCTATAGCTCATATGCCCCAAATAAAAGATTCTGTCTACAGAGCTTTTGATGTTAACTATAACAAAAAAGGACAACTAGAAGATTCTGTATTCTTCAACTCTAATGGATCTGAAATAAAAAGAAAAGCTTTCCTTTATAACAGAAATCTAATTGTAGAAGCTGCCTTCTTCAAAAATCTTGAATTAATTTCTAATTATGAATATTACCATTCAAGAGGAAAAATTATTGAAGCTATAAAACTAAATCCTGACCCCACATTTAATGAAACAACCAAATTTACAACTATAGATAATCAAATCATTCAAGAAGAAATGGATTATAATGGCGCTCTTCAAAGAAAAACAATATACTCTTACTCTAATAAACAATTGGGATATCTGCTGAAAGAAAAGAAATGCTACAACAAATCAAATGAACTTATTCAAAAAACAAATTATCATTACGATAAATCTAATCATATCGTAAATTACACAATAATAAACCTACCTAATAAGGCTAAAAAAACCGTAGCATACAAATACGATACAAACAATAAACTCAAAGAAAAAACTACCTATAATAATGATAACATCATTGATAATGTATCATACCATTATAACAACTCAGGATATAAAGATAAAGAAGTGCACTATCCTGCAAATGGTAAAAAATACTATTATGAATTCTATTATCAATACTACTAATTACATATAAATAGTAAACTCTTCATGGGCAAGCTGAGCATCATGCTCTAATATCTGCTTGTCCTTATTTGCTAACAACGTCCGAAATGGAAATGTATAATAATATGGCTGAGGAGAAAAATATTCATTCAACCCCACTCTACATTCATGTGATACATATGATGGTAATGTCTTAATTGTATCAATACCTGATATTATCCTGATGATCCCCTCCTGATCTATTGGATGAAACGTCATGACTATATTTGAATTAATATTATTCTCAAAAGTATCTACATACCCATTTATAAATACATCAATAGTCAAATCCAACAAATTGAAACCTCCAAACTTTTGTAATGTCGTTAGACCTAAACTCCCTGTCCCCATAAATCTTAAATTGAAATCAATCAATACAGGCCCACGCTCTGGATGATTCATTATCTCTATATGTACAGGCCCATAATTCATGCCTACAGCTTGTGCTACTCTAACTGCATACTCTATTAGATTACTCAACTCTTCTTTCTCTGCACTCTTCTCCCATATATTATAATACAACTTCTTATATAACCTGTTCTCAAAAAATTCATACTGCCAAATATCTGTCAACACAAACCCATGTCCTGTACCAAATAAATTAACTGCATATTCTTCTCCCTGAACATACTCTTCTATCAAACATTCACTATTGTGATTACCCAATATATTTGGCTCTGTAAATATGGTTCTTATAGAATCTATAAAGTCTAACTCATTACTCGCAAAAAATACCTGATTCTGAGCTGTCCCTTCTGGCGATTTTACTACTACTGGATAATATTGCTTCCTGATGTATTCCATCGCCTCCTCTTCATCTACAACTCCCATATACTTTATGCTTGTAAGACCTGATTTGTTAATCACTTCCCTAAGCATAAGCTTATTTCTTGTCACTTCCGCAGTTTGTATGCTATTCCCAAAACATCCAAATGCCTTCGATAAAATAGATGCATACTTTACTCCCGGCTCTGAACATGGTATCACTGCTATAGGTCTCGAACATACAGATTTAATATTATTTACTGCTTCTTCTATAGTACCACTGAAAAAACAATAATCTGAATTCTCTTCTATAATGGATTTAAGTGTATCAAAATTAAACAAATTGGGAATATCCAAATTACCACAAAAAACTGATATAATCTGATACCCTCTTTCCTTTGCTCTCGATATAAGCTCAAACCCTGTAGAAACAGGATGCACTAAAACTATGTATTCAGATCTTGATTGAGTCATAAAACTGTGTTTACTGTAAATAAACATGTAATTATTTAGAAAACCTAAAAATTACAACGAAGAATATCTAATATAAAATACTGTAACCCTTACTAACTAAGAGCTTTTATTATAATATAATACAAGTTAACACAAATATTTGTTTGGCAGTCATACTACCTCAACATATATTTGTTGTTTATATTATGATACTTTTAACCAAAAGTACTAACTGATAGCAGAAAACTAAAATGTTGCGTAGACATTTATTCTTATATTATGAAAATTGAGGGGATTAAACAGTTAATTGAAGCAACTGTTATATGTGGTGAAGAGAGTTTAGATCATGAAGTCGAGTTCGGTTTTGCTTCTGATCTAATGAGTGATGTCCTCACTTTAGATGATGACAACACTATTTTAATTACAGGACTGGCAAATCTACAAAGTATTAGAACTGCTGAAATGGCAGACCTTAGATGTATTATATTAGCTAGAAATAAAGATGCTTCTGATGATATGGTCGCTTTAGCTAAAGAACTTGACCTTATTATCTTGAAAAGTAAGTATTCTGTATTCAAAACTAGTGGTATATTATTTAACGCTGGATTAAAACCAGTATATTAAAATTGCAACAATAAAGAAAACATGGATTTTAGCTTTGAAATTGAAGGTGGAGATTTTACTAATGCAGGTCAAGCTTCTAGTCAAATTAAAAAAATATTAAAACAATTAAATGTAAATGTTAAAATTATACGAAAAACTGTTATAGCTTTATATGAAGCAGAAGTTAATGTGGTAGCTCATGCTTACAAAGGTGTTATTACGGCTAACATCAATCCTGAAAAAATTAATATTAAAATTCAAGATGAAGGCCCTGGTATTGAAAATATAGATATGGCTATGACTAAAGGATTCTCTACTGCATCTCAAAAAGTTCGTGAAATGGGTTTTGGTGCCGGAATGGGATTGCCTAATATTAAAGCTAATACCAATGAACTAAATGTAAGTAGTGTGCTAGGAAAAGGAACATTAGTAGAATTTACAAACTATCTCATATAATGCCAGAAAAACCATTCTTCCATCATGCTCTGACCGTTGACAAAGATATATGTATTGGATGCTCCAATTGCATGAAAGTTTGTCCTACTGAAGCTATTAGAATTAAAGACGGAAAAGCTAATATCATTAGCGATCGTTGTGTCGATTGTGGATATTGCTATAAAGCATGCCCTGTAAGTGCTATATTCGTTGAACAAAATGATCTCGACGAAATATTCAATTATAAAGTGCGTGTGGCTCTAGTTCCTTCTATATTTATAGGTCAATTTCCTGAAGAAATAAGAACCAGCAGGGTCAATAAACTAATGGAAGATATTGGTTTTACTCATGTCTTTGATGTAGAACATACTGTCGATTTCTTAAGTAATGCTATTAATAACTATATTGTCAATGAGGAAGATAACAAACCTCTAATCTCTACTTTCTGCCCCGCTATAATCAGATTGGTGCAAGTAAAGTTTCCTAGCTTAATTGAAAATCTGTTACCTTATAAACCTCCTATCGATTTAGCTGCTACATACTGTAGGAAAATGCTACATGATAGAGGATATGCAGATGAAGATATTGGTTTGTTTTATATTACTCCTTGTGCTGCTAAAATTTCTGCTGTAAAAAGTCCTGTAGGTGAAAATAAGTCATTAGTAAATGGAGTCATAAATATCAATTTAATATACAATAGACTCTATAGAATAATAAAAAATGACAAAACTGATGATGATAAAGCTCTTCATTACCCTAGCGGACAACTAAACAAAAAAGCAGTGCTATGGTCTTTGACTCATGGTGAAGCTGGACCCACTAAAGGTAGATGCCTCGCCATTGACGGAATGGAAAATGTAATCGAATTCCTCGACAAAATAGAAAACCTCGAAATTGAAGGTATTGACTTCCTCGAATTAAGAGCTTGTGATGAGGGTTGCGCTGGTGGTATCTTAAATCCTTCTAATAGATTCCTTACTGTTGAAAGACTTATTAAAAGAGCTGATAGATACCAAAAAAGGCTTAGAAATATGCCTGAACTTGAAAACAAAAGAATCAAAAAATATGAAGATTTCCTGTTTGAAAATATTAACATAGGAAAAGTCGAACAAAGATCTATGGAAAAATTGGACGAAGACTTCAATAAAGCCATGGAGAAAATGAAGAAAACACAAAAACTTATGTGCTACCTTCCTGGTTTCGACTGTGGCGCATGTGGCGCCCCTTCATGTGATAGCTTGGCGCAAGATATAGCTCAGGGAAATGCTACTCTCTCGCATTGTGTATTCATGCAACGAATGATGGAAAAACACCATAAACTAAGTCCTGATCATTCTTTCAAAATAATTGAAAAAATTTGGGGGAAAGACAGGCTAAATAAAAACTGCAACAAAAAAGGAGCTACAAATGAAAATCTCTGAACTAGCTGAAAAGCTAAATCTTACAGTATTAGGAGGACATGACGGTTTAGATAGAGAAATTGAAGGTGCTTATGTCTCTGACCTATTAAGTGATGTCATGGGACACGCTAGAGCTGGCGAATTGTGGATTACTTTACAAACTCATAAAAATGTATCTGCTATTGCTTCCCTTAAAGATCTATGCGGAATAATCCTTGTCAAAAATTTTAAACCTGATGAGGATATGTTAGAAAAATGTAATGAGGATGATATCCCCGTTTTACAAACTAACCTCCCTACTTTTGAATTATCGGGAAAGGTCTACGCCGCAATAAATAACTTATAGAATAAATTAGGCTATCATTGATAGCCTTTTCTTTTTATCCCTAAATCAAAATGAATTTATTTAAAGCTGATATTCACATACATACTCTATTATCTCCTTGTGGTGACTTAGAAATGAGTCCTGATAATATTATCAATAAAGCCATTCAGGAAAATTTACAAATTATTGGTATTACTGACCATAATTCAACAAGACAAGCTCCTCTAATAAAAAAACTAGCTCAAAAACATAATATTTATGTCCTTTTAGGTGCTGAAGTGACTTCTAAAGAAGAAGCACACTGCCTTTGCTTCTTTGAAAATGAAACTAAAACTGCTGAATTCCAACAATACCTCGATCAACATTTGGCTAATATCAAAAATGATCCTGATCAATTCGGTTACCAGGTAGTTGTTGATGAAGATGAAAATATTGTATATCAGGAAGACAAACTTCTAATATCTGCAATTAACAAAAGTATCGATGAAATATATGATAAAGTAACCGAACTTAACGGTATCTTCATCCCTGCGCATATCGATAAACTTGCCTTCTCTCTTACTAGTCAACTAGGATTTATCCCCCCTGATATTAAAGCGCATGCGCTTGAAATTGGACAAAAAACAGATATCAATGAATACCTGAGACTATTCGCCTATCTATCAAAATTTACTTTTATAAAAAATTCTGACGCTCATATCCCCGAACTTATCGGTAGCTCTTACTCAAACTTCTATATTGAAGAACCTTCTTTCCTCGAAATAAAACTAGCCCTCGAAAATAAGGATGGCAGAAAAGTCCTTGTCTAACTTACATAATTCCAATCCCCTCAATCATCTCAAACAAAGTTCGAGAATTACTTCACCCCAGACTTATTGTCTGGGTTATATGAAAAAATATACCTATATCCCCCCTTCACTGCGCATTTTTTTCAGTATCCTATCATAAATTGCATCTTATCAACTTAATCAAAAAAATATCCATTATGAATAATACAACAACCAAAAACATTCAAGAACAGGATTATATTGATGCTACTCCTGAAATGCTGAAAATCCCTAATGACAAAATTAAAAAACCTAACATGCCTATTAGCACTGCAATTCATGAAGCTGAAACCCTATTCGCTACTGCTCAACGAATGAAAATTCATCTTACAAACGCTGGCATCTCCATTCAACAAATTAATGACCTTAAAAAAAGAGCAGGCATCCTACGTCATGCTCAATCCATCTGGATAATCAACTACAGAGCTAAACAAGAAAACATTGAACTATGGAATCTCAAAAAAACAGAAGGTCTAAAATACCAAAGGTTTCTAAGAAATTCTTTCAATTATGCTTATGCTGATGATAAACTATTATATGGAAAAGTTAAGGCCATTAAAATGGCTAATTCCCCCATTCTAATGATCCAAAATCTTAATGATTATTGTGCTCTTGGAAAAGAATTCCCCAATCATCTTACTGCAATTAATTTCGATATCTCCAAAATCGATGAAATCCAAACTTTTGCTACTCAACTTGGTGACCTATACGGCAAAGCTGTCGATCAAAGAAAAAAACAACACGAACTTAAAGCCATGAGAGATCGCGCTTTCACTCTACTTTATCAATCTGTCATAAAAATTAGAAATTGTGGGAAATTTGTCTTTTCTGATAGACCTGACATTAGTCAATTATTCGCAAGTGATCATATAAGAAATAAAAACAATAAAATAAAAGAGACAAATAACCCCGACAACCCTAATGAATTTAATATTGACCATCCTGAAAATAATAATACTTTATAAGATGCCTCTAATAACATCATTTATAACCAGTTTTTAAATCATGACTTATTCAAAATCTTATCATTATATATATTTTATTATCCTAAGGATAGCAAAATGCTATCCTTTCTTCATATAAACCTATCTGCATACAGCTTTTTTATATCCGCATACGAATTTCAGACATCCGTACATAACTTTTTTATATCCGTTCCCAGTTTTTAGACATCCGCACATGATTTTCGGACATCCGCATACAACTTTCTTATATCCGCACACGATTTTCAGAATACAGGAACTAAAAAAAACTAGCATTAATAAAAAAAGATAGCACATTGGCTATCTTTTTCTTTACATTCATTATCAAAATAATATCTATTTTGTTCATATTCCTTCTTTTACTTTACTATATCGTATCTCGTCATATAATTTACCTCCCTTATATACTGATTTCCTGAAAACACCTTCTTTTTCAAACCCACATTTCTCTAATACATGTTGTGACACCTTATTATATTCATATACTCCTGCATGTATTCTTACTATATCGAATGTTTTGAAACCAAATTCCACCATCAACATTATTGCTCTACTCCCAATTCCTTTTCCCCAATAAGGTTCTCCTACAAAATATCCAATCTCTGCACTCTTCCTATACACATCACTCCCCAAGGATAAAGATATACTACCTACACACATCCCTTTATATTCTATAGCAAAAAATGTTTGTGGCTCTTTCCCTTTTACCATATCCAAAAACACCCTCGCATCCTCTTCTACATATGGATGTGGAAATATATCCCGCAAATTCTTGCTTATCTTCTCATTATTCGCATACTCTGCTATCAACGACACATCAGAATCCTCAAAATCCCTCAATGCTACTTCTCCATCAGTCATGACTTTCATATACATATTCTTTTTTGTACCATAAAAATACTCAAATAGAAAATCTTATCCTCACTCTCATTCATAAAACAACTCATGCCTTTTTCAACTTTTATATTACAAGTAGTTTTCAAACTATTCTAATATAATTTACTTTTGTACCTTCAAAATAAAACGAAGAATGAAGGATTTATCAATGCATATAATGGACATTGTCCAAAACTCAACAAGAGCTAAAGCAAAACTTATTGAAATTTACATCGTTGAAAGTGAAAAAAAGAATCAACTCGATATTGTTATAAAAGATGATGGTATGGGCATGGACAAAGATATGCTTGATAATGTCACTGACCCTTTTACTACAAGCCGTACAAGCCGAAAAGTTGGCATGGGACTGCCTCTATTCAAACAAAGTGCCGAACAAAGCAACGGAAACTTATCTATCTCTTCTCAAAAAGGTGTTGGTACTATCGTTAATGTCGAATTTGAACTAAATCACTTCGATAGACCTCCAATGGGTGATATGGCTGAAGCCATCTCAATGATAATAACAGGAAATCCTGACTTCGATTTCGTTTATTCTCATATTACTGATAAAGATGAATATGTTGTCGATAGCAGAGAAGTTAAAGAAGCTATTGATGGTGTCCCCATATCCAGCCCTGATGTATATAATCTGATGAAAGAAATGATTGGTGAAAACCTGAAAGAACTTTATTAAACTTATGGCTATCCTATATTGGATAGCCGTTCCCCCATTTTATCCTATTGATAACTTATATGAAAAATATGCTCCTTTTTTTCATACATCTACCTTCATACAAAAAACTAAAACTCACAATTTTAGCTCTATCACAAAAAAACTAACTAAAAATACGTCCCAAAAAAACCTAAAATTTCTATATCTCATTACAATTTGGCATAATTATAGATTAACCAAAAAAAAACATTTATTATTTTTATATAACCTCTGTCTTTCTTATTTTTATTACATTGCAACTACTATAAATAAAGACATTTTTGACTTTTTTTTGTAATGTTTTTCACTTTTTCCAGTCTAAGAATAGAGACTATATGAAAAATGTCAACAACGAATTTGAATTATCCTACTTTTAGGAATATATAATTACATAATATAAATTAAACAAAATGAAATCCAATCTTACAAAACGTTCACTTATTTGCCTTTTACTTGGCTTAAGTATATTATTTAACTTCTCTTGTTCAAAAAAACAAAGTTTACCTATACCTAAAGATGCTGCTATAGGTATGATTGATGTTTTTACATTAATTGAAAAAAGTCAAGTGCTTGATTCTACCAAGTATTCAAACATGAGAACTTTAATTGCTGCTGCCGGTATTGATATCAATGCTGAAATTAATGACAAATCATTAAATGACCTATCTAAAGAAGGTATAGATAACAAATCAAAAGTTTATATCTTCTCTTCTGCTGACAATTTAGATAAAAAATGTATTGGTGCTGCATTAAAACTTACTGATGAAAAGAAATTTGAAGTTTTCCTCAAAGATCTTACCGACGGATCAGGTATGGAACTTACTATTGAAGAAAAAGATGCTTACAAACTAGTATCTTTCATGAATAAAGTTGTTATGGTTTGGAATAACAATAGTTTCCTTCTTCTTGCATCTCCTGATAATAACCTTGATTTCCTTAAGCAAGAAGCTGACAGATTAATGAAGCTTAAAGAAGAAGAACGTATTGCAAATTTACCTGAATTCCAAAAGTTTAATGGTACACAAAATGACTTCTCTATGTGGATACCAATGACTATACTAGAAAAACTTCCTAATTACAATATGTTTAAGGATCAAATGCCTTTTGATCTTAAAGGAAACTATGCTACCATTACTTTGAACTTTGAAAAAGATCAAATTGCTTTAGCAGGAAGATATTTCCTAAACAAAGAAGCTGAAAAATTAGTGAAAGAAAATCCTGTACTTAAGGATATGAACAAAGAATTACTGAAATTCTTACCTGAACAAAGTATCGCAGAACTTGGATATGCTATTGATTTTAAAAATTATTTATCATTGCTAAAGAAAAGTCCTCAATTCGGAATGCTTGCTATGATGTTCCAAGGTCAAACAGGAATTTCCCTTGAAGATCTATTTAGTGATTTTGGTGGTAGTACTATTTTTACTATGTCAGATTACAAAACATTATCTTATCTAGGAAATAGTGTCTCTATTGGTAATAATACTGAAATAGAAGTGAAAGAAAAAGAAATGCCAATACTAAATATGGTTTTTGACCTAAATAAAAATGATAATATCATGAAATTAGTTGATATGATTCCTGCTGAAATGCTAGAAAAACATGACAACTACTACGAAGTTTATCTTCCTATGATGCCTAACTTCTATTTCGCTTTCAACGATAAGTTTGGTATTGCTTCTAATGAACTTGAAACTGTAAAAGCTTTCAATAATGGTGGCCTTCAAAACAATTTGAACTTTTCTCCTTTAAAAGACGATATTATAAAATATTCTGCATATGCTAATATGTATGTAAATAAGGAAAACTTACCTCAGTCTATCAATGATCTTGTTCAAGAAAACTTTAAATATGATAGAGACATGTTAATCCCTTATAAAATCTGGAATGACTATGCTATTAGAGTTGATATGAAAACAATTGATAGTTATAGCTTCAAAATATCTCTTCATACAAAACAAATTGATAGCAATAGCTTAAGTTCTCTTTTTAGTGCTATTGATAAAAATATTCCTGCTGCATTAGGCAACTAATTATTGAAATAGAATATCACTTTAAATGATTGAATTAAAAAATATTCAACCTACATATATGTCAGAAGCAGAAGTGTCTGCTTCTGACATCTTTTTAATGGATAATGTAACATTCAATAAAGGAATGAATTATCTCATAAAAGCACATTCTGGTAGAGGAAAGTCTACTATACTCAATATTATATATGGGAACAACCCAAATTATAATGGAAATGTCATATATAAATTTCAGGAAAATAATAATCCCATTGAAATACGTAGAAAACATATAAGTTATGTGTTTCAAGACTTCAAATTATTCCCTGATTTAACTCTGATGGAAAATATCCAACTCAAAAATAGATTGACAAACCATAAATCTACTCAAGAAATAAATCAGCTTATAGAAAAAGTTCAATTAGACCACAGAGTAAATCATCTTGTAGGAAAATTATCTCTGGGACAAAGACAAAGAGTTGCTATAATAAGATCTTTATGCCAACCTTTCGACTTCTTGCTGATGGATGAACCATTTAGCCACCTTGATGAAAATAATATTCATATTATCTCTGATATAATCAAAGATGAACTTACTGAACGTAATGCAGGTCTTATTATAACTTCCCTTGACGACCAACTGAGATTTAATTATGATAAAATATTAAACTTATAATTATGCTTCATAGATTATTAAGAAAAACTCTTGTCCCAATACAAATAATTGGATACTCTATTACTCTACTTATAGGTGTCGCCATTATCCTAAGTGTCTATCAAGCATATTCTGATATAGAACCAATTATATCTAAACAATCCGGAGCATTCAAAAAAAACTTTGCTGTATTAAGTAAAAAAACAACCTTATTTCAAACTATCAATAAAGAAGGTATCTACTTTACACCAAAAGAAATTAAAGACATAAAAAACCAGGAGTTTGTAAAGGATATTGCATTCTTTGATTACGCTAATTTTAAAGTAACTGCTACTTCTAATCCTGCTGGTAATATCCCCGTTTTCTATACCGACCTCTTCTTTGAAAGTGTGCCCAATAAATTTCTTGATGTTAATCCTACTAATTGGAAATGGGACTCCGAAAATGATATCATTCCTGTAATTGTACCTGAAGATTATTTGAATCTATATAATTTTGGATTTGCAGAAAGTCAAGGGTTACCCGTATTATCAAAACAAACAATCTCAAAGTTCTCATTTAATATCGTTCTGTCTGGAAATGGAATGCAAGGAACATATAAAAGCAAAATTGTTGGCTTTACAAATAGAATTAACTCAATATTGGTACCTGAAAACTTCCTCAAATGGGCTAATGAAAAATATGGGGAAAATCAAAACCTAAAAACAAGTAGAATTCTTGTAGAGTTTAATGATCCTTCAGACAAAACAATCCTCGAATTTGTAAAAAAGAATAACTATTCAATGAATGAAGATAAGCTTCAACTTAGTAAGCTCACATTCTTCTTCAAAATAGCCATGCTATTTGTCCTATTCATCGCAATTGTTATTACTTGCCTTTCTATAGGTTTCATCATCATCAGTATAAACCTGATTATACACAAAAACAAGGATACGATTATCAACCTATATAATATAGGATATGATCATAAAGAAATTGCAAAATATTATCAACTAATTATCTCTGGTTTCACCCTTATTTCATCCATAATTGCTGTAATTATATCATATATAGCCCGTAAAAGCTATTTCACTCAACTGCAAAACTATTTTGTCGCAAAAGAAACAACAAATCACACCTTTTTAGTTGCTGTAATTATTACTGTAATCATATTAATCCTCTGTAACCTCATCATTAGACGCAATATAAAACGCGCTGTGATCTGTAAATAGAATCTAAATCCATTGAATATAATAAAGAGGTGTTGGTATATACCAACACCTCTTTATTTATGTATTCGCAAAACAACAATTATATCAAAAACAGAATAAATAATCAATCTCCACTTTTCCTTTCAATAAAATAAAATACAGTAAATAAGCATTTTACATCAGATGTAATTAATTATTATCCAATAATAAAAAATACAACTACTTTAAAACACGTTTTAAAAACATTTAATGCTAGTCTGTTAAAGGAGCTTAATATAACAGACACGACTCTAAATAAGAACTCTAAAACTATTACTATGAAAACTCTAAAAACCACTAATTTTAGATTAAAACCACTATACAAATTCACTTTCTTTATCGCTTTCTTTGCTATAAGTTTTTTATCTTCTCAGCAATCTTTTGCTCAATTTATTATACCAAAAAATTCACATGTTCCTTATTGGAATGGTGATTTCCCTATAATAGCAGTTGGTGGAGGAAAACAACAAGGATACCATATTTTACGAGGGAATAATGGAGTATCTACTTCATTTGTCTTTAAAACAGGCTCTAAAGATGTTCTTACTATAGATTATGACAAGGGATTAGGTATTGGGGGACTAAATACTTCTGGTAGTCCTATAGGTATAATGGACGAAACCAGATTTACAAGAGGTATGATTCTGAATAATTCTATAGGAATGACTTTTGCAAATAACGATGTTGATAATAGTTATTTCAACTTTCGATTTGTAAATTCAAATGGTAAAGCTGCATGGTCTGTTGGTGACCCTGATCATCCAACTGCTCTCTCTGTTCGTAATAATGGTAAAGTTGGTATTGGCACTTCTCAACCTGAAACTGATTTCCAAGTGAAAGGAGAAAGTCAATTTGAAGGCAACGTTAAACTAAAAGAGTCCCTTTCTGTAGGTACTGATGCTACTATCACAGGACTACTAACTTCTGATAAATTATCTGCAAAAGAAGCCAAAATTGATGGAACAGTATTCGCAGATAGAGTATCCCTAAAAATAGGATCCTTCCCTGATTATGTTTTCTCTAAAAATTACAAACTCATGCCTCTTGCTGATGTTGAAAGTTTCATAAATAAAAACAGCCATCTACCAGGTGTAAAATCAGAATCACAAATGGTAAATGAAGGAATGGATCTTGCCAAAATGAATAAAATTCTCATGGAAAAAGTTGAAGAACTAACACTATATACTATACAACAAGAACATAGAATTCAAAACCTAGAACAAAAAATTAATAATTCTCATTAAAATCATACTAATAGGGCTGTTTTAAAAACAGCCCTATTATATATGTATTTTTAATAGCTCTTATCTTTATCCTCCTTATTTGATCATATCAATTATTTCTTTATTACCGCCCCCCTCTATTTTAAATTCATCTAAATAAAAAATTGTTCTATTAATACAATTTTTTCTAATTTTGAGTTAATTACTATTATAGCTAGCTTTAAAAGCCAAGTACTAATCATTCACTTAATTTAAATTAAACTCATATTTATTGATATGGAGGATAAATTAAACATCCTTACTGAGAAAATTTACTCAGAAGGAGTTCAAAAGGCTAAATTAGAGGCCGATAAAATAACAACATCTGCAAAAAGTGAAGCTGAAGAAATAATATCAAATGCTGAAAAAAAAGCAAACCTGATAATAGAAAAAGCAAAAATAGAAGCAGATAATATACATACAAACACATTGTCAGAAGTCAAACTTGCATCAGAGCAAATGATTTCGCAATTGAAAACCCAAATTTCTGATCTTTTACTTAATACACAAATAAAAGAAGGTGTTAGTAATACTTCTAAAGAAAGTACGTTCTGGGGTAATATCATACTTACACTTGTCGAACAATGGGCTAAATCAAAAAACTTGGCAAAATATGAATTCATATTCCCTAAAGATCAAGAAAAAGATATTGAAACATTACTGTCAAAAGAATTAGAGAAGTCTCTAAAAAAAGAGCTTAAAATAAATTATAATAATAATCAAAAAGAAGGTTTTACAATAAACACTTTAGAAAAAGGATACTCTATACGATTCTCTTCTGAAGACTTTGAAACCTTCCTTTCCGAGTTTCTGAAACCAAAAACTTTACAATTACTTTATGGAGATTAGCAGAAATGAGTAAAGAATATTATTACCTCGTTACTGGACTTCCTAATCTAACACCAGAAATCTCCCACCTAAAGAAAGGAATAGACCAGTTTAAATCAGAGATCTTTGAAAGATTATCCAGTGAAGATTTAAAGCAATTTCAAATGCTCATGTATGAAGCTGATAACAAATTGCTTTTAAATGCACTGTTTAACATTGAAGATAATAATGCACCTCAAGGAGTTTTTGATAAAGAATTCATGTTATCAGAAATAAAAGATCCTCAGGAGCTGCCTGAATATATGGCTGATTTTATCAATATATTCAATGAGTCTGATTATAATAAAAATTATCTGAAAGCAGAATTAATGTTGACTCAGAAATGGATAAAATATGCCTTGACTCATGGAGGAAAGTTCATAAAATGGTGGCTTACTTATCAAGCTAACCTTAGAAATATATTGACTTTTCGTAATTGTAAAAAACTGAATTTAGATATTGAAACTCAAATTGTAAGAATCAATGATATTTCTGACGATTTATTGAGTACAACAGGCAAAGAACCTGATCTAAATGCGAAAATTGATTGGTATGCAGATCTAATTCCTATATACCAAAAAGATGATATGTTGGAAAAGGAAAGATCTATTGATTTACTTTCCTGGAGACTTATTGATGAAGTTAATAACTTCCAATATTTCTCTTTAGATGTCCTTATAGGATATTACTTGAAATTAAAGATAGTAGAAAGATGGTTGTCTCTTGATCAAGATACAGGAAGAGAGATATTTGATCGTCTTGTAAAGGACATTAGTCAACAAAAGGAATTGACCATAGAAAACTGATCTAAATATGAGTGATACTGTAAAAACTAAAGGAATAGTAACTGGAATTATAGCAAACCTAGTAATTGTTGAAGTTGAGGATACTGTCTCTCAGAATGAGATCTGTCAAATTCATCATGGGGAAGAAGACTTAATGGCTGAAGTCATTAGAATATCTGGAAAGAAAGTATTTGTACAGGTATTTGAAAGCACCAGAGGTTTAAAAACAGGAACTAAAGTTACATTTATGGGGCACATGCTCGAAGTAACTCTAGGGCCAGGAATCTTATCTAAAAATTATGATGGTCTACAAAATGACCTCAACAAAATGGAAGGTGTATTTCTTAAAAGAGGTGAATCTACTTTTCCATTAGATTTAGATAAAAAGTGGGACTTTAAGCCAATTGTAAAAGTTAACGATAATGTTGCTGCTGGTAGTTGGCTTGGTGAGGTTAAAGAAAATTGGATGCCCCACAAAATAATGGTTCCTTTTACCTTTGAAGGTAAATATATTGTAAAAGAAATTGCAAATTCTGGTGAATACTCTATTGAAGACACTGTAGCTGTTCTTGAAGATCCTAATGGGAATACTTATAAGGTCAATATGATACAAAAATGGCCTGTAAAACGTCCAATAAGAGCTTATAAAGAGAAACCTCGTCCTTTTAGAATCATGGAAACAGGAGTACGAACAATTGATTCTCTTAATCCTATTGTTGAAGGTGGAACAGGGTTTATACCAGGACCTTTTGGATGTGGAAAGACAGTATTACAACACGCTTTATCTAAACAAGCTGAAGCTGATCTTATCATAGTCACTGCATGCGGAGAAAGAGCAAATGAAGTTGTAGAGATCTTTACTGAATTCCCTGAACTTGATGACCCTCGTACAGGTAGAAAATTAATGGAAAGAACTACCATCATTTGTAATACTTCAAATATGCCTGTTGCTGCTCGTGAAGCTAGTGTTTATACAGGTATGACATTAGCTGAATATTATAGAAGTATGGGTTTGAAAGTATTATTACTTGCTGATTCAACTTCAAGATGGGCTCAAGCACTTAGAGAAATGTCAAATAGAATGGAAGAACTTCCAGGACCTGATGCGTTTCCAATGGATTTACCTGCTATTATATCTAACTTCTATGCAAGAGCTGGCTTTGTATATCTAAATAATAATGAACAGGGATCTATTACATTCATAGGTACGGTCTCTCCTGCTGGGGGAAACTTAAAAGAACCTGTAACTGAAAGTACAAAGAAAGCTGCTCGCTGCTTTTATGCTTTGAATCAGGATAGAGCTGATAGTAAAAGATATCCTGCTATTGACCCTGTAGACTCTTATTCTAAATACTTAGAGTATATAGAAGTGCAGGAATATATGAAAATGAATATTGGAGAAGATCATCTCGACAATATTACTACCATGAAAGATATTATCCTCAGAGGAAAGGAAGCTAAAGAACAAATTAATATTTTGGGTGATGATGGTGTTCCTATAAACTATCACTTGAGATACTGGAGATCTGAGCTTATTGACTTTGTAATTCTTCAACAAGATGCATTTGATAAAATAGATGCTTCTACACCTATTGATCGTCAAAAATATATGATTAATAAGGTACTTAAGATCTGTTCTATGGAATTGCAGTTTGAACAATTTGAAGAAGTAACTGAGTTTTTCAGAAAAATCATCAACATCTTTAAACAGATGAACTATTCAGGTTTTCAGGATGAAGCCTTCAAGCGACTTGAAAACGAACTCGAAGAAAATATTCATCAAAGAGAATTGGCATCATGAAAAGAAAAGCATTTCAAAAAATATATACAAACATCACGGGGATAACTAAGGCTACATGTTCACTCATTGCCAATGATATAGGATATGAAGAACTTGCCATTGTAGATGGAAGGCTTGCTCAGGTTGTAAAGATCATTGGAGATGAAGTTACATTGCAAGTATTCTCAGGTACTGAAGGTATTTCCACAAGTTCTGAAGTTATATTTGCTGGTAAACCTCCTGTCCTTAAAGTAGGTTTACAGCTAGCTGGACGTTTTTTTAATGCCTATGGTGAACCTATTGATGGAGGACCCGAACCTGATGGAGAAGTAAGAGAAATCGGAGGCCCTTCTGTAAATCCTGTAAGAAGACAACAACCTTCTGAACTTATTGCTACTGGCATTGCAGGTATTGATCTTAACAATACATTGGTAACAGGACAGAAGATTCCATTCTTTGCTGATCCTGATCAGCCTTTCAACCAAGTTATGGCAATGGTTGCTCTGAGAGCAAAAGCCGATAAAATTATACTTGGGGGTATGGGACTCACCAATGATGACTATCTGTATTATAAAAACACATTCGAAAATGCAGGAGCTCTAAACAGGATTATAAGTTTTGTAAACACCACTGAAAATCCACCTGTAGAAAGACTTCTTGTTCCTGACATGGCTTTGACGGCTGCTGAGTATTTTGCTCACGAGCATAAGGAAAAGGTATTAGTACTACTTAGTGATATGACATTATATGCTGATGCTTTGAGTATAGTATCTAACCGTATGGATCAGATACCTTCAAAAGATTCCATGCCTGGATCTTTATATTCAGATTTGGCAAGAGTTTACGAAAAAGCTGTTCAATTCCCTGAAGGGGGATCTATCACTATTATTGCTGTTACTACTCTTTCTGGTGGTGATATTACTCATGCTATCCCTGATAATACTGGATATATTACGGAAGGTCAGTTATTTTTGAGAAGAGATACTGATATTGGAAAAGTTATTATTGATCCTTTTAGAAGTCTTAGTAGGTTAAAACAGCTTGTTATAGGTAAGCAAACAAGAGAAGATCATCCTCAAGTAATGAACTCTGCTATCCGTCTTTTTGCTGATGCTGCAAATGCAAAAACAAAACTGGAAAATGGCTTTGACTTAACTGATTATGATCAAAGAGCTATTGGCTTTGCCAAAGACTATTCTGATAAACTATTAGCTATTGATGTTAATATCGATACTGATACAATGCTTAATACTAGCTGGAAACTCTTTGAGAAACACTTCTCTAAAGATGAAGTTGCTATCAAAAAAGAACTTACAGATAAATATTGGACAGAGGCTTAAAACTTTACATCTATGGCTATTAAGTTTCAATATAACAAAACATCTTTACAGGATCTCAATAAACAATTGAAGATTAGAGTTCGTGCTTTGCCTACAATAAAAAATAAAGAATCAGCACTAAGACTCGAAGTCAAAAAAGCAAAGAAGTTACTTGAGGTTAAGAGTATTCAATATAAAGAGAGAGAAAAACAATATTCAAGTTTACTTGGTCTTTATAATGAGTTCCCTGAAAATATGATTAATATCAAAGATATTATATTATCTCACAAGAAAGTTGCAGGCGTTAAAACTCCTATTCTTGAAGATATTACTTTCAATATTCAGCGATTTAATCTTTTTAATGCTCCCTCATGGCTTTCTGATGGATTATTCTTCATGCAAGAGATGATTAAGCTCAATATGGAAATGAAGATTATAAGAGAAATGATAGTTCTTCTGGAATACGCAAGAAAGAAAACTACTCAGAAAGTTAATCTATATGAGAAAGTACAGATTCCCGGGTATGAAAATGCAATTAGAAAGATAAAAAGATTCCTGGAAGATGAAGAAAACTTGTCTAAATCTTCAATGAAGATAGTTAAGTCACGACAACAAAAAGAACTTGAGGAGGCAGGATTATGATTATTCCAATGTTAAAATATGACTTCTTGGTTTATCATAAAGACTACGAAAAGTTTTTAGACAAACTCCAGAATAAAGGTGTAATGGACATTATTCTTAATGAAGAATATGATGAAGAAAAAGCACTTTTATCAAATACCAAACTTCAACAATATAATCAAATGATTGCCTTCCTTAAAACTTTTAAGGAAAAGCATGACCCGAAACTTTCAATATCATCAAATCCTAATGAGATTTTAGATAGTTATGAAAGCCTTAAGGCTGAACACGAAAATCTAAAATCCAAAATTACTCAACTGGAAAAAGATATTGTAACATTAGAACCATGGGGAGATTTTGATTTTGATAAATTGACTAGTTTAGAAAGTTATGGTCTTGAATATGGTTTTTGTTCTAGTCTAACAAAGGTATTCCAATCTTTGCCAAAAGACATAATATCTTTCGAAATCCATCAACACCATGGACAATCTCATTTTATCATCTTTCATGATAAAAACAAAGATCTGGATTTCAAGGATGTTGAATTTATTTCTCTTCCTGATATTTCTTTAAAAGAGGCTATAGCATCTCTGGAGCAATTAAGGAAAAAAGAGAAAGAGATAGAAGAGACTTATTTATTATGGGCAAAGTCTGTTATTCCTCAACTAAAAGAAGCAAGAGATCAACTTCAATCTAAACAGGACTTCAAGCAAGTCTTTAGTGATTCTAAAAAAGAAGCTGAAGATAATGTAAGAGTATTATCAGGATGGATACCTGCTAACAAAGAAAAACAGATCAATAGTTTTCTTAACAAAGAAAACATTTTGTTTTTAAGCAGAAGAGCAGTACCTGAAGACCCAAAGATTCCTATTCTCTTAGCAAACAACAGATTTGCAAGATTATTTGAACCTATAGGAGGTCTGTTCTCAATGCCTGATTATAAAGAATTGGATATGACTCCTTTCTTTGCTCCTTTCTTTATGCTTTTCTTTGGATTCTGTCTTGGTGATGCAGGATATGGCATTATTTATATAATAATTGCCACTATACTTAAATTAAAGACTGAAGATCCCGCAAAAAGAAGATTATTTTCTTTAATACAATTCCTTGGTGGATCAACAATATTCTTTGGTATTATCACAGGAACTTTTTTTGGAGTAAGTCTTCTTAATATTCAATGGCTTGGATCTTTAAAGTCTATCATTCTGGAAAGTAATAGTGTATTCAACCTTGCATTAATTATCGGTCTGATACAAATTTACTTTGGTATTGTTCTTAGAGCTGCCAACCAGATACGACAATTTGGGTTTGCTTATGGTCTTTCACCCATAGGATGGTTATTATTAATTCCTTTTGGGTTAGATTTTGCATTCACTCATTATACAGGCATCTATGGAGAGATTTTATTTTTTATAGGATTAGCACTTATTCTGTTCTTCAGTGATCCGAAAGTAGGAATCTTTGGAAGGATAGGAAAAGGCATTTGGGATCTATATAATATTACTGGAATATTTGGTGATATACTTTCATACATACGATTATTTGCTCTTGGAGTATCAAGTTCCATTTTGGGATTTGTAGTAAATGACATAGGTTTGCAAATAAAAGATGCTATACCAATTATAGGTCCTATAATATTCGTAATCTTTTTGATTATTGGACATGGAGCAAACATGGCTCTTTCAAGTCTTGGATCATTTGTCCATCCAATGCGTTTGACATTCGTAGAGTTTTATAAAAACTCAGGATTCATTGGAGGAGGAAAAAAATATAAACCATTTACAAAGAACTTTTAACTCAATTATTTAATAGGAGATACAAATTATGTCTACAGCAATTATTCTTGCATATCTTGGAATTGGATTAATGATAGGACTTTCATCAATAGGAAGTGCTATAGGAGTTTCTACTGCAGGTAACTCAACTCTTGGGGCATTAAAGAAAAAAGATGCCTTTGGTAGCTATATGTTATTAAGTGCACTTCCTGGAACGCAGGGATTATATGGTTTCGCAGCATTCTTTATAATCAATAGTTCTGGAATTCTTGCTCCTTCAATAACAGTATTGCAAGGAATAGCAATATTTGCTTCAGGCCTTGCATTAGGGTTGGTTTGTCTGTTTTCTGCTACCTATCAGGGAAAAATCGCAGCAAACGGTATTTCAGGTATTGCATCAGGATATGATGTTTTTGGAAAATCAATGGTATTAGCAGTTTTCCCAGAACTATATGCTATTGTAACTTTTGCAGCTACATTTATTATTGCAACCGGATTAAAATAGAAAGCTATTGTAGAATACGGCAAGTATTCTACCTTTAAATAAACGCTTTTCTACAATTAGGCTGTCTATTATTATAATAGCAGCCTTTTTGTGTTTATAGTCAAGTTTTCCCCTTCCTTTATCAATGCAATGTCAGTACATAGAAATAATTAAGCCTTGCCTATCTTCAGCATAAACCCCGCTGACCTATCTTTGTGCGGCGGAATATGGCGCCTAAGTCATCAGAGCACAAGCCCAATACTATAAACACATCTATATGTCATAGTAATCTACATCGCTTACATTCTTATACTAAAGGTGAATTAAAAGCTACTTCACTTATCTTAGCCTAAGTATCTGTATCGAATTCTGTGATATGGATAAAAAAGAATAAAATTGATCTCCTTTTTTCTTTCATACAACACTCCATTCACTACGAAATATCATTAAGCCTAATAAGTAATAAATAGATCTTGTAAAAAAGTGACAGATTATTCAAATCAACTCATTCAGATATAATATACTTTTACGATTAATTCATCTTAATAATCTAGCTATTATTGAAGATTTA
>JBGRPZ010000030.1:0-40672 GCA_041725915.1 Hyphomicrobiales bacterium | reverse complement strand
TAAGTGATAAAGCTTATAAATAAGGAAATGTAAGGATCTGAAGCAAAAGCATTCCCAGCCTAAATCTTCAATAATAAGTAGATTATTAAGATGAATTAATTGTAAAAGTATATTATATCTGAATGAGCTGATTTAAAGAATCTGTTGCTTTTTGTACAAACCTTATTTATTACTTATTTGTCTTATTGATATTTTGTAGTAAATGAAGTGTTGCATTGGAGAAAAAGGGAGATCAATTTTATCCTTTCTTACCCATATCACAAAATTAGACACTAAATACTTAGGTAGGATGAGTGAAATAGTTTTTAAATCACAATCTTATTGAATACTTTGACTGGTTAAAGACTTTTCCATTCTGAAATTATAAAAAGAATATTTAATGATTAAATATATTCTTTGAGATGAGATTTTATATTTATTAAATAGACAAATTCCAAAAAAGGATTAACATCGATAATAGATCAAATTTATTTACTTACATTTAGCGTCGGATTTTTTGGAAAGGATTATGTAATTATGTTCTTTGCCATAATATACAGTTAGATGAGTTATAAAAGGTTGTAGAACAGTTTGTTTGTGTTTTGTATCATAAGAACTCTATTTTCTGTTAGCAGCATTATATCGATGGTTTTGGGAAGATATACATTGGATTTATTACAATTAAATGTATGAATCTAAGTTTTGATTTTACCAAGCGGTTTGATATTGTTTGGTTCTCGATCTTTAGAACCAATAAAAGATACCTTTTAGTGATTCTACTGAACCATATTTCTTAATTAGTGTTAAAATAAAAGTTCTTTTATTTCAGTTTAAAGTCTTTATGTTCTGAGACAAAAGCGATTATTGCACAATAAATAAATATCCTATGCAAAAAACAAGTGTTGGTGAAATATCGCAGATAATCGGGCCGGTTATTGATGTTCGTTTTCCTCAAGAAGGACAACTGCCGAAAATATTTGATGCTCTGATTGTCGAAAGATCAAATGGTGAAAAGCTTATATTAGAAGCACAACAGGATATTGGGGAAAGTACCATTAGAACCATAGCAATGGATTCTACTGATGGTCTAAAAAGGGGAATGAAAGTCGTCGGTACAGGGAAACCTATTTCTATGCCTACAGGTGAAGGCGTAAAGGGTCGTCTGTTTAATGTTACGGGAGATAGCATTGATGGGCTAAAGCCTATTGAGACAACAACTTCCTACCCAATACACAGAGAGCCTCCAAAGTTTGAAGAACTTTCAACACAAAGTGAGGTATTATATACAGGTATAAAAGTGATTGATCTTATCGAGCCTTATGCAAAAGGGGGGAAGATTGGATTGTTTGGTGGTGCAGGTGTTGGTAAGACTGTGATCATCATGGAATTGATTAATAATATAGCTAAGTCTTATTCAGGACTTTCCGTATTCTCTGGTGTAGGAGAAAGAACAAGAGAAGGTAATGATCTTCTTAGAGAGATGATTGAGTCAAATGTTATCCGTTATGGTGAAGCATTTAAGAAGTCTATGGAAGAAGGTGATTGGGATTTAGATAAGGTTGATTATGGTGAGTTAGCACAATCACAGGCAGCCTTAGTGTTTGGGCAGATGAATGAACCTCCTGGAGCTCGTGCGAGAGTAGCACTTTCAGGCTTGACAATGGCTGAATATTTCCGTGATGGAGATGGAGATGCTTCTGGTCGCGATATTCTTTTATTTATTGATAACATTTTCCGTTTCACACAAGCAGGATCTGAAGTATCTGCATTGTTAGGTCGTATGCCTTCTGCTGTGGGTTATCAACCTACATTGGCAAGTGAAATGGGATTGATGCAGGAAAGAATTACATCTACAAAGAAAGGTTCTATTACTTCCGTACAGGCTGTTTATGTTCCTGCGGATGACCTTACTGATCCGGCTCCTGCTACAACATTTACTCACCTTGATGCTAAAACAGTATTGAGTCGTAAGATTTCTGAGCTAGGTATTTATCCTGCTGTTGATCCTCTTGATTCTACATCAAGAATCCTTAGCCCTGATGTTGTAGGGGAAGCTCACTATGAAACTGCAGAAAGAGTAAAACAAACCCTTCAAAGATTCAAAGAACTTCAAGATATTATTGCCATTCTTGGTATGGATGAGTTATCAGAAGAAGATAAACTTATTGTCCATAGAGCAAGAAGGGTAAGAAGATTCTTCTCTCAACCATTTCATGTAGCTGAACAGTTTACAGGTATGGAAGGAAAGATTGTTCCTATTGAGGATACAATCAAAGGCTTCAACATGATTCTTGATGGAGAGGTTGATAAGTATCCTGAATCAGCATTCAGCTTTGTTGGTACTATTGAAGAAGCTATAGAAAAGGGAGAACAAATGCTTAGGGAAGCCGGTAATTAATAATAGACATTTGTCCAATTAAAATTCACTGGTTATGAAACTTGAGATTATTACTCCTGACAAAAATCTGTACAATGGAGAAGTATCATTAATACAACTTCCTGGTATTGATGGGTCTTTTGAGATTCTTGAACATCATGCTCCAATGATCTCTGCCTTGTCTAAAGGTAAGATTAGAGTGGTTGATATGGAAAGAGAAACTCATTACTTTGAAATCGAAGGTGGTGTTGTAGAGGTACAATTAAGGGAAGTGTTGATTCTTCTGGATTGATACTTTATATACAGTATTTAACATTTAACTTGAATCGGACTGACATATAATCATAATGCGTATAGTGAAAAATTTATTCAAGTCACTTCTGATAGTTTGCTTATTTACAGTCTTTGCTATCACTGCAAATGCTGAAGATCAAAATAAAGTAAGTGATAATCAGACCGAAAACTGGCATGAGGAAGTAGCAGAAGCAGAATATAATGCAGGTGAATCTATTATTGAACACCTTGTTGATTCATATGAATGGCATATTGCTACAGTTGGCCATACTCATATATCAATTCCTCTTCCTATAATCTTATACCATAAAGGTGAATGGCACTTTTTCATGTCGGATAAATTCAAACATGGAGATGCTATTCATAATGGTTTTCGTATTGCGTCAGAAGGTCCGAACAAGGGTAAAGTCATTAGAGTAATTGAAGAAGATCTGCTGAAAGGAAATATCATCGAGGATGTAAATACTCATGAGATTCCTTGGGACTTCTCTATTACAAAGAATGTTGTTGCCATCTTATTAAGTTGTATTTTCCTTGTTTGGATTTTAGTTAGTGTTGCGAAAGCATATAGAAGAAGAGAGGGTAAAGCCCCTAAAGGCTTACAATCTTTTATTGAACCTATAATCATCTTTGTAAGAGATGATATTGCAAAGTCATCTATTGGAGAGAAGAATTATAAAAGATTTCTACCTTACCTATTGACTATTTTCTTCTTTATCCTTATAAATAACCTATTGGGGCTTGTTCCGTTTTTCCCTGGAGGGGCCAATGTTACAGGTAATATTGGTGTTGCTGCTGTATTAGCTTTATTTACATTTGCTATGACTACATTCAGCGGCAATAAGAATTATTGGATGCATATATTCAATACTCCCGGAGTACCTTGGTGGTTGAAATTTCCAATTCCTTTAATGCCAATTGTTGAACTAATGGGGGTGATTACAAAGCCTTTCGTACTTATGGTTCGACTTTTTGCAAACATAACAGCAGGACACATTATTATCCTTGGGTTTATTAGCCTGATATTTATATTTGGTGCTGTTAGTGCTGGCTTGGGACTTGGAGTATCTGTTTTCTCTGTTTTCTTTGCTGTATTTATGAGCTTATTGGAATTACTTGTAGCCTTTATTCAGGCTTATGTATTTACATTGCTTTCAGCTATATACTTAGGAATGGCAACAGAGGAACATCATTAGAACACAAGCGATTGAATTAATATATTACTAATCAATTTAAAAAGGAAAGACTATGTCTCTTTTAACAGTATTATTACAAGTGGCTCAGGATTTGACTCCTTATGCACAGATAGGTGCAGCAATGGGTGCGGCTATCGCTGCAATTGCTGCAGGTTTAGGTATAGGATTGCTAGGTAAAGGTGCTGTAGAATCTATTGCACGTCAACCTGAGTCTTATGGTGACATTCGTTCCAGTATGATTGTTGCTGCTGCGTTGATTGAAGGTGTTGCTTTCGGAGCAATTGTAGTAGCACTTATTATTGTATTCAAATAAGATAACCTTATGGTTCCAGCGGTTGGCTGGAACCGTGGTTATATTATAGACTTGTGAAAGAAATAGCAAAAAAGGAAATAATAATATAGAATATGGAATTAATAAAACCAGGTCTGGGACTTATCTTTTGGATGACTCTTTCTTTCGGTATTCTATTGTTCATCTTGCGTAAGTTTGCTTGGAAACCAATACTGTCTTCTTTAAGTAATAGAGAGGATTCTATTGAAAAGGCACTTCAAGAAGCTGCTATGGCAAGACGAGAAGTTGAACAACTGAAGGCTAATAATGAAGCTCTGCTTCAAGAGGCTCGTTTGGAGAAAGATCTAATTCTGAAAGAGGCCAGACAATTGAGTGACCAAATTATACAGGAAGCTCAAGGTAAGGCTAGCATAGAAGCTGAAAAGATATTGAAGAATGCTCATGAAACTATAGTAATGGAAAGAAAAGCTGCTGTGAGTGAACTTAAAGCTGAAGTAGCAGGCTTATCTATAAACATTGCTGAGAAGCTTCTTCAGGATCAAATGCAATCTGATCAAGCTCAAAAAGACTTGATCGGCAAGATGATTGATCAAGCAAAGTTGAATTAGTAAATTGAATTTCTATGAAACAAACGCGTGTTGCTAAAAGATATGCAAAAGCATTATTCGATTTGTCATTGGAACAAAATCTTATGGAAGATGTTGCTAATGACATGAAGCTTATCGAACAAGTTTGTGCAGAAAATCGCCAGTTGGGAATTCTTCTCGCTAATCCGGTAATAGTTCCAAGTAAAAAGAGTAGTGTCTTCAACAAGATCTTTGAAAATAAGATACAGAAGATTACAGAGAGATTCTTTCAAATCCTTTCAAAAAAGGGTAGAGCTTCTATAATACCTGAAATAGCCATAGAGTTCAAAAACTGTTTCAGAGAATTCAAAAATATTTTACCTGTTCAGGTAGCTACGGCCACGACTTTAGATGACGAGAACAAAACTAAGGTTCTTGACTTACTTACAAATGCTTTCAATATGGAGATTGAACTTGATGCTAAGGTTCAACCTGATCTTATAGGGGGTATTGTGATTTCTATTAATGATCAACGCTTGGATGCCAGTATTGCTGCAAAGCTTAAGCGTTTACAGAAAGAAATGATAAGTAGTGTAGTTACTCAATAATCTGAATACAAAATAAGGAGTATTATTATGTCAGAAATAAAACCAGCTGAAGTATCTGCAATATTACGTCAGGAATTAGCAGGTTTCAAAGATGAAGCAGTACTTGAGGAAACAGGTACAGTTTTACAGATAGGTGACGGTATTTGCCGTGCTTATGGTCTTTCTAATGCTGAGGCAGGAGAGCTTGTCGAGTTTGAAAAAGGAGGACTTAGAGGGATTGTATTAAACCTTGAAGAAGATAATGTAGGTATTGTTTTATTGGGTAAAGCTAAAGACATTGTTGAAGGAGACACTGTAAAGCGTACGGGTACAATTGCATCTATAAACGTTGGAGAAGGTGTCCTTGGTAGGGTTATCAATACTATTGGTGAGCCAATTGATGGTAAAGGCTCAATTCAAGGGAAAACTTATGAAATGCCATTGGAGAGAAAAGCTCCGGGTGTTATCTTCCGTCAGCCAGTAAATGAACCATTACAGACAGGAATAAAAGCTGTTGATTCCATGATCCCAATAGGAAGAGGACAGCGTGAACTTATCATCGGTGACCGTCAGACTGGTAAGACTGCTATTGCTATAGATGCTATAATCAATCAGAGAGCAAACTTCGATAAGGGTGAACCTGTATATTGTATTTATGTAGGTGTAGGACAAAAGAGTTCTACGATTGCTAACCTTGTAGGCACTTTAGAGAAGTATGGAGCTATGGAATATACAACTATCATTTCTGCTTCAGCATCTGACCCTGCTGCTATGCAGTTTTATGCTCCATTTGCAGGTGCAGCGATAGGTGAGTTCTTCCGTGATACAGGTCGTTCGGCTCTTGTAATTTATGATGACCTTTCGAAGCAAGCAGTTGCTTATCGTGAGGTGTCTCTATTACTGCGTCGTCCTCCGGGGCGTGAGGCTTATCCTGGTGATGTGTTCTATCTTCACTCTCGTTTATTGGAGAGAGCAGCGAAGATTATAAACAAGGATTCTATCGCAAAGAATATGAATGATCTTCCTGATAGTCTAAAGCCAATTGTAAAAGGTGGTGGGTCATTGACTGCACTTCCTATCATTGAGACTCAGGCAGGAGATGTTTCTGCATATATCCCTACAAATGTAATTTCTATTACAGATGGCCAGATTTTCCTTGAGTCTGACTTGTTTAACTCTGGGGTACGTCCGGCAATTAATGTTGGTATCTCTGTATCAAGAGTAGGTGGTAATGCTCAGATTAAAGCAATGAAAAAGATTGCTGGTACACTTAAGTTGGATCAGGCTCAGTATAGAGAGCTTGAAGCTTTTGCTAAGTTTGGTTCTGATTTGGATGCTGCGACACTTTCTGTATTAGAAAAAGGAAAGAGAAACGTTGAGATTCTAAAGCAGCCTCAGTACAAGCCAGTGAGAGTCGAGCAGCAAATCGCAATTATCTATTGTGGTGCTAAAGGTCTTATTGCAAATGTTCCTATTAATAAGGTTAAGGCATTTGAAACTGAATTCCTTGATGTTATGGAATCAAGACATCAAGAAGTTATGGAGGCTCTTAAAGAAGGTAAATTGACAGATGAGGTTGTTGCAGCTATTACAGAAACTGCAAAGGATGTTGGTTCTAGATTTGCCAAATAATAAACAATAGGTTGTAAATTATTAAACTTTAGAGTATGCCAAGTCTTAAGGAAGTAAGAACAAGAATCGAATCAGTTAAATCTACTCAGCAGATTACAAGTGCTATGAAGATGGTTTCTGCGTCTAAGTTGCGTAAGGCACAGAATGCAATTATCCAACTTCGCCCTTATGCTAATAAACTGAACGAGATTCTTCAGGATATAGGAGCAAATACTGAAAGTGAAATTGCTGAGGTTTATTCTGAAAAGAGAAGCGGCGGCAAAGTGCTTTTAGTTCCTGTTTCTTCCAATCGCGGACTTTGTGGAAGTTTCAATTCCTCAATTATAAAAGCTACCTCAAAGTTAATTGCGGAAGACTATAAAGAATTGTATAGTGAAGGTAAGCTGGATGTTTATTGTATTGGTAAGAAAGTTGGAGAGCATTTCGAAAAGCATTTTGCTGATATTACTATTGCATCTGAGATAACTATCTTCGATGATCTGAATTCTGTTGCGTCTGCAAAAATCACTGAAAAACTGATGAAGTTCTTCAAGGATAAGACTTATGATCAGATTATAGTTCTATATAATTCTTTCAAGAATGCTGCTGTACAGGTATTGAAGCAGGAGACATTCCTGCCTATTCAGAGTAAAGCAAATAAGGATAGTGATATAAAAACTGATTATATCTTTGAACCTAATAAAGATGATATTATCACTGCTATTCTCCCTAAAGCATTAAGAACTGATTTCTTTGCTATGCTTTTGGATTCTTTTGCTGCTGAACAAGGTGCTCGAATGACTTCAATGCATAAAGCTACAGATAATGCTTCTGAGTTATTACGTGATTTGAAGTTGACCTATAATAAAGCGCGTCAGGCTGCTATTACGAACGAAATCCTTGAGATTGTTGGTGGTGCTGAAGCCTTGAAAGGTTAAGAAAAGAAATATAACAGATATATAAGCTGTCTCTAATCGGGGACAGCTTTTTTATATATAGAAAGACCTGAAGCTATGACTGATTGATGTATAAATTAGGCTTTTGTTTGAATATTTGTACCATCATATCATATAGTTCTTTATGCTCATCTTCCATCATATCCGGGCGGGAGAAGAAGTATTCGGAGGCAACAGCAAAAAACTCCTGCTGGTTTGTTGCTCCATAAGGGTTGATATCAGATTTTCCTTCCTGAATCTTTTGTATCTCTTTGTGCATGATATCAAGCCATGGGACGATATATTGTTTTTCGAGTAGTAATCTGGGAATGCCATCTGTCGCACCATCATAACCGTCAATAAGGTGAGAAAATTCATGTATGCCTACATTAGAAGACGTTCCTTTATACATAAAACTAGCTCTGAGGGCGGGAAGGGAAAGAATCATCTTTCTATTCATCACCCCATTACCTACCATCCCGAGTATGTTCCTATCTACACCATCAGTCTGATAGTCATTATTAAATTGTTGTGGGTAGATCAATATTTCATCTAACATTGGATAATCGAAGTTGCCAAAGCCGAAGATGGGGATTATAGCACTAGAGGCCACCAATAGCCTATCGTATTCATTGATACTACAGTCAATAGGTGTGATTTCCTTTTCTGCTAAGAAAGTTTGTACATCTTTCTCGAACTTTTTCTTTTCTTTAGAACCCAAGCCATTATAAAAAGCTACATACTGCAACATGAAGAACTTCCAATTCTTGGGAAACCTTTTGCTTAGGGCTTGGTCTACCTTTCTTCTTTTCTTTGTTAGCTTTAAGTATATATAATATATAATGATGATACCTACAATAACGGCAGGAATGAGAGTCGATAAATGGTCTTCATCAGCAAAACTTAATATGATAGCCACTATAGCCAAACCCGCAATGATGCTGATAAATAAAGGGAAGAAATATATATTTAATCGTTTAGAGGTTCTTTTCATTATAAAGAGCTTCTTTTACTAAAGCATTCGGCCTGTGTTCTGGCCAAATGCTTTTATTTTAAGTCTAGTATTTTTTTGCTTTTACTTCTCCTGTAAGAACTTTAAGTCCATTGCCTGCAAGGGCATCAAAGTTCTGGACACTAGGGATAGTTGTCAGAGGTGCAAGTTTCTCTACACGCTCTTTTATATCTTTTACCAATCGTGGGCTATGATGAATAAAGCCAGTAAGAATAATAGCATCAACTTCACCCATCAGAACAGGGTATAGCGAAGCAATCTCTTTAGAGATTTGATACGCAAACACCTTAGAGATCTGAAGCGCTTTCTCATTCCCTTTATTCACCATTTCGTCAAGTTCGGATAGGCTAGCTGTACCGAGGTATGCTTTATAACCACTCTTGTTTGTGAGAAGGTCGATAATCTCTTCTTTTGTATAGTCACCACTAAAACAAAGATCAATGAGATTGCTTGAAGGCACAGTTCCCGCCCTTCTTACACTTAGGGGACCATTACCATCAAAGGCATTGTTCACATCAATGACTTGTCCTTTTTGGTGCGCACCAACAGAAACACCACCAGAACCAATATGTGCTATTATTAAATTGAGGTCATCATATTCCTTTTGGATAGATTTTGCATACTTCCTACCAATGTGTTTATGGTTGAGAGCATGGAATATGGATCTACGTTTAACTTGAGGAAGACCAGTAAAGCGAGCGAGATCACAAAGTTCATCAGTAACGACGGGATCACAAATGATAGAAGGAATCCCCAAAGAAGAACCAAGTTCAAAGGCAAGAACAGCACCTAAGTTTACGGCATGTTCACCACCTACCTTGTTCTTTAGATCTTTTACCATCTCTTTACTGATATTATATATACCAGATTTTAGAGGTTTGACTAACCCACTTCGTCCAACAATAATGTTGATATCCTTAAGTGAAATATCATTTGCGGCCATCTCTTTGAGTATAAGATCTTTTCTGTACTCAAGCTGATCCATAACAGAGTTGTAAGGAGCTAGATCTTCTTCAGGGTGTTTGATACTCTTCAAGAATGAAGTATTCTTGAATTCATATAATGCAATGATAGTATCATTAACTTCAGGATAAATTACTAGAATTTTATACTGGTTCATAAGCTATGGTATAAGTTGGTTTTAGTTACATATTTCTTCTATACTGACCGCCTACACTGAACAAGGTATCGGTTATTTGTCCAAGGCTACAATACTTTGTAGCCTCCATAAGACCTTCGAATACATTTTTATCTTGTCTTGCTAACTCTTTAAGCTTTTCAAGATGAATGATGGCTTCATCATAGAAGATTTTATGTACTGTGTTTAGATGGTTTAGCTGATTGTCCTTTTCTTCTTGGGTAGCTCGTATCACTTCAGTAGGAATGATAGTGGGAGAACCTTTTGAAGATAAGTATGTATTTACTCCTACAATAGGGAGCTTTCCAGAGTGTTTTAGGATTTCATAATACATAGATTCTTCTTGAATCTTGCTTCGTTGGTACATGGATTCCATAGCACCAAGTACACCACCACGGGCTGTTATTCTATCAAATTCACAAAGAACAGCTTCTTCAACAAGGTTGGTAAGTTCCTCAATAATGAAACTTCCTTGAAGAGGGTTTTGGTTTTTAGTCAGGCCAAACTCTTTATTGATGATCATCTGTATAGCCATTGCCCTACGTACTGATTCTTCTGTAGGGGTTGTAATGGCTTCATCAAAGGCATTTGTATGCAAAGAATTACAATTGTCATAGATAGCACTAAGAGCCTGAAGAGTCGTTCTGATGTCATTAAACTCAATTTCTTGGGCATGAAGAGAACGTCCGGAAGTCTGAATGTGGTATTTCAGCTTTTGAGATCTTTCATCTGCATTGTAGATTAACTTCATTGCTTTAGCCCAAATGATTCTTGCAACCCTTCCCAATACTGAATATTCAGGGTCAATACCATTGGAGAAGAAGAATGAAAGATTGGGGGCAAAGTGATTAATATCCATCCCTCGGGAGATATAATACTCTACATATGTGAAGCCATTGGCAAGCGTAAAGGCTAGCTGAGTGATTGGATTGGCTCCGGCTTCAGCAATGTGATAACCCGAGATAGAAACAGAATAGAAGTTCCTGACATGGTTCTGAATGAAGTATTCTTGTACATCTCCCATCAGTTTCAGAGAGAAGTCTGTAGAAAAGATACATGTGTTCTGAGCTTGATCTTCTTTCAGTATATCCGCTTGTACAGTACCCCTAACAGCCTTTAAAGTCTCTGCTTTTATATTTTGATATACCTCAGTAGGAATAACTTTATCAGCGGGGACACCCAATAATAACAAACCTGATTTATCATTAGATTCGGGGATGTCTCCATAATATGTGGGGATGTCAAGGTTCTTTTCTTTGTATAGTTGTTCTATCTGTGTCTTTACATTGTCAACCATTCCATTTTTGCGGATATACTTTTCGCATTCCTGATCAATGGCGGTATTGAGGAAGTATGCAACCAATGTAGGAGCAGGGCCGTTGATTGTCATGGATACAGAAGTCAGCGCATCAGTAAGATCAAAACCTGAATACAGCTTTTTACTGTCATCGAGACAACATACAGATACCCCAGCGTTTCCCACCTTTCCGTATATATCAGGTCTTATATCAGGATCTCTGCCATATAATGTGACGGAGTCATATGCTGTAGAGAGTCTCTTTGCCTTTTGTCCTTTTGATACATAATGGAATCTTCTGTTTGTTCTTTCAGGGCAACCCTCACCAGCGAACATACGTATAGGATCTTCATACTCCCGTTTATATGGATACACACCAGCAGCAAAAGGAAACTTACCGGGTACATTCTCCAATAACAACCATCTGAGCCTGTCTTTATGTGAGCTGTATTTAGGGAAAGCGATCTTAGGTATTTGCAGATGACTCAGGGTTTCAATGGTTGTACTTACAATGACTTCCTTACCTCTCACAAAGTAGGAGAACACTTCTCCATTGTATTTCTTTTGCAAGTCGTCCCATTGATTCAATAATTGACCATTACCAAGCTCTAATTGCGCTTGCAGTTCTTTTATAAGCTTATCAATCTCATCATATTTATGATAGTCATGAATATGTAGAAGAGCTTGAGTTTCTTTAAGTGATTGTATTTGGGCAGCTATGTTTGCTTGCTCTTCAGCCTTGATATTATAGTCTCTGATCACCTTTGTGATTTCGGATAGATATCTTGTTCTATCAACAGGGATGATGTTCTGTTTTATTGAAGGTGTATTCTTATCATGGAAATGACTTTGAAAGTTGAGCTTGAGTTTATTTTCTATTGTATGGATAAGATTATAATAGAAGTGATCAACACCCGGATCATTATATTGTGATGCAATAGTTCCAAATACTGGCATCAATTCAATATCAGTATCAAACTGCATATGATTGCGCTGATACTGTTTCTTTATATATTGTAAAGCATCCAAAGCACCCATCTTATCAAACTTGTTCAGTGCTATGATATCAGCATAATCAAGCATGTCGATCTTCTCCAACTGTGAAGCAGCACCATAGTCCGGAGTCATGACATACATAGATACATCACAGTGATCAGTAATTTGTGTATCTGATTGTCCTATCCCTGAAGTCTCGAGTATGATAAGATCGAAGCCAGCAGCTTTGACAACATCAAGGGTAGTGTCTATATAAGAAGAAAGGGAAATGTTGGATTGTCTTGTAGCAAGCGACCTCATATAAACCCGTGGATTGTTGATAGCATTCATACGAATTCTATCACCCAGAAGTGCACCACCTGACTTCTTACGGGATGGGTCTACAGATATTACAGCAAGATGTTTGTCAGGAAAGTCAAGAAGAAAACGCCTTATGATCTCGTCAACAAGGGATGACTTACCTGCTCCTCCTGTACCTGTAACCCCAAGGATGGGAGTATTTGAGCTTTGGGATCTCTTTTGGATAGAGGAATAAAAGTCGTTGGCAGCGGGATGTTGATTTTCATACAGACTTATCAGCTCAGCGATAAGCTTCCAGTTATTTACATTCAACGCCTCAATGCTGTTAGGTATATTATGAGGTAAAGGGAAGTCACAAGCTTTGATAGCTTCGTTGATCATACCCTGAAGACCTAGCTTACGTCCATCATCAGGGCTGAAGATTCTTGTTATCCCATATTTGTGTAGTTCTTTGATTTCTTCAGGTAGTATAACACCACCACCACCACCTACTATCTTTATATGAGAGCAGTTAGCTTCCTTCAGCAGGTCATACATATATTTGAAGAATTCCATATGACCACCTTGATAAGAGCTTATTGCAATACCTTGTACATCTTCCTGAATGGCACAATTTACAATCTCTTGTACGGATCTGTCGTGACCTAAATGTATTACTTCAGCACCAGATTGTTGCAAAACTCTTCGCATGATGTTAATAGCTGCATCATGGCCATCGAATAGAGATGCTGCAGTAACAATTCGTACTTTATTATTGGGATGATAAGCTTGCTGTTGCATGTGATGTTGTTTTACAGATGATTTTACAACATAGAAAGGTATTTTAAGAACAAAGGATCTGTTCTAAAGGGGCAAGTTTCCATCAATAATAAACATTATTATAAGCAAATAGTTTATTAATTATACCTGTAAGCTGAACTAATCCTATGCTTTCGTGGTTCATTTATCCTTGATACTTATAAACCTTATTAGTGAACAATCTTTAGTAAGATGATTAAACAGATACTATTTATCCTCGTATTAATAATCACTCTAGCGGTATTCTTTTTTACAATAAAACAGTTGATAAAGAACTTTCGACTTACCCGACCTGCATCATTTTCATGGAAGGAATGGCCGGCAAGAGTAAAGATGACATTGGATGTAGCCTTTGGACAGACGAAGATCTTCCGCAGACCTATTGTGGGCTTAATGCATGCTTTGGTTTTTTGGGGCTTTCTGATTATTACCATTGGAAGTTTGGAGACGGTGATAGACGGAGTGTTCAATTTAGAAAGGAGCTTCAGGGGCTTGGGTGTTGTATATGATATAATAATGGCTTGCGGAGATATATTCGCATTGCTCATTTTGATTTTTATTATCGCCTTTATTGTAAGAAGAGTATTGATGAATGTAAAGCGATTGAAGGGAACTGAGATAAAAGCAGCATCAAGGAAGGACGCCAATATTGCGTTAAGTCTGATTTTCTTATTGATGGTTTCTCTTCTTGGGATGAATGTATTTTATATCAATAGTTCTATAATTGAAGAGAGTAGTTATTATGGTGTGTATCCTGTAAGCAGCTTGATTCAGCAATTGTTTACTGTTGAAAGCTTTTCAGTTTCTTATGCATGGATGCAAATCTTCTGGTGGATACATATACTTATAATCTTCGTTTTTGCCAACCTTCTGCCTTATAGCAAACACTTTCATGTCTTTCTCAGTATTCCGAATGTCTTTTTCAGTAGACTTGAGCCGCTGGGATATGTTCCGGCAATAGAGAGTTTGAAGCAAGAAGTTGAACTTATGCTCAATCCGGAAGCCGAGATATCAGAAGCTGAAGCCAGCGGAGAGCAAGAGACATTTGGTGCAAAAGATGCTTATCAGCTGAGTTGGAAGAACTATCTTGATAGCCTTTCATGTACTGAGTGTGGCAGGTGTACTTCTGTTTGTCCAGCGAATATTACAGGTAAAAAGCTCTCTCCAAGAAAGATTATGATGGACACAAGAAGCCGAATGAAAGAGATAGGAAAAGAATTAAAGGCTGAAAATACAAGTATCGATGATGGTAAATCTCTTCTACACGACTATATAACTGAAGAGGAATTATGGGCTTGCACTATGTGTAATGCCTGTGCAATGGAATGTCCCATCAATATCAATCAGCCTTCAATCATATTGGAGTTGCGTAGATACCTTGTACTTGAAGAAGCTAAAGCCCCAACAGAACTTCAATCTATGTTTACAAACATAGAGAACAACGGTGCTCCATGGGCTTTCAATCAGGAAGACAGAACAGAGTGGACAAACGACCTTTCGATAACCATAAAGCAATAGACTTATGAATACAGTAGAACAAAAGCAAGTACATATAAAGATAATGTCTGATATTCATCAGAAGGGTGAAGAAGTTGAATGGTTATTCTGGGTGGGTTCTGCCGGAGCCTTTGATGAAAGATACAAGAAAGTTACGCGTGCGTTTGCAAAGCTTCTGGCTTATGCTGATGTCAACTTTGCTATTCTTGGGGCTGAAGAATCAGATAGTGGAGATGTAGCAAAGAGAACAGGGAACGAGATGCTGTTTCAGATGCAGGCGATTACAAATGTTGAGGTTTTAAATTCTTATGGTATCAATAAAATTGTTACTTGTGATCCTCATGATTTCAATATATTACAGAATGAGTATCCTGAGTTTGGTGGTAAATATACAGTCTATCATCACACTCAATTGATAGTAGAGCTTATCAGAAAGAATAAGATTACTATTCCACAAAGTGATGATGACTTAGGTAAGACTATTGTATTTCATGATCCATGTTACTTGGGGAGAGGAAATGGGGAATATAATGCTCCCAGATTTATTCTTGATTCTTTACCATATAAACGTGTAGAAATGCCAAGACATAAGTCTTCAAGTCTGTGTTGTGGTGCTGGTGGAGGGCAAATGTTCAAGGAATCTGAGAAGGGAGATAAAGAAGTTTATGAAGAGAGAAGTAATGAAGCTATTAATACGGGGGCTGGTATTCTTGCTACCGCTTGTCCTTTTTGTATGTTGATGTTTTCAGATGGTATTAAGTTAAAGGATATGGATGATAGTATTGAGGTGAAAGATATTGCAGAGATATTATGTGATCATCTTGGGCTTTAACTTTTATTTTAACATCTTTTATGAAAAAAGTTTCAGGCTTGATTCGTTAAGTCGTTGATTTATAGTTGTTTTTCTTCTTTTGGGCGAGCGCTGATAAAAGCAATAAGCATTAAAAAAGCTGCGTTTATTTCCACATATTCAGTTTCTTATAGCAGGCAATTTGAATGCATATAGATCTCCTTTCTTGCAGGGATCATAACATGAATAAGAGCGAAAAGAACCAAATTCTCTAACGAATAACTATAATATCCAATGAAGACTAAAGTTACTACACCTTTGATGGTGGTTGCCATCTTATTATCGAGTTTATGTTTTTCTAAAGGGGTTAAAGCTCAGAGTCAATCGCAAAAGACTATAGTAGGCTATTTTCCCAACTGGAAATGGTACAGAAGAAACCATGTTGTAAACCCAAAGACTATCCAATACTCAAAGTATACTCATATCAATTACTCTTTCTTTATTCCTACAACAAGTGGGAAAATTGT
This sequence comes from Hyphomicrobiales bacterium, assembly GCA_041725915.1. Lineage (GTDB taxonomy): Bacteria > Bacteroidota > Bacteroidia > Bacteroidales > JBGRPZ01 > JBGRPZ01. The sequence continues at coordinate 24,480 of JBGRPZ010000030.1, read as the reverse complement.
TGAATCTGATGCATGGGCAGATGAAAACTTGCTTTTGGGTGAACCTGATTGGCAGAATGGCGGATATAAGGCTAATACAAATATCATTGACCTTGCCCACAATGCAGGCACAAAAGTTATTATGGCTGTAGGTGGATGGAATCACTCACCTTTGTTTCCTGCTATAGCGAAAGATGATAGTAAGAGGGCACTAATGGTAAGCTCTATTATAGACTTGGTGAAGAAGTACAGGTTTGATGGTGTTGATATGGACTGGGAATATCCAGGCTTTGCAGATCATAACGGTTCTCCTGCCGACACAGATAACTTTACAAAATTGATCAGAGAGTTAAGGGCTGCCTTAACAGACTTAGGAAAAGATACAGGCAAGACTTATCTGTTAACTTCTGCTTTTAGTACTGATATAGAAAAGATGAAAAGCATTGATTGGGATGCTGTTGTTCCGTTGTTAGATATGATCAATGTAATGACTTATGATTACTTTGGTGCTTGGGATAATACTACTAATCACAATGCCCCTCTTTATGCTTCTGGACAGGGAAATCCAAACTTTAATATTAATTCAAGTTATAAGTATCTGGTAGATACTTATCATATTCCTTCAAGTAAGGTGAATATTGGAGTGGCATTCTATGGTAGAGCACAGTCAGGAGTAAGTACATTATTCTCTGGAGGAGCTAAGCAAGTAGATCAAGAAACCTTTCCGGAAGATGAAGGCGCCCCGTCCTACTACAACATTATGAAGAGAATCAACCAATATACCCGTCACTGGGACGATCAGGCAAAAGTACCTTACCTTACCAAAAGCAATGGATTTGTATCTTATGATGACCCTGAATCTATAGGTTATAAAGCACAATATGTAATGGATAATAATATTGGTGGAGTAATTATATGGGAGATTACTTGTGACTATATGGAAACAAGTGAAGGCTCAGGAAAGATTGGCGCGACTCCACTAATCGACAAATTACATCAGGTATTCGATCAAACAACAGGAGTATCAGATATCTTTAAAGTAACAGAGAATGGGAATCTTTCTATTTATCCCAACCCATCATCAACAAAGGGTTTTATAACTATCCTTTTTGATGCAAATGAAAATACTGATGCTTCAATAAATATCTACAATAGTACAGGGCAGAAAGTTGTAGATGCAGAAAATATAAGAATAACAAAAGGAAAAAATACTATTCCAATTAGTATTGATAAAGCGGGGATTTATATCCTCAATATCAGAGCTGGTAAAGAATCTATCCAAGAAAAGCTAGTCGTACGTTAACCTCAGTTTGTGATTTTGAATATCAAAGGGTGATCTTTATAGGTCATCCTTTTTTGTTTCCCTATTCAATAGAAAGATCAACAAGGAACAAGCAAGCATATCCGCCGATCCACCGGCACTGATCTTATGTTTTGTACAGTAGTCTGTAAGTTGTTTCCTGTAAGCAGTTTCTTCTTCAGGTTTTGAGGTGTTGTATAGCTTAAGTGCAAGCTGATTGAATCCTTTCAGAACCTCAAGAGAAGATCTGTATAAAATATTGGTATCACTGGAAACAGACATTATCCGAGATAGAGACTTATGCATAGCATGGCATAGCTCAGTATATGGGATTCTCTCTAAACTTGAATACTTCAGCTGTTGTAATTCAGGTAGTCCATGTTGAAATACTATAGGGAATCCCATTGCGGCTTCATATCTTGCCCCTCCTGCACTATGTCCATACTTATTGAAACATGAAAGTCCATGAGTCAGAAGTGAATTGCTCTGAATACCTTTATTATTCATATCGTCATCAATAAGTTGTTTACATAAAGATGAAGTCAGCAGACGTATGGATTCATCAGAAGTGTTTCCCTGAAGATAAGCCAAAGTATAGCAATATAGGAGTATACCCATAAGAAAGATAGCTCCCTTTTGAGTATTTACGTTCAAGGTAGCATTTAGCATCTCTCTTTCCATCTCTATACCTATGATCCTAAGCTTTGGCAGCTCAGATTCTATATTGGCAGGAGCATCAAGAGCAAGTTGTATGATTTTGCGAAATCCTTCTTGTAGTACGGTGCTTGACTGTATAAAGCTGAGGTAGTCCATATCTGTATGGATACCATTATCATAGAAGTCCACAAGGCCGGGTTTAGGGCTTAAGCTTACTTCCAAAATAAGAGACTGTACAGCTATGGCAGCAAAGCGTTCACAGATTTTTTTTTTTGAAACTGAGTTTAGAAACTCAGAAAAGATATTGTTGGTGATTTCTTTTATTTCTTCGAATGAGTGTTTCTTCAAGCGCATGCAGTCGATGGCCCTTCCTTTACACACAAGGCATTTCTTTAACTTTCCGGAGGAAATAGGTTCACCCTCTCCTGATGTGAGATCAACATCGACAAGTCTACCAACAAAATGAGAACCTTCAAAAGATTCAAAAAGGGCTTTAAGCTCTTCTAATGAGAAGGTACTTGATTCAATAGGAGCAATAAAAAAATTGCCAGCAGCATCGACAAAATTGTGAGACTCTTTATCACTAATGATAACCCTATGAGCCAAAAGGAAGTCTTGAAAGTCAGATAAAATTTCCATAAATGCTTTATGGATCATATCATTACTTTTAGGCCATCCTGCAATATTTAAGTTCAGGCTTACAGAAGCTTTGTTAGTTTCTGCAATCTGCTTTCTTAATAAAGCTCTGCTTTCTTTGGCTTCAAGGATATTTGTCAATACTGCCATAATAGTTAGTTGTGGAAATTCATTGTTCTTTCAATGCCAATAGTTACAAAGGCTTTTACTATCTCTATTGCTTTCCCTATTCCTTGTGCAATTACAGGTTCTTCATCACCTTTCCACGGCCCAAGAACATAATCAACTTGTTTGCCATAAGAATAGTTCTTGCCTATACCAAACCTCAATCGATTATAGTCTTTTGTGTTTAATACTTCCATGATGTGGGTCAAGCCATTGTGGCTGCCAGCTCCACCCTTAGCTTTTATACGCAGTTTGCCAACAGGAAGATCTATGTCGTCACAGATTACAAGAACATTCTTCAAAGGAATCTTTTCTTGTTGCATCCAGTATTTTACGGCTTTACCACTGAGGTTCATAAAAGTGGTTGGCTTTGCAAGAACTAAAGTTCGTCCATTTATCTTTATCTCGCTGATCATTGCATGTCTTTCGATTTCGAATTTAGCATTATATTCTTTTGCTAAGGCATCCAATGTATCAAAGCCAATATTATGTCTTGTATTCTCGTAATCTGATCCAATATTACCAAGACCTACTATAAGATATTTCATGAAAATATATTTTTCTATTCCAATTAAGAAAAGGCTAAATCTGTCTATTTATTATAGGGCTAACTTAAAATGTGCTTACATTTCAGCAGTAATATTTAGTTGTTTAAGTATTGATTAATATTGCGATCAGTTGTTTGCTTCGTATATTATGCTGATACAGATGCTTTGTAGCTCTTAAGTTAGTTTTTAGAAGCCCTTAAAAAGCTTTATTCCCTATATGGCAAAAATATATATATAATTATATATCGTCAAGATTATGTGTTTATAAAGAGTAGTTTTATAATTACACTGAGCTGATGTATGAGGCTATGACTTTAAGAGCGAATAAGGTTCGATAAGAATTAAACTTTTATTTGCAATAGTTGGTTCTAATTATGGATAGTTAATATCTTGTTGTGGAATTTAAATTATATAATAGGCGAGAGCCTGAAGGAAAGAGAAATTATGAAAAAGTTTGCAATTGTACTATCTGGTTGTGGTGTTTTTGATGGTAGTGAAATTCATGAAGCGACACTTACAATGTTAGCGGTAGCTCAAAATAATGCTGAGTATGTTTTATTTGCTCCTGATGTAGAACAGCATCATGTAATCAATCATATCACTGGCAAAGAGATGAAAGAGATAAGAAATGTTCTTGTTGAATCTGCTCGTATTGCCAGAGGAGATATCAAAAGCCTTGCTGAATTTGATGCTGCTGAATTCGATTATCTGATCTTCCCTGGTGGTTTTGGTGCTGCAAAGAACTTATCGTCTTTTGCTTTTGATGGCTCAAATGCAAAAGTCCTTCCTGAAGTTGACAATGCCATCAAAGCTATGTTGAAAGCAGAAAAACCTATAGGTGCATTATGTATCTCTCCTGCTGTTATAGCAAAGGTAATAGGTGATGGTGTTAATGTTACTATCGGCAATGATGTAGGTACTGCTGAAGCTATACAGACAGCAAATGGAGTTCATGTTGTTGCTGATCATGGAGAAGTTGTTGTTGACAAGAAACACAAAGTATACACTACTCCATGTTATATGCTTGATGCTAACATTGAACAGATATATCAGGGTGCTACAAATATTGTGAAAGCAATGTTAAAAGCATAAGGGTTGCTGAGCTAATTTGAAAGCTGCATTTATATATGATCGTATTATTTGCAGCTTATAAATGTGTTTGACTGAAGAAATATCACTTCTTTTGTGAATCAAGGCTGTTGCTATTATAGAGCAGCCTTTTTGTGTAAGAAATATATAATTATACTAACTAAACAATGGAAAATCTAAGAGTTTCACTTATTCAGCCTGATCTGGTATGGGAAAACCCCAAAGCTAACTTTGCTCATCTTGCTGATCTGATCAGCCAACAAGATCAGCCAGATCTTATCGTCCTTCCTGAGATGTTTAACACTGGCTTTGCTATGCTTCCACAGAATAACTATGATACGATGTCAGGAGATAGCATTGCATGGATGAAGGATCAGGCGATAAAGATGAAAAGTGTGATTGTAGGTAGTGTTATTATTAAGGAGAAAGAAGAATATTATAATAGATTGATATGGATGAGACCCAACGGCACCTATTCATGTTATGATAAGAAACATCTCTTTACTATGGGTGGCGAGCATAAGCGATTCAAAGCTGGCGCAGATATTCTTATTGAAGAAGTGAAAGGCTGGAAAGTGATGCCTTTGATTTGTTATGATCTTCGTTTTCCAGTATGGAGCAGGAATGAATATTCAGGTTCCGAATTCAAATATGATTTGCTTCTGTATATTGCCAGCTGGCCTAACTCGAGGACATTTGTTTGGAGACAATTACTAATTGCTCGTGCTCTTGAAAACCAAAGTTATGTTATTGGTGTTAATAGAGTTGGTGAGGATGGTAATAAACTTTCATACTCAGGTGATAGCATGCTGATCAATGCCAGAGGTGAAGAATTAGCCGAATACCATCCAAATCAAGAACAAGCTCAAACTTTTTCTATCTCAAGGAAAGAATTAGATACCTTTAGGAATAAATTTATGGTAGCTGAAGATTGGGATAAGTTTCAATTATTGTAATATTGCATTACTGAAGGGATCAATTTGTAAAGAGTCTATTATTATTGTAAGTTGTTATAGCCGTTGTAACATTTTTGTTTTTCTATAATTATAAAATGTAACTTAATTCATTATATAACATCAAGGGATTTCTTTCGTTGATCTTTCCTTTACTATTAATACGAATCAGGAAAAACACATGTCCCATCTCTTTGGATAAATAAATTATTGAGGTTTAATTTTGAAGTTTATTTAAAAGAGATAATGCTAAATTAGCATGGTTAAATTTTTATAAAATGGATATTATTATTGCAGGAGACGGAGAAGTTGGTCTTCATTTGGCAAAGGCATTGGCAAATGAGAATCACAATATAACTATTGTTGATCCGCACGAAGAACTATTAAAACAAGTAGAATTTCATACCGATCTAATGACTATTACTGGTGATTCTACTTCTATTACTACACTAGAACAGGCAAATGTCAGAAAAGCTGACCTTGTGATGTCTGTAGTACATGATGAAAAAGTGAATCTCCTGACAGCTATGCTTGCCAAGCAAATGGGTGCGAAAAGAGTTATTGCAAGAATAAATACTACCGATAACCTAACAGAAGAAAATAAGAAGATATATAAGAATCTAGGCATAGATACAGTAGTATGCCCTGAAGAGATTGCTGCCAATGAGATCATCTCTTTGCTTAAACAAAATGCCGCTAAAGAAATTTTTGACTTCTCACAAGGTAAACTTTCTCTTTTTCTTATAAAACTTGATAAGACAGCTAAGGTAATCAACAAAACTCTAGATCAGATTGCTCAGGATCATACCAACCTTAACTTTAGGGCTGTTGCTATTAGCAGGGGAAATACTACTGTTATTCCAACAGGTCAGGACATGTTTCTTGAAGGTGATCTTGCTTATGTTATTACAAAGCCTTCCGGAGTGAAAGACTTGCTGAAGCTTGCAGGAAAGATAGAAAAGGAGATAAATAATGTTATGATTATTGGTGGTGGTCGTGTGGGGCGTATGGCTGCCAGAAAATTAGAGAAAGAACTAGATATTAAGCTGATAGAAATGGATAAGGAAAGGTGTCATTTCCTTACTGACTACCTTGAGGAGTCTCTTGTTATTAATGGTGATGCCCGCAGTATTGACCTGCTCGAAGAAGAAGATATCAGACAAGTAGATGCCTTTATTGCTGTTACTAACAGTTCAGAAACTAATATCCTTACCTGTCTGCATGCACACAAATATAATGTTGATCGTACAATTGCTCTTGTTGAGAACATCGATTATATAGACATCTCCAAGAATATAGGTATTGACACTATCATCAATAAAAAACTGATTGCTGCTAGTCATATGATGAGTTATACTATGGGTACTAATGTCGCTTCTATGAAATGCCTGAGTGGTATTGATGCTGAAGTTATGGAGCTGGTAGCACAGCCAAAATCCACCATTACAAAAAAACTTATCAAGGATTTAAAAATCCCTCATGGGGCTATAATCGGAGGAATTGTAAGGGGCAATGAAGGTCATATTGCTATAGGAAATTTTCAGATTAAGGAGAACGATAAAGTAGTTGTCTTTGCACTTCCTGAAGCAATTCAGAAAGTCAACAAATTATTTGCATAACTTTATAGTTGATTTATACGTATTTAAAAATGGCAAAACTAGTAGAACTAAACTATAAGGTAGTAGCTATGGTTATTGGCCTTCTTTTGATTATTGAAGGCTTTGCAATGTTTCTGGGTTTACCCTTCCAATGGTATTATCATGGCTTTGAACTTGAAGCTTTGACTATTTCTGGTATCATCACTATTGTTGTTGGGGCTATATTGTTCCTCGTCACCCGAAAGACAAGAAATAAAAATATAGGAAAACGTGAAGGTTATCTTATTGTCACCCTTTCATGGGTGGTAGCTTCTGTATTTGGTTCTTTACCATTTATGATTTCAGGTTGGATACCCAATTTCACAGACGCTTTTTTTGAGACTATAAGTGGATTTACAACTACTGGGGCTTCTATACTTAACGATATAGAGAGCTTACCCAAGGGCTTGCTGTTTTGGCGAAGTATGACGCATTGGATTGGAGGTATGGGTATCATCGTGTTGACGGTGGCGATATTTCCTGTGCTTGGTATTGGAGGGATGCAGTTGTTTGCTGCTGAGATGCCGGGACCTACTCCCGATAAGCTACACCCTCGTATCACAGAAACCGCTAAGCGTTTGTGGTATATCTATATACTACTTACTGCACTTGAGGTAATATTCCTTATGATTGGAGGTATGGACTTCTTTGAATCTATATGTCATTCTTTTGCTACTGTGGCTACAGGAGGTTTCTCTACTCGTAATTCTAGTGTAGCAGAGTTCTCACCATATATTCAGTATGTAATAGTTGTGTTTATGTTCCTTGCAGGAACAAACTTCAGTCTGCACTATTTTGCGCTTACAGGACAACTAAAGAAAGTATTCAAGAATGAAGAGTATAAAGCATATTTCTACACCTTCATTGTAATTAGTGTAATAATCACTATAGCAGTGGTCTTTGCCAATAATGAACATGTAGAGAAAGCCTTTCGTGATGCCATATTCACCGTTATTTCTATTCTGACGACAACCGGTTTTGTTACAGCCAATTATCTTGACTGGCCGGGGATTGCATGGATGTTGATCGTTGTTTTGATGTTTATTGGTGGTAGTGCTGGTTCTACTGGTGGTGGTATCAAGGTAATCAGACAGTTACTACTTTTCAAGAACAGTAGACTTGAGCTGAAGAGACATCTTCACCCACAAGCTGTTATACCAGTAAAATATAACGGTAAGAGCGTACCTAGAGAGGTGATATTTAAGATAATGGCATTTTTTCTATTTTATATTATTATATTTGCCTTTGGTACAATTATAATGTCATTTCTAGGCTTAGATTTCGAGACTTCTATAGGTTCTACTGCTGCTACATTGGGGAATATAGGCCCTGGTATAGGAAATGTTGGCCCTGTAGACAACTTTTCTACTATTCCTACAATAGGAAAGTGGGTTTTATCATTCTTTATGTTGTTAGGTCGTTTAGAGCTATTTACAGTTCTATTGATACTAACACCAGCATTTTGGAGGAAATAAACAAATATATCCCGAGAGGCTATAAGTCTCTCAACTATGATAATAGCTGTCTACTTAGGTAGGTAGCTATTTTTTTTAGGCAGGAAGATTTCAAAAAATTAGCCCGAAGGATGACCAAACTTAGGCAGGAAGATGACCCTTCTTTGGGGGGAAGATGGTCGATCATCAACGGAAGGATTGAGATTCATCAAGGGGAAGATTCCAAAATTTCAGGGGGAAGATTTTTTGCTATTAAGGGGAAGGATTTTACAAGAAGAAGGAAGGGGAAAAATTGGCAGAAAAAGAAAGACCACCTCACAAGAATGGAGATGGTCTCTATTATATCATATAAAATATGTGCTTTCAGCTATTAGAAGTCTGCACTTTGTGGAGTTCTAGGGAAAGGAATAACGTCTCTGATATTTCCCATACCTGTAAGGAAAATCATAAGTCTTTCAAAACCTAATCCAAAGCCACCGTGAGGAGCAGTACCAAACTTACGGCTTTCAAGATACCACCACATATCTTCTTCAGGGATACCCATTTCTTTAACTTTACCGAGAAGAGTTTCATAATCAGCTTCACGGATAGAGCCACCAATGATTTCGCCAATTTGAGGGAAAAGAACGTCCATACCTTGAACAGTCTTACCATCTTCATTAAGCTTCATATAGAAAGCTTTAATTTCTTTAGGGTAATCAATGATAATAACAGGTTTCTTGAAGTGTTTTTCAACAAGATATCTTTCATGCTCAGACTGCAAATCAATACCCCAATCCTCTATAGGGAATTGGAACTTACCTTTTTTATTAGGTTTTGAGTTCCTAAGGATGTTGACAGCATCAGTATAAGTTACTCTTTCAAAGTCATTTTCAATAACAAACTTCAGTTTTTCTATCAATGACATAGGAGAGCGTTGATCCTTTGGCTTACTTTTCTCTTCATCAAGAAGTCTCTTTTCAAGGAAAGCTAAGTCATCAGCACAGTTGTCCATAGCGTATTGGACTAAGTACTTCAACATATCTTCAGCAAGATCCATGTTATCATCGATATCATGAAAAGCAACTTCAGGTTCAACCATCCAGAACTCAGCCAAGTGACGCGTAGTGTTAGAGTTTTCAGCTCTAAAAGTAGGTCCAAAAGTATAAACCTTAGAAAGAGCGAGACAAGCTAACTCAACGTTTAGTTGACCAGAAACAGTAAGATTAGTTGATTTACCGAAGAAATCTTTTTTAAAGTCAATATTACCTTCTTCATTGTGAGGGATGTTGTTAAGGTCAAAAGTAGTGACATTAAACATTTCCCCTGCACCTTCACAGTCAGAACCAGTAATAATAGGAGTGTGGATATTGAAGAATCCTCTATCAGTAAAGAATTTGTGTACAGCAAATATCATTGCATGACGAATTCTAAAGATAGCACCAAAAGTGTTTGTTCTGAATCTTAGGTGAGCTTTCTCACGAAGGAACTCGAGAGAGTGTTTTTTTGGTTGAAGAGGGTACTCATCAGGATCACAAGTGCCAAGGACTTCAAGTTCATTAGCCACAAGTTCAACTTTTTGGCCACTTCCTTGAGATTCTACAAGTTCTCCTTTCACAGAAATGGCTGCTCCAGTATGGATCTTGGCAAGTTCGTCTTCATTAATTTTCTCGAAATCAACAACAACTTGAATATTATTGATGGTAGAACCGTCATTAAGAGCTACAAAAGCTACATTCTTACTACCTCTTTTAGTTCTTACCCAACCTTTGACAATGACCTCTGATCCACAAAGATTTTCCTCGAAAATGTGTTTAATTTCTGTCCTTTTCACAGCCAATGTTATTTTAAATTAAAAAATAAGTTTACAAAGGAACGAAAATTCAAAGAACTTTACATATAATTATTTGCAAAAAAGATGATTGTAATTAGTTTCTGGCTTTGCAACAAAAATATTTATGAGGCGTTTAATGGGCAATAGAGCAGAAACAAATAAATTGGGTTTTTTGTTTTTATATTATAAATAGGTAATTTAAATATAATTATATACAAGAAAGGCAAATATAAATAGAGGATGGGTACAGATATAGCAACTGTTTCTTTAGATAAATACTTAACAAAAAAAGAACAACCATTGGTAATTTGTGGGCCTTGCAGCGCAGAAAGCGAACAGCAAATAATGGATACAGCTCATGCATTATCAGAGATTCCGCAAGTGAATATCTTTAGAGCAGGAATATGGAAGCCAAGAACAAGACCGAATGGATTTGAAGGTGTAGGAGATAAAGGTCTTCCATGGATGAAGCGTGTAAAGGAAGAAACAGGCTTAAAGGTAATCGTTGAAGTCGCCTACCCTCAACATGTAGAAGCTGCCCTCAAGCATGATATCGATATGGTATGGGTGGGAGCAAGGACAACTACAAACCCCTTTCTTGTTCAGGAACTTGCCGACTGTTTACGAGGAGTAGACATACCTGTATTTGTAAAGAATCCTCCTCATCCAGACTTGGGTCTTTGGGTTGGAGCACTTGAAAGAATGAATGCAGCGGGAATACAGAAGCTTGTTGCAATACATAGAGGTTTCTATGTTCACAACCAAACATCTTTCAGGAATCCACCTTCATGGGAGATCCCTATTGAGCTTAAACAGATAGCTCCTGACTTGCCTATCATTACAGACCCTAGCCATATTTGTGGAAATAGGGACAACTTAGGTTTTATAAGTCAGAAAGCCATGGATTTAGAGATGGATGGGCTAATGTTAGAATCACATGTTAATCCTTCAACTGCCTTGACAGATGCAGATCAGCAACTGAGGCCAGAGGATATAAAGCATCTTTTAGATCATCTTACCATCAGGAAGAATACCAATGTTTATCAAAAGAATCAGAAGCTTGTCGAGCTTAGAAATGAACTTGACAGACTAGATGAGCAAATGATTGATATCCTTGGAAAGAGACTTAAAGTGATAGAAGATATAGGACTTTATAAGAAAGAAAAGAATGTTACTATATTGCAATTAAAAAGATGGTCTGAAGTTGTTCAGGATCGTCTAAAGACGGGTGCTGCTCATGGTATTAACGAGGAGTTTCTTGAAAAGCTATTGAAGATATTGCACGAAGAGTCTATAAGAAAGCAAATGATAATAATGAATGTTGAGAAGCCTAATAAGTAATCATACATTTGTTGACAATGATATATAAAAAAAGGGGAGTATTCCCCTTTCTTCATAACCATTCATTTCTTTTAAAGTATAGAACCATTGCAACCACAATGACAACCATAGCACCAAAGAGTATCCAGAAAGCTTCCAGATTTTCGGCGATAGGCAATCTTACATTCATTCCGTAAAGAGAAGTAATAAAGGTAAGAGGTAATAAGATAGAAGATATTAAAGTGAGGATCTTCATTATCTCATTGGTTTTGTTGGTCTGCATGGAGTCGAAGGTTTTTGATAAACCTTCAATAAGCTCTTCATAATCCTCTGTCATATCCCACATCTTCTGATAGTAATCGAGGATATTGCCCCAGTAGTCTTCCATATTCTCGGCGTAACCTTTTATAGCACCAATTTCGAATTTATGGAATAACCGTAATTGAGGTTTGAATATGGTATTTATAAGTATAATGTTTTTTCTTGTTATGGATATACGTTCAATAATCTTTACAGGCTTAAGATTGAATAGTTCCCTGTTGATTAGCTCTAATTCAACACCTACATTACGTAAAATACCGAGAGACTCCATCATCAGGCGTTCAAGGATTCTATATAATAAGGCATCACTAGTTCCGATCTCAAACTTTTCTTTTTTCTCAGCTTTATCCAGAGCTTCTTTGAACATAACACCAACAACCCAGTGGGATTTACCTATAGTGATTATATAATCTTCCCCCCAAAAGATTTTAACTTCTTTTGTCTTTATGAATCTTCCTTGACGATCAAAGTTAGGGAAATGGAGAATTAGAAAATAGTAATCATCATAACTATCAATCTTAGGCCTTTGATTGGTAGATCTACAATCTTCTATATCCAATGGATGGAAATGAAAATTCTCTTTTAGGTATTTTAAGTCTTCCTCCGTAGGGTTGACAATATGATGCCATTTAAGGGTTCCTATTTTTACGGTTTCTATCATAAGCCCTCCCCATTTAATTTGAGTTTTGTTTTATGGCATAAGCAATGATCGATAATATATTATTATAAATAAATGCTTTGCTAGTTTCTTTATCTTAGAAAGTGGGACAAATATCAATATCAGATTATATCTATACCACGTTCCTTTATTATGACTGAACTCTGTTATCTTGCGTTTATGTAACGAATGATTACATGTTTTGTTTGAGTATACGCTGTTTTACTAGCCTCAAATGTTAATATAATACTCTTAACTAACACATCTTATTTAGATATATTACTTTAAGATAACTATATCTAGGGCAAAAAACAAATACTGAAGGATATTATTTATAATATAAATCACTGAGTGAACTTATTAGATACTAGGGATTAACGACTATAGGTAGTCTGAGAATAGAAAAAGGCTACAGTCTGATTGCTATAAATTTCTGCAAACAAACTATAGCCCATACTGAAAATAAATTCTTTTTTTCAGTTTTGCTCTATATTAGAATAATCTCTTATTTCCATTTGATATTACATCCAAGACTTGGCTTCTGGCTTTTGGGAACTTCTTTATGCTGAGCAACCAAATCCAATACTGCTCTTAAGTCTTTTCCATTGATAGGTTCTGTATTGCCGGGTCTTGAGTTGTCAAACTGACCACGATAAACACATATATCATTATGATCAAAGACATTGAAATCAGGAGTACATACAGCGTCGTATAGTTTGGCGACCTCTTGAGTTTCATCAAAGAGATAAGGAAAAGGGAAGCTGTTTTCTTCAGCAAATTTCACCATATTCTCAGGGCTATCCTGAGGGTATGATACAACATCATTAGAATTGATCATTACAAAGCCAATACCTTGGTTGATATATTCTTTACCCACCTTTACAAGCTCTTCAATAATATGAATTACAAAAGGACAATGATTACAGATAAAAACTACTACAGTTCCGTTTTTGCCCTTTATATCTGCAAAGCTTAGATTCTTCCCTGTGGGGATATCTTGTAAATTGAATTCCGGAGCTTTGAAGCCCAGAGGGATCATATTGGTTGGAATTCTAGTCATAATAATTTAGTATAAAATAGTTGATGTATAATTGATATGAAATTGTATGAGTAACCAGACAGAGCTGATTATAGATCATGAATAAGACAAGAAAGCAAAAGCTTTGTTCATATTCATTCCTTATTCTTTACTTTCTTTATGTAGTTAATATTTCTCATCAATCCTTTATACTTAGTCCTTTTCACTGCTGTGCCTCTAAATATTTCACCGAATTGTTCAGGTTTCATGTTCTCCCAATCAGCTTTTGTTTTGAGTTCTGCTAGTAGGCTTGAAGGTTTAAGATCATCAACTTTAGTAGGGATAGAAAACTTATTCCAAGGGCAAACATCCTGACAAATGTCACAACCAAAGATATAATTGCTGAACTGTTTTTCCATTCCTTGGGGTAAATCACCTTTATGCTCAATTGTCAGATATGAAATACACTTATTTGAATCTAGTTGATGAGGAGCAACCAAAGCTCCTGTAGGGCAGCTATCAATACATCTGGTGCAGGTTCCGCAATAAGCCTTTGTTTCTGTTTTGTCTTCATCCAGTTCAATGTTGACTAGCAGTTGCCCAATAAAAAAGAAGCTTCCAGCATCTTTATTGATCAAGCAAGTATTCTTGCCAATGAATCCTAATCCAGCTTTGTTAGCCCATGCCCTGTCAAGGAAAGGAGCACTATCGACAAATGCTCTTCCTTCAATCTCAGGATTTATTGTTTTGAGGTATTCAAGTAAGAGAGCGAGCTTATCTTTGATAACATAATGGTAATCCTGACCATATGCATATTTTGATATCCTGTAGTTATCTTTCTGCGATAGTTGGGTTTCAGGATAGTAACTTAAGAGAACAGTGATTATAGATTTTGTATTATCAACAAGTAATGAAGGGTTATATCGTTTGTCTTTATTCCTTTCAAAGTATGACATTCCCGCATTATAACCTTTTTCCATCCAATTTTCCACAAATTGCCCATCTTCAATCAGATGCTTTGCTTTATTGATTCCACATAGGCTAAATCCTAATGCAAGAGCTTTCTTCTTTATAAGATCCTCCATACTTATGGAATTCTGATGTCCATTTTTTGTTATATCGTTATCCATAATCGTATTGTACTATTTAATGCCATGCAATTGTGCTTTCTTAACAAGATGTTTATCAGAATGTTTAAAAATAATTATAGCCTTTCTTCCTTGAAGGTACAGAATGGCATATAAATTGACAATAGCAGTGAAAACGAACAGTTATGAAATCAATATGGAACCTGTTTCTAATATCATTATTTACATTCGTAGCAATAATCTATATTTTGGCTAAACTCGCTTCCCTTTTGTTTAACTTCTACTTTAAGCTAAGTACTGTTTTTTGGATTGGGTTTGTACTTGCGTTTCTATTTTCCTTCTTTTTCAATATGTATGTCAATAGAGAGAAATAATGTTCCTTTATGAAAGATCCTTATTGGTTATTATCGTCGAATTTGAAAAGCCCCTGATCCAAATCCAAAGAAGTAGTTTTACCTAGATGTTTATAAGCCTTGTCAGTAGCTTCTCTACCTCTGGGAGTTCTCATTAAGAATCCTTCCTGAATCAAGAATGGTTCGTAAACTTCCTCAATAGTTCCACTATCTTCCCCAACAGATGTAGCGATTGTAGTTAAACCAACAGGCCCCCCTTTAAACTTTTCAATAATTGAAGATAAGATTCTGTTATCCATTTCATCCAGACCATTCTTGTCAACATTCAGAGCTTCCAGACCAAATTTAGATATATCCAAGTTTATAGCTCCATTTCCTTTTATTTGGGCAAAATCTCTTATTCTTCGAAGCAGTAAATTGGCTATACGAGGAGTACCTCTTGATCTTCCGGAGATCTCCATTGCAGACTCATGATCAATAGGAACATTTAAGATTCCAGCAGAACGTTTTATAATTCCAGCGAGCGTTTCTATATTATAATATTGTAGACGCAAGTTAATGCCAAATCGAGATCTTAAAGGAGCTGTCAGTAGGCCAGATCTGGTTGTAGCTCCTATAAGAGTGAATGGATTCAGGTCTATTTGTACAGTTCTTGCATTGGGGCCTGTTTCAATAAGGATGTCAATCTTGAAATCCTCCATAGCAGAGTATAAATACTCTTCCACCACAGGACTCATTCTATGAATCTCATCAATAAATAGTACATCATTTTCATCTAGATTTGTCAGCAATCCAGCCAAATCTCCGGGTTTATCAAGAACAGGGCCTGTAGTGATTTTAATATTAACACCAAGTTCATTAGCAATAATATGTGATAGTGTTGTTTTTCCCAAACCGGGAGGGCCATGCAATAATACATGATCTAGTGCTTCACCTCTAAGATTAGCAGCTTCCACAAATATTTTCAGGTTCTCTACAGCCTGATCTTGGCCAGCAAAACTTTCAAAGCCCGCAGGGCGTAAAGCTTTTTCTATTTCTTTTTCAGGTCCGGTTAGATACTTTCCTTCTGCATCAAGATTTTCATTCATCTATATAATATTTTGGACAGCTAATTCAGATAGCCTTCTTTTGTGGAATTTGTAAATTGGTTTGAGATAAGCTTTCAATAGTCTCGACAATGCTATTTGTGTCAAAGTTACATTCTTGCATTAGTTCATCTACAGAGCCTTGTTCTATAAATCTATCAGGAACACCAAGCGGCATAACATTTACTTCGTATTTGAATTTATTCACGAATTCTATTACAGAACTACCTAGTCCTCCTATAACAGTCCCGTCTTCTATTGTGATTATTGTTTTATGGCTTTTACAAGCATCATGAAGAAGGCTTTCGTCAATAGGCTTCAGAAATCTCATGTTATAATGAGAAGGGAAGATATTTTTTTCTTTTAACATCCATATAGCTTCCTGAGCGAAGTTTCCGGGATGTCCGATAGTAACTAGAGCAATTTCTTTACCTTCAGATAACTTTTCACCCTTTCCAATAGGCAGTATATTGAAAGGTTTCTCCCAGTCTTTAGTAACACCACGCCCTCTTGGATAACGAATGCAGAAAGGAGAGTTATTTTCTAATTGAGCAGTATACATAAGGTTTCTTAACTCTACTTCATTCATTGGAGCAGATAGGATAAGGTTTGGTATACTTCTAAACATAGACATATCAAACACTCCATGGTGAGTAGCTCCATCTTCTCCTACAATGCCACCTCTATCCATACATAATACTACTGGTAATTTTTGTATAGCTATATCATGTATTACCTGATCATAAGCTCTTTGCATAAATGAAGAATAGATATTACAGAATGGAGTCATACCTGAAGAAGCCAGCCCTGCGGCAAATGTTACAGCATGTTGTTCAGCGATACCAACATCGAATGTCCTTTCAGGCATCACTTCCATCATTTTATTTAGTGAGCATCCTGATGGCATAGCTGGGGTTATTCCAACAATTTTATCATTTAATCTTGCCAGTTCAATAATTGTTTCACCGAAGACATCCTGATACTTTGGAGGAAGAATGCCAAGATCTTTCTTTATTAGCTCACCTGTTTTTGGATTGAACAGCCCTGGAGCATGATATTTTGTTTGGTTGATTTCGGCAGGTTTAAGGCCCTTTCCTTTGGTTGTAATTATATGTAGTAACTTAGGCCCTCTGATTGTTTTTAAGTCTTTTAAGACCTTTACAAGTTTGTTTATGTTATGTCCATCAACTGGTCCGAAGTATCTTATGTTTAAAGATTCGAAGAAGTTTGATTTTTCTAGTATAGAACCTTTGATAGCATTTTCTATTTGAGATATTAGTCTTTGCGATTCTGATACTTCTTCGCCTCTTTTACCTAAGATCTTCCATGCATAATCTTTTAGCCTATTGTATGTTTTTGAAGTTGTAATAGAGGTTAAGTAATTCTTTAGTGCTGTGCTACTTTTGTCTATAGAGATTCCATTATCATTTAAGATAATAAGAACGTTTGAGTCAGAAACCCCCGCATTATTAAGAGCTTCAAGAGCCATTCCTCCAGTCATACTTCCATCACCAATGACAGCTACATGTTGACGTTCAGTATTTCCCTGTAATTTGCTGGCGATAGCCATTCCAAGAGCAGCAGAAATAGATGTAGAGGAGTGACCTACCCCAAAGGCATCATACTCACTTTCTGCCATTTTAGGGAATCCACTTATTCCTTTATATTTACGATTATTTCTAAATGCATCTCTTCTTCCGGTAAGAATTTTATGTCCATATGCTTGATGACCTACATCCCAGATTAGTTTATCATCGGGAGTATTCATTACATAATGTAAAGCAACAGTTAACTCAACAACACCTAAACTTGCTCCTAAGTGGCCAGGGTTCTGTGATATTATATCAATAATATACTGTCGCAACTCCTTACAAACTTCTTTTAATTGATCTCCATTTAATTTCTTTAAATCAGCAGGGGATTCAATTTTAGATAATATTTCTCCAGACTTAATTATCATTAAAAAAAGGTTTTAGTATAACGCAAAAATAATATTTTAGCACTTAAAGAAAAACAATCCTATTATTATATCGAATCTCTATCATATAACAATCTCTAAATTAGACATGACTTAATTACTATAACGAATAAGAAACCGTTTCGCTACAAATACTTAATTGTATTTATTTTTAAATTAGTGATATGTTCCTTAATGACAAGGATAACAGTTTATAAAGATTTACCTGTTCTTTTAGTGATGGTCTTTTAATATCAGGCATATTGTTTTTTGTTGATTAATAGAGTTCTTTAAGTTAGTTCTTTTTACATTATAATAAATACGCCTTAGCTTAAATGATTTTGAAGTATAAGTTTTTAGATTGATATTGAGAAAGAGAAGCCAATTATGGCATAATAAAAAAGCTCAATTCAATACTTTGAATTGAGCTTTCATCATAAGATGAAAAATATCTTATTGAAGCTTGAATACTACAGGTAAGTTAAAAGCACATCTAACAGCTTTACCTCTTTGTTTTCCAGGCTTCCATTTTGGCATGCTTTTCACTACTCTAACGGCTTCTTCATCACATCCTCCGCCAATACCACGAAGAATCTTAATATTAGAAATAGACCCGTTAGGTTCTACAACAAAAGATAAGTAGACTTTCCCTTGGATTCCGGATTCCTTAGCAATCATAGGATACTTAATGTTGTTACCTAAGAACTTCATTAGTTTGCCCATACCGCCTGGAAATTGAGGCTCATCCTCAACAATCATGAAGATCTCTGCTTCTACTGGTTCTGATTCTTCTTCAATAATAGGAGCATCTTCAATAATAGTTTCCTGATCTACTTCAGCATTAATTTCAACCTCTTGCTCTACTTCAACATCATCCTCAACAACCTTTATGATTGGAGCTTGAGTTTTTTGTGGAGGAGGTGGAGGTGGCTTCACCTTTTGTTCTGTAATAGGAATGATTTCTTCAGGAACGTCAATAGCTTCTCTTCCTACATCAATCAATTCCCTCTCATCATAGCTCTTGATCTCAAAGATAAAGAACACAACAAGAAGTGAGACTGCAAGACCTATCTGGGTAAAGATAAATTTTTTACCTTCAAGATCTGCCTTTTGTGTTTTCTTTGCTTTCATATTCCACTATTTGATTAAGCGTAAATTAAATCCTCAGGGGCTAAAATATAAATTAAAACTTTAGTTTACAAACTTTTTTCTTAATTCAAGTATAAGGTAGAATGCTGCACATCCGACAATAGCCCCCAATATATTAGCTATAAGGTCAAATAAGCATCCATTTCTCCCTATAAAAACATGTCTTTGAAAAAATTCTGTTGCTCCACCATAAGCCGTTGTAATCCCAAACGACAATATAATATGGGATAAACGTAGCTTAATTAGTTGATATTGTTTATATAAACCATATAGAATAAAAAAAGATTGTCCTCCAAATATAAGAGTATGAACAATCTTATCAGGAGACAAGCACTCCCAAAAGTTATATGTCTTAGGTAAATAATTACCGGGAATCCCTATAAGAATAAATATAATTATTCCCCAAAGAATTCCCGGCCAATTGTATCTTATAAAGCATTGTTTTCTCGAAGATATATTCTTCAAAACAGATATTATGCTTCTACCAGTTCTGAATAAGCTTTAGCATCTAATAATTCCTCAAGTTCAGCAGAATCACCAATTTTAATCTTAATGATCCATCCATCACCATAAGGATCTTTATTTACTGTTTCAGGAGCATCCTCAAGTTCAGCATTAAACTCAGCAACTTCCCCAGAGATTGGCATAAACATATCAGAAACAGTCTTCACAGCTTCAATAGTACCAAAAGCTTCTTCTTTATCAAGAGTTTCACCTTCAGTTTCTACTTCAATAAAAACTATGTCTCCTAATTCCTTCTGAGCAAATTCAGTTATACCAACAAATGCTTCATCTCCTTCTACCTTGACCCACTCATGGTCTTTTGTGTACTTTAAGTTTTCAGGTATGTTCATGACTAAATGTTTATTTAAAGGTTGTGAGTGCCAAAATTACAAACTTTTTGATATAATGAGTTTTTTTTTAGATGAATTATTGGTTATCTTTAAATAGTTGTCTTACCGGTATATATCTTTAGTTTTTGTTGCTATATTGATGATTTATATAACAAATTAGTCTTGTTTTTTGGATTTTTTTAACATCAAAGAGACAAAGGAAAGACTTAAAATCTTTTCATTTGAGCTATAGCTTTATCAAAACTATTCACTCTGAGTAGACATTCTTTCTCATTACAGATTTGTATCATTGTTTGATCGTCTCCAAAATATAAAGAAGGGTTTTCTTTTTCTATAATAACTAATTTATTGGGAATATAATCACCTAATAGTTCATCTTTAAAGTATTTGGATTTAGCTCCTTTTATCCAGCAGATATAAAATTGACCAGAAATATCAGCCATGAAGTTGAGCCAGTTGCCATAAGATAGAGGTTGCTCTGTGATGATATTTTTTACCTTTTTGAGCATATTACTGCTAAGATCGATAAATTCATTATTGTTGGTAATTGAACCAATCCTAAACATTGATCTTCCAATAACAGAGTTAGCAGAAGGAATAACGCTATCATGGATATCAATTCTTTTTTTAGCAGTAATATCTAAAGGAGAATAGAAAAACAACTTTGCATCATCATCATAAAACAGATCAATAGCTTTAAGTAAGACTTTATTGGCAGTTTCCAAGTATTCTTCATTACAAGAGATTTCATAAAAGTCGATCAGAGCTTTAATTGTATTTGCATAATCATCAAGAAACCCCTTTATAGTCTCTTTGTTATTTTTCATGCATCTAATAATGCTGCCATCTTCTTTTATTCTTTCAAGGACAATAAAATCCAGAGTTTTTTTTGCAAATCCTATATATATAGGATCGGGAATATATTTTGCTGCATCAACAAAGGCACTTACCATAAGAGCATTCCAAGAAGTAAGGACTTTTGTGTCTGTATCAGGCTGCACTCTTTTTTGTCTGATTGTTCTTAGTTCTCTTTTTATTTGAGCTTTTATAATAACCCAGTCTTTGTATGATATGTCATGTTTTGATGCAAAAGTGCGATCATCGGTTTCGACTGATAATATATTCTGACTATCTTTCCACAGGCTATGACCACCTATTCCAAAATATTCTTTTGCATAACCAACGATCTCATCAGATAATTGATTTATTTCTTCTTCTTTCCAAAGGTAGAAGCTACCTTCTTTACCTTCACTATCAGCGTCTATAGCAGAGTATAATGAAAAGTGGGGACTCATCATCTCATATTCTATATATGCAATAGTTTCTTCAACTATTTTCTTGAAAAGAGGATTTCTGAAATAGGCAAAAGCTTCAGAATAAAGAGAAATTAATTGAGCATTATCATATAACATTTTTTCGAAATGAGGAACTTTCCATTTCTCATCAACAGAATATCTTGAGAATCCTCCTTGAATCTGATCATATATACCTCCTGAAGCGATTTTTACCAGAGAGTTATGGACAAAAGAAAAGATCTCATCGTTTCTGTCAAACCAAGCATATCTGAGTAAGAAACTTAAATTAGCAGGTAATATGAACTTAGGAGCACCTTTTGTCCCCCCATTTTCTTTGTCTAGATTATTCTCAATCTTTGAAATTATATTTCTAAAGTCTGTGATAGTAAATAAGGTCTCTTTTTTTATGTTTTCTTTTTCTAAAGGCAGTATATTATTTAGTGCATCTTTTAAATTTTCAGCCTGAAGAATAACATCTTCTCTTTTTTGTTCCCAGAAATCATTGATCTGTTGAATTACTGACATCCATTGATCTTTCTTGAAATAAGTTCCTCCCCATATAGGTTTCCCATTTGGCAAAGCAAAACAATTCAAGGGCCATCCACCATTAGAGTTCAATAGCTGGACAGCGTCCATATATAATTGATCAATATCAGGTCTTTCCTCTCTATCAACCTTTACACAGATAAAATGTTTATTCATGTATGTAGCGACCTCTGAGTCTTCAAAAGACTCTTTAGCCATGACATGACACCAATGACATGTTGAATAACCAATACTAATTAGTAATAGCTTATCTTCTTCTTCAGCAAGTCGAAAGGCTTCTTCTCCCCATGGATACCAATTCACCGGATTTGATGAATGTTGACGTAAATATGGGCTTCCCTCATCTGCAAGATGATTCTTCATAATACATTCTCCTTATAATAATGCTGAAGTTTTGCCTATATATAAATAAGCTTTAAGTAGGCTATTTGTATATAGTTTATAAGAACACAGCATTATACTAACACTATTCTCTTTAAATTCAATTTAAAATTAATAGACAATTATCCTAATCCACCCTTTCTTTTGTTATTAACAAAGGGTCTGATAATTAACCGTAAAGCTGTATTATTAGTAAAATAACTCTGAAACCAGCTTACAAATACTATTAATCTGTTTCTAAAGCCTACAATAGACATTAAGTGAATAAATAACCAAGTAAACCAAGCAAAGGCTCCTTTAAATTTAAGCCTGCCTATATTTACAACAGCTTTGTTTCTACCTATTGTAGACATACTTCCTTTATCTTTATATTTAAATTTTGCAGGTAGCTTTTGGTGATAATAATAAGTATTTAATGATTTGGCGACATATTCCCCCATTTGAATAGCCCCGGGAGCCACCATAGGATGTCCTCTTGGTAAATCATCTAGTTGCATGCATGCAACATCTCCTATAATGAAGATGTTTTCATATGGCATCATTCTACAATATGCATCAACTTTTATTCTATTTCCTGGTAATAATAGCTCCTGATCAATACCTTCTGGATGATCGCCCAAAACACCAGCTGTCCAAATTACATTTTTCGTCATTAATTCATCTCCACCACCAATAACTACTTTATCTCCATCATATTTTTTAATGATACTATTTAAATGAATATTTACACCAAGCTTCTTTAAAGCATCATAGGTAGCTTTTGAAGACTTTTTATTCATTGCATGTAATAATCTATCAGATCCTTCGACTAAGGTGATCTGTAAATTATCAATATTTAGATCATGATATTCTTCTCTAAAGACATATTTCTTTAGATCTGCTAATGCTCCAGCAAGTTCTACTCCTGTTGGGCCGCCTCCGACGATGACAAAATGCAATAGGGCATTTCTTTTTTCATGATTTGTTTGTAGTATAGCAAGCTCTAGGTTTTCAAGAATCAAACTTCTAAGATCTAAAGCATTAGGGACTGACTTCATTGATACGGCATTCTCTTCTATTTCCTTATTGCCAAAATAGTTTGTCTTACTACCTGTTGCTATTATAAGATATTCATAAGAAATATCACCTATAGAGGTTCTTATTTGATTATTCTTTGTGTCTATGTTTTCAACTACTCCTAGTCTAAAATGGATATCTCCATATTTCTTTACATATCTACGTAATGGGTATGCAATAGAATCTGGTTCAAGAGCTCCTGTAGCTACTTGATATAATAATGGTTGAAATGTGTGATAATTATGCTTGTCTATAAGGACTATCTGAAACTTTTTTTTATCCAAATACTTAATAAGGGAAAGCCCTCCAAATCCGCCTCCAATGATGACAACACGTGGTCTGTTTATATTAGGTACATTAAGATTATCTGAAGTATTATCGGTTTTGTTTAGTTCCATTATCGATAGAATTAGTGTTTGTTTTTTAGCAGAAAGCTAAACGATTAAGTTTTAAAAGAACTTTGTTTTTATTAAATGGAAATTGTAGATCTTGGAAGGAGTGGATAATCGACCTATTTATAGATGTTTTTGTTACTAAATACAGAACGTGCAAATTCATCTTTTGTTTTTTTATTATCTCTACAGCTATTTTTAGTAACCTAAATATAATCAAATTTTTTTGAAATTATATTCAAACAATAATACAAATTGACTTTTGAATAACTAGGATTCCCTTTAATTTTCATTTTATGAGTATTAAATATAGATGGAGAGGGGGTATCTGTCTTAATAAAGTAACATATTGTAAGTATACGACAAAAAGGAAATATCATCTTAAAACTTCTTAGATTGTATCAGCTAGAACATGAAAATAAAGGAGAATTAAGATGAAGACAAGTATAAGGAACTTCAATGATTTATAAAAGAAGAAAGTAATTGGTATTTATCTAGGGTAATTAGTTATCTGATTTGTGGTATGCTAGAGCTACAAACAATATTTTTAGTAAAACTATCAGTTTCAATAGAATCAAAAGCAAGTAAAGATTCTAACTATCTCAGATTGCAAAATCTTTTCTTACAAATTTATTATCAATATATTCACTACAAAATATCAATAAGCCAAATATGTAGTAAATAGATTTTGACAGAAAGCAACAGATTCTTTAAATCAACTCATTCAGATATAATATACTTTTACAATTAATTCATCTTAATAATCTACTTATTAT
>JBGRPZ010000029.1:0-40757 GCA_041725915.1 Hyphomicrobiales bacterium | reverse complement strand
CTGTTTACTCATCTTTATGTTTTTTGTGTGGTAACTCAAGCATCGAGTACTTCAGGCATTTTTTGTTTTATTTTATCCGACTTTTTAAATCACTTCAGAAAAAAATATCGAATTATAAGCCTGACGCAGTTCATTTAATAAACCCCTAAAAATCTAATAGCAAAATTCCATTTGCTTCAAGCTAAATCCAGTAGGTTTCAAGCTAAATTCGGTAGGCTTCAAGCTAAATCCAGTAGGTTTCAAGGTAAATTCGGTAAGCTTCAAGCTAAATCCAGTAGGTTTCAAGCTAAATTCGGTAAGCTTCAAGCTAAATCCAGTAGGTTTCAAGCTAAATTCGGTAGGTCTATTCACTTTTTTCTTATTTTGCCTTAAGCAAAAAAAAAATCATCCCCTATTGGCCAATCTTCTGCAAACTTTCCCTGCTTGTATTTCTAATTATAGAATTAGTGATTTTCTTATAAGAAATGAAATCTTCAAAGGTTATTTGTTTTGGAAAGACTTTTATAGTAAGGATAGTGATTGTGTTTTTTATAGCTCTACTTATATCAATTGCAAAATAGAACCATCTTACAGCTATATTGTTTCTATTTTGAATGTTTTTACTAATTGCAAAAAAGATGTCTGTACAGTTAATCGAGTTTATAGAAGTTATCTTAGTCTCTTGCCTACAAGCAGCAGTAATTTCATTATAAGTTTGAATAGTTGAGGAAGTTTGTTTTGGATATAAATCAAGCTTCTCCTTAAGTTTAAGGGTCGCTTTCTTCAGAGAAGAAGTAAGGGATTTATATCTCAATTTTAATTTCATCATCATTAAGATTAACAAGATAAGTTTTCTTATTTATCGAAACCAAAGTTAAAATACTCTATGAATTTTATCAAGTTTCAGATAAGTAATTTTAATAAAAAGCTTAAAAAAAACCACACCTAAACATCATACACCTCAGTTTCAATTCACTTTATTAAGATAACTTAACAGAAATATTTATTCAAAGACAGTATATAAAACACTTTTATTATTAGACACAAAAGCTATTAACATCTATATACAACACCTAAAAGCTAAGCAAATACAAAATACTATTAATATAAAAAAGTAGTACTTTCACAAAGCGAGTTTATTTATAGAACACTTCTTCGTATTACTAAAGTTTAAGATAAACTAATGTAAATTTAATGTTTAGTTAATCTTCATAAGAAAATAAATTGCAATTATTATAAAAATATTTTTTTGTAGATTTGAATACTTACTACATCTATAAATTATGCATAAACCAAACATTAAATACATTTATAGATACAATAGATTTGGGAAAGGTCTATTTGAGTGCTGGCTCTATTAACTCTTTTATTATTACTACCTACTCTAATTTATACTTTTTAAAAAACGTTTATAAAGAAAGCTGTTATTCATAAAAAAACAGACTTTCTCATAAACCGTACAATCTAATTATTTCAAAAATTAAATTCAATTCATTATGTTTCCAAAAGAAACTTACATCCAAAGAAGGCAAAGGCTAAAAGAATCCATTCAGAATGGGCTTATCTTACTTCAAGGAAATGAAGAAAGTCCAATGAATTACATGGATAACACTTACCACTTTAGACAAGATAGTAGCTTCCTTTATTTTTCTGGTCTAAAAAGAGCTGGCTTAAACATTATTATAGACTGTGAATCAGGTGAAGAATTGTTATTTGGTGATAACTATACTATAGATGATATTGTTTGGATGGGCGAACAAATCACTTTAGATGAAGAAGCCGATAAAGTCAAGTTAAAATATGCAGGTAATACAGATAAATTATCTGAATTATTACATAAAAGCCAAAAGAAAGGAAGAACAGTACATTACATTTTACCTTACAGAGCAGACAACAAGTTGAAATTAATGAAATGGTTATCTTATACTGAAGACCATATTGAAAAAGAACATTCAGAGTTATTAGCCAAAGCTGTAATCAGCCAAAGGATTTACAAGTCTGATGAGGAAATAGAAGAAATAGAAAAGGCTGTAAATACTACTGTAGAGATGCATAAAACAGCTATGAGAATAACAAGGCCAGGCATCAAAGAATCTGAAATAGCTTCAAGGGTACTAGAGATAGCATGCGCTACAGGTGGCAATATTTCTTTCCCCATAATTGCAACTATAAATGGGCAAACTCTCCACAATCATTATCATGGCAACACACTACATCCCGGACAACTTTTCTTGCTAGATTGTGGAGCAGAAACAGAAATGGGATATGCCGGAGACCTAAGTAGCACATTCCCTGTAAATCCTGTATTTGACCCTGTACAGAGAGAAATATATGAAATCACACTTAAAGCACATGAGAGTGCTATAGATATGCTACAACCCGGAGTGAATTTTAGAGATTGCCATATCAAGGCTTGTACTGTTATGGCTGAAGGAATGAAGGATATGGGTTTTCTGAATTGCAATCCTGAAGAAGCAGTTGAAAGAGGCATTCATGCGATGTTTTTTCAATGTGGTCTAGGGCATATGATGGGTTTAGATGTTCATGATATGGAAAACCTTGGAGAACATTGGGTAGGTTATAACGGTGCTGAAAGAAGTTCTACCTTCGGACTTAAATCTCTTCGATTAGCCAGAGAACTAGAAGCAGGTTTTGTTCTAACCATAGAACCCGGAATATACTTTATACCTACCCTTATGCAAAAATGGAAAAAAGAAAGAAAGTTCATGAAGGAATTGAACTATGATTTATTATGGGAGTTTCGTAAATTCGGAGGTATAAGAAATGAAGAGAACTTCTTAATCACACATAGTGGAAAAAGATTATTAGGACAACCCAAACCCAAGACCATAGATGACATTTTTGAATTAAGAAACTTATAACCCCAAAAATTATATGCTTATATTAAATGAAACTATGATTGGAAATGCAATTGAATATAAAGAACTAACAAATTGCATTGAAAAAGCATTTATACATTATGAAGACCAAAAATGCCTTATTCCTGAAAGATTTCACCTAAATTTTGGTAATAATACTCTACTAGTAATGCCTGCTTATGAACCCACCCACTTTTGCACTAAGTTGGTAACTGTAAATCCTGAAAACAATAAAAAAGGTAAGACTTCTATTCATGGAACCGTCATCCTCAATGATAGTGAAACCGGCCAGCCCATAGCTCTTATGAATGGGGCTACAGTCACTGCTGCAAGAACTGGAGCAATAGGAAGTGTTGCTGTAAGACATTTAGGAAAAGATTATGGTGATACATTAGGGATCATTGGATTAGGAACACAAGGATTCTATCAAGCCCTGTTTGTAAGTGAAGAAAAGAAGTTTCGGAAAGTAGTAATATGGGATAAAAATACTGAACGCCTTATTGAATTCACCTCTTTACTTAAAGCCATTCTCCCTTATACAGAAATTGAAACTGTAACTAAAGTAGAGCACCTACTGGAAATGAGCAATATTGTTATTTGCGCTACTACAAGTGATAAGCCTGTCCTCCCTGATAATGAACAGTTGATAAAGGATAAGTTATACATTGGTGTTGGTTCCTTTAAGCCCAACATGAGAGAGTTTCCTGACGCACTACCTAAGCTTTGTAGTCAGATTATTATAGATACAGAAACAGCAATACATGAATCAGGTGATATAGCATATCCTATTGAACATAATTTGATAGAGCGAGATAATATTATCCCTTTTGGAAAGCTCTTAAAGAATCCTAAGCTTTTGGATAATAACAAAACCAGATTTTTCAAAACTGTAGGAATGGCCGTCTTTGATCTTTATGCTGCTAAATACATTTATGCTATGGCTATTAAGAATGGACATGGTTTTACTTTAAACTTATAAGAATTATGTATTTTGATTTAAGTAACTGGAAATATATCCCTCCTAATGATTGGCTAAATATCAAAACTATAGACCTACACACTGGTGGAGAGCCCTTAAGAGTAATAGTAAATGGATTGCCTCAACTTAAAGGAAATAACATTCTTGAATTCAGACGCTATTTCAAAGAAAACCTTGATTATATCAGAACAGGGCTTATGTTTGAACCCAGAGGGCATGCTGATATGTATGGGGCTATAATCACAAGACCTGTTTCAAAGAATGCTGATTTTGGCACTTTCTTCTTACATAATGAAGGTTATTCTACAATGTGTGGTCATGCTATAATAGCATTAACTAAGCTAGTATTAGATACAGGCATGATATATAAAGAAGAAAAGCACCCTGAATTAATTATTGATGCGCCTCCAGGTTTGATTAAAGCAAAGGCATATAGAGAAAATGAGCTTGTTACTTCTGTATCATTTCAAAATGTTCCTTCATTTGTACTTTCCATGAATAATGAAATTGAAATACCATCTCTTGGAAAGATAAAATATGATATCGCTTATGGTGGTGCTTTCTATGCATTCGTCGATGCTGACCAGTATAACATTGCTCTTAATCCGGGAAATTATAATCAACTTATACAGCTCGGAAAAGCAATTAAACATGCAGTGATGAATAGAGACACTATAACACATCCTTTTAAGCAAGATCTTAGTTTTTTGTATGGCACCATCTTTACAGGAAAAGCAGAAAACCCAAAACATCATAGTAGAAATGTTTGTGTCTTTGCAGAGGGAGAAGTTGACAGATCTCCCACAGGCTCGGGAGTTTCAGCACGCGCGGCATTACATTATGCCAAGGGTGATATTGATATAAATCAGACCATCACAATAGAAAGTATCCTGAACACTCTAATGACAGTTAAAGTCATAGACACAACCACATATGGGCAACATGATTCTGTAATTCCTGAAGTTAGTGGGACAGCATCAATAACGGGGCAACATCAATTTTACTTTGATCCTTCTGATCCTCTAAAAAAAGGTTTTATATTTAGGTAGGTTAATAGATTATATCACAAATTATTCAATAACAAGTTAAATACAACTATGTATATGAAAAGGAATTTACTTCTATTATTCTTTTTACTATTAGCAAGCACATATTCTTTTGCTTGTACAATTATAGCAGTTGGGAAAAAGGCAACTGCTGATGGGTCAGTTATAGTTTCTCATTCCGATGCAGGCCCGGATTGTAGACTACATGTAGTTAAAGGCCAAAAATATAAAGAAGGTAGTATGATGCCTGTATATTGGGGGATGATTGAGTCAGGTAGACCATTAGGTGACTATGGTGATACATTGGGCTTTATTCCTCAAGCAAGAGAAACATATACCTATTTTCATACGGCATATCCCCAAATGAATGTTCACCAATTGTCTATTGCAGAAAGTACACTTAGCCAAAGAGCTGAACTTAAAGTTGACAGGGCTACTTGCAAACAGATTATGACAATCGAACAAGCTCAGGCTATTGCTCTTCAAAGATGTAAAAAATCTAAAGATGCAGTAAAGCTTATTGGGCAACTAATGGATATGTATGGGTTTCTTCCTAGTTGTGTTGGTGAATCTGAATCCTTAGTTATTGCTGATCCTAATGAAATATGGGTGTTTGAAGTTTTTAGTGTAGGTCAATGGGATCCTAAGAGTGGTAAAGCTGGTGCAATTTGGGCAGCAAAAAGAGTTCCTGATGATCATGCAATGGTAATTGCAAATTGGAGTGTTATAAAGGAAGTACACCCAGAAGATACAGCAAACTATATGGCTTCAGATAATTATATGGACTTTGCTATAAATATGGGATGGTATAATCCTAAAGACAACAAGCCTTTTATATGGCAAGACATTTATTCTCCAATTCCCAGAGAATGGGCTACCAGTCGCTTATGGTTATTCTATTCTACATATGCACCCAACTATAAACAATGGCCTGAAAGAAAGAAAACAAGTCCTTACCAAGGACTTAACCAATATGTTCAATTCGTTGAACCTATATCAATATATCCATTCTCTGTAAGACCTGAACGCAAAATGGATATTCAGGATGTAAAGGATTTCCAACGTTCTACATTTACAGGCACTATATATGATAAAGAAGATGATCCGGCTTGGTATAAAATCAAAAAAGACAATACTCTTGAACATAGTCCTATGGCCACCCCTTTCCCTACAAAAGAAAGCAGAGAGCTATTAAGAATCACCCAAAGACGTAATGTTGCTCGTGCCAGAGGAGAGTATGGTATGATTGCCAAACTACGCTCATGGCTACCAGATGAAATTGGAGGCTTATATTACTTTTATGTTGATAATGCATATACTAGTGCCTATACTCCTATCTATTGTGGTGTAAGTTCAATAATACCTGAATATAAAACATATGACCCTAAGTATTTTCAGGAAAATTCACTACGATGGAATGTCGACTTTGTGGATAATCTTATGTACTTACGATGGCAAGATGCTTCAAAGCATATGAAGCAATACAGAGATAGTCTGGAAGTTCAATTTGAAGATGAAAGACAAGCTATAGAAAACAAAGCATTGGAATTATATAACAAGAGTCCGAAGAAAGCATCAAAATACTTAACAGAAATCACACATAAACGAATGAAAGATGTTATGACTCTTTTCAAGAAACTAAGACTTGACATGATATCCAAATGGACAAACAATAAACAAGGCATATAAAGTGTATAATTCACTTTGACTTCACAATACAGCCGATAGGTATATATTACCTATCGGCATTTTTATGTGAAAGCTATATCAATAGATCTACAATTCCTTTTATATTTGTCATTCATGGTATTTTAACTTTAAGATGGGCATATTTAAATACAAATACATAGAGGCAGAAACTAAATTTCCTTTTAGAATTGCTTACACCTACATATTGAAGAACAGCAGTATCCTCTATAGAATAGGATGCTTTACTCTTGGCGTTTTATTTATTCTTATAAACACATATATTGCTACTCTTATTTGTGCTGTATCTTGGTATAGTTTGTTTTTATGGATAACCGGAAGCAAAGGAAAAAGCTTAAGACTCATTAATGATGCTTCTAAAGCCTATTGCAATCAGAAAGAAGGTATTGCTATGCACATACTGCAAGAAGCTTATCAATTCTTCCCTTCCCATCCACTACTTAATTGCATTAATGAAGTTGAAGAAGAACTCAATATTGAAGCCTATATAATCAAAGAAAGAAATAAGGAAGCACAACGAAGAGTTGATGCAGATGAAAGAACAAAACAAGAAAAGTTAAATCTCTTCTATCAATAATTAACACATATATCCTCTTATTCAACTTTTAATATTTATTTACTCTAAATTACATTCTTTTTGTCACCTTTTTAATACTTAAGGAGATAGAGGGTATATCATGTTAGTTTTTTTACATATATTAGCAGTATCTATATGTACTATATGTTGACGGGGGAAAACTACTCTATATTAAAACTATTTTAAACTTAAACTTTTAGACTATGAGAAAGCTACACACACTTTTTACAGCAATTCTTATTAACCTATTCCTATTTTCATCTGTTTTAGCATTTTCACAAACAGCACCATCAAGCTATAAGAATGTACAACTACGTCAATGGCTAAAGCAAAACTATTTCGATGGCAAGCATACAAGGTTAGGATATACCAGAGCCAGAAGGTATATGTATAATAACATTGATAACTACAACAATAAGATTACCTGCGTATACTCTGGATATATAAAGTCGTGGTCTTATGGCGGTACAGGGACAAACCCTTATCCTATCAATTGTGAACATACAGTGCCTCAGAGTTTTTTCAATAAGTCAGAACCGATGAAGTCTGATCTTCATCATCTCTTTCCTACTTATGCAAACTGGAATAGTACAAGAAGCAACTATCCATTTGATGAGATATCAGACACCCAAACTGATAAGTGGATGTATCAAACTTCATCAACATACAATAAACCTTCATCTAATATCGATGCTTATAGCGAATATGCTAATTCAGAGTTTGAGCCTCGTGAAGATCATAAAGGAAATGTTGCAAGAGCTATATTCTATTTCTATACAATGTATCCAACTCAAGCAGGTAGTATTACAAGAGTTGCTGACCCTGATGTATTATACCAATGGCATCTTGCTGATCCTGTAGATAGTAAAGAAAGAGACAGAAACAATAAAGTTGAAACTTATCAGGGAGACAGAAATCCTTATATCGATCATCCTGAATATGTAGGTCGTGCATGGGGATATACTTATATAAACAATAACAATGACGATGATGATGATGATAACGGAGATGATAATAACACAAACTCATCAGGGGATATCTTCATATCTGAATATGTAGAAGGAACTTCTTATAATAAAGCTATCGAGATTTATAATGGCACAAACTCTACTGTTTCTCTAAGCAATATAACTTTAAAGAAGCAGTCTAATGGCTCTGGTTCATGGTATAGTTTGTCGCTTAACGGTTCGATTGCTCCAAGCTCAACATTTGTAATTGCACATTCTAATGCTGATTACTCTTTAAGATCAAAAGCTGATATGACCAGCAGTTCTTCAGTAATGAGTTTTAATGGAAATGATCCTATTGCTTTATTCCAAGGTAGCACTATGCTTGATATAGTAGGTACTTATAATGGAGGTTCTGCATACTTCGCAAAAGATATAGTATTGGCACGAAAGAGTAACATCACAGAAGGAACTACCGATTTTGATATTTCTGATTGGAATAGCTTATATAAAACTTCATACTCTGGATTTGGTAGCCATACTGTAAATAAGAGTGTAAAGTTAGAATCAACAACTACTTTAAAAGCTCAGGCTTATCCAAATCCTGTAACAAATACATTGAACATCATCAATATCAATCCTAATGATGATATTAAGATCATTAACAGTTCTTCTAAAGTAATTGCAAGAGAAAAAGCAAGTACAACAAGAATGTCAATAAATGTATCTGATCTACCAAAAGGTATCTATTTTATACATATATATAATACCAAAGATGTAGAAACTATAAAGTTTGTAAAGTAAGACTTTCAATATTATTTCAAGACATACAAAAGTCTGTCAGGGAGGTTATTCATTAATGAATAACCTCTTTTTTTATATACTTGTAATTAAGAACACCTACTTTTGATCTTAGACATTTCAATTTATAAGACCTCTTTATTTATTACCTTAGCCGCTTAAAATTAAATGACAATGAGTGATTATCCAGAAATAAACTTCAAGCTATTTTATAACGAAATTATCAAACTGTCAGAAATAGATGAAGATCAAACTGACAATGGTTTTGTAAGGTTACGATATTTATTGGAGCAACTCTTTTTTGAAATAACTTCCAATGAAGGCAAGTTCTTTTCTGGACTTTATTCTCGTATTAGCTTCTCTGCTGATCAGTATAATTTCCCTTATGATCTGATTAATGAAGCTCATACATTACGTAGGTTGACATCAAAAGATAATCAGGTAGATATTAAAAACATTCAAGAACTTTGGTTACCTGCACTAAAGTCGTTTCTATATATTATAAATGTAGTTAACAACACAGGTGAATACCCTGATACATTACTTGATACTCCTTATGCTTCTTCTATTTTCAATAAAAGTAACTTCAAAAGAAAAAGCAGTTATAACAGACTTACTTTAATATCAATAATCAGTGATGAAGCTGAAGATATCGACTATCCAACAATCATAGCTGAAGATATAAAATCAGGACAGACTATTTATATTCAACTTAGGGATATAGTATATGATAATGGGATACAGGCCAATGGTAATGGTCAGATAAGCATGAATATTAACACTAAGATCGCTTTAGGTCAACAGTTTTCTATTCTTCCAAATATACTTGATACCTCAACAGTATTCAATGCTTACAATCTCTATCAGATAGAGGGAAGTGCATCAGAATATTATACAGGACATCATACACTCATTGTCATTGAACCAGACTACCTGATGGATGCAAGTGATCTTGCTGAATGTTTCCAATTCAAGGAAGCCAACCCATATTTATACTTTCTCAGGTTATTAGCTCCTTCAAAAACTACTGAGGCAATGGTAAAAGGGTCTATTGTAAATACGGCTCTAGATCTAATGATACAAGAACCTGAAACTACTGCCTGGGATGTTACCAAAAAGGGATTGAAAGACATGTTAACAACCTGTATCAACTTCCCCCCTAACTTCTCTAACAGCCTTACAAATGACTTGTTGGAACTTCATTGGCAGAACCTGCAAGAGTTTGTATACTTCCATAGAGATAAAAACCTTAGGATAGAACCTTCTTTCTTCTCTTCGAACTATGGAATTCAGGGACGTTTGGATATTATGTCTGAAGAACCTGATGATCCTACTCGTAAAGATATTATTGAATTGAAGAGTGGTAGAGCACCCAACCATAGTGCATGGAAGAATAACCAGTATCAGGTTATCGCATATCAAATGCTGCTAAACTCAAACTTTGGAGACAAACGACGCGGGAATAGTTCTATCTTCTATTCTCGTGCAGAGGAATCTGCTCTTAGAGATATCCCTTTCTACTTTGGAAATATGCAAAACCTGATGATGGTCAGGAATATGATTATTGCTGTTGTCAGAAAATCTGAGCAAGGTAAGTTTGATTACTCTACTCTTCCCGAAAGAATAGCAAGGTATGAAGTGCCTAAGTTTTCGGTTACAGAGCTAAAGGAGTTTAGCACTTTGTTTTATGAGACTGACCAACTGACCTTGGACTATTATTATACATTCCTGACTTTTATCTTCCGTGAGCTGATAGCCAACAAAACAGGTTCTTTATCTAATCCGAATAGATCAGGAGTCCCATTTAGTAGCCTATGGAAAGATAATTTCAAAACTAAAAAAGATAACTTTAGTATCATCCCTGATCTAAAGGTTATAAAGTATGATCAGGATAACGGGCAACTCCATTTCTCAAGACTTACACATATTATATCTAATTACCGTAAGGGGGATATGATACTATTATATTCTTATGAAAACGAGAAAGACAACCCACTGAATAAAGAAATACTTAAAGGAAATATCATGGAGATCAATAATGATATCATCATCGTTGGTCTTAGAAATAAGCAAGTAGATCAAAACTACTTTAGTGCAAATAAAAGATGGGCACTAGAGAAAGACTTCTATGAAAAGAATAATAGATCTACTATGCAGTCATTATTCCGATTCGCAAAGCATAGCAACAAAAAAAGAAGAGCAAAGATATTAGGGCAAACAATGCCTGATATAGGTAGAAAGATTTTCTACAAACCTGAGTTTGGAACTGATACACAAGTAGAATTAATACAAAAGATCATTTCTTCTCCTGACTATTTTCTATTACAAGGCCCTCCGGGTACAGGCAAAACTTCTGCTATTCTGGCTAACCTTGTAAAGTATTATAGTGTTGAGACCAGCAAAAGCATATTGCTATTGGCTTTTACCAATAAAGCCATTGATCAGATTTGTGAGAAACTTGATAAAACAAGCATCGACTTTGTAAGACTTAACCACTCTATCACCAATCCTGAATGGTCATTGCAAGAGAGAACAAGAGATATGAACTTCCTGCAATCACAATCTTACTTGAGAAAAGGTAAAGTTTATGTTTCTACTATAGCTACATGGCAAAATAAAGGACAGGATATTTTGAAGTTCAAAAAGTTCTCTACTGTTATTGTTGATGAAGCTTCTCAACTCGCAGAACCAGACTTAAGCGGCATACTTATCGACTTTGAGAAGTTCATTATGATTGGAGATCAAAACCAATTGCCTGCCGTAGTCGTTCAATCTGAAGACCTCTGTAAATGTAAAACTGAATCATTGAATGAAATCGGAATTAAAGATTTGAGAACCTCGCTCTTTGATCGTCTTTTCAGTAAATGTAAAGAAGAAGGTTGGACGCATGCTTATGGTACACTTACAGATCATTTCCGTATGCATAGAGATATTGCCAACTCTATCAATCATTACTATAACAATCAACTGAAAGAATACTTAGATCTTCAGAGAGAAGAATGGAAGCTACCTGTAATCAATAATCATAATAATGATATGCTGGCTTGTATAGAAAGTTCAAGGATGGTATATATTGAAAGTAGCACCTCAACAAATATTAAAACTCACCCTGAAGAAGCAAGTATTGTAGTTAAGCTTCTGGATGCTCTTTATAGCATATATGGTAGTGATATGAATGAAGAAACTGTTGGAGTTATCTCCCCTTTCCGTGCTCAAATCAATGAGATTCAAACACGAATCAACAACAAACCTTATGCAAGGTATATCACTATAGATACAGTAGAAAGATATCAGGGATCAGAAAAAGAACATATTATATTTACAACTACAGTTGCATCTGAATTACAAATGCGTTCACTTCTATCATTAAGTTCTGATGGATTAGTTGATCGCAAGTTGAATGTAGCTATAAGTCGTGCAAAGCAGCAATTTATCATGGTTGGTGATAGAGAGCTTTTGAGTACCAATCTTCATTATTATCAATTGATATCTCATATTGAACAATATGGCTTTGCTTATAAAAAAGGAATTTATTCAAGGTCTGCTAAATAGGACTATAGACACTAATATGTGTAGTTTAATCTACAGAAAGATTCCGAAGAACACTAAGTGTTTTTGGTTAACAGTCTTTAAAACTACCTTATTTAAAAAATGTCGGACTTTTCCATCAAAATGTCGGACTTCTTAGTGAGAAAGTCGGACTTCTTCACCAAAATATCGGACTTTTCTACTAAAATGTCGGACTTTTTCTGGGAAAAGTCCGACATTTTCATTAAGACAACAAGACTTGTATACTTTCATAGAAAGCATATAGTTTTTAAAGAAGTAGTTTGAAGACTATTTATAATATGTAAGTAGATAACTTATCTATTAAAAGCTCTTGTCTTGAAACGATAGTCTTCAAACCAGCTCAATATAAAAAGGGGAAATTCAATATTTCACTATAATCATTAAACTATTTTGGCTTTCATCTTTTTATTTACTTAACAAAGTAACCAAAGTAGAGTAATTTAATTTTAACAAAAGAATCATGTTTAATTTCAATTATTATAACCCAGTAAAGATACTTCTAGGAGAAGGAAACATCAGCAATATTGCAAAAGAGATTCCTCAAAACGCAAATGTACTGATAACATATGGTGGTGGCAGTATCAAAAGAAATGGGGTTTATGATGAAGTTATTGAAGCATTAAAAGATCATAAGTATGAAGAGTTCGGAGGCATTGAAGCCAATCCACAATTCTCTACACTTATGAAAGCTGTCGAAATAGTACGTACAAAAAACATTGACTTCCTTCTTGCTGTAGGTGGTGGTTCTGTTCTTGATGGTACAAAGTTTATTGCTGCAGCTGCTCCTTTTGAAGGCAACGAATGGGATATCTGCAAAAAGAGAATACCTATCACTAATGCAGTAAGTTTAGGTGCTATTCTTACTATTCCTGCTACTGGTTCAGAAATGAACTCCGGCGGTGTAGTATCAAGAAAAGAAACTAAAGAGAAGTTAGTTTTTGGAGGCCCTGTTCTTTTCCCTAAGTTTTCAGTATTAGATCCAAAAGCAACCCGTACACTTCCAAAGATACAAAGAGCTAATGGCGTTGTTGATGCTTATGTTCATATTATGGAACAATATGCTACTTATGACGCGAATGCTCCTGTTCAAACTGAGATGGCCGAAGGACTTCTACGTACTCTTATATCTATAGGCGAAAGATATGTAGAAAATCCTGATGATATGGATACTGCTTCCAACTTGATTTGGACTGCGACCATGGCTCTAAATGGATTGATTGGAACTGGTGTACCTCATGATTGGTCTACTCATATGATAGGTCATGAACTTACTGCCCTCCATGGAATCGATCATGCACAGACTCTTGCAATCGTTATGTCTGGTGTGCTTAAAGAGATGATGGAAGGCAAGAAAGAAAAGCTGTTGATGTATGCTACCAATGTATGGAGAATTACAGAAGGCAGTGACGAAGAAAAGATTCATACTGCACTAGAAAAGACTGATGAATTCTTCGAATCTCTAGGCATCAAAACAAGATTATCTGACTATGATGTTGATAAAGCTTCTATTGATATCATCGCCAACAGATTCAAAGAAAGAAATATAATACTTGGAGAGAGGAAAGATATTACTCCTGAAAAGATTACTACTATACTTAATGGTAGATGGTAATATAATCATCCTATAAATGAAATACCCCAATAAGAACAGCATCTT
Organism: Hyphomicrobiales bacterium; assembly: GCA_041725915.1. Classification (GTDB taxonomy): domain Bacteria; phylum Bacteroidota; class Bacteroidia; order Bacteroidales; family JBGRPZ01; genus JBGRPZ01. The sequence continues at coordinate 26,615 of JBGRPZ010000029.1, read as the reverse complement.
ATTGGGGTATTTTTCATCCTTATGGGATAGGCAAAAAGTATAAAAAGACTTAGCCCTTTTACTTATTATCACTTTGTATCTTGTTCCATATTAAGCTCTCTTTTTACTTTCTTCAACCTCTTACCTTTCGTAAAGAAATAATTGAATTGAATCATTATTGCTTTTGCATCTGATACAAATACATTTTTCTCTTTATAGCTATCTTTCCATATTACATCTTCACTAATTGAAGGAATAAAGTATTCTATAAGACCAATAGCAAGCTCTCCTTTATCACGCAATATGCTTTTCGTTAAAGATATTTCATCAATAATTGGATTTTCAGTAGAATGTCCATAGAATTGATATTGCTTTCCTGCATAAGAAGCATCTACATTTAAATACATATCAAATGGCATTTGTACTTCCATTGAAAGAAAGGCATTATATGTAAATCCATTATATTTTGATTCAGGGAAAACATTATAAAAGACTGTATTATATAAGCTGGCCTGAATAAGTCCTCCAAGCACAATCCCCTGTAAATAAAGATAAGCACCATATTTATCTGAATACGAAATATTATCGTAGGTTACCCTTTTTACATTCTTGTCATTAAGCTGATAACTTAAGCCTATCAAATCATCAAACCGCTTATAATACAAGGCTGTTGAAATATAAGTATGCTTCTTCTTATATGAGTAATTAAGCTCTAAGTTCAAGAACTTTTCAGGCTTTAAGTCTGGGTTTCCTGTTGAGATAGTCAAAGAATCACTTGAATAATATGTAAAAGGAGTTAACATATGGTATCTGGGATAATTCAACTTTTGATTTAGTTTCAAGTTAATACTACGCTTGCCATCAAATTTGTAAAGTACAGATGCAGAAGGTAGATAGTTCAACTGCTGATAGTCCAGTTGTTCTGAGAAGCTAGTACTAAAGCTTTCGATTCTTAGGCCCGTTTGAAAAGATAGCTTCTGATGTCTGAAGGTATAAACTCCATATAAAGCATTCCTCAGGTCTTTGTATCTAAAAGAAGATAAAGAGTTACTTGTTTGATAATCGTTTTCAATATCTCTGTAATATAATTGTGAACCTAGATCAAGTTGTGAATTATAATTGAAAGGATAAGAATAATCAAGCTTTGAATTCACTGTATGGCTAATATTCTTTGATACATCTTTATTGTAAAGTCTCTTTGATGAAGGCTGTTGATTGCTGAAAACAATATCTCTATTAACATCATTATCCCTATCCATTATATAAACATTTGTATTCCATTTTAATTCATGGTTCTTAGCTTTAAATCTATGCTTATAAAAAAGAGTGTAGTTCTGTAATTCATATTTATTATCAACTTCTCTGTTTGTAATAGAAGAATAATCAAGAGAACTATTAATTGTATACTCAGAAAACTTATTAAAGAAGGTGTTTCTTTGGTAGTTATTATATCTACCTGTAAAGTTGATTAAGTTTCTTTGATTGATATAATAATCAATACCATACTGGAAGGTATGTTTATTACTCTTTGTTTCATTATCCAGAGAATAGCTTAGTGCCTTATATCTATCGTTGCCTATAATATTTGTTATCGTTGTTGTATCATTAAAATCATGACGATTGAAGTTATACTTATATAAACCGAAAATCCGCACTTTATTGAATTCATACTCTACTTGAGCTGTATTGAAACTATAATAGTTCTTCGCATGATTATACATCAAATTTGTAAATACCTTTAATCCCTTCTTGCGGTCTTCTTTCAAGATAACATTGATCACATTAGCTATATCAGAATCATACTTAGCTGAAGGATTGTCAACAACTTCTATACGTTCAATATCTCTTGGCTCAATAGAATTTATATTTCTATTACTATTTACGCCATCAACAAGAATCAATACATTACTATTCCCAAAGACTTTTATTGATTGATCGGATCTTCGAACTGTAATACCCGGAGCTTTCTTCAATAAATCTAAGCCCGTTTTTGATGTAGCTAAACTTAGTGAGTCAGGTATATATATAGTCTTATCAATCATTGTCTTTGCTCCTTTCTGCACTCCAACGATTTGTACTTCATCAAGATTAATTGCTGCCTTTTGCAGTTTAAATCTCTTATAGAAAACACCTCCTTTAGAAGGTATAGATAAGTTAAGTTTCTTTGTCTTATATCCCAAACAGCTAATCACTACTTGATACTCTTTACAAGCTATCTTATTAAAGTGAATTCTCCCAAGACTATCAGATATACACCCATATTCATTCTTATTATTCTTTACATCCATAAACTGAATAGTAGCATATCCAACAGCTTTAAGTTGTGAAGAATCAACTACTCTACCAATAAATTCTTTATGCTTAATCTTCTGAGCAAATACAGAAAATGATAATAATACACATAGAAATAGTGCAAAAGTTCTTTTCATTTAGAATTGTCTTTTATTTATAATTAGTGTATTGAATGAGGCTTAATACTCCATTAAATTATATACCCTCCCCTTAATGAATAGAAATTGGAAAAGCATACTCTATCCCCAAAAGGAATTAGATATTATCTCTAAAATATTATGCAATATAAAAAAAACATCAAACTCGTCGACATAACAGGCTATTAAAGCAAAGCAAGAGGAAACTGAGAACAAACAGGACTTAACATTTGAATTAGAATTTATAATATAAGGTATGGAGAAGATGATTATAATCAATCTCCTTTTTTCTTACCATGGCAGAAACGATTGATCTCTTTGTCTTATCTTTTGTCCATTTACGCCTGGAGCTATCACGCCCCTTATTATAATAAGTATCCAAGCTAAAAGTGTCAGCAATATCTTGGTGTAGAAAAAGCTGTATGTAAATATAAACATCAGAAAATAGACAGCATAGTTTGAATACTCTGCATATATAATATCCCCTACTCTCTTTCTTATTGGCTTAATGCTGAATATAAATAATACATACATAATTAGGTATGCTGCTTTTACATGATAGCTACCTAATTGTGAAAAGTCACCATCAAAGAAATGATTACCCAGATATATTATACCATATAAATGTGCGGTATGACTTGCTATAAATCCCCAGAAGAAATAAATACCCGATCTTCTCCATAATCGCCCCATCCTATTCGGGAATACTGTTGACGCTACTACTGCAAAGAATGCAAAAGCAAAGTATATAAATGATACTAAAGCCGAATCATTCAAGTAATTCCTTACGACTATCTCTGATCCTGTCGGAAAATAATCCCATAATATATATAATGATATCACAATGCTACTGATTGTAATTAACCATAATAATGTAGATGATGTTCTTGCCTTCATGTCGGTAGTAATTGGTGTGATGATTATAATGAACCTTTACTCTAAGTTATAAATAAATCATCATTATAAAATACAATTGATAAGAATTAATACCGGCATAGCTTTTGTATAACCTAAACATTATTAACCTAAAAACACCAATATGAAAAAGTATTACATTTTAAGTATCATTATCCTTTGTTTGGCCTATTCTTGTAAAAAAGACGATAAACAAAATACACCTTCTAAGGAGAATATAAACACTATCATCTACACAGATGAAATTGATCTCAAGGTTTATTATTATCTATTAGATGACTCTGCTTTCACAGTTTCTGCGGTGGTCAAATTAGACACTTCAATGATTCAGAAATTTGGGTTCTGTTATGGTACTGAAGCTGATAATATTTCTGATACAATATATTCAAGAAAGCTAAATGATTCAAAATTTATCTCAATTATTAATACAGTTAAACCTTCAACTGAATATTATGTACGCGCATTAGTGTTTACTGAAGATAAGTTGTATGTAAGTAAAGATGTTGAAAATTTTACAACAATAGAGCCTTCCTGTCCCCCAATAATGCCTAAGGAAATAGGCTTAGAAATGCAATATGTTAAATCAGGGGTTTCTTTTCATAAAATAAATGGTGAAGAACTTGTTTGCGATGCAGCAGTACATCGTCATTATTATATAAGTACAAAAGAAGTAACTATTCGTCAATATTTGATCTTCCTTAATGCCATAAATGCCAATCCTAATGGAATAGTCAACAATCGAGAATATATTGATATGGCGGATGAATTATGTCCAGTTGAATATAAAGAAGGAAAGTTCTGTTTTAAGCAAACTCAAATTGCTTCATCTGAAGATATGCCTATTACTTGTGTTACTCTTTTGGGATCTATGGCTTTTACTGAGTGGCTAACAGAAGTTACAAAGTGTAAATATGAACTACCTACTTGTCGTCAATGGACATATGTAGCTCATGGAGGAGCTTATAGTAAAGGATATCAATTTGCAGGTAGTAACGATATTAATGATGTAGCATGGTATAAGAATAATTCAGGAGGGAAACTACATAAAGGAGGTCTAAAACTACCTAATGAACTGGGATTATATGATATGGTAGGCAATGTTGCTGAGTGGTGCAGAGAGGATGGGCATTGGCTTGTTGAAGTAGTCTTTTATAATCAATGTATGTATATAAAAGGAAGTAGTTATTCAGATTATAAAGACTTAGATGCAATATTCTGTAATATGGTAACTCCTGTAAATTTTCATAATCATGGTTGGGGATTTAGAGTTATTTATGATCCTAGATATAAAGTAGATGAATCTGAAAGAGAGAATTCCAAATTAGATGAAGAAAGTTTAGATATCCGTAGATTATTTCAAGAACAAGAATTATCAAAATAAAGTATATATAACATTCTACTTCTCGACAAAAGCAATATATACCGATAAATACTTTTATGTGTTTATCGGTTTTTCTTTTTGCCGTAATTGATAAGAATAAAAACTATCTAAAACAGGTTAACAAAACCGAATCATTCAAGTAATTCCTTACGACTATCTCTGATCCTACCGGAAAATAATCCCATAATATATATAATGATATCACAATGCTACTGATTGTAATTAACCATAATAATGTAGATGATGTTCTTGCCTTCATATCGGTAGTAATTGGTGTGATGATTATAATGAACCTTTACTCTAAGTTATAAATAAATCATCATTATAAAATGCAATTGATAAGAATTAATACCGGCATAGCTTTTGTATAACTCTATCATTATTAACCTAAAAACACCAATATGAAAAAGTATTACATTTTAACCATTATTCTTCTTTGTCTGGCTTATTCTTGTAAGAAAGATGAAGATATATACTCAAAAATAATAACTAATACAGATAAGATCAAATTTAAAGAATATAGTGTTGTGCAAGACTCTTCTATTGTAGTTTGGGCAACCACTATAATTGACACTTCTACTTGCATAAAATATGGTTTCATCTATGGCTCCAGTTTAGAAAGCTTATCTGACACAGTTTATTCAACATTAATTGAAAACAGATTTGGAAGAATCATAAATACCTTAAAACCTTCATCTAACTACTATATACGTGCTTTTATCAAAACAAAAGATAAGTTCTATTTAAGTAGAGGTTACAAGTCACTAACAACTCAAGAAACTTTCCTTCCACCAAAGATGCCCAAAGAGATCGACATTGAAATGCAATATGTAAAACCAGGGTATTCTTATTTCAAGAATGATGAGGGTAAGATGCTTTGTGATGCAGAAATACAGAAACATTTCTATATTAGTACAAAAGAGGTAAGTATTCGACAGTATCTGGTTTTTCTTAACTCTCATGATAGCATCTATATTAATAATATTTGTGGGCAGAAGAGGTTTATTAATATCTATGATGAACTATGTCCAGTTGAATATAAAGAAGGTAAGTTCTGCTTTAGACAAACTGGGATTGCTTCATCTGAAGATGCGCCTATTGTCTGTGTTTCATTATATGGAGCTATGGCCTTTGCAAGCTGGTTAACTGACACTACATGCTATTTCTACCAAATTCCTAGTGCTGATCAGTGGATTTATGCATCTCATGGAGGTGCTCATAGTAAGGGATACAAATATTCTGGCAGTAATGATCTGTATGATGTTGCTTGGTATAAGGATAATTCAGATGATAAGTTACATAAGACAGGGCTAAAACAATCTAATGAACTTGGTTTATATGATATGTTTGGCAATGCCGCTGAATGGTGTCAATATTATGGTGGTACTTGGTTCTTTGAACAGTTATTAGGCTCTAGTCAGCTTATGTATACAATAGGGAAAAGTTATGCCTGCGAAAATAATACTGATTCATTTCATATAAAACATGCAAGATCTATTATTTATGAAGACATATACACAGGATTTAGAGTAGTTCAAAATCCTAAGTTTACAATAATTAAATCTAGTAAAGAGCAGTCCTCTCCTAGAAACAAAATGCTAAGAACTTGTAGAATATACAAGCAAGAGAGATAGTCAAAATAAAGTACATATAACATTCTACTTCTCAACAAAAGCAATGTATACCGATAAATATTCACATGTTTATCGGTTTTTCTTTTTGCCGTAATTGATAAGAATAAAAACTACCTAAAACAGGTTAATCCTACCTCTTTCTGTAACGCCCAATTGATAAGGGTTACAGGGGAAATATGTTTATGCGTACTGTGATAGAGCGTTTGTAACTATAAGTACATTCACTTTGTACTTACTGTGATAGAGCGTTTGTCACAATAGGTATATTCATTTTGGGCAAGCTGCCCAGAGCGTTTGTACTTATAAGTATATTTGGTTTGGGCGGTGTGCCCAAACGGCTTGGGCAGTGCGCCCAAAGTGTTTGGGTAAATTGCTCAGATATTTTGAGCTTACTGCTCAAAGCGTTTGTAGTTATAACTACATTTGGTTTGAGCACACTGCTCAAACGACTTGAGCAGTGTGCTCAAAACGTTGCGAGTTATAAGGACATCAAATTTGAGTAGTTTGGTCAAATCAAAATACATCAAATAGGAATTTGATGTTATGATATTATCACTATAAATAATAACTTAGTATTAGAAAAGAACAAAACCTATGAGGAAGCTTTATACTACCCTACTATCAATGCCAATAATGGTTTTCTTACTTCTCATTCTTGCTATTGTTATTGGTGCAGCAACATTTATTGAAAACGATTTTGGAACCAAAGCAGCAATGACTATTGTATACCGGTCATGGTGGTTCAATGTATTATTTATATGGTTAGGCATCATCCTATTGCATAGCCTGATTACACGTAAGTTTATAAGAAAAAGAAAATACGGTTCATTTATATTTCACCTTGCATTTATCATCATACTTATTGGTGCAGGAGTTACGCGCTTTTTTGGCGAAGAAGGCACTATACACCTACGTAATCAAAAAGAACAAAATCATTACCTATCAAGAGATAGATATATAAAGACCAATGTGATATATAATAATATTAATGAATCATTTAATGAAGAGTTATATCTGTCTCAATTCAATGTTTCGGACTTTAAGCAAACCTTAGACCTACTTGTAACTAAATATAAGTTATCAGGAGTTAGATATATACCTAATGCTGTCGAAAGAGTCGTAATAAATGACGGTGGTAAACCTTATATCTTATTGAATATAAATGATAATGGAAGTAGCAACGATTATTTCCTATCTGAAGACACCCCTATAGTACTTGAAAACACTGCTATTAGTCTCAATCAGGATATCAATATTGATAATTACATCAAGATAAATCTGGTAAAAGAAATACCCATTATTACCTTTCCTGATACTAGTTATATCGAAGGCAACAATACAATTATATTCCCCCAACATACTCATCAAGTAGAAGAAGGCGACACATATAAATATAAAAACATAGAACTAACAGTAAAGACAATAATCCCATCAGGGATAAAAAGAATAGAAATCAATAAAGATACTGATATACATTACCCCGATATATTTGTTGTTGAAGCCAAGCATAATAATGAAGTCAAAAAGCTTATACTCAGAAATTACGATGGTAGTAAAGGCACTAACTATACAGTAATGTTTGAAGACAAAAGCCTGTTGACCATGTCATATGGAGCAATAGAAAAACAACTGCCCTTCACTGTTCAACTCAATAAGTTTACAATGTATACTTACCCCGGTTCATCCAATCCTTATTCATATGAAAGTGATATTACCATCAGTAATGGTAATGTATCCAACGAATATACAGTTGCTATGAATAAGACTGTTGATTATCATCATTACAGGTTTTTCCAAACTTCATTTGATGAGGATGAACAAGGAAGTATATTGAGTATCAATCATGATTGGTGGGGAACTAATATTAGTTATTTAGGCTATTTTCTTATGATTATTGGAATGATTATATCATTTGTAAGAATGGTAAGCACTAAGAAATCAGTTACCACAATAATTATACTTCTACTAATAGGTAATGCTGTTCCTGCCTCAGTCATAGGACAAACGTACATCGATAAAAAAGCAATAGTACCCAAAGCGCAAAGCTCTCTATTTGGCGAAATTTATGTTCAGGATATGAACGGGCGTATAAAACCAATGAACACATATAGTAGTGAGCTTTTGCGAAAGATACATAAGTCACCTTACTATCAGGAACTCAACTCAGACCAAGTCATACTAAGTATGATAACATTCCCAGATATATGGAAGTATGCACCAATTATGTCTATTAAGCACAGGCAACTAAAAAGGCTTTTCGAAACCAATAAACGCCAGATAAGCTATGCTCAGGTATTCGATCCCGAAACCGGCACTTACTTACTTTATAATGATCTGCAAAAGATCATGAAGAAGAAGCCTTCAGAAAGGAGTAAGTTGGAACAAGAAATAATCTCATTGGATGAGAAAATCAATGTTTGTTATTATATATATTCTGGTCAATTCCTGCATATCTTCCCTGATCCTAATGATATCAATCACCCTTGGTATTCATTCGGACAAAACATAAATAAGCTTACCGGCGTAGACTCATTATTTGTCACAAAAGTGTTTCCATTTTATATAAAGTCATTACATGAGAAAAAATATACCAAGAGCACCGAAATCATTACAGGAGTAATTAAGTTTCAGGAAAAGTATGCAAAAGATATACTGCCAAGCCCTACACACAAAACAGTAGAGATACTATATAATCACCTGAATATATTCCAGAGCATTATTGTATACTATCTTGTTATTGGATTAATATTCCTTGTAATCAATATCATTGCTGTATTCCGGAATAGAAATGTAAATAAATGGGTTAACAATGTGTTTATAGCCTTCTTTATCATCCTCTTTGTCATACATACAATAGGTCTTGCAATGCGATGGTATATAAGCGGTCATGCACCATGGAGTAATGGTTATGAATCATTGATATACATAAGTTGGACTGTAATCTTTGCAGGAATAGTATTCTCACGTAATTCGAGAATAACAATAGCAGGAACAGCAGTTTTATGCTCGCTTATATTAGGGGTTGCACATCTAAGTTGGATCAACCCGGAAGTCACGCCACTAGTGCCTGTTCTACGTTCTTACTGGTTGACTTTACATGTATCAATAATCATTAGTAGCTACGGTTTCTTTACACTTTCTGCAATATTAGGTATTATCAATCTGTTATTAAATTCAGGGAAGACAAAAGATAATTATCATAATATTTCCCTATCAATACAAAGGCTTACCAATATCAATAATAACTCCATGACATTAGGCTTATATCTGGTCACAATAGGGACTTTCCTTGGTGGCATATGGGCAAATGAAAGCTGGGGGCGTTATTGGGGTTGGGATCCAAAAGAATCGTGGGCATTGATCACAGCTATAATATATGCACTGATTGCTCACCTTAAATACATCAAAAGCCTAAAATCAACTATACTATTCAACTTACTAAGTGTCTTAGGCTTTTCAACTGTTTTAATGACATACTTTGGAGTAAACTATTATCTCACAGGTTTACACTCATACGCTGGCAATGAATCGCCCAATATCTCTCCTGTTGCTTGCTATAGTCTAATCATCATCCTTATACTCTTCTTCATCTCACTATGGAAGAATCATAAGTATAAAGAGATAAGTAAGCCCCCTTCGTAAATATCAATTAATACGAAACTGATATGCCAATCAAAGGAAAGACGAAACATATAACAAAAATACTTATAGCAGGTTTTGCATTATTTTCTCTATTCTTTGGAGCTGGCAACCTTATCTTCCCTCCAGAGCTAGGATTCTCAGAAGGGCATCATTGGTATATTGGTACAATAGGTTTCTTCTTAACTGATCTTGGACTTTCAGTGCTCACACTTATTGCTATCATTGGAGGAGGAGGAACATTCAGCAAAGTATTGAATCAAGTATCTCCATCTCTCAGTAAGTTCCTGACAACAATAGTTATACTATTTATTGGCCCTCTGGTGGGTATGCCACGGATATTAGCACTTATTTATGAGATTGGTATACAACCAATATTTCCACATTTCAATAAGATATTAGCACTAGTTATAGTTTGCCTATTTATCTATTGGGCAGTCATGCACCCAAAGAACTTGATCAATCTTATAGGAAAGTACTTAACTCCAATTCTTCTCATAAGTTTACTTGTATTTATAATTGCAGGAATCATAAAAGAACCTCGAATTACATCAATAGCTCCTGTTGAACAACACCCATTTTCATATGGATTATTACAAGGATATCAGACTCTTGACATTATGGGTGCTGCTATCTTTGCAAGTATCTTTTCGAAGAAGTTTGCAGAAGAAAAACTTACCAATCGTTCAGCACAAGTAAGTTATATATTGAAAGCAAGTATAGTTGCCTTGATATTGATGCTGGTGATCTATGGTGGTCTGGCCTATCTTGGTGCGGCTTTCAGAGATAATTTCACTAATGGTGCAGAGAATGTAGAGATATTAGTAGGAATACTAAAGCTCACACTTGGGGTAGGTGGATTGTTTGTACTTAGTATTATAGTTATTACAGCTTGCTTTACCACTGTAATTGGTCTTACACTTACAGCTTCTGAATATTTCACCAAGACACTCAACAATAGAGTTAAATACAAAGCCTTTATAATAATCAATCTTGTTGTAGCATTATTTGTAGCTCACTTTGGTGTTCAGCCAATAATTGATTATTCCTTACCATTCATCAAGCTGTTTTACCCTACGATTATCATTATAGTAGTATCACAAATCTTCAGACGCTATCTCTGGGATTTGCTTTTTATGAAGATTGCTATCATAATTTCTCTACTTTTTGGGATTCCAAGGTTACTTGTTTTCTTTACAATCATCCCTACAAGTAGTAGTAACTTCACTCATGATATTCCACTTTATTCATCTAATCTTGAATGGTTAATACCTGTCGTTATAGTAGGTGTAATTGTTAAGTTCATATATCTACTCAAGAGGAAATAGGTCTTTCACCATTACTTTTTTTATATCTTTGGTATCCTAAGGAGAAAACCATTCAACTTACAAATAATAAAGAGAGGTATTAACTCATGATCTAAGTGTTCATGAGAGAATTATTGATCATCAATTTAAAATATGAAACGACATCTACTAAAGTTTACAATCTTACTCATTGGTCTTACCTTGAGTAATGGACTTCTATTTGCTCAGAAAGAAGAAAAGAAGAAACAGGATAAAGAGATTAAAATTATCCCTTATGTTGATAATAATGGCTATTGGATAGAACTAAATAAGCTAGGTCTTGCTAAGCTAAATCCTGTAGTCAAGATTGAACCTGCTACTTATACAGGCTCACAAATAAGATCTTCAAGCGTTGTAACAAAAGACTCGCCTGATATCGCAGTATTCACAGATGAAAATACATTCCAAAGTGAAAGTTCTGTATTTATCAATCCTAGTGATCCTAGTGAACTTTTTAACTCAAACAATTCTGTGATTAATAAAAAAATGAAAGGAACTAGTTGTGCTATAAGTACTAATAGTGGGAAAAGCTATGAAGGCACACCTAATAGTACAGGAGTTGTTAATAGAGGAGATCCTGCTGTTGCCATTGGCAAAAACGGACGTTATTATATAGGCTATATTGATAAGGATAAAGGTCAAGGTCTTAGTTATTCTGATGATAAAGGAGGAGCATGGAAAACAAAGAATATAGCAAAAGCAGGAAATGCAAAAAAGGCGGTACTCGATAAGAACCACCTATGGATTGATAATGCAAATAGTTCCCCATATAATGGTTATTTATATTCTGCCTGGACAGATCTGTCTAAGGGTAGTGAACATTTTGATCAAATTGTATTATCAAGATCTATAGATAATGGAGAAACTTGGGAAGAAGGTGTATGTTTAAGTGAAGATCTTCATGTTCTTGGATATCATCAAGGAGTTAATATTAACTCTGGTACTAAAGGTGAGGTTTATGCAATATGGGCTACTTATGGAGACTTTGAAAATGATAAAGCAGAAAAAGGCATAGGCTTTTCTCGTTCTCTTGATGGTGGAAAAACATGGTCATCAGCAAAACATATAATCGACAATATTGAAGGTATAAGAAAAAATGAAGCTATAGGAAAAAATATGAGAACAAATTCTTTTCCTGTGCTTGCTGTAGATATATCAGAGGGAAAGTATAAAGACAGACTTTATGCTTGTTGGGCTAATGTTGGTATTCCTGGACAAAATACAGGTAATGATTTTAATGTCTGCATGATCTATTCTGATGATAAAGGTGATACCTGGTCTGACCCAATCATTATCAATCAAGATGAACAAGGAAATGGAGCTAAGCACTTCTTACCTTGGATTACCTGTGATCCTGAAACAGGAGTAGTATCTGCTATCTTTTATGATGATAGAAATGTTGGAGGTGATAAACTAGAAGTATTCTGCGCCAACTCTTATGATGGTGGTATTACATGGGAAGATTTTAAAGTTTCTGATATAGCTTTTACTCCTAAACCAATCCCAGGGCTTTCAGAAGGTTATTTTGGTGATTACTTAGGTATCACTGCAAGAGGAGGCATTGTCTATCCAGCATGGAATGATAATAGAGCTTCAGCTTCTATGACTTACGTATCTCCTTATGAAACAAATCTTGCCGTACGCCCTGATAAGCTAAACGTAAAACTTGAAGGAACTAAAGGAAAAGTAAATTTAAGCTGGGAATATGAAACAGCACCTAACTTCAAGGAATTTGTTATATATCGTAATGGTGAAGAAATTGCTACTACTTCAACATTGAAATATACTGATCAAGTATCAAACTATGGTATACATAAATATAGAGTTACTGCCAGATATACTGATAAATCAGAGTCAGGATCTACAAGAGCAAACATTCAATATGGAGATCCAAAATTAAAAATAAATACAAAACAAATATTTACTACTCTATCTCTTAACTCAAATACCACTGAAAGCTTCCTTATATCTAATCCTGGCAACTTAAGATTAACTTATAAAATTGATTCTAAAGCCACTGAAGAAAAAAGAGGAGAAATTGAATATTGTGAAGCTAAAGGTGGTGGTGTAGAACACATCTCTAAAGTAATATTTGGAGATATAAATAATAGTTCAGGAGATAATAAATATGAAGATAATACTTTATATTCAACTGACATCGGATTAGGAGAATCTGTACCTATCACTATACACAATGGAGATGGTTCTGTAGGAGATTATTGTTTTGGTTGGATTGATTGGAATCAAAATGGAGAGTTTGAAAGCGACGAAGCTATTGATTTTTCTAATTTTAAAGGAAAAGGTCCTTATCTAGGAATTGTAAAAATGCCTTCTACTGCTATTTCTGGTACAACAAGAATGAGATTACGTGTTGAATTCCTTGGTAATAATGGTCCATGTGGAAAGACTGATAATGGAGAAGTTGAAGACTACACAGTTAATGTCAAGAACTGGATTAGCTACAGCCCAAGGTCTGGTGTTATTGAGCCTGGTAAAAAACAACTTATTACTCTTGACTTAAATTCAATTGATATTGATTTAGGAGATTACAATAACACTCTTGTAGTAAGCACTAATGCTACAGAAAACAGCACAGAAGAAGTTTCTATAAATCTTAATATCAATAATGCCTCATTCACTGTAAAAGCAGAAGCATCAAAGAATAATATTTGTCCTGAAGAAAATGTTGATCTTAGCCTTAATATAGATCCTGCTGGAGATTATACATATGAATGGACTTCAATACCTGAAGGTTTTACTTCAACTAAAGCTGATCCTACAGTAACACCTACAGAAACTACAATCTATAAGGTACAAGTAAAGAAGGATGACGAAATGGTTACTAGTTCTATACAAGTAAATGTAAATCCTATTCCTGACATCCAATTAAAGGATGAGTATGATGCTTGTGATAACAAAGACTTTAAACTTGATGCTGGATATTTTTATAATGCTACATATCTATGGTCAACAGAAGAAACCACTCAAGCCATATCTGTTACATATAAAGATGTAAAAGAAGAAAAATATTCTGTTACTGTTACTTCGGAACAAGGATGTGTTGCAGAAAAAGAAACTACTGTAAAATGGAAAGACTGTACTGATCTTGAGGAATTCAATGAAAATGCATTTAATATCTATCCAAATCCTTCATCAGGGACTGTACTTCTTGCTATATATGATGTATATAAAAACAATGTCACTTTGAATATCTATGATTCTAAGGGTAAGCTTGTCCTTAGCAAAGTTGATGTAAATCCATACTCTCTCAGAACTCTTAATTTAGAAATGCTGGATGCAGGTGTGTATACTATATCTATAAAAGATAAAGATACAATCTGCAGAAAGAAATTTGTTCTTTCTAAATAATAGAGTTAGTCCCCCTTTTATTTGATTACAAAAAGAGGCTGCCCAAATTCATTGGGCAGCCTCTTCTATATATAGCTTATACAGCTTACGCTTCTGGTGTAGGCCCTAAATTAAATGGAGGTATCATATTTTCTTGTTTATCCTCTCTTATAGGTCCATTTTGTGCTTCAAATTTAGCTAGATTTTCTGATAATGCTCTATGCAATCGCTTAGCATGTTCAGGAGTTAATATTACTCTTGATTTTACCTTTGCTTTTGGAACACCAGGCATCATCTGTACAAAATCAAGTATAAACTCACTTGGTGAATGAGTAATTACAGCTAAATTTGAATATACACCATCAGCTAATTCCTCTGATATCTCAATATCTAATTTGTTATTCTTAGCTTTATCAGACATAGTTATAATTTTTTATATAAAAAAAAAGCCCGGGAATTCCCGGGCTTTAGAATAAATATATTTTATAATTCTTGATTCTCATTATCATCAGTAAGAGCAGCAAAGTCATCCTTGCTTCCAACAATTATATTTTCATACTCACGAAGTCCTGTACCTGCAGGAATCTTATGTCCTACCAATACATTTTCTTTAAGACCAAGTAAGTTATCACGCTTAGCCATAATAGCAGCAGAAGTAAGAACTTTTGTTGTCTCCTGGAATGAAGCAGCAGAGAAGAAACTTTCAGTCTGCAATGAAGCACGAGTAATACCCTGAAGTATTTGTCTTGCAGTAGCAGGCTCTGCTTCTCTTGCTATAACAATGTTTTGATCTCTTCTTCTCAGTGTAGAATTTTCTTCACGTAATTTTCTAGCTGTAATTATCTGGCCTTCTTCCAATGTAGGAGAATTACCACCTTCTTCAACTATCTTCTTACCAAAGATCTCATCATTTTCACTAAAGAAATCAAGCTTGTTTACTATCTCACCTTCTAGGAATTTAGTATCACCAGGCTCAAGAATCTCTACCTTTCTCATCATCTGACGAACGATAACCTCAAAGTGCTTATCATTAATCTTCACACCTTGAAGACGGTAAACTTCTTGAATCTCATTAACAATATATTCCTGAACCTTCATAGGTCCTTTAATAGATAAGATATCAGAAGGAGTCATGGCTCCATCAGAAAGTCTGGTTCCAGCACGTACGAAATCATTTTCCTGAGCAAGGATCTGTTTAGAAGTAGAAATTAAATACTTCTTCTCTTCTCCTGTCTTAGATGTAATAATAACTTCTCTGTTACCACGCTTAAGTTTCTTTCCAAATGAAACAGTACCATCAATTTCAGATACTACAGCAGGATCAGAAGGATTTCTTGCCTCAAACAATTCAGTTACACGAGGAAGACCTCCGGTAATATCACCAGACTTACCAACAGCACGAGGAATCTTAACAATGATCTCTCCACCCTTGATCATATCTTCTTCATCAATTGAAATGTGTGATCCAACAGGAATATCATAAGACTTCTTCACCATTCCATCTTCGTCAAGAATCTTGATAATTGGGTTCTTGCTCTTAACTCTGGTTTCAATAACAACCTTATCATGATAACCAGTTTGTTCATCAGATTCAACACGATAAGTTTGTCCTTCAATAAGGTTTTCAAAAGCAATACGTCCAGAAACTTCAGACAAGATAACTGCATTATATGGATCCCATTCAGCGATAAAATCACCTTTTTTCACCTTAGAGCCAGGTTGAAAATATAAACTAGCTCCATAAGGGATATTACCTGATGTAATTGTAAGACCTGTATTCTGATCTACAATTCTCATCTCTGCAGAACGACCTATAACTTTATAGCAAGATTTACCTTCACTATCAATGAAATCAACACTACGTAATTCATCAATTTCAAGTAAACCATCATATTTTGCAACAATTGTAGATGCTGTTGCTATATTAGAAGCAGTACCCCCAACGTGGAACGTACGAAGTGTAAGCTGTGTTCCTGGTTCACCAATAGATTGAGCAGCAATAACACCAACTGCTTCACCTTTTTGGACTAACTGACCTGTAGCCAAGTTTCGACCATAACATCTAGCACAAACACCTCTTTTTGCTTCACAAGTAAGTACAGATCTAATCTCTACAGCTTCTATAGGGCTATCTTCAATAACCCTTGCTAAAGTTTCGGTAAATTCATGACCTGCAGCAATTAAAAGTTCTCCTGATTGAGGATGGAAAACATCATTTAATGCAACACGTCCTAAGATTCTATCATATAATGTTTCTACAACTTCTTCATTCTTCTTAAGAGCAGTAGTTGTAAGACCTCTTAAAGTACCACAATCTTCCTCATTAACTACGACATCCTGAGCAACATCAACAAGACGACGAGTCAAATAACCTGCATCCGCAGTCTTAAGGGCTGTATCCGCAAGACCTTTACGAGCACCGTGAGTAGAAATAAAGTACTCAAGAACAGAAAGACCTTCCTTAAAGTTAGAAAGAATTGGGTTCTCGATAATCTCACCACCTGTAGCACCAGATTTTTGAGGTTTTGCCATCAGCCCCCTCATACCAGATAACTGACGAATCTGCTCTTTAGAACCCCTCGCACCAGAATCAAGCATCATGTAGATCGGATTAAATCCTTGATCATCCGCAATCAACTGATCCATCAGAGTTCTTGTCAATTTAGAGTTTGTGTGCGTCCAAATATCAATAATCTGATTATATCTTTCATTATTAGTAATGAATCCCATATTATAGTTACTCATTACTTCATCAACTTCTGCATTTGCAGAAGAAATAAGCTCTTCTTTAACCTTTGGTATGATAACATTTCCTAGGTTAAATGAAAGACCTCCTTTAAATGCTCTATAGAATCCCATTTGCTTGATATCATCAAGGAACTTAGCTGTTGCAGCAGTTCCTGTCTTTTTCAAGACACTTCCAATAATATCGCGCAATGCTTTTCTTGTAAGCACTTCATTTATATATCCATATCCTTTAGGAACAACCTGATTAAATAGAACACGCCCTACAGTTGTATCTTTTAGAACATAAATTTCGTTTCCTTCTTCATCATAATCACGAACCTTAACCTTAACCATTGCATGCAATTCTACTCTCTGTTCGTTGAATGCAATAATTACTTCCTGAGGTCCATAAAAATTGAAGCCGTCTCCTTTCACAGGTCGCTCGGGCGTACCTTTACGAGCTTTAGTAATATAGTAAAGCCCTAAAACCATATCCTGAGAAGGTACTGTGATAGGTGCACCATTTGCAGGATTCAGAATGTTATGAGAAGCTAACATTAACATTTGAGCTTCAAGAATAGCTGCATTCCCAAGAGGAACATGAACAGCCATCTGGTCACCATCAAAATCCGCATTAAATGCAGAACAAACAAGAGGGTGTAATTGTATTGCCTTACCTTCGATAAGTTTAGGCTGAAATGCTTGAATACCTAATCTATGAAGAGTAGGAGCACGATTCAGCATAACAGGATGTCCTTTCAAGATATTTTCTAATATATCCCAAACAACAGGGTCTTTCCTGTCAACAATCTTCTTAGCTGATTTAACAGTCTTTACAATACCTCTCTCTAGCATTTTCCTAATGATAAATGGCTTAAATAATTCTGAAGCCATATCTTTAGGAAGACCACATTCATTTAGCTTTAACTCAGGACCAACAACAATAACAGAACGTCCAGAATAATCTACACGCTTACCTAAAAGATTTTGACGAAAACGTCCTTGTTTACCCTTTAAGCTGTCTGTCAAAGATTTTAAAGCTCTGTTTGATTCTGTTTTTACAGAGTTCGCTTTACGAGAATTATCAAAAAGAGAATCTACTGCTTCTTGAAGCATTCTCTTTTCATTCCTCATAATCACATCAGGAGCTTTAATCTCAATCAGTCTCTTGAGTCTGTTATTACGGATAATAACACGTCTATATAAATCATTCAAATCAGAAGTAGCAAATCTACCTCCATCAAGAGGAACAAGAGGACGTAACTCAGGTGGAATCACAGGAACTACCTTCACAATCATCCACTCTGGCTTATTCTCTATATGATGTGCTGCTTCTCTAAAAGCTTCAAAAACTTGTAAACGTTTTAAAGCTTCTGCTTTACGCTGTTGAGAAGTCTCTGTGTTTGCTTTATGCCTTAAATAATAGGACTCCTTATCCAAATCAATATTAGCTAATAAATCATGAAGAGCCTCAGCACCCATCTTAGCAATAAATTTATTTGGATCAGAATCATCTAAATATTGATTCTCAATAGGAAGGCTTTCCATAATATCGAAGTATTCTTCTTCAGTAAGGAAATCCATTCTTTGAATACCATCAGCAGCCTTAACACCAGGTTGTATTACTACATATCTCTCATAATATATTATTGAATCCAGTTTTTTGGATTGTAAACCAAGTAAAGCGCCTATTTTATTAGGCAAAGATCTAAAGAACCAGATGTGAGCAACAGGAACAACTAACTGAATATGTCCTGTTCTTTCTCTTCTTACTTTCTTCTCTGTAACTTCAACACCACATCGATCACATACAATACCTTTGTATCTAATTCTCTTGTATTTACCACAATGGCATTCCCAATCTTTTACAGGTCCAAATATCCTCTCACAGAATAAGCCATCTCTTTCTGGCTTATAAGTTCTATAGTTGATAGTTTCGGGTTTAAGAACCTCGCCGTAGGATCTTTCTAGAATTGACTCCGGAGAAGCCAAACTAACAGTTATCCTCTTAAAACCACTATTTATTTTAACATCTTTCCTGAAAGCCATAGCACCAATAAGAATGTTATATGAAAAAATTGATCATGGGGGTATCTCCCCCCATGATTAAATACTTTTATTAATCAAAAGTCACATTCAACCCTAATCCTCTCAATTCATGAACTAGGACATTAAATGATTCTGGAATACCAGGTTTAGGCATCACTTCACCTTTAACAATTGCTTCATAGGCTTTTGCTCTACCGACAACATCATCAGATTTGACGGTCAAAATCTCTTGAAGAATGTTAGAAGCTCCAAATGCCTCAATAGCCCATACTTCCATTTCTCCGAAACGCTGACCTCCAAATTGTGCTTTACCACCAAGAGGCTGTTGAGTAATTAGAGAATATGGACCAATTGACCTAGCATGCATTTTGTCATCTACCATGTGATGCAACTTCAGCATATAAATGTAACCTACAGTAGCAGGCTGATCGAAACGCTCTCCTGTTCCTCCATCATATAGGTATACACTACCATTTTCTGGAAGATTAGCTTGTTTCATATAATCATTTATTTGATCTAAAGTGGCACCATCAAAAATAGGTGTAGCAAATTTGCAACCAAGTTCTTTACCTGCCCATCCAAGAACAGTTTCATAAATCTGTCCTAAGTTCATACGAGAAGGTACACCTAATGGATTAAGTACAATATCTACTGGTTCACCATTTTCCAAGAACGGCATATCTTCCTCACGGACAATTTTTGCAACAATACCTTTGTTACCGTGACGACCAGCCATTTTATCACCCACACGAAGTTTACGTTTTTTAGCAACATAAACTTTTGCCATTTGAATGATACCATTTGGTAGTTCATCACCAACTGTCTCGTTAAACTTAATACGATTATATTTTGCTATAATTTCTTTTTGTCGAATACTATAGTTATTGATCAAGATCTTTATTAAGTCATTCTTATCTTCTTCAGAAGTCCAATCTGCAGGATTTACATTTGTAAAATCAATTCCGCTCAATAATTTTTGAGAGAACTTAGATTTCTTAGGAAGAAGAACTTCATTATAACTATTGTAAACCCCTTGACAAGTCTTATTATTTACTAAAACCATTAGTTTGTCAATAAGTTTAGCTTTAAGACCAGCAAGATCTCTATTTTGTTCTCTTTCTATAGATTCAAAGATATCCTTTTCCTTGGTTCTTGATTTTCTATCTTTGATCACTCTAGAGAACAATTTTTTATCAATAACTACACCTCTCATTGATGGAGGTGCTTTTAAAGATGCATTCTTAACATCTCCAGCTTTATCACCGAAGATTGCTCTTAAAAGTTTTTCCTCTGGAGTTGGGTCACTCTCTCCTTTAGGGGTGATCTTTCCAATTAAGATATCACCTTCCGTGATTTGAGCTCCAACACGAATTAATCCTCTCTCATCAAGATCTTTTGTTGCTTCAGAACTTACATTTGGAATATCATTAGTAAGCTCTTCCACCCCTCTTTTAGTATCTCGAACTTCAAGAGTGAATTCTTCTACATGAATAGAAGTAAATAGATCCTCCTTTACAACTCTTTCGGAAATAACAATAGCATCCTCAAAGTTATAACCTTTCCATGGCATAAAAGCCACTTTCAAATTTCGTCCAAGAGCTAATTCTCCTTCTTCAGTA
This sequence comes from Hyphomicrobiales bacterium, assembly GCA_041725915.1. Classification (GTDB taxonomy): domain Bacteria; phylum Bacteroidota; class Bacteroidia; order Bacteroidales; family JBGRPZ01; genus JBGRPZ01. The sequence continues at coordinate 5,549 of JBGRPZ010000029.1, read as the reverse complement.
CCATATCCTTGACACAATACTTCACCTTTTTTAACTTCTTGCCCTTTACGAACACTTGGACATAATGTGATACTAGTATTTTGATTAGTTCTAGCAAACTTTGTTAGATAATACTCCTTAGTATCACTATTAAAGCTCACTAATCTTTCATCTTCAGTGCGATTATATTTTACTACAATCTTATTAGCATCAACATATTCAATAGCGCCATCACCTTCAGCAACAACCATTACTCTAGAATCCTTAGCAGCCTGAGCCTCGATACCTGTACCCACAATAGGAGCTTCAGGTCTCATAAGAGGAACAGCCTGTCTCATCATATTCGATCCCATCAATGCACGGTTAGCATCATCATGCTCCAAGAAAGGAATTAGTGAAGCTGCAACAGATGCAATTTGATTAGGAGCAACATCCATTAAATGAACATCTTGTTTTGTTACAATAGGATAATCCGCTTGGAATCTAACCTTAAAACGATCCTCTACAAAATTTCCATCTCCTTCAATTGGGGTAGTTGCTTGAGCAATAATCTTTTCCTCTTCTTCCTCAGCACTTAAATATGTGACATTATCTTCAACATGAACTCGTCCCTCTTCTACAACTCTATATGGAGTTTCAATGAAACCAAGTTTGTTGATCTTTGCAAATACACATAATGAAGAAATCAATCCAATGTTTGGTCCTTCAGGAGTTTCAATAGTACATAAACGCCCATAGTGAGTATAGTGAACATCTCGAACCTCAAAACCTGCTCTCTCACGAGACAGTCCTCCAGGTCCTAATGCAGATATTCTTCTTTTATGTGTTAACTCAGATAATGGATTAGTTTGATCCATAAACTGAGATAATTGATTAGTACCAAAGAAAGAATTGATCACCGAAGACAAAGTCTTTGCATTGATCAAGTCAGTTGGAGTAAATACCTCATTATCTCTCACATTCATTCTCTCACGAATTGTTCTTGCCATTCTTGCAAGACCAACCCCAAATTGAGAATATAATTGCTCTCCAACAGTTCTAACACGCCTATTACTCAAGTGGTCAATATCATCAACATCAGTTTTAGCATTGATCAGCTCAATTAAATAACGTATGATTGATATAATATCTTCAGTAGTAAGAACACGTGTATCAGAAGATATATTAAGGTCTAATTTTTTATTAATTCGATATCGACCAACATCCCCTAAATCATATCTTTTATCAGAGAAGAACAGCTTTTCAATAATTCCTCTTGCTGTTTCTTCATCAGGTGGTTCAGCATTTCTAAGCTGCCTGTAAATGTATTCTACTGCTTCTTTTTCTGAGTTAGCAGTATCTTTTTGTAATGTATTAAAAATAATAGAATAATCAGTTCCATTATTCCCTTCTTTGTGTAGCAGGATATTTTTAATTCCAGCCTCAACAATAAGATCTATATGCTTATTTTCAAGAACAGTTTCACGGTCGATAATCACCTCAGTTCTTTCGATAGAAACAACTTCTCCTGTATCCTCATCGACAAAGTCTTCAATCCATGATCTAAGTACTCTTGCAGCAAGCTTTCTTCCAAGAACACGCTTTAATCCAGCTTTGCTAACTTTTACTTCTTCTGCCAGACCAAAGATTTCAAGAATGTCTTTATCACTTTCAAAACCAATAGCACGGAGTAGTGTAGTTACAGGTAATTTCTTTTTCCTATCAATGTAAGCATACATTACATTGTTGATATCGGTGGTAAATTCCATCCAAGACCCTTTGAAAGGGATGATTCTGGCAGAATAGAGTGTAGTCCCGTTCGCATGTCTGTGCTGACCAAAGAATACACCTGGAGATCTATGAAGCTGTGAAACAACAACTCTCTCTGCACCATTAATCACAAATGTACCTCTTGGAGTCATATAAGGTATCATCCCAAGATATACATCCTGAATAATAGTTTCAAAATCTTCATGTTCAGGATCAGTACAATATAGCTTGAGTTTTGCTTTTAAAGGGACACTATAAGTCAGTCCTCTTTCTATACATTCCTCAATGCCATACCTCGGTGGGTCTATAAAATAGTCCAGAAACTCAAGGACAAAATTGTTTCTTGCATCCGTAATAGGAAAGTTTTCAGCAAAAACCCTATAAAGCCCCTCTCCAATTCTGTTCTCTGGATCCGTGTCCAGCTGAAAAAAGTCTTGAAAAGACTTTAACTGAATGTCGAGCAAATCTGGGTATTCTTCCTGAAACCGCAAAGTTCCGAAACTAATTCTGTTGGTTTTATTGCTAGCCAAGGTGAAAAGATTTTAGTCTGTTAAATTAACAGAAAGGTTAGTAGAAAAAATAATAAACCTAAACCAGAAAATAGGCGCAAACCTCTATTTCAAAAATGAAATAGAGGTCGCGATTTAAAATATTTAATTGAGAAAGAAAAATCTTACTTGATTTCAACCTCTGCACCAGCTTCTTCAAGTTGAGCCTTAAGAGCTTCAGCCTCGTCTTTAGTAACACCTTCTTTAAGTGTTTGAGGAGCAGAGTCAACAACTTCTTTTGCTTCTTTTAGACCCTTGCTAGTAAGTTCTTTTACAAGCTTAACAACAGCTAATTTAGAAGAACCTGCAGCCTTAAGGATTACATCAAAAGCAGTTTGCTCTTCAGCACCACCTTCTGCACCTGCAGCAGGAGCAACAGCAACAGCAGCAGCTGCTGGCTCGATACCATATTCTTCTTTAAGAATCTCAGCAAGTTCGTTTACTTCTTTAACGGTTAAGTTAACTAATTGTTCTGCGAAAGCTTTTAAATCTGCCATTTTTATCTCGTTTTTTATTGTTTCTAATTATAATTTAATACCTAATACAAATACTTTTTACTCTAAAAATCAAATAATAAATATTACTCTGCTTTTTCAGATAAAGTTTCAAGAATACCTGAAATTTTCTGGCCACCAGACTGAAGAGCTGAAATAACATTCTTCGCAGGTGATTGAAGAAGAGTAATAATATCTCCGATAAGTTCGTCCTTAGACTTGATGTTAACAAGAGTTTCAAGACTTTCGTCTCCTACATAAATAGACTCTTCAACATAAGCTCCTTTAAGGATAGGCTTATCAGAAGTTTTTCTGAATTCTTTGATTAATTTAGCAGGCGCATTACCTACTTCAGAAAACATAACTGAAGAAGATCCCTTCAAAACCTCATATAGGCCTTCGAATTCTTTTTCAGATCTTTCCATTGCTTTGCGAAGCAAAGTATTCTTCACAACAGTTAACTTAACTTCACTACTGAAGCAAAGTCTACGTAAATTACTAGTATCTTCAGCGTTTAACTCAGAAGTATCAGTAATATAAATATGACTTGTACTCGTTAACTGTTCTGCTAAAGAATCAATAAGCTGGCTTTTCTGTTCTTTTCTCATAACTTCTAAACTCTTTAACCAAACAATTATACATTAATTGATTTGGGGTCAATTTGAACACCCGGACTCATAGTACTTGAAATAAAGATACTCTTAACATAGGTACCTTTAGCAGCACTTGGCTTCAACTTCATTATTGTTAGAAGCAATTCCTTGGCATTATCAACTAGTTTGTCGTCAGAGAATGATACTTTACCAATTCCTGCATGGATAATACCAAACTTATCCACTTTAAAATCGATCTTACCAGCTTTGACTTCAGTAACAGCCTTACCCACTTCCATGGTAACAGTACCTGTTTTAGGATTAGGCATTAAACCTCTAGGACCTAAGATACGTCCTAAAGCACCAACTTTAGCCATAACATTTGGCATAGTGATTACAACATCGATATCAGTCCAGCCACCCTTGATTTTATCAACATATTCATCAAGACCAACATAGTCTGCACCAGCTGCTTTAGCTTCTTCCTCTTTATCAGGAGTACAAAGAACAAGAACTCTTACTTGTTTACCTGTACCATGAGGAAGAGCAACTGTACCTCTAACCATTTGATTAGCTTTCCTTGGATCTACACCCAAGCGAACATTTAAATCAACAGAGGCATCAAACTTTGTTGTAGTTATTTTTCTAACAACATCAACTGCATCTGACAAAGAGAAAACCTCTTCCCTATTGTATTTAGCTAAAACTTCTTTTCTGTTTTTCGTCAGTTTACTCATTTCGCTTCAATTAAAGATTTAACTAATTAAAAGTCTATTAGGACACTTTTAATTATTAGCAAAAGGAGAATCGCCTTTTATTTTAACACCCATACTTCTAGCTGTACCTGCAACCATTTTCATCGCAGATTCAACAGTAAAGGCATTTAAGTCAGGCATTTTGCTTTCAGCAATCTCTTTCACTTGATCCCAAGAAATGGTAGCAACCTTATTTCTATTAGATTCTGGTGATCCTTTTTTAAGTTTTGCTGATTCCAAAATTTGAACTGCCACTGGAGGAGTTTTGATAATGAAATCAAAAGACTTATCCTTGTAAACAGTAATAATTACAGGAAGTACTTTTCCTGCTTTATCCTGAGTACGGGCATTAAACTGCTTACAAAACTCCATGATGTTAACTCCCTTAGCACCCAATGCAGGTCCTACTGGAGGCGAAGGGTTAGCAGCTCCTCCCTTAATCTGAAGCTTAATAATTCCGCTTACTTCTTTTGCCATTTTTGTATCCTTACTTAAAGTTTATAAAAAAAGAAAGGAATCCCTCTTTGTTATTCCTTCTCTACTTGCATGAAACCAAGTTCGAGTGGTGTTTTTCTACCAAAGATCTTAACCATGACCTTTAGCTTCTTCTTCTCTTCATTGATTTCTTCAATTACACCACTAAAGCTGTTAAAAGGTCCATCTGTAACAGTGACAGTTTCTCCCACAATAAATGGGATATTAACTTCTTCACCCTGTTCCGCAAGTTCATCAACTTTTCCAAGGATCCTTTTAACTTCTGATGGACGTAATGGTTCAGCCTCACCCTTTGTCCCAAGAAATCCAAGTACATTAGGAATATTCTTGATAATGTGAGGGATCTCACCTGTCAAAACAGCTTCAATCAAAACATAGCCAGGAAAATAGTTTCTCTCCTTGCTAATTTTCTTTCCCTTACGTACTTGATAAACTTTCTCAGTAGGAATAAGTACTTGAGAAATATAATCATGCAAATTTAGGCGATTCACCTCGGATTCAAGGTATTCTTTTACCTTTTTCTCCTTGCCACTGATCGCCCTAACAACAAACCACTTTTTCACCTGTTCGTTCATACCTCACACAAAAGGATCACTGAAGTGATAAGATAAATACTAAGTTATCTGTAAAATTAGAAAATGACTGCATTAGAAATAGTTATAAAACGACTCTAATACAAATTGGAAAAATATATCCATCAAGTAAACCACCGCAGCGATTATAAGGGAAGCAATGGATACAACTACTGCACTGTTTTGTAATTCACCAAATGACGGCCAGGAAACCTTATTAACTAGTTCATCATAACTATCCTGAATATAAGCTTGCAGTTTATTTTTTGCCATTTTACTAATAGTTTAGCACGGGTGGTAGGACTCGAACCCACAGCCAATGGTTTTGGAGACCACTACTCTACCAATTGAGCTACACCCGTGT
>JBGRPZ010000028.1:0-40874 GCA_041725915.1 Hyphomicrobiales bacterium | reverse complement strand
TTATTTGACTTATTGATATTTCATAGTGAATGGAGTGTTGCATAAAAGAAAAAAAGGAGACCAATTTTATCCTTTTTCACCCATATTACAGAATTTGATACAGATACTTAGATTAAGATGAGTGAAATAGTTTTTAAATCACTTTATCTGATGTAATCATTAATCTAAAGATCTAAAACCAAAGAACCGTTTTCTTCCATGTTTTCATGAGTCTATAGAAATAACATATAGTTGATAGTTTCTTTAATAGATTCATGAAAAGGGATTCTATTCATTTTATATCTTTTTTTAAAAATATCTTGAAAGAGATTAAAATATTCTTTCGGCATAAGTAATTATTAATCAGACTTATGTTTGGTTTTTGAGTAGCGGTGTTAGATATAAGGAAAAATTATTTGTCATAGAGATTATCACAAAAGGCTGTTTTTTACGTTTCTTTATTATTCCTTGATAAAATATTGAATAGAATAATTGTAGCCTAAAAGAATACACTATCAAGCTGTTAATTTAAGCAGTTATATTAAATTGTATTATTTCAGCAGGGGATATTGTTACTTATTTACTTTTTTTTTGATTAATGATTAATTAAGAAAAAGAGTACTTTTTTTAATACGACGTAAACTAACGAAACTATTTTAATTTTTTACATAAAGGACTTGGTGGGGGTATAAGCCAAGTTCGAATTTACTTAAAACTAAAGCTATGAAACGTTTTTATTTACCACTTTTACTAGGAGCAGTGTGTGCTTTTACTTTTTCTTCTTGTAAGAAGGAAGTTGCTAAATCTAACACTAACGAACCAGAAACTGAGATTGATGCTAATGATCCTATGTCTTGGCAGAATAAATTAGGTATGCCAGATCCAGAAGGTGAAGATGAAGGATTAAAGATTGCTGAAGAAGACCTATTGAAGGTTACCCATGAGGTTTTTCAAAGAAACCATAATTCCCAAAACTTAAAATGGAGTGAGCCTCAACATAATCAATATGTTTATATATGTGCAAAAAAACTTGGCCTTAGCGAAAAGAGAGCTAAACTTATGGGTGAAGCATCAGAAATGCCTGATGTAACACAAGTTGGCTTGGCAAATGGTTTTAACCAGCAATGGTCACATGCATATATGTATAGCATTTTGGGTAGCTGGATTTGGGGTGATGCTGATGAAGATTTCAGAGATAACATAGATGGACCTCCAGCAGGAGAGAAACACGAAGGTTATAATGATAAGAGTGCTAAGGATTATTATACAAATGGAAACCAGGAGTTGGGAGATTGGTATCTAGGTTATGCTTGTCATTATATTGCTGATGCAAGTCTTGTTCTTCACTCAACATTTATTTTCCCTAAAGTTACAATGGCTACTTACCATTTTAGATATGAAAAATGGGTAGAAGACAACTGGAATAAAGGTCATAGATTTGTTGATGCTGTAAATTCTGTAGATCCTTCAGAATTTTATACCGTTACTGATCCTGTAGCAGCACTTGTACAGACTGCAGAAAATAGCAATTTTTATTTAAGCAACTTTTCTGATAAGGCTTGGGATGCATATGGTGAGTCAGGTTATCCTAAAGGCGTAGGTACAGGTAATGCAAATACTGTATTATACACTAAGAAAATGATTTCTGAATGTACTAAATGGGTTGGTGGATCCATAAAATATGGATTAGACAAATATAACCAATGGTAGAAATAGTATTACTCAGAGTTTCTTAAAAAATAAAGTCTTTAAAGGCTATCCTTTCTGAAAGGATAGCCTTTTGCTTTTCGACTGTTTTCATTTATCAATATTTCCACTCATCAGCTTTGAAAGCTCCACGAGCATGAAGTATCCATTGGCTTGTATCAAGAGGGTTGACTCCTTTATATTCTCTTACTTGTCCTTGTTCCAGATCACAAGCTTGATATTGTAGATTGTAGAACTTAAGCTTCCCTTTACCTCCGGATAAAGAACCTAATCTTACTGCATAATCCATAGAAGTAGAGTATGGGACTTTCCCATTGAGTATAAATTTATTGTCTTCAAATTGAGGATTTCCAAATTCGGCTCTCATTTGAGTTAAGTCACTGGCAACTGCGCCCAGTAGTTCTTCCTGAGCTTGTATCTCAAATTCAAATACAGGTTCCAGTAATTGAGTATCTGCATCTTTGAGTGCTCTCATTAATCCCATAGGAGTAGCAAGGATAAAATCTCCTGGTCGTGAATGCATTTCATGATCTTCACCATCAACAAGAGTGATTTTTATATCTGTAACTTCCCAGCCTTTAATACCTTGTTCCAGAGCCTTAGGTATAGTTCTCTCAATCTCGTTTTGATATTTTCGTTGGATTTGATTTACACCTACTTCAGAAGAATAATTAATTCCAGAACCACGTTCACCAGCTTCTACCTTGAAAAGGAGAACAGCCCAGCAAGGTTTAGGCATAGTATACCTTATTAACCCTTGCCCTATGGAAGCAGGAGTTTCTTTGTATATAATAGTAGGGTCGCTTAATTCGACTTCAATTCCAAATCTGTTGTTTATTATGCTTTCCAGAATTTCCATCTGTATTGTACCAGAAAGCTTAATATGCATTTCCTTTTCATTCTTGAGCCATTCAAATTCTAATGCAGGGTCTTCACTGGATAATAATGTCAAGGCCTCTCCTAGTGGGGCATAATTCTTTTCAAGCTTTGCTTTTACTTGTACGGTAAGAATAGGTAAGTTGATTTGTGTATGCTTCTTTATGTAATCGTCCTTACCTATAATATCTCCAATCTGAATATCAGGAATACCACATATAATACCTATATCCCCAGCCTGAATACTTCCTGTGTCTTCAATCTTATTTGTACTTTTCCCTTTTATAAGAGTTATTTTCTGTTCTTTTTTTTGGGTGAGATTATAGATAACATCTCTGTTCTTTACTTGTCCAGAGAATAACCGAGTGTGAGCTATTCTGCCAAGAGAAGTATCATGATCTATTTTATATACAACCCCACAAAGATCTGTGTCACCTTCTTTTATAGATGAAGGAATCCAATCAGCAATAAGGTTAAGTATATTCTCTATTCCTATTCCATTCTTGGCAACAGTAAGAAGAATAGGATTGATTTTATTCTCTTTGAAGAGCTTTTTACAATTATACAAGAATACTTCATGACTTATGTCTTCGCCCTCAAGAAACTTCAACATAAGCTCTTCATCATGTTCTACAATTTGTTCAATTGCTGACTCTGGGATATGTTGATATGCTTCAGCTAAGGTTTCATCTGTATAGATAGATAGAGGGTGTGCGTTTTTCTCACCTTCATTAACAGGGATCTCTAAAGGGATAGCACACATATTCAATTCTCTTTTGATCTCTTTCAATGTGTTAAGAACATCAGCTCCTGATCTGTCAATCTTATTAATAACTACTATTGTAGGTATTTGAAGCTCTTTGAGTGCATTCCATATAGAAATGGTATGAGCTTGTATGCCTTCAACAGCAGAGATAACAAGAATAGCCCCATCCATAATACCTAAAGACCTTTCGATTTCAGCAGAAAAGTCTACGTGTCCGGGAGTATCTATAATATTGATTTTAGTGTCATTCCATGTAAATGAAGTAGTATTACTTTTTACAGATATTCCTCTTTCCTTTTCAATATCGAGATTGTCAGAAACTGCATTTCCTTTATCGACACTACCTAATTGCTTTGTTGTCCCACCAAGATAAAGGAAGTTTTCTGTTATTGTAGTCTTTCCTGCATCAACATGAGCCAATATGCCTATATTTCTTACTTTTTGTTGCATAACTTTATATTGAGTTCTCAAATATAAGAGAATCATAGTTCTTTAGAAAAGCTGATGAAGGTAATATGTCTTGATAATCTGGCAAAAAATGAATATATTTATATATATATCATATAATTGATATTCCAATCCAATCTTCTTTCTTGTAAGTAAATACTTGATGCCTATGAATTCTAAAATTACTGAGTTATTAGACAATCTGGATGCTTATTACAATTCTTTTCTTGAGTATCAACCAGCAAACAGCCCTTTGTTACATTTCCACCAAAAAGCAGTAAATGAAGATGTGAACAGATTGACACCTTCTCATGCAGAACTCTTATATGCTGCTATTGCTCTTTGGGTCAATTCAAGAGTAGGACAGGCAAATTATAAGATAGTAGAGTTTGAGTATTTCAAAATCAACATTGAACGTAGTTGGAATGCTATAAAGGAGTTGTCAAAATGTCACTTGGCAGAATTCTCTTCATGGGATAAGCTGGAATCAGTTTTCAATAAGCTTAAGATCACTTATAGCGAAGATAATCTTATGGCTAACTCTATGTTAATTTCTCATCTCTTACCACATATATCACCTCCTATAGATAGGAAGTTCTTGTTTAACTATCTCCTTGGGTATTTGCCTGAAGATTTTAAATCTATGAATAGTGGTGAAAAGTTTGTTTTTCTTCTGAAAGAGTTTTATCAGCCCTTAACTCAATCAAAAGAGCTTCTCGATTTTTACCATAAGTATAATAGTAGCTCTAAGTGGAATACTTGTTTGCTACAGTTTGTTGATAATCTCATTATTGGTGCAATTGTAAATAAAAGAAGGAAGGAAGGCAAGCTGAAATCACATATAGAGCCCATACGAGATATGATATTTATTGCTCCTTTCTGATCGACCTTGCTTAATAAATCATCCAATTTTTCTATTTGTATCTACTTTTTCATATCCCTTTTGACTGAACATATCTTTCAGTGTTTAACTTTTCTTTTGTTAAAAGCGGTGCAAAACGTACTGTTTAGAACTAAGTATTGATAAAAATAGAGATATGAAAAAGCAAAAGAGCCTTTCCTTAAAGAAAGAAACTATAGCAATGCTATCCACTAAAGAGATGGCACATCAGGTTGGGGGAATCAAAGATGTTAAGTTAACAAGGGCTACTTGTATCAGTTATGTTGATGATGTAACATGCGTTGGCGCTACTTGCCCTTGTGCACCACCAATGACAGAAAGATGTCAATCTATATTTTGTTAAGACACTGAAATTTAAAAAATGAAAAAATTACAATTAAAGAAGACTACTATTGCTAGACTAGATCAAGACGAATTAAGCATAGTAAAAGGTGGAATAACAAGAGAAACAAGAAATGAAAATTGTATAGAGACTCTTGGTAAGGATTGCGGATATCCAAGTGTATATTGTTCAGGAAGTATGAATTGCTAATATCCTTTCTTGTAACTGTTAAATGTAAATGTAGACATTATGAAAAATAAAGCACTAAGTTTTAAAAAATCCACTGTAGCTAACCTTAATCAATCAGAGATGAAGAATGCTGCTGGAGGATTTCTTACTAGAATTTGTACTATAGAAACTGGTATTTATACAGATACTTGTATAGAGTCTAAATGCATGTGCATATCAAAACCAACTTTAGTTGATTGCCATTATTCTGGTAATGATGATTGCTTTACATTTAAAGGTTGTAATAACCTTACTTTGTAGAAACAATGTTTTATATTTAAATTAAATAATATGAAGGCCAAACAAAACAAATTATCTTTTAAGAAAGAAGTTATTGCAAAGTTGAATAATGAACTATTGAATAATGCAAAAGGGGGACAAGTGCGAACAAATAACAATTGTCCTGAGACAAGGACTCTTTGCTTTGAAACTGAACAGGATACTGTATGCCAATGTTTAAATACACGTCCTACAGGTTGTACAATACAAACAGCGTTTTATTCATGTGTTGCTGATTGTGGAAATGAATCATTGAATCCAAAGGACTGTATATAAAAGATATTAATGCGTTCTTACATTTATAGTAAATTCAATAGTATTATGGAAGTCGTCAATATTGGCGGCTTCTTTTTTTATGTACGCACATTATTTTATATGCTTACTGAATGAATTATTCAGGCTTATTCTCTTTATTTGTGTTCATTAACCATTTTAAATAATTACAAATTTATAAGCCATGAAAAAGAAACTTACATTTAAGAAAGCTACTATAGCACAGTTAAATTCTGATAATATGAATCGTTTTGTAGGAGGAACTAACCCTTCTAACTGGCCTTGTTATATTACAGATACCTGTGTGCCTGATACTAAGATAAACCATTGTGAAAAAACATTACAAATGGAATGTGTTATATTACATACAGCAACATGTGTAAAGTTTACTGATATATGTAATATTAAGACTATTATAGATTAGAAAGGATTAAAGTGCATATAAAATTTATTATTTCATTAAAAAGGGGCTAGCAAATAACGCTAGCCCCTTTTTTATTTTAGAAACCTAAGGAATTCAGTATCTTTTCATTCAATTTTCTGTTCTTTCCTTGATAAGGGTGGCAATGAATATGAATTGCAGGATTGAAGTTCATCTCTATAATGCAATAATTGCCATCATTGGCAGGAGTGTCAATATTAGGTATCATCATATCAAGTCCTGTAATTCTTACATTTACAGCTTTGGCCGCCTTTATAGCAATCTCTTTATATGAAGGATGTATAGCATCTGTCATGTCAATACTATCTCCACCCGTACTAATATTAGAGTTCTCTCTGAGGAAGATTTGCTCATTCTCTTTTGGAATATAATCCATATCTAAACCCTGAGTTTTGAGAAATAAGACTTCTTCTTCTCCGGTTCGTAGTTTTTCTAGTGGTGTTTTGTATCCTATGCCACGCAAAGGGTCTTGGTTTTTGATACCTACAAGATCTCTTATTGTGTGTTTGCCATCACCAATAACATTGGCAGGAACTCTGTGTAATATACCAACAACCTTATCATCAAGAACAAAGAACCTGTATTCTTTTCCTTCAAAGAAGTCTTCAATAAGCAGACTGTTATCATATTTATAAGCTAACTCTACTGCTTTGTAGAAGTTCTCAGAAGAGTTATTATATGTAATAATATTGATCCCTAAACCAAAGTTTGTTGACTTGGGTTTTATTACGATTGCTTTGTTTTTGAAGTCTTCAAAAGCAGGTTGGGCATTGAAGTTTTTGTGATATTCTTTTCCTTTTGGGGTGTTTATACTTTCTTTGGACAGTACCTTCTTCGTGACAATCTTATTTTCCATCACCAGTATACTGCTATAGTTATCAAGAGAAGTTTTTGTCGCTTGTATAACGTATTCTTCTTTTGATGGGGTAAATAGTCTTACAAAGTTTTCTGATGGATCAATGATGTCAAAGTTAACACCTTTCTTTATAGCTGCTTTTAAAAGCAATTGGGTTGATAATTCCAGATACTCGAGACCATGAAACTTATAACTTGTATCCAGTGAATCACTCTTATATTCCTTGGCTTTGCGAAGATGAAAGTTGATATAACCTTCATTTTTGATAACATTCAGAAACTGGTGAGCTGTTCTGGTATTGGGGTGTTTAGATAGGTTTTCAATGTGTAATAGAGTGTGTAGGTAATCTTGATTCAATGGATAGTTGAAAGAATTAATCATAGAGGTCATCTTATAAAGTATAGATTGTGCCTCATCATATGCATAATTACCATTATCAAGCTTCAAATCACATTGCAAGCCTTTTGATGCAATCAGATCATGAAGTTGAGTTGCTTTCTCTTGCTCTTCAATTGTAAACTCATTATCCTCTTCAATAAGTAAACAATAGATAAGCAGAAGGTGTGTAAAGTGTAAAGCTTCAATGTCAACACCTGTTTTCTCGAAAGGGTTTAAATCAAGAATTCTTATTTCTATGTATTTAACATCTTCAGGGGAATCAGGTGTGAACTTAAGTCTTATAGGAAGATAAAGCTCTTTTTCACTAAATAGCTCGCCACTATCAACAAGTTCTGTGATTGCTTTTTGATAAGTAGAAATAGAAGAGTAATCAAAGTTATAGTTATGCTTATTCCTATATCCTTCAGGCCCTACACGAAGACTTATAGCATTTAGGGCATTTATAGATGCATCTTTTCCACTATTGATCCCTTTGACTTTGTATGCAGGATCAGTGATAGGACACATTCCAAATAGCCATGTCAGCAACCACCTATGACGCATAAAGTTTCTGACCATCTTTAGATATAGATGGTTCGAGAAGTCTGTTATATTTTCTGTTGTTTGAAGCTTTTTTGCCAGATGTTGAATCAGCTCTTCAGAAAGAGAAAAGTTAAAGTGAATGCCAGAGATCATCTGACGCTCTTTGCCATATATTTCCGCTAGCTGATTCCGATAATCGTTTTTCTCCTGATGGTCTGCACTGAAATGAGCTATCTTTATTTCATTGGATGGAGGAAGTAGGCAAGGGGCACTTTGTGGCCACAATAGTTCATCGCCAATATTTTCGTTTACAACATCCTGTATTGTCTCCAAAAATTGATGTGCTTCAAGGATTGAAGGTCGGGGAGGAGTGATCATTTCAACCTGACTTTCTGCAAAATCAGTAGTAATAAAAGGATGATCTCCTTTGTTCCCAAAGCATTTCGGATGGTTGTTTGAAGAAAGCTTAGCTTCTTTATCTACTCTTAGACTTTCCTTTTCTATTCCGAATAGACCTTGTAATAGTAGATGAGGCTTTTCTTTAGCAAGTTCTTGCAGACCTGAAGTTATATTATAGTGCGTCATTTTTAGGTAACTCTATCTTGAAATAGAAAACGTCGAATTGTTGTATTGAATTCTATTTCATAGGTGATTTATAGCTTAGACTTTATAAACTACTTTTTATAAACCATGTTATTAGCCTAAATGTTAAAAAATAATTAAATCTAAATTCTTTAGCTGGCTTTTGATTTTATTAGTTCTGCTTTTCTTATAAATTGGTTTGCTTTAGCTTCATTACTCTTAGTAAAGATACTCACTATTGTGTATAAAATTAAAGATCCTGACATGCCTATAAGTACTTGCTGTGCAGATCCATGTTCCCAAGCAGATGGTAAATCTATTCCCAATGAGATGAACAGGTTATAGGTAGGGAAGAGAATACCAAAAATCATTGATGCTACTGCTGCTTTATGATTTCCTTTTTTCCATAAAAAGCCCAACACTATAGGTACGAATGCACCAGTAGCAATGAAATCTGCTGCTATCCATGATACATCTAATATAGAGCGTATCCTTAATCCAATTATGATAGCTATAAGTGATACTATCAAGGTGCTTATCTTTCCTGATAATACCAGCTGTTTTGAGCTTAGTTTGTCTTCCTTTATTTTCTTGTGGATATCTACACTCAACACTAAAGCTCCTGTGTTTATCAGTGAGTCCATTGTTGACATTACTGCTGAGCTTATCCCTATAAACATTAAAGCCCCTAGAACTGGTGACATATAGTTGGTGATTATCCCCATTATTATCCCTTCTTCTGGCATCTTATCAAACAATCCTAATGCAAACATCCCTGTTAGGGTGACCATGAGGTACAAGGGAATAAATGTAAGAAAGCTTGTGCCTATCATTTTCTTTGCATCTTCTGGTGTTCGTGTTGCTGAGATCCTTTGCCATACATTGGCTTGTATCATCCAAGCTGCCCCAAAAGTGATAACATAAATAACGTTCTTGGAAAAACCACTGGTGATATCGTTGTAATCTGTCTTGTTATTATTTAATGCAATATCTTGTATATTACTCCATCCTCCTGAATGATAATAAGCAATACCAAATAATAGAAGTGATGTGATTAATAGAAAGACAAATTGTATAATATCTGTTATTACAACTCCCCTGAATCCTCCTACTGATGAATATAATACAACTATTGCAGTCCCTATTATAACTCCCCAAGTGTAATTAATGCCCAGAAATGTATCGAAGAAATCACCTATTGCTACCATCTGCCCCGCTGCTGATACCGTCATAAATATAAATATCAATACAGATAGTAAATATGCTGCAAGCTTGCCATATCTTTCTTCTAGTAGTTGAGGTTGGGTTATAGTTCCTATCTTCCTGATTGCCTTGGAAAAGATATAAATCATAAAAGCTGAAAACAATACAGGCATTCCGTATATCATAAAAGCTGAAATACCCTCATTGTATGCTTTATCTGCTGTTTCTATTGCTGAACCTGCACCCCACCATGAAGCTATGAAGGCTATTGATATTGTCCAGAATGGTAACTTTCTTCCCCCCAAAAAATAATCTACTGAATCTTTACTCTTTCTGGTATAGAATATACCTCCAACTAATAATACAAAATAGATTGCCAGAAATAATAAAGATAGAGACTGTAGTTCTTTCATAAATATTGTCTTTAGAAATATGAAACACTACTCTTATGAAAGTGTTCAAATGTGAGGGGAAGTATAAATAAACTGCCTTTGCTTGCTGCTTATATACCTATAACAGATGCTTTATTTTAGTGTTATAAAAAGCCCAAAATTGTTCTTTTATCTCGTCTCTTACTCTGTGAAACTCATTCATTATATACTCATCAGTTCCGACTGCTTCGGAAGGATCATCAAAACCAATATGTAATCGTTTTTTTACTTTTCCTGTGAATGTAGGACACTCTTTGTCTGCTCCTGAACATACTGTAATAACATAATCCCACTCTTCTTCCATATACATAGATACTGAGTCAGAAGTATGATTGCTGATATCGATACCTACTTCATGCATTACCTCTATAGCTTTGGGATTGATTTTTCCTGATGCTTGTGTGCCTGCTGAATATACTTCTATCTTGTTGTCAAACGATTGTAAAAAGCCATGTGCCATCTGACTTCTACAGCTATTCCCTGTACATAATATAATTATCTTCATTCTGTAAAAATAGAATCTTATCTTTAATTAGAGATATATGGATTGATTCTTTTATTATTTTTTAAACTTATCAAGGAGCTTATACTTGTCTTTAAATGTTACTTGCTTATTTACAGTCTTTTACTTGCCTAAGTGATTTGCTTTAAAGCTATATGGTTTATATATGTCATTTTGTTGATCATCAAGTTTGTATTATCAGTTAAGGTAGTGTATTATAGTAAAAATCAATAACTTATTACTGTATCTTTTTAGTAATTTCGTATTCCTAACTCTATTCCCTCCCTTTTCATAATTTAATATTTATGTATTATCATGAAAAAGAATAAATCAGAAGTATTTAGCCCTTTGGCATCTATAAGTTTGTCTGGTGCTGAGTTTGGAGATATTTTATCACCTGATAATTATACTTATCCAACTGAAGATGAAATAATATATTATAAAGATCAGGGGATGACTATGTTCCGTTTCCCTTTTAGATGGGAACGCCTTGAAGAATACCCTTTTGAAGAGGGACAAACTGAATTTACTGAGGATTTGGATAAAGTTTATGCTGTACTTGATGCTGCTAAACGTAATGATATGAAGGTGCTTTTGGATATGCATAACTATTGTCGTTATGATATTGAGGTTGATGGAGAGATCGAAACTAATATTGTTTCTGATGATCCTGATGCTAAGGTATCTGTCCAAAAGTTGGTGGATTTTTGGTCTGCTCTTGCTAATTATTGTGTCAATAATGAGTTTGATAATGTGCTTTATGGTATTATGAACGAACCATATAGGCTTGATGGTGATGATGATCCTACTCTTGAGCAAATTAGTGAGAATGGGATACTATGGAAGGATATGGCTGAAAGAGTTATTTATGCTGTCTCTGAGAGTGACCCTCATAGCCCAATTGTTGTTGGTGGCTATGAATGGAGTTCTGCTGAAAGATGGATTACTTATAATTCCAATATCCATGAGTTAGCTTACCTTGAAGGTGTTGATAATCCTGTGATTTTCGAAGCCCATTGTTATTTTGATAAGGATTCTTCTGGTCATTATTATGAGAATGATGATGATCCGGGAATGTGGGATCAAGGCCCAAATGATATGGATATAGGTGTAAGAAGAGTTGCTCCTTTTGTTGCTTGGTGCTATCAGTACGGTGTTAGCGGATTTGTAGGTGAATTTGGTATTCCTTACGGTGCTGATTATGGATATGATGGTGTGAATATGGAATATTATGAGAAATGGAAGGAAACCATGGAAAGGTTTATAGGCTATCTTGAGAGTGCCAGTATACCTTATTGCTATTGGTCTGCGGGTGATTGGTGGTATAACTCGGAGCTTGATGATGATTATATCCTCTCTTGCCATCCTCTCCCTGACCTTGAAGGAGAAATTAAGCCTCAATTGCAAATTATGCTCGAATACATGGAAAGCAAAAGAAAACCTGCAAAAATGGAGATGTAGTACGCTAATATAACATTATATATAGAGCCAGGGTATGCCTTGGCTCTACTGTTTTATAGGTCTTTGCTGAAGCTTGTTATTGTGTTGTAATTCAAGTAAGTATATCTGTAAAAATACCTGTATAGGTAAATCATAGATAAGCAAGCATGTTTGTAATAGACTATTACAAAGCTTGCATAGCCCTAATACAAAGCTTGTATTGGTAAGAGTTTTGAAATGTTAGCCCCAATACAAGGCTTGTATAGCCCCAATACAAAGCTTGCATCAGTAAGCAAACATGTTTGTAGTAGTACTATAAATTTTTGGAGTAGGTTGTAAAGTGTTGTATATAAATAAAAAAGGCCAGCTCACATTGAGCTGGCTTGATTGTAAATAGAAGAATATATTACCTATTCAATAGTTATTGTATGGGCTACTTGAACAGCATGATTGTCTTTTGTCTTACTACTTATAAAAGAGAGTGTATATTCTCCGGTTGTAGTCTCTTTTGGAATTGTAAAGTATACAGTGTTTCCTCGGCTTTGAGAATCTGAATTCAGTTTGGTTTTGTTGCCTTCAGAGTCTGTAATAAATACACCTGATTCGGGTTCATCTTCGTTACAGAATAGATTTCTACCTCTTAATCTGCCTGTGTTTCCACTTTCTATAGCATCTTTTCTATAAGGATAGAATTGACAAACTTCAAATATTACAGGTCCATTGCCTAAGTATTGCTCTCTGATATACTTTACATTCTTTTCTGAAAAGATATTCTCTCTTACATTACTTGGTAAACGAAGAGTTTCTGATATTGAATGAGTTGTGTTTGCTGATGGATCAAATATTTCATCTTCACTGGCTGAAGAACCTTTCATACAGCTTTGACCGGATAACCATCTGCTTGAGAAAGAACCTCCATTGCCAATAATCTCACTGATAGTGTTAATCATACTATCCATTGAAGCTACAAATATCTCTGGTGAGATACCTTTTCCTTTGGTCGCTAATTCAATAAATTTGGCTTCCTCTACTTTGTTTTTGATAGTAATACGAGGGTAATAAGTGGCTTCATTGTTATCATTTTTAACAAGTTGGTTTACTCTGTTAGAATAATGGATCTTCTTTGTTTTCATTGTTTTTAATTTTAGTACTATAATTCTCTCTACGATAAATTAGGGCATAGAAGGGGTGCGGTCTTATATGGTTAATAAAGACCAAATTATAGCATTAGTTAATAATAAATTTGAATTGAGAATTAAGCGTCTGTGATTGCCGGCATTTTTTCTATTGCTTAATGTTAAACCAAATTTATATCATCTTATTGAATCTGTCAATAGGTCAAATGTTAAAAAATGTTAAATCTTTTAACATTTGATGTTTAGTGCTTTTTGTGAATATACTACGGTGTAATACAGTGTTTTAACTATATTTTTATGGGTGATAAATCAAGTTTTGCAAGAATAGAAGTTAAGGAAAATTTGCAAAGTCTCGAGTGTTTGCAAAAAACAGGATTCTCAATTTTCGCTTTTAGATATAAAAAGTGACGAAAAATGATAGGATAAATAGGGGTGAATTCAGCTGTTTATTTTAGTGGTAAATAATAGTTTTTGGGTGATGTGATAAAAAAAGGGCTATGATAAATCACAGCCCTTTAAAAGTTGTAAGTTAAGAATTAACTTTCTATATCTTCTTCTACCTTCAGGTTATCAATAATAAATCTCTGCCTTTCCGGTGTGTTCTTACCCATATAGAACTTGAGTATATCTTCCAATGTTCCGTCTTTTTTCAATATAACAGGGTCTAAACGCATCTCACCTCCAATGAAATTTTTAAACTCATCAGGGGAGATTTCACCAAGTCCCTTGAATCGTGTGATCTCAGCAGCCTTACCTAATTCTTTTATAGCATTTATTTTCTCTTCATCAGAATAACAATAGAATGTTTTCTTTTTGTTACGAACTCTGAATAGAGGAGTCTGCAAGATATAAAGGTGATTAGCTTTTACCAGATCAGGATAAAATTGCAGGAAGAAAGTAAGCAGCAAAAGACGGATATGCATTCCATCAACATCAGCATCAGTAGCAATAACAATATTGTTGTATCTGAGGTTCTCAATGCCTTCTTCTATATTTAATGCAGATTGCAACAAGTTGAATTCTTCATTCTGATATACAATTTTCTTGCTAAGGCCATAGGAGTTTAAAGGCTTTCCTTTAAGGCTGAATACTGCCTGAGTATTTACATTCCTCGACTTTGTGATAGAGCCACTAGCAGAATCTCCCTCAGTGATGAAGATAGTGGTGTTTAACCTATCCTGATCTTTACTATTTCTGTGTACTCTACAGTCTCTTAGTTTTTTGTTATGTAAACTGGCTTTCTTGATACTATCTTTAGCTAGTTTTTTGATGCCAGCAAGCTCTTTTCTTTCCTTTTCAGAACGAATGATCTTTTTCTGAAGAGCTTCGGCAGTTGCGGATTCTATATGCAGGAAGTTATCTAGCTTTCTTTTGATGATATCATTCACATAGCTCTTTATGCTTGTACCTCCCGGCTCAATATGTAGAGAACCTAGCTTTGTCTTTGTTTGAGATTCAAATACAGGTTCTTGTATCTTGATACTGATAGAAGCAAAAAGCCCTGTTTTGATATCAGAAGTATCATAGTTTTTATTGTAGAACTCTCTGATAGTTTTTATTATCGACTCTTTGAATGCAGCTTCATGAGTCCCCCCCTGAGTGGTATGTTGACCATTTACAAACGAATAATAAACCTCTCCATACTGTTTCTCACAGTGAGTGAATGCACATTCAAAGTCATCTTCTTTTATGTGTATATAAGGATATATTACGTTTTCTTGCTTTTCAATATTTCTGTCAAGAAGATCAAGTAAACCACGCTTTGCATGAAAAACTTTTCCGTTGAGGTATATCTTCAGTCCACTATTAAGGAATGCATAATTCCATAGTAACTCTTCGACATAGTCAAGTATAAAGTGATACTTTCCAAAGGTGCTTTCATCAGGAATGAAAGTAATGATAGTACCATTCTCCTCATTACATTCACATATTTGATGTTCGCTTTCTACATTCCCACAATTGAATTCTACAATCTTGCATTGACCTTCTCTTATAGCCTGTACTTTAAAGTAAGAACTCAATGCATTTACTGCTTTTGTTCCAACTCCGTTAAGACCTACGGCTTTCTTGAAGACTTTGGAGTCATATTTTGCTCCTGTATTGATCTTAGAGACACAGTCTATCACCTTGCCTAAAGGCATGCCTCTACCATAATCTCTGACTCTTACGGATTGTTCGTATATGTCAATCTCTATTTTCTTTCCATGCCCCATCATATATTCATCAATAGAGTTATCTATGATCTCTTTGATGAGCACATAAATACCATCATCAGGAGAGGAGCCATCTCCTAACTTACCGATATACATTCCCGGACGTAATCTTATATGTTCTTTCCAATCGAGTGACCGGATACTATCTTCAGTATATTGAACTTCTGCCATTAGTGAATAATTTATTTACCTAAAACTAGAAAATGTATGGTGTATTATTAATAGAGTACTTTCTTTATTACAATCTTAGTCAAATATAGTTAACATTATATTAAATTCGATTATATATTAATCAGACTCAGGAAACCAAAATATATATAAGAATCTAAAGCAACAAGTAAACTGTAATACTAATTTAACTTCTTTACTTATCAAGAGCAAGTAAAGCTAATATTATAAATGATTTAGTGTTGTATTCTTTTGCGGGAAGGGATTTTGTATGTTTTGATATTTTGTAACCCTCAATTATTTTTTTAGTCATACCGTGAAATTAAAAGTAAGAACAATGAAAAAGTATTTACTATTTACATGTATAATGTTGTCTTCATTATTCATAAATGCCCAGAATAGCGAAGATGAGATAAGAAAGTCTACAGATAAGTTTCTTGAATTGATCAGTCATGAGAAATATACAGAAGCCCGTGGTATGTTTAACGATAAGGTAAAGGCTTTGATCTCTGAAGAAAAGCTGAAAAGCATTTGGAGTAAGTTCAATAAGTCTAAGGGTGTATATGTAGAGCATAATAAGATTCAGATTGATGGGTTGAAGACAAAAACTACTCTGAAGTTTACAAAGATGTATCTATTGATGAAGCTGAATTATGATGCTCAGGGACTAATTGAATATATCCGCCTCCTACCTAAATCTACTCCAATTAATATTCCTCCTGAAGAGACTGATGATTATTATGAAGAGAAGGTAACTGTAAATGCAGGAGATACTCCATTAGAGGGACTTCTGACTATACCTAAAGATGGTGATAACTTTCCTGTTGTTATTCTTGTTCATGGCACTGGTGCGCATGATAGAGACGAGACTATATTGAAAAATAAGCCGTTCAAAGATCTTGCTCATGAGTTGGCAAAAGAAGGAATAGCTGTTTTGCGTTATGATAAACGCTCCCGTATTCATCCTAATAAATGCAATACTATAAAAGAACTTGCAGTTGATGATGCTGTAGCTGCCTTGACATTGGCATCTAAACATCCAAAAGTAGATTCAGAAAGAGTATTTGTTTTAGGTCATAGTCTCGGGGGATATCTTGCTCCTATGATCGCAGAGGAAGCAAGTTTTATAAAGGGTGCTATTTCTATGGCAGGTCCTTCCCGTAGAATAGAAGATATCATGCCTGAACAAATGGAGTTCTTGGCTAACTTTGATGGAAAGGTATCTAAAACAGAAAGAAAGAAAATAGAATATGTAAAGAAAACAGTTCAGGAAATTAAGGAACTACCTAATAAAACCGATGTAGATCCAGATAAAATGTATTTGTTTGCAAAGGCTTCTTTCTGGTTGTCTTTGGCTGATTATTCACCGTTGAAAACAGCCTTGAAAACTCCACAAAAGTATCTGTTTCTTCAAGGGAAAAGAGACTATCAAGTCACGATGGTAGATTATAAAGGATGGAAGAGGGCATTACCTAAGTCAAAGGCTACATTTAAGAAATATAAAAAGTTGAATCATTTGATGATAGAAGGAGAAGGTAAAGCGAACCCTAAGGACTATGAAAAGACCGGACATATTGCTGCTTATGTTATTGGAGATATAAGTCAATGGATACATAAGAACTAACAGATATAAAAAAAGAGAAGCTATTGCTTCTCTTTTTTTATGCATTATATATGTTTCTTTTCTTTTGTCCAGAATACAGATAACATCGCAATAAATATAAATAAAGGAAGTATCCATATAGCTGTTGTATAAGCATCATAGTTGCTCGATGTATCATTCATACTTGCTATTACTGTACCTATTATTGGTTGTAGTAATATCGCTCCAACAAGTGATAGTGTATTTGCAAAGGCTATTCCTGTTCCTTTCTGATCTCCTTCAATATTTTGACCTACAAGAGTAAAGGGTAATAGATATGCACTACACCCCATACCTATAAGGAAGAACATTATTCGGAATATATGTATCTCTATGTCGAGGTGTGTAAGTATCAATATTAATAACACAAGACTTGTAAAACCTCCAATTCCCATCGTTCTACGTATCTGGCCGGTTTTACCACCAATCCAACCGAGTATTGGGCCTCCAATAGCTACACCAGCAAGAATATATGCCATGCAACTTGTAGATTGCAGATAACTATAACCATATACGTTCTCGAGGAAAGGAACTCCCCATACATCAACAAATACTGTAATTATAGAGAACCCTCCACAAGCAAACAAACCTGCCGCCCATATAGACTTCTTCTTTGCTATACTTGATAAGTAATTCTTTAGATTGCTGATAGTAATATGATTGTTACCATTAGAGTTCCCTTTGTTCTTCAGGAAGAATATCATTGATAATGATATGATTGCTGTAACTATAGCAAGTAATATCATAAGAGATCTCCAACCATTATCTATAACAAAATGTGGTGCTATTACTTGTCCTGCTGAAGTACCAACCATTCCAACAAGCTCCCCAATGCCTAGCATCAAAGGAAATATCTTTGCTGGAAACCATTCTCCAATTGCTGATAGCATTCCTATGAATCCAAAACCTGCACCCAGTCCCATAATGAATCTACTGGCAAGTGCAAGAGAATAATTGCCTGATAATGCAAAAAGTAAACATCCTATTGCAAGAAATGCAGAAGCAGCAATAAGAACATTACGCAATCTAAACTTATCAATTAATAGTCCTGCAGGTATTTGTACAGCCAAATAGGCCCAGAAAAAAGCTGAGGTAAGTAAACCAACTTTCCCCTCTTCAATATGGAAAGATTGCATTAGATCTTTTGCCATTAAATCTGTAGATACTTGCAGGAAGAACTGCATCAATGAAAAAATACTTGTAATTCCAAAACTTATCCAAGCCTGAATAGATAACTTCTCCTTCATACTCTTACTCTTTCTTCTCTTTAATTATGTTCGATTTTATAACCTGTAAATCAGTATATTATTATTGCACTGATAATAAAATGGTGGTGGAAGAATGATTTTTTGGGTAAGGTGCGCGAAATTACAATAAAATATTTAATAACCTAATGCTTTTATATACTTATTTGTATCGTAAGTATATACTGTGATGATGATCCTGCTTATTATTAAGCTTTACTTTGCTGTTGTGGATTTCTTCTTGTATTGCTTGAGAAAGTCTTTAATATATCCCCTGAATAAGACATAGTCTTTTTTTGTTATAATCAGTTCATGTATTTTGGCTTTAGATATCTTTATAAAGATGATAAGTTGAAATATAGCACTAACTATATATCCAAAGCTTGTTGCAATACCTGCACCAATCAAACCGAAACTAGGTAATAATAAGTAACAGAATATTATTGTTGAAATAAGTCCTATAAAGTTAGATACAGAATTCATTATAGGGCGATTAGTTCCAGAGAAGTAATGACTGAATATTATATTGGCTCCGAATAATATTACTCCAGGAGAAAGACAGTAAATGATAGGCTTTACTTCACTAAAATCCTTCCCAAGGAAATAAGAAAAGAATTCCATTGGTATGCATACCAGAACTAAGATACCAAGAAGAGTGATGATTGTAGTTCCTTTTATAAGTGATAAGGTGATGTTCTTTGAATATTCACTATCATTAGAGTTTGCAATCTCTGAAAACTGTACTAAAGCTACACTTTGGCTTATAATTCTAAAACCTTCAGTGATCTTTATTCCTGCATTATACACTCCCAAAGGGCCATCACCAATGAAGCTTTTAATTAAAGGGATAGTTATCTTTTTATTACCAAATAGAATGTATGATCCTATTTGAGTCTTATATCCATAGGATAATAGAACTTTAAACTTAGAGAATGGTTGTTTGATTTTCTCTGATAATAATCTAGGTAATATTACAATTGCACTCAATATAAAAGAGACTACATATGATAGAGAAGCTGAATATATACCAGCAGCATAATCTTTTATGTCCAGAATATATATGAATATACACAAGAAAGCTAAGTTTGATAGAATTTGGGCCAGAAAGATTAGGTTTACAGCTTTTATCTTTTTTATACCAATCAAGTAGTTTGTATTAATTCCTGAAAGGGCTAAAAATATTCCAGTAATTACAATTAAATATTCTGTTCCTATCTGGATAGTAGCTGAATAAATAGAGGGGAATAGAGAGAGTAAATGTAGGAATGGAAAAGAAACCAAAGCTATAAGAAGTATCCATGACCATGCAGGAAAGAAAATTTCCCATATAGATAAACGTGAAGCATAATATAGTGTTGAACTTCCTGCCAAAGCTTCACATGATAAATGAAATAAACTGATTCCAAATATGAATAGAGTGATGATTCCGTAGTTTGTTGCTCCTAAATTTGAGGTAGATATAGATATTATAATCAGATTTATAACTACACCAAGCAACTTGATCCCAGTAGTTCCAAAGATACTTTTAAGCATGTGTTATTCATTATTTGTATGTCGTATGGCCTTGCTGAGGCAAAGTTATTACATTTATCTTAGTTAATGATATTAAAAGTAGTTTAAATTATTAGTTGGTTCTGTGTTGTGTAGATAGCAAGGAATATAAAAAAGAGGTCAATAGACCTCTTTTATTATTTATTGATTTGTGGATAATCATCATCTGTGATATCATATTCATGTTTCCGTAATGAATGTCCAGTGGCAAGGCCAAATATAAATACAACTAAGGCAATAGCTCCAATGGCAAATATAGTATCACCAATTACACGAAGCCATTTGAATGTTGTCATATAGTCTTGAGTTAGGAACTCTTGTGAACGTGCATACCACATTCCTTCATTTACACTTGCGAGAGTCTGAGATAGTCCTACAGGCAATACGCTGATTAGAACCATCAACAAGAGACCTATATTCAGAAGCCAAAAGGCAACCCTTATCACACTGTTTTTCCATACATTCTTACTGTAAAGACCTTTAAGTACAAAGAGAGTAAGACCTATACCAAGCATACCATAAACTCCAAATAATGCTGTATGTCCATGGACAGCAGTAGTGTTAAGACCTTGCATATAATATAGAGCTATAGGAGGGTTGATCAAGAATCCAAAGATTCCTGCTCCGACCAGATTCCAGAACCCTACAGATACAAGGAAATAAATTGGCCATTTATATGCCTTTACCCATGATGAGGCTTTACTTAACCTTAATGTGTGGTAAGCTTCATAACTGATAAATAATAGAGGAACAACTTCTAATGCACTGAATGTTGACCCCAATGCCAGAACTGCCAGAGGGGTTCCCGTAAAGTACAGATGGTGAAAGGTTCCAATAATACCACCAAACAAGAATATAATTGTGGAGAATAAAACTGCTCTTGTAGCTGATCTTACCTTTAATAATCCCATACGAGTAAATAAGAAGGCTGCAATTACAGTGGCAAAGACTTCAAAGAAACCTTCTACCCATAAGTGAACTACCCACCATCTCCAATACTCTACTATGGAAAGATGTGTATGTTGTCCCCACATAAGCCCTGCACCATAGAATAATGCAATAGCTACGGATGCGATTACAAACACTACAAGTAAAGGACGACTTTCTGTTTTCTTTTTGAGTGCTGGTAACAGTGCCCGTAGCAATAATACCAGCCATAAGATAAGTCCTACGAATAGAAGAATTTGCCAAAAGTGACCTAAATCTACATACTCATAACCTTGATGTCCAATCCAGAAGTTTTCTGTTAGTCCAAGTTTTTGCATAACTCCAAACCATTGACCTGTCAATGATCCTACAACAACAATAATCAATGCAACAAATAATACATTGACTCCAAGTCGTTGATATTTGGGTTCATGTCCTGAAACAGCAGGAGCCATATACAGACCTGTTGCTAACCAAGCTGTAGCAATCCAGAAGATAGCCAGCTGAACATGCCATGTTCTTGTGATAGAATAAGGCAGTATGTTTGCTAATGGCATTCCGTAGAAGCCATTTCCCTCTACTCCATAGTGTGCTGTTATTACACCAGATATAATCTGAATTATAAATAAGATTGAAACAATCCAGAAATATTTCAACGTTGACTTCATGGACTTAGTAGGATCTAGTCCTATAAGAGGATCTTTCTTAGGGAAGTCCATAACTCCTTCGTCTTTATCTTGTTGACGTGCATGATAGAATGCCAAAAGTCCTATTCCAATAAGAAGCATGATAACACTAAATCCTGTCCATATAATCAATGATCCTGTTTGGACATTACCTATAGTTTTATCTGGTGGCCAGTTATGAGAGTATGTAACATCTTCTCCTGGTCTTTCTGTAATACATGACCAACTAGCCCAAAACAAGAAAGCATTGAAACAATGCATTCGGTCAGCATCCTTTATAGTATTCTTTGGAATTGAATAAGCATTCCTCAGTTTATCAAGTTCAGGGTCATTAGTAAATAATCCTGTGTAATATATATTATTGGCGTTAGTTGCTTGCTGGCGTAGATTTGATAGAACCAGAGTTTTTGTCTCCGGATCGTAATTGTTCTTTCTTATCAACTTCTGTAATTGAACTTCTAAGGCAGCTTTATATTCGTCGGTTAGGTCTTCATAGTTCATGCCTAACTCTACATCAGCAAGTATATTTAAAATGACGAGAGCTTCACGGTGTAAGTAATCTGCTGTCCAATCAGGAGCTACATACGAACCATGCCCCCATATTGAACCTATTTCATGACCTCCTATTGATTGCCAGACATTTTGTCCTTTTTGGATATCTTCCTTAGTGTAGATTATATCGCCATTTTCATTGACTATTCTTTCTGGTATAGGTGGTTTTTTCTGATATATCTCACCGCCAAAGATGAGTAAGACAGCAAATGAAAATACAAGAACTATCCCAAACCATATCCAGAGTCTTTTCTCTTTTTTCATAAAGGTGATTATTAGATTAATAATGGAATTGTATTTTGGTTGGAAACTCTAAGATAATGATAATTTATTTGTATAATTATTTTATGCAGGCAAATTATGTATACTTGCTAATGAAATTTAATCGAAAAGAAAATGGTAAAGAATAAAGGTGTTAATCCTTGGCAAGAGATATCAAAAGAAGACTATCTAGGTCATATGAGTAGTTATAATGTATTGCAATTACAGACTTTAAATAAGGTATTAAAAGATTTGATTGACTTTTATCATCCTAATGTTTTTGTGTATCCTGGATGTACTAATGGTAATGGTCTTGAATATCTTGATTCATCTATTGTTGAGGAGATTTATGCTATTGATATCAATGAGGAGTATCTTGAGGAATGTAGAGGCAGTTACAGTTACTTTGGGGATAAGTTGATTACTATACAATGTGATTTTGATATAGAAAAGCCCATGATAGGCAGATGTGATTTGATACATTTTGCTCTTTTCCTTGAATATGTAGAGGTGTTTTCAGCATTGGAATGGGCTTATAATACTCTTGATATGGATGGATATATCTCTATTATCATTCAAGAGAATAGGGGGGATATGTTTGTAAGCAAAACAAAATATACTTCTCTTGAAGAATTAAAAACTGTTAGTCATACAGTGAAAGCTGATGATGTATTATTCTTTTTTGCAGAAAAACAGATGAGTCTAGTTTGGAATAAAGAGATTGATTTGCCAGCAAATAAAGCTTTCCGATGGTTGTTATTCAGGAAGTAGCAAAAAGAATAAGGTGCTTATTGGACATTAAACATAGTTACAAGGCAGCTTAAATTCTTTGTTGAGCAATTTGATAAGGAGAAGAGATCGTCTTCTTGCAGGTTGAGAATATCACCTTCTTGTATTAGTTCTTTTTGGTTATTAATAGATACTTTTCCTTTTCCTGTAAGTACATATATGACTAGGTTCTTGCCTTTGTGTTGGTGTTCAGGTACACATTGATTAGGAAGCAGATTAATCAAGAAGGTTTTGCAGTCTTTATTTTCGAAGATAGTGCTTTTGGTGAACTTATCTTTATTATAATTCTGATGACTTCTTATCGTCTTTTTATTCATAGTAGATAATGTTATTTGGAAGGGTGAAATATTGAAATGTAAAGGTATAAAGATTTTAAAGGATTGACAAGATTAAGTTATTTGAAAGCTTTAATGTGCTTGACCCACTTTAAAAAAGAGCTTTCCATAATATGTGTATTTATGGTGTCTGGAATACTAAATCTATCTAATTGGTGCCAATCTCCATTTTTATTATCCCATATTTCTGGATTTAAAGAAGGCATGCTCCATTCTTCAGGCTGGAAATAGATATTATCAGACAATTTTTGTGTAAGGAGATTAAATGCATCATCAGGTTTTATAGATTCTGGATTCGGGAATATTACGCTTCCGTAAACCTTATAATCGTTTGTGTCTTTATAGAAATAGTGTAGTTCCAACATGGCCTGAATATTATCTATAAGTAAAACACTATATACTTATGTTTATTTTTTACATCATAGATATATATTGATTTGTAGGTTGTCGGTGTAGATTTTTATTTAAATATTCAAGCCCTTTTTTAACTACTATATATTTATATACGTATTCCGTTTTTTGATCTAAAGTAGTTAAAGGCAATGGTTTCCTCTATTAAATCAGAATGAGAATAATAATCTACAGCAAATATGCTTGGTAAATATTTATGGTTTGTGTATTCAAAAATATATTTAAATAAATATTTTGTTTTTGTATTATTCTTGCTCATTTCGAATAAAGAATGTGGTGCTTTAAATGTAGAATTATGTATTTCTACTTCTTTTGGAGTCACACACATATACCCTGCATTTATTTTGTTGCTTTTAATATCACAATCTTGTAAAAAGGAATATTCTGAACAATTATCAAGGATAGTACATAGGTTGTACTGAAAATGATTGAAGTATTTAGATGTTTCTGGGCATGAATCAATGAAGCATACAATGGGAGTATTATTATTCCATAGATCACCTATTTTTATATTATTATAATATTTAGGATTAAAGATGACCTTTTCTTTGAGAACTTCGTGAACTGTATCTTTTATATTAATGAAGTCATTATATTGTAATTCTTTTGAGCAAATTAATCGGAGTATAACAACTTCTTTTGAGTATTTGTCTGAAAAAGAGGATATCTCTGTTAGAGACTTTTTTATGTTTTCTATAAATACATTATTTACAGCGAAGAAAGAAGCTTCTTGTTTGTCAACCTTAAATGATAAGAAGCGAACTCCGTTATTCAGTTGTTGTGTGATATTCTCTTCTTGAGTTACAGACCACGCTTTTATAATATTTCTAGGTTGTAGTTTTATGGTTATAGGTGCATCTTCTGTTTGTATGCTTTCTGTTTTTATATTTATTGATGAAGAATTGGTAGTTCCTGGGATTATAATTTTATTTAATGTGATTTCTGGATTGTATTTATATATTTCTTCCATCCAAGAGGAACTATTGATGATTTTGTCTTGGGTTATTGAATGTTGATTATTACATGAGACAATGGCAATAAGTAATAATATTATAACAAATTTATTTTTGTACATGATATGTGTTATTTTTGGTTTATATTTCCTTTGAGATAAAGGTGACATGTATTATTAGAGCAATAGTTTATTGTAGAGATTTATCTCACAATATTATTGTTTAATCTACTTATAGTGGTAAGTTGTAAATAAGTATAAATCAATCTGTTGTTTTGGTTAGGGTAATGCTGATAAGAAATGTTATAATATTTGCTTGTATATTTTTGAGTTCTATTGTGAAAGCTAATGATGCTATAGTTTCTTTATATAAAAATGAAATTAATCTTGATATATCGAATAATTATAGTTTAAAGAAGCCTTTTGAATCTGTTGATATAGTTTATCAATATATGCATAAGGATACGACAAGACATTTAGGATTAATTGTAGATACTAAACGGAATGTTGATAATCAAAAATTTTATACTGAAGTTTCGTATTTCCGTAGTGGGTTTATTATTCCTTATTATTTCTATCAGGACTTTGACCTATTATTAAAGTATCTAAATATAGATGATAAGAATCGAGAAGAATACCCCAGACCCAACAGTCATATGAAGCATATCAGAAATAAATGGTTGATGAGACCCTTGTTTAATTCTGATGAAAAACGTGTTGATTGGGCTTTTCAGTCAGTTTTGCAAAAGGATTCTATAAAAAGATTTGTATATTCTTCTATAAAATTGACTCGGAAGGGTTATATTCGAATAGATATTGTGGGCCTGAAAGACTATTATAAGGAGATAGATGATTACATAGAAACTACATGGAACAATATTATTATCACACCTTCAAACCAACATAAGTTAAGATATCTAATTTCAGATAAATTATCAAATACAGATTTGAATGAGATTGTAGGCAATAATTACCATGAATATATTAATTTATTTAGTAAGATAAAGAAGTATTATATATATATCATTATAGCGATTTTGTTAATCTGTTATATCCACAGAAAACCTATAATCTCTTTCTTGGTGGATGAAGATGAACATTTGTTATAGCTCTATGATCAAATGATGATTTATATATTGAAATAGAGGCAAAAGAAAAAGGGCTA
Organism: Hyphomicrobiales bacterium; assembly: GCA_041725915.1. Lineage (GTDB taxonomy): Bacteria > Bacteroidota > Bacteroidia > Bacteroidales > JBGRPZ01 > JBGRPZ01. Next base: position 14,687 of record JBGRPZ010000028.1, on the reverse strand, counting down.
TAAAGCCCTTAGTGATAAATCTTATTTCCTTTTAGAGTTTTAATAACTCAGACTTACTATCCTTCCTTTTGTAAAGGAGAAGAAATTCATATTTCCTCTTATTATTGTACCCTGAATAAGGTCATTATTTTGTATACTATCAGCAGCCATACATCCGGGACAAACCATCACTTTCACCTTATTATCATATAATGCTTTGATCAACATATCTGAATCTTCGTATCCCGGATACTTGACTACAGGAGCATTATTAGTGACGAGATTGATTGCATCAACATCAAAGTATACCAATAAATCCTGATCGCCATTGATAAAGCTATTGGCTAAGGTTAATGCCATTAAAGTGGAGTGAGGATTCTTTTCTCCTTGGCTAATATGTATAACGATGCCGTCTTTTTCCATTGATTTTGATATCGTTGGAACATGATTGTTACAACTTGCAATTCCTATAAAGACAAGAAGTATATATATATATTTGTTCGCTTTCATAATTTTATAATTACTTGGTTATTAATATTTTGTATCATAAAGTTACTATGAAATAATATATAAAGTGTTTATTTGTTGATATTAATTCATGTTTTATAATTTTGCACAATTATTTATTAGTGAAACACATATTAAGTTTAAATGGAATATTTTGAAATGTTTTTGTCCAATGTGCAGCAGACTTCTATCTGGGAAGGAGTAGCCGTTGTGATGGGTTTGTTAAGTGTCTGGCTGGCAAAAAAAGAAAATGTTTGGGTCTTTCCTGTGGGGATTGTAAACGTACTTATTTATGTAAAGATCTGTTTTGATGCTCGTTTGTATGCAGATATGGGGATTAACTTTATATATTTCGTGATGAGTATATATGGATGGTATAGATGGTCGAGGAAGGATGCGCAAAAGAATTATGATCTTCCTATAAGTCAGCTTAGCCGTAAAAATGGACTAATACATATATTGATTACTGCCGGATTATTTGTGATATTGAGTTATGTGATCTCAAACTTTACTGATTCTGATGTTCCTTATTGGGATTCATTGACAACAGCCATATTTATTGTTGCTATGTTTATGATGACAAAGAAGAAGATAGAGAATTGGGTTTATTATATGGTTGGTAATTTTATATCTATACCTCTGTATTTCTCTAAAGGTTTGGTTTTCTCAAGTTTCCAGTTTCTTGTATTCTTTATCCTTGCTATAATGGGCTATATGGAATGGAGAAATAAGATTGATAGTGTTGAAAAGAAGGTTATTGCAAATGAATGTTAAAAGAATTGCTATCACAGGCCCTGAGTCTACAGGAAAATCTTATCTATCTCTAAAACTGGCAGAGCACTTTAAGTCACCCTATGTTTCTGAATATGCCAGAGAGTATTGCGAAGGTATGGACTTGAATTATAAGATTACAGATCTGGAACATATTGCAAGAAAACAAATTGAAAATGAAGCATTGTTGATGCAAAAGGCTGATAGTTTTATTTTCTGTGATACTGAGTTAATTGTTATAAAAATATGGGCAATTCATGCTTTTGGCCATTGTCCGGAATGGATTGAACAAGCAATAAAACAGAATCATTACGACCTTTATCTACTTTGTAATACTGATATTCCATGGGAATATGATCCCATGAGAGAGCACCCCAATCAAAGAGAATTTTTGTTCAAGTGGTATGAAAAAGAGCTGAAATCTTATGGCTTTAACTATAAAGTCGTTTCAGGACTTGGTGAAGATAGAATTAATAATGCTATCTCATTTGTTGACTATCTTTAAGTCTTCTACTGAGCAAAATCCAACTATATCTATAGTCACGGTTATTCAGTATCTATAGTCACGGTTATTCAGTATCTATAGTCACGGTTATTCAGTATCTATAGTCACGGTTATTCAGTATCTATAGTCACGGTTGTTGAGTATCTATAGTCACGGATGTTGAGTATCTATAGTCACGGATGTTCAGTATCTATAGTCACGGATGTTGAGTATCTATAGTCATGGATGTTGAGTATCTATAGTCATGGATGTTCAGTATCTATAGTCACGAGCAGTGAGACTATAGTCTAAATGTCATTTAGTATCTATAGTTAGTATTATAAGGGGAATAATTTCAGTGATTACATAAGATAGGGAAGGATTACAGATTGTAAGTATTATAAAATAATAGAGCAAAAAAAAGACTGACTATCAGTAGTCAGCCTTAGCATAAGCTTTATATTTTTTATCTCATATCATTGATATCAGCATCAGGAAATTCCTTTTCAGAAAACTCAAAAGTAGAAGGAGTCACCTTTGGGTTAGGGATAAATTTATCTATGTTATATGTATATTCACTGTTGTTATTATCATAGATAATAAACTTTTCAATCTGATTCAATTTAGTGTTGATATAGATTTCAATCTTTTTAAAGTTTTCATCTTCCTTAGGCAGTAGATCAACTACTTTAGTATTTATGCCTGCTTCAGCACTCTTATTTAGTTTTACTTTATAATTGTCATTATATGAGGTTAGCAGTTTGTTAGGAGTAATACTTTTTTCATCATTATCTACATCATTGATCATAACCTCTTCATCATCTTCAAGGTATGTCCATGTCGTTTTGCCATTACTAATAACTATTTGCCCGGGAACTTCAAGACGAAACTTGTTACCACTAAGGAATAGGGTACCTGTCTTTTCATCATTAATGTCAGCTTCTTCATTGGTCATTAATAGAGAAAAGTCTATTTTAACGGCTTTATAAGATGTCGTTTTGTCAGTTACACTCTTAAGTATATCTTCAGCTTTCTTCTTCTGTCCATAAGTAATAGTGCTAATCCCCATTAATAAAGATAGTAGAACAAGATTAATCTTTTTCATATTGAATATATTGTATGTTTTAATTTAATTTAAGTTATTAAGAATCATGTTGAGATCTTCCTCTGTTTTTACTAATACTTCTCTGGCTTTAGATCCTTCTGAGGGTCCAACAATACCTATAGCTTCTAATTGATCAATAATCCTGCCAGCTCTGTTATATCCAAGTTTTAATTTTCGTTGCAACATAGATGTCGACCCTTGTTGAGTCTGAACAATAATGCGTGCAGCGTCCTCAAATAGTGCATCCAGCTGATCCAAATCAGCATTTTTTCCGCCAGATTCATTACCATCACTACTATATTCAGGTAATATATGAGCACTAGGATATCCCATTTGTTCACCTATATAATCAGTAATCTTTTCTACTTCAGGAGTATCAATAAATGCGCATTGTATTCTTGTAAGGTCGCTACCTGTAGACAGTAGCATATCCCCCTTGCCTATAAGGTTATTTGCACCACCACTATCAAGGATAGTTCTGGAGTCAATAGTAGAAATCACACGGAAAGATATACGAGCAGGGAAGTTTGCCTTTATAATACCAGTGATAATATTTGTAGATGGGCGTTGAGTTGCAATAATCAGGTGAATACCAATCGCTCTGGCTAGCTGGGCAAGACGTGCAATAGGCATTTCAACTTCTTTGCCGGCAGTCATAATAAGATCTGCGAATTCATCAATAACAAGTACAATATAAGGAAGGAATTTATGCCCGTCATTAGGGTTAAGCTTCCTTTCTATAAACTTCTTGTTATACTCTTTTATATTACGGCATAATGCATTCTTCAGTAGCTCATATCTAGTATCCATCTCTATACAAAGAGAATTCAAAGTACTAACTACCTTAGATGTATCAGTGATAATAGCATCTTCTGTATCAGGTAATTTAGCAAGATAATGGTTTTCTATTTTACTGAATAAGCTAAGTTCTACCTTCTTAGGATCAACAAGAACAAACTTAAGTTCCGCGGGATGTTTCTTATATAGAAGAGAAGCTAGGATAGCATTTATACCAACAGATTTACCTTGTCCAGTAGCTCCAGCCATAAGCATGTGAGGCATTTTAGCCAGATCGATGACGAAGGTGTCATTAGATATTGTTTTACCTAAAGCCAGAGGTAAGGCCATATCAGTATCCTGAAACTTTTTGGATGCAATAACAGATCTCATGGAAACAGTTTCAGGATTTTGGTTAGGAACCTCTATACCTATAGTCCCTTTTCCTGGGATAGGGGCGATAATACGTATACCTAGAGCAGAAAGACTTAAGGCGATATCATCTTCAAGGTTCTTAATTTTTGATATTCTAACTCCCGGAGCGGGGATAATTTCATATAGAGTAACAGTAGGCCCAATGGTAGCCCTGATTTTGTCGATCTTTATACCATAGTTGTTTAAAGTATCAACAATTCTGTTTTTATTTTCCTCTAGTTCCTCTCTTTCTACAGTGATATTGCTTGCGCCATAGTCAGTCATCAGGTCGATAGGAGGGAGCTGGAAGTTTGATAAATCCAATTTTGGATCGAAGCAAGTATCAAGGCCTTGTCGGTCTTGTTGCGATGGATCAATTATTTCATCAGTTTCAACATTATTGGTTTCCATAAGGATTTCCTCTTCTTCAGCAATTGTTTGTTGAGGAATGGTAGCCTGTTCAATGCTTGCAATATCAATATCATTGAAAGCATTGCTCTCTTGATTCTCAATATGTGACTGATGTTTATTTATAATATCTTGTAGTGTATTCTTTGAGATCTCTTCATCAGGAATAGGAGTTTCTTCGGTTTGTTTGATCTTTTGATTCTTAGCTAAAGCCGACAAACTATCATATTCAGGATTCCTTACATAATAATTAAAGGGTTGATCTTCATCTTGTCTTATATATTCTGACTCCTCTTGTTTTTCAGTAGTATCTTCATTAAAAGCTTCAGGTTCTTCATGTTCTTGTCTATCATACTCTTCTTGTCTTTGCTGAGCTTCTTCTTTTTTAATAGCAAGTTCTTCTATTTTGTTTTTATACCACTCAGAGACACTACTATAAGCCCAATTAATGAAATTCAGAGGGAATTTATATCTTATTTGAGTTATGCTTAATAGAATAAATAAGATAATAAGACCTGTTCCCGGAGTTCCTACCAAGCTTATAAGCCATTTATTTAGCTGATATCCGAAGAAGCCAGCGAAGATGTCATATTGTGTATCTATAAGAAAGAAACCCAGAGCCAATGATAACCATACTGTATTCATTAGCAAAGTGCGTAATAACTTGAGAAGAGGGAAGACCTTCTTTAGTGCGCTTAGGTTTACACCAAAGGCAAACAGGAAGATTATAAGAAAGAAAGTAGCGATACCAAAGCCATTCTTTATCATCTGTATAGAAGCCCACTGGCCTAACTTTCCACCTAAGTTTTGGTTTTCTATACTTTGATCAAACAGTAGACGGAAGAAAGAAGTATCATTGATTATTTCATTTCTGTCCCAATTCAGCCAATTAATGATGAATGATATAAATGATACAGTCAGAAATAAAGAGATGAACACCAGAAAAAATCCGGTTATTCTTATAAGGTTCTCTTGGTTAAGTATTTTGTCAGCAGTTTTTACTTTTGCTGTTGTTTTAGTTTTACTATTTCTTGAAGTCTGATTGTTCTTAGATTGAGATCTTTTTGTCATGGGATAAAGCAATATTAAACACGACAAAGGTATAAAAACCTATGTGAGAAATGAAACTAAAAAAGCAGTCTTAAGACTGCTCTCATAATGATTAAGTATTAATAATTACGTTGTATTTCGTATACAGGATGTATCTTATATCCTTTAGGTATCTTGAAAGTTCTTTTAGAGACAGATTTACGCTCTACTTGTATGGCGGTAAGTCTCTGAGGAACTTCACCATTCAATATGTCATATTCAAGAGGAAAACCCGGAAGATTTTTAAACTCTGGCATAAATTGGAAAGCCTTAGGGTTATAGATCTCATCTGTAACATATATAGTGATCTTAGGTTTAGGTCTGCCACTTTCATCAAAAACAGTAAGGAAAATCTTCTTACAGTTATAACCTGCTATCTCCTTAGTATCGCTAGTTTCAGTGATATGAGGAGGTATTGTATCAGCTTTATTTTCTTTAATAGGTGACTTGATAGCATATTTGTTACCTGTAAGATCCACTAAAACAGTAGATGTTTTCTCATCAAGATCAAATATAATCTCAGTAGAACCCATTTTTGAAGGTAAAGAAGTTTTGACTTTGTCTTTACCAATATACATTTTCATCTCTTCAGGGAGAAGATCTAATTCGCTGTCAGAAAGATCAGAACCAGGATAACTGATATGATACTTCAGTTCACCAGTAAAAACTTTCTCGGACTTTTGAGCAAATCCTACCAAACATAAAGAGATAAGAAAAGATAGGATATACAATTTCTTGTTCATGGTAAGGCAAGTATTAATGAGTTGAAATTAATGAAATTAGGATTAGTTGGGAGAATTTAAAGTAAGGGATACTTTGTAGTATCCCTTTCAAATATATAATATGTAGTAATTATATACAAATATAGTTTATTTAACTGTACGGAACATCTTATTCCATCTTATCTTACCATCACTTAATGGCTTGTCTTTATCTAATGATAGCCATACAAAGAATGCTTTACCGACGATATGATTCTGTGGAACAAATCCCCAAAACCTTGAATCAGCACTATTATCTCTGTTGTCACCCATCATCCAGTAATAGTCCATATTGAAGGTATAAGTATTAGTTTCTTTACCATTAATATAAACTTTACCATCCTTTTGTTTGAAATCATTGCATTCATATGCAGTGATTACCCTTTTGTATAGAGCTATATTCTCTTTAGTAAGCTTTATAGTAGTACCCTTTTTAGGTATCCATATAGGGCCATAGTTGTCTACATTCCAATGGAACAAAGAAGTATCGTTAGGATACATGCTAGGATTAGCATAACCCGGTTCATCTTCTTTTACTACTACTTGTCTTACATTAGGTAGTTTCTTGATTTGTGCAGCAGCTTGCTTTGTCATAAAAGCAAGCGTTTTGCTAGGGTTATTAGTTCTATAGTACTCATAAACTCCGTATTGATCGAAGTAATAAGGAGATATAGGAGTGCCATCAGTATTGATGAAATACATAAATTGCTGGTTGATAGAAGGAGCTTGCATCTCACCATTTATGTAAACCATCTTATTCTTTATTTGTAGAGTATCCCCTGCAGTAGCAACACATCTCTTGATATAGTTTTCTCTTTTATCTACAGGTCTGTAGACAACTTTACCATATATAGCTGGATTATTGAGGACATTTTCTTTGCCATATTCTTTTACTAGATCGTAATAAGACTTCTGACTTTGATATTTTAATGACACACTGTCACCAGCTGGATAATTAAATACTACAGCATCACCTTTCTTTACATGTCCAAAACCAGGGAACCTATAATCAGGGAGTTTTATCCAATCCAGATAGGATCTTGTATCTTTTGTCATAGGTAAAGTATGATGAACAAAAGGGAAAGAAAGGGGAGTATTTGGAGTTTTAGGGCCATAAGCCAGCTTGCTCACAAACAGATAATCTCCAACCAATAGACTACTTTCCATTGATGATGTAGGGATTGTATAAGCTTCAGCAAGGAATGTTCTGATGATAGTAGCGGCAATAACAGCAAATAAGATAGCATCTACCCATTCTCTGACAGGGCCTTTTTTTATCTTAGGTCTATCTTTAGGATCGGTAAACTTTTCCTTTGTTGATAGCCATGGCATAAATATATATGGGAATAATACAACAAGTACCTGATCAATGAGTCTGAACTTATTATAGCACTTAATCATCTCAATAAGCATCAGCATATATACAAATATGTTGATAAAAGGGATGAGCAGAATAATATACCACCATAATGGCTTCTTTACTATCCTAAGCCATACATAAAGATTATAATAAGGAATTAATGTCTTCCATCCAGCGACCCCCGCTTTTTCAAATAGTTTCCAAGCAAATATACTAGGAATGGTTAATAAAGCTGGAACAAGTAATACGAATCCTAACATAAATATATATAATTAAAATATTGGTTTTATGGCGAAAATACAAATGAATATTGATAAACAGATCAAAAAGTATATATTTCTTGACCCCCATGGTTTATGCAATATGACATTGTCAGCCTTGTATTAAATAATTAACGTTGATTTATAATTAGTATTTGAATGTCAGTTCAATTCAAAATAAGCTTATACATGTACTACAAGTCCAAAAGATCTTTCATGGTAAAGACACCTTTCTTATTATGAATAAATTCTGCTGCAAGAACTGCCCCTAAAGCAAAACCTTTTCTACTTTTTGCTCTGTGAGAAATATTTATTTCATCAATTTCAGAGTCCCAAGTTACAGAATGAGTTCCGGGGATGTTTTCTATTCTATTCGCCTTTATAGGAAGTGTTTTCTCATTGTCAGTTTTTAAGTCTTCCGATAATTCCCACTTATTATAGTTAGAATTATTATCTATAAGTTGTTCTCCAATAGAAATAGCAGTACCACTAGGGGCATCCAGTTTTTCAGTATGATGAGTTTCCTCAACATGAGCAGAATATTCAGGATACTGAGAGATAAGTTTCGACAACTTCTTGTTGATTTCAAAGAAGATATTAACACCAATGCTGAAGTTACTACCATACAATAAAGCAGAGCCTTTATCTTTACACTTATCAACAATCTCATCAAAATGATCATACCATCCTGTAGTGCCTACCACTACAGGGAGGGTTGAATTGATACAATTACAGATGTTATTATAAGCAGCTTTAGGCACACTGAATTCAATAGCTACATCAGCACTTTGAATAGACTCAGTTTTAGTTGTCCAATCTTCGGTATTATCTATTGTTGCTATTATTTGGTGACCTCTCTCCAGAGCAATTTTTTCTATTTCTTTACCCATTTTGCCGTAACCGACAAGAACTATTTTCATGATATATATAAATTAAGGTTTAGACTTGAAATCAGGATATTATTTTATATAGATCCTGCTTGTACGATATCTATAATAGCTTATTGACATCATAAGTATAGAGAATCTATTCAAGGATAATAATGGTTTTTGTCTTATTTAAGTTTGATAGTAAGTTTGAGCCCTGGTTGGATATAACCACCATTAGAGAAGCGATATAAGTTAGGATTAAAATTATTATTTATGCAAGGATCTAGCTTTAGAGATAGATCATCATTGACATTGTAATCAAATAAATGTGCATCAACAGCAGCATCAACAATGTTTAGCGCATATAACAATCCTGCTAAAATGATATTAAATTGGAAATCTCTTTGATAAATGTTTTTGCCTTGCTTTAATTGCTCAACAGAATATTTATTGACTAATTCGTTAGGAGGAGTACCTTTTTTATTTTGAGATTTGAAGTTGAAAGCAACTCTGAATCGATCATATTCATTTTTACTAAAAGATATAGCATACCCAGCAGCTCCACCCAAAGCATAGATTATAGGTATTTTCCAATATTTTTTGTTGTAAAATTGACCAGCTCCAGGTAGTATAGCAGATAATAAGACTGCTTTTCTGGGAGAATGTTTTTTCTTTACTACCAAACTAGTTTCTTGATCAGTTTTGATAGGTTGTTGATTTTGCCCAAAGGTATAATTACTCAAGAATAGAATACTACTCAATAATACTATTGTAATAGTTCTAAAAGAAAAAGAATTAATCACAGTGTTTCAATTTTAATATTTAGAAAGCAAAGTTACAATTCTTTCCAAATCTTCATCAGATTTAAAATTGATCATAAGCTTTCCATTTCCTTTCTCATTTCTTTTGACTTCAACTTTTGTCTTATATGCTTCCATTAGAGAATTCTGGATATGGATAATTTCTTTAGGTAAGCTGACTTTCTTTAAAGTCTTTTTGACATTTTGATTCTTAGCAAGCTGTTCGACTTGTCTTACATTTAAGTTCTGAGAAATAATAAGATTGAAGATTTTCTTTTGGTACTCTTCGTCTTCAATATTTAATATAGCTCTGGCATGTCCAACACTGATAGTTTTCTTTTTTAAAGCTAATTGAATGTATGGAGGTAGTTTTAAGAGACGAATAAAATTAGCAATGGTACTTCTGTTCTTACCAATTCTTTCACTTAATTCTTCTTGAGTGAGTAAGCACTCTTCTAGTAGCCTTTTATAACTTATCGCAATTTCGACAGGATTAAGGTCTACTCTTTGGATGTTTTCAATCAGTGCCATTTCAAGCATTTGCTCATCATTGGCAACTCTGATAAACGCAGGAATAGTTTTCATACTATTCCCTTTACATGCACGCCATCTTCTTTCTCCTGAAATTATCTGATATGAGTCATATCCAAGTTTTCTGACAGTGATAGGCTGTATAACCCCTAACTCGGAGATAGATTTCTTTAAGTTATTTAATTCGAATTCCTCAAAGTCTTTTCTGGGTTGAAAGGGATTAGGCTCAATTTTATCTATTTCTATTTCGGCTACAGCTCCTACAACGAATTGACCTGATATGTCTTTAGATGTAATATCAGTTTCAGGACTTTGTAATATAGCATGGAGGCCTCTGCCTAAGGCTTGTTTTTTCGACTTCATAGATTTTGTATTGAATTAGCAGTGTTCAGTAGTATTGAGTTGTTTTGCATTAATGATTTCTCTGGCAAGATTAAGGTAGTTAATAGCTCCAGTGCTATTAGCGTCATGCATAATAATTGTTTCACCAAAGCTAGGTGCTTCACTAAGACGCGTGTTTCTATTAATTATTGTATTAAAAACCATGTTTTGAAAATGAGTTTTTACTTCTTCAACAACTTGCTTAGAGAGCCTTAATCTTTTGTCAAACATTGTAAGAAGAATACCTTCGATATCAAGGTCTTTATTCAGTCTTGTCTGTACTATTTTTATTGTATTCAATAATTTACCAAGACCTTCAAGTGCAAAATATTCACATTGTACAGGTATAATAACAGAGTCTGCAGCAGTAAGCGCATTTACTGTTATCAATCCTAGAGAAGGGGAGCAGTCAATTATTACATAATCGTATTCATTTTTGACTTTATCAATTACAGATTTCATTACTTTTTCTCTTGAAGGCATGTTGATCATTTCAATTTCTGCGCCTACAAGATCTATGTGTGCAGGAAGTATATCTAAGTGTGGAGTTTTTGTGCTTAATATGACTTTGTGAGGGTCAATATTATCTAGTATACATTCATAAATACTAGATTGAATATTTTTAGGATCATGACCTACACCAGAAGTCGCGTTAGCCTGAGGATCAGCATCGATAATTAGTGTTTTGTGTTCTAATACAGAAAAGCTAGCACTAAGATTAATAGAAGTTGTAGTTTTACCTACTCCACCTTTTTGATTGGCAATTGCGATTACTTTACCCATAATGAATGGTTAACGTGAGAGAAATTTATTTGGATGGTCTACTAATATAACAATAAATTTGTAGAATTCCTCAAATTGTTAATAACTTTAATCCTAGTTGTTTAAGGTGTTATATTAATAATTATACCTTTTTTAGGTATTTATGTCATGCATACATACATATAATATGTTGTATACTAGCTTGTTGATGTATTGTATGGATTTATGGGATATAAAAAAGGCTACCAGAAACTGGTAGCCAAAAACATATTTCTTGATAAGAATCAAAATTGTTTTATTCTTCTCTTTCGATGTCTAAATCTTCAAACTCAAGATCAACAGATGCTGCTGAAAGCAAAGGTTCAGTAAGATCTGTTATTTCACTTTGTTTATCATTAATGTAATCAAGTGTCTCCTTTAGGGCAATGTTAAATTTCTCAAAATCTTCTTTGTAAAGGTAAATTTTGTGTTTTTTATAGGAAACAGCACCATTGGAAGCATATCTTTTTTTACTTTCAGTGATAGTGAGAAAGAAATCTCCTGCTCGGGTAGCTTTAACATCAAAGAAATAAGTGCGTTTCCCGGCTCTTACAACTTGGGAAAAGACATCGGGTCTTTTTTCTACATTTTCTTGCTCTTCCATAAATATTTGCTGGTTTTGTATTATTCCTCTAGGGCAAAAATAAAAAAATATTTACATAGAAGCAGTATCAAAAGGCTTTTTGAATTTAAAGAAATCATAGATTTTGAATAAAATAAACTTTCTAAAGGGGTATTTATTGATATTAGTAGGATTGATTAATAGATGATATGAGAAGAATATATTCAATATTTAGATAGATAGCAATCTATGTTATAGATCTTATTATTTGTAATAAATATAAATTTAAAGTGTTTAGATATAGTAAGATATGAGTTGTTTAACTCTTGTTTTACCATATAATAGCATAACACATTTTATATATATATCAATATATAATATTTAGATCCTTCCTAAGTTTTTGAATTGAGAAATAATTTTGATTCTTTTTTCTTTAGAGAATGAAGAATTTGTATACTTTTGCAGAGAAAATTTAGCTGGTTTATAATTACTAATTTAACGCTCATTAATAGTTTATGTTAAGTAGAAGGCATTTGAGAATAAAGGTTTTACAAGCTTTATATGCTTTTAGACAATCAGATAATGATAACCTTGCTCAAGGAGAGAAACAACTGATTACAGGTATTGATAAATTGTACGAACTATACATACACCAGCTTTCTTTTCTGGTTGAATTAGCTCGCTTTGCAGAACAAAGAATCGAAGAATCAAAAAACAAACTTCTTCCTACAGAACAAGATTTAAATCCTAATACTCGCTTTATTGAGAATAAATTCATTAAGCAGATCTCTGATAATAAGGATTTCCGTCGTAAAGAGGAGAACTATAAGATCTCTTGGTCTGAAGAAATAGAAATGGTTCGTAAGTTTTATCTAATAATAAAAGGAACTGACGAATATCAGGACTATATGAATGCCTCTTCTTGCAGTTATGGAGATGATAAGGCATTTGTTGAGATTATTATTGATAAATACTTATCTGAGTTTTCTCTTTTACAAGATTACTATGAAGATAGGAGTATTTACTGGTCTGATGATTATTATCTTGTTCTGATTATGTTGTCAAAAACATTGAAGTCCTGGAAAGAACATTATGATGAGTATTGGAGAATACCTGTGATATTCTGGAATGATACAGATCAAAGCAACGAAGACTACGATTTTCTGAAAAAGTTGTTTAGGGTTTGTATTATGAAGTCAAAAGAATATGAAGAGATCGTAAAGGAGAAAACTAAAAATTGGGAGCTAGACAGAGTAGCAACTATGGATATTTTGATTATCAAGATGGCGATATCAGAGTTTCTAAACTTCCCTACTATACCTGTTAAAGTGACAATGAATGAATATATTGAGATCTCAAAATACTTTAGTACTCCTAAAAGTAAGATATTTATTAATGGTATTCTTGATAAACTTATTTCTGAATTTAATGAAGCTGAAAAGATTCATAAAATAGGAAGAGGATTAAAAGAGTAAAGAAGAGTTTGCATTATATATGCAAGAGAAATATATAAAGGAGAGAGGTTTTACCTCTCTCTTTTTTTTATTGTAAAGAAACACTTTCTAGAAGTACATTTAAATCATTTTGGATATCTTTCTCTGTAGTTCCTGCAAATACAGATCTATTATTTACTAATGCATCATTTATTGTTTTTTGTACACCTTCAATATTAGATTGATAAGGACTGTTTAATGTAGAATATTTTTCAAAATACTTTTTATAGGCATTAATATCCCCTTTAAGTAAATTAATATGTGATTTTAAAAGAACTCCTTCTCTGTCATTACTTTCTTCAAGCTGATTTTGTAGGGTATTAATTTTTGCTTCTAATGCTTGTGTTTCTTTATAAAGATTATTATATCTTTCTTCAGAAATACATGAAGTTAGATAAAGAATAGGGGTTAGTGTTAAAAGGATGATAAATTTTCTCATAATATAAAATTTAGTTAAGTGTATGCAAGTTGGTGAATGAATAAAGATTTAAGGATGATGAAAGCCTTAATTTTCTAAAAACAGATGTTATTTATAACTGTAGTGGTTTTTTACTCCTAGAAAGGATAAATCTGTATAACAATCACCTATGAATACTCTTGTTTTTAGAAAAAGAGTGGTCAAATTTAATAAAATAATGCTTAATCATAATGAATTTGTATAAAAATAGCAGTATTGCATATAAAATAAGTGTATGTATTAATGTTTAAAAGGGTTTTTTATTTATTTACAAGTTCCTTTTATCATAAACTTCATTAAGAAGTGATTTAAAGATGGTCATCACTATATCCTCACTTTTTCACAGTAAACTACTTTAAAATAAAAACACTTGTTTTTTCTTCATTTTATGTAATCATTAACCTAAAGATCAAAAGCCTAAAATCTGCTTTCCCCTGTATTTTTGTACATTTTCACTAATCTACAGAAACGCCTTATAATCAATGCTTTTCAGGCGTGTAGCAACAAAATGTATCTTGTCACTACAGCATGGTTTATCAATAATCAAGCTCAAAAGTTAAGTGAATAAATCTCGTAGGTTTACTAATTAAAGGTAAAAAGTCTAGGAGTTTTGTTTCAAAGTCTAGGAGTTTTATTTCAAAGTCTAGGAGTTTTGTTTCAAAGTCTAGGAGTTTTATTTCAAAGTCTAGGAGTTTTGTTTTAAAGTCTAGGAGTAAAATTTCGTAGGCTTTAAGGTAAATCTTATAATTTAGTTAGTTGTATGTTGTAAATCAATTGATTAACTCTTTTAGATCAATTCACCTTTTCATTTTCTCAGAAAATGGATCTTTTTAGAGTCATATATAATCGAAATCTGAAGCTTTTGCTATTTAACATAA
>JBGRPZ010000027.1:0-41864 GCA_041725915.1 Hyphomicrobiales bacterium | reverse complement strand
TAATCTACAATTTTAAAATTGAAAGCCGAATTATCGCAGAATACAGCAATTAAAAATAAGCGATAAAGCTTATAAATAGATAAATATAGAGATCTATAGCAAATTCACTCCTAGCCTAAATCTTCAATAATAAGTAGATTATTAAGATGAATTAATTGTAAAAGTATATTATATCTGAATGAGTTGATTTGAAGAATCTGTTGTGTTTTGTACAAACTCTATTTATTACTTATTTGACTTATTGATATTTTGTAGTGAATGGAGTGTTGCATAAGAAAAAAAAGGAGAGCAATTCTATCCTTTTTTATCCATATCACAGAATTAGATATCATATACTTAGGTTAGGATAAGTGAAGTAGTTTTTAAATCACTTTATTGAGAAGTTTAAAAGTGATTTATATCAGATAAGAAAGGTCTAATATTTTCTGTAATTGGTAGTGGTAGCATTCTAAATTAGTGGGTATATGTTCTAAATTAGAGTTATATACAATATTGTTTCATGTGATTTTGTATTTTTACTTTAAATAATTGCTTTATGGAACACACACACACAGAACACAATCATTCACACCATCATCATCATGATGTAAGAGGGAAGAATTTATTTATTACAATCATTTTAAATGTTATCATTACTGTTGCGCAGGTTATAGGATCTTTTGTTTCTGGTTCTTTAGCTTTACTATCTGATGCATTGCATAATTTCAGTGATGTCATGTCATTGGTGATAAGTTGGATTGCTAACAAGATGAGTAAGACACCTCCAGATGATAAGAAAACATTTGGATATAAAAGAGCAGAGATCATTGCAGCTCTTATTAATGCGGTTACATTATTAATAATAGCGATCTTTTTAGTAAAGGAAGCAATAAGCAGGTTTGGATCTCCTGTAAAGATAGAATCTACAACAGTGATTGTTCTTGCAGCCTTGAGTATTGTATTGAATGGGGCAAGTGTATTGCTTGTATCAAAAGATGCTAAGCATAGCATGAATATGAGATCTGCATATTTGCATTTATTTACAGATATGATGACAAGTGTAGCTGTAATGATTGGGGGTATAGTAATGAGCTTATGGAATATCAGTTGGATTGATGATGTTTTATCTATAATTATTGCTATATATTTGATTATAGTTAGCTGGAGATTGGTTATAGAAACGTTGAAGATATTAATGCAATTTACTCCTGCAGGAATAAAAGTTCATACAATATGTGAAGAGTTGCAAACGATTAAACATGTGTCTAATGTCCATCATGTACATACATGGCAGTTAAACGATAATCAGATACATTTTGAAGCACATATTGACTTTAAAGAGAATATGGATTTAAGAGAAGCTGGTGATGTACTAAAAAACATTAGAGATATTTTGAATGAAAAGTATGGAATTACTCATACAACCCTACAACCTGAATATAAGGTCAATGATAATAAGAGTATAATTGTAAATAAGCCAGAATAGCTGAAAGTCCTATTCTATAAGCTAGTTTGAATGAGTTATAATACCATTTCATTATATAAAAGAGCCTTTATGGGCTCTTTTTTTATTGTTATAGAATCGTAATTACTGACATTTAATCGTTTTAATTAGAACTTACCTGATTGTTTGTTGTTTATCTTTATACCTTATAATCCTATTTTAACCTAAATTAATTATGGATAAATTAAGTGGACGTCATTTGTTTTATGGTTTTATATCTGGGGCACATAATGTAATAAGCCGTCAGGATGAGCTTAATAAGATAAATATCTTTCCTGTGGCTGATTCAGATACGGGGACGAACCTAGGAAATACTTTTCGTACTGTATTAAGTGGTATAAGACCAGAGAGATCTTATTCTGTTTTATTGCAGTCTATAGCAAGTAATGCATTAGTTGGGGCAAGAGGAAACTCAGGAGTTATATTCGCTCAGTTCTTATATGGTCTGAGCATAGAGTCAATAAAAACTCCTGATGTATGTTTGACAGATTTTGCTGGCAGCCTTAAAAAGACAATCAAGCATGTTTATGATGCATTGACCAATCCTGTTGAAGGTACTATCCTGACAGTGATTAGAGAGTGGTCGGAATATTTCTATGAGAAGAAAGAAAGCAATGATAAGTTTATTGATGTGTTTGAAGATTCCCTTATCGTTGCCAGAGAGTCGCTGAATAAGACAAGCGAAAGGATGGAGATCCTCAGGAAAAAGAAGCTTGTTGATGCAGGGGCAAAAGGTTTTGTTCTTTTCCTTGAAGGGATTATGGATTACTTTAAAACGGGCAAGGTAAACAGAGAACATCTTGGTTCATTTTCAAATGATGTTTTTGTTGATGATCATGATAATATTGAATCTTATCCTGATTATAGATTCTGTACAGAAGTATTGATTCAGGATACAGGTGATAATATTGATTATATCAGAGGAGTAGCAGAGAGCTTAGGGGATTCTGTTGCTATAGCTGGTGGTAAAGGAGCTGTTCGTTTACATGTGCATACTAGTGATCCTGATATTCTACTTCATAAGATAAAGTCCAGAGTAGATATTATATCTCATAAGGTAGATGATATGGTAATGCAATATGAGATCTCTAATAGAAGGAATATCAATTGTGGAATTATTATTGATTCTACTTGTGATTTGCCTGTAGAGATTAAAGAAAAGTATCATATACAAATGGTGCCTTTATCTATAAATATTAATGGTGTTGACTTTCTTGATGGAGTTACTGTAAAATCAACAACCATAAATAAGACAATGCATAAGCATGGGAATACAGTTTCTAGTGCTCAAGCTCCTCTTGTAAACTTTAAACGTGCTTTTTCTCTGACACAAAACTATTTCCCTAATTCAATTGGCTTTTTTGTTTCTTCAAAGCTTAGTGGTACTTTCAATTCTGCCAGATTGGTTAATAAAGATGGTAACTACAATGTTGATTTGGTAGATACTAAGATGATATCCGGATGTGCAGGGATGTTAGCATATAGATTTGCTGCTGAGATAGAGCAAGGAGTTTCTTATGAAGATGCGTTATCTAGGGTTGAAGAATGGAAAGAGAAATCAAGATTACTTGTTTATATCCCTAATGTTAATGGTGTATTGAAATCCGGAAGAGTCCCAAGACTAAAAGGAATTATTGCAAAGTTCTTAGGATTGAAGCCTATACTTAGTATTGATGGAGAAGGCAAAGGATCTTTGAGTGGGATTGCTTTCACCAGAAAGAAGAGTATAAATAATATAATGAAGGATATAAAAAGCTTCTGTGGAGACAAAGAAGAGATTTGGGATTATATTATCTCTTATACGGGTAAACCTAAACCGTCTCTTGATATTATAAGTAATAAGATGATAGACTATACAGGTAAAAAGCCCGCAGGAATTTGCGAGACTTCTCCTGTATTGAGCCTTTTTGCAGGCTTGGGTTGTGTTTGTGTTTCTGTTATGCTGAAATAGGATCTTCTATAATTGCTGATCGGATATGATCCACAAATGTATGCTCTAATGATGACTTCCATTGTTTGAAATCATCAGATTTGCTTTCCCATTCGGTATCAATAAATGATATAAACTTATCGATATCTGGTTCATCCTGAACCAGACCGGCACCATAATACTCAGCGTCAAGGCCATTTATAGTCTGTTCTATATGCATTGGAAACATAAGAACAGGTTTACCTATATATACAGCTTCGCATACACTTTCGAAACCGGCTGTTGTTATAAGTCCTTTTCCTGTGGATATACTTTCTATAAACTTATTTCTATCCAGTGGATGTATGAAGAAGTTGGGATGTATTTCTGTAATCTTATCCACATTATGGAGATTTGTAAAACAATAGATCTTTATGTCATTGTTTTCTTTATGCCACTCTTTGATATCATCTAAATATCCAGACCTATTGAGATAAACAGTGAAATGATTGTTCTGCTCTACAGTCTCATTATGATCAGTAATATGAATTAGGGGAGGCATCACCTTAATTGCAGGGTTCAGACTGTTCTCAAGTGGATAGAATGACAAGGCAAGTGTGTTCTTTGATCCAATCTGAACCAGCCTTGTTGCTGTATTTAAGGTGAAATATTGAAATGAGAACTTCTTTGACACAGGAAACTTTGGATGTAAGAACAAGAATTGATGACCAACGGATATTGTTGGAATCTTGTTCTTATGAAAGACATTGTACAATCCAATAAGGGGTTCATAGAAGTTTAGAATCAAGTCTGGATTATATCTATTTATAACATCTTTGATTTCTGATAGTGTCTTCTTTATGCTTTTATACCTTGTAAGATTATATAGGAATGAATTGATAAGCTTTGCATGTTCATTCTTCTTATCGCTTTTCAGCTCAAGAGTATCGAAGGGTATAACTTCACACTCTATTTCTTTGATGAAATGTTGGGGTATTATTGTAGTACTGTTCTGTCCAACCAAGGCACAACAAATATCGAACTTATGTTTTCTAAGTATCTTTGCTGCTGTAAGAGCTTGAGTCATATGTCCATGACCCTCACCTTGGATAACGAAAAGGATTTTCGGCGATTCCATAGTTGAGGTTATTAAACAAGTATTAGTATTGTTAGGGGGAGAGACTCATTTGTATAAACGCGTGTGGGTAAACTTTTGTTTTTAAGTTGATGATCTTCAACCTTTATGTAAAAGTACTAATTATAATACTTCCCTTGACTAGAGTGATTGATGCCTAAAGATGAGCTTTCGTGGAGGTTATTGAAATCAAGACAAATTACTTTATATAAAAAAGATCAGAGATACTTTTGTTATCCCTGATCTTTTCTCTTCTATATATTTGGGTTGTTATTCTAATCTAAAAAGATATATCTACACCATAACAAGTTGATGGACATGAATCTCTTAATGTAGGACAACTCATTGTTGTTCTTCCATTAGGGTTGTGATTTCTGTCGTTAGCTCTTTGTAATGATATGATAGAGACCTTTGCTAAGTTTAATGATTTTTCTTTTTTCATGATAATATGATCTTTTGCAGAGAATAAGAAATTACTCTCTACGAATTGATATTTACGTTAAAATTAAGATAATATGAAATTAGGTCTGGCATTTATGCGACAATGTCAGAAGTGTTTTTTTTAAGGATGTAGTCGTTAAGGTAATGTTATTTCATGTTGAAGTTTTATTAATTATATATCCTTTTGTTTATTATTAAAACGAGTAGTATATAGATCTGTTTTATATTAATTATAGATAGGGGGTATGGTTAAAATGATGGCTTATAGATATGAGGAGGTGATAGGTGTGCTTTTTATAGGAATGAACTATGATTGTTTATTCATACTTCATATTTGCATGATATGCGAAAAAGTTTCAATTTAGGAGTCTTTTATGTATTGCATAAACCATTAATCAAATTATTGAATAATTTATAAGAAGTTATGGCAGAATTTTTAACAACCCTAGGTACTTCAAATAAGATTGAAGGGGTTATTATGGAGTCAAAGAAATCGTTGACTTTAGTTTCTCCTTATTTAAAACTTACACAAATATTTCTTGAGCGTCTTAGTGATGCTGCTAGAAGAGGTGTTAATATTACAATTATATATGGTAAGGTAGACCTAAAACCTAAAGAAGAAGAATCCTTAAAAGCTTTGGATAATCTGAAACTTTATTTCTCCAAGAATTTACATGCAAAGTGTTATTACAATGAGAGAAGTATGGTTATTACTTCTATGAATATGTATGAGTTTTCTGAGAAGAATAACCGAGAGATGGGAATATTTATTGATTCAATTAAGAACAGAATGGTTTATAAAAATGCTGTTCTTGAAACAGAATCCATCTTAAATGCGGCTAAGCATATCTTTAGTTCTCAAAATTTACTTGAAGAAGAAAACAAGAAGAAAGCAAAGGAAACAGCTCAGATTAGGGAGAAAAAGAAGAATGTGAATAAAGGAGTTTGTATAAGATGTAAATCATCTATCAATATGAATCCTTTCTATCCATTATGTGATGATTGTTTTAAAGTTTGGAGAGTATTTGAGAATATAGATTATGAAGAAAACTATTGTCATTCATGTGGAAAGAATATAAGTAGTTCATATAGTAAACCATTATGTATGGATTGCTTTAAAGATCTTCCTGTTGATACGAAGAAAGAGTTAAGAAATGTATTCTCTAGATGGGTGTCTGGGCTTTAAAAACAAGGAGCTGCCCAGATTTTGGACAGCTCCTTGTTTCTTTTGATCTTGTTATGTTTTTATAGTATATGTTAGCTTTTTTGCTACATCATCACTCAAAGCTTCAGAGATAATGATGTATATTCGAATATTACTTAATTATTTGTATATAAAATATTACTCTCTCGCATTCCTTTTGCGACCTTCGACGCATAGCCTTTGCGACCTTCGACGCATAGTCTTTGCGACCCTCGACGCATAGTCTTTGCGACCCTCGACGCATAGTCTTTGCGATATAAAAAAATAGCTTGTGAATATTCACAAGCTATTGTATAAGGCTTATTTTACCGTGTATTTCTGGTCGGAGATTCCTAGACGTATCTTTTTTGAATCGTGTCGAGAGTTCCTTATCTCGATGCTATACTCACCGGCCGAAAGGTCAGGGGCTGTAAACAACAGTGTTTTGGGCTCGTTGTCACGGATGCGGGTGACTTTCACGGCTTCATTAGTCTCTTGGTTGATAAAGAAGATACCAGAGCCTTCTACATCCTCATAGATTTTCAGGTCACGGCCTTTGATTTCCACAACACCATTAGGGCTGATGATATCATTATCGCTATCAGTGTTGAAATCGTATACGATGTCGATTATTGCGCGATCGTAATTAGGGTCAACATAATTCAGATGAATTTTATCAGTGGCAAGCTTCAGCGATTTGTTGGGTACGAGGTTAAGGTTACATTTTGCTGTACCTTCAGCATCGCGGGCTCTTTTGCCGACAAACACACCAGAGATACCAATATTTACAGTGATACGTTCGTCACGATACATTTTTCCTTCAGAGATATACTTCTCGATTTGATCCCAATAGGCATCTATTACTGCTTTTGATTCTGTTTCCTTGAGGATAGATCCAGGGCCTGTGATTTCCTCGATTAGTTCGTTACGATTTTTGATAATGTTATTAACTGGTTTGGCGATGTAGTCATCTTCTACATCCTTGGTCAATTTATTTTCAAATAATGTATAATCCATTTTTTGAATAGAAATTAGTTTAACAATTATTTAATTCTCTCGGTGGTAAAATGGGGGTGGGAATGGTTGTAATGTAGTGTATATAGCTAGGTTTGGTGATTTTACCAACTGCAATTTATATAAAATCTACGAAAAACAAAATATTTTACTGACTATTTCAGAAGATTCAACCTTTCCGTGTAGTTTATTTGTGCTGTTCCCTAGTGACGTCTCTATTGATACTTATTTCTTGGAAACCTCAGTATTTGAATATCACATTACAGAATTTGGGATTTGTCATGATGTAAGGATTTTGGGTTAGTGTCTAAATCAAATCCCTGTTTTTGCAGTATTAATTAAATCCTAGATGATATGCATTTCAAATTTACTTGCTGCTGGAACGGATTTGAGAAGTGTATAGAAAATAGTTGATATATTCTGATACTATACACAAAAAAGGCTGAACCCATTAGGTTCAGCCTTTTCTATATATATAATATAATGATTACATCGCGTCAATGATTGCGTTTAATGTAGCAGATGGGCGCATTGCCTTAGAAGCAAGTTCATCATTAGGCATGAAATAACCTCCGATGTTCATAGGAGCACCTTGAGCGTTATTAAGTTCAGTGATGATCTTTTCTTCATTTGCTTGCATGTCAGCAGCTACTTTTGCAAACTTAGCTTTAAGTTCTGCATTCTTATCTTGTGTAGCAAGAGCTTCAGCCCAATACATCGCAAGGTAGAAGTGAGAACCACGATTATCAAGCTCGTTCACTTTACGTGATGGAGATTTACGTTCTTCAAGGAATTTGGTAACACCAGCATCAAGGGTCTTTGCAAATAGAGTAGCTTTCTCATTCTTATATACATTGGCAACTTGTTCCAATGATACACCTAATGCCAGATACTCACCCAATGAATCCCAACGAAGATGACCTTCTTTCTCGAACTGTTGAACGTGCTTAGGGGCAGAACCACCAGCACCAGTTTCAAATAATCCACCACCTTTCATCAATGGAACGATAGATAACATCTTTGAAGAAGTACCT
The DNA here is from genome assembly GCA_041725915.1 of Hyphomicrobiales bacterium. Classification (GTDB taxonomy): domain Bacteria; phylum Bacteroidota; class Bacteroidia; order Bacteroidales; family JBGRPZ01; genus JBGRPZ01. The sequence continues at coordinate 33,665 of JBGRPZ010000027.1, read as the reverse complement.
AGTTCAATGATAGGGAATAGGTCAGTAAGATAGTCACGAAGAACATTACCAGTTACGGAGATAGTATCTTCACCTTTACGGATTCTTTCCAATGAAACTGTAATAGCATCTACAGGTGTAAGGATACGGATATCCAAATCAGTAGTATCATGATTAGGAAGATAAGTGTTTACCTTCTCAATAAGTTGAGCATCATGAGCACGGTTTTTATCCAACCAGAAGATTGCAGGAGAACCAGTAGCTTTAGCTCTGTTTACAGCTAATTTCACCCAGTCTTGAATAGGAGCATCTTTCACCTGACACATTCTGAAGATATCACCAGTTTCTACTTTCTGCTCCATGATAACAGTGCCGTCAAAGTCAACAACACGAATGATACCATCAGCCTGAGCGTAGAAAGTTTTATCATGTGAACCATATTCTTCAGCCTTTTGAGCCATCAGTCCAACATTGGATACAGAACCCATAGTTGCAGGATCATAAGCACCATTTTTCTTACAATCATCAAAACATACTTGATACATTGTAGAATAACATCTGTCTGGAATCAATGCAACAGTATCCTGAAGTTGTCCTTCTGGATTCCACATCTTACCACCATCACGAATAACAACAGGCATTGAAGCATCAATGATTACGTTGTTAGGTACATGTAAGTTGGTGATGCCTTTATCAGAATCAACCATTGCAATTGCAGGGCGATGTTTATATACATCCATGATGTCAGCTTCAATCTCTGCTTTTTTATCAGCGGAAAGCTTTTCGATCTTTGCATAAAGATCACCAAGACCATTATTGAAGTTAACACCTAGTTCTCTGATTACATCAGCGTGTTTTGCTATAGCTTCTTCATAGAACACCTCTACTGCATGCTTGAACATTTCAGGGTCAGAAATCTTCATCATTGTAGCTTTCAGGTGTAGTGACCATAACAAGCCATCTTTCTTTGCTTTTTCAATCTCTTGCTTGAAGAAAGCACGTAAAGCTTTTACATTCATTACAGCAGTATCAATAACTTCACCTGCAAGAAGTGCTTGCTTCTCTTTAAGTACAGTTATATTACCTGCATTGTCGACATGCTCGATTCTTACGTTTGTAGCGTCCTTTATAGTAGTAGACTGCTCAGAACCATAAAAATCACCTTCAGTCATATAAGCAACATGAGAATTAGAATCAGCAGCCCATTTTTGCATTCTATGTGGGTGTTTTTGTGCAAACTTCTTCACTGATGCAGCACAACGACGATCAGAATTACCCTCACGTAATACAGGGTTAACAGCAGATCCTAAAACTTTAGCAAAACGTGTTTGTAAAGCTTTTTCAGCTTCAGTAGCAGGTTCTTCAGGATAATCAGGTATGTTATAACCTTTTTCCTGTAGTTCCTTGATAGCTGCCTTAAGCTGAGGAATTGAAGCACTGATATTTGGAAGCTTGATGATGTTTGCTTCCGGGCTCTGAGTCAATTGACCTAATTCAGTCAAATAATCAGGAATTCTCTGCTCTTCAGTTAAGTTATCAGGGAAGTTAGCAATAATACGGCCTGCTAATGAAATATCCTTTGTTTCAAATTCAATTTCAGATCCTTTAGTAAAAGCCTTGATAATAGGCAACAATGAATGTGTTGCTAAGGCTGGAGCCTCATCGATTTTTGTGTAAATTATCTTCGCTTTTTGTGTCATTTTCTTGCTGTATTAGCGATTACTTTAATTGATGTTAATTGTTCTGTTCATTTGAATTTGGGTTAAATCCAAATTAGAGCCAAACATATGGATTTTTTTATAAATACAGACTTAAAATCGACTTACTTTTTGATGATTTCTTATGAATTTGAATAGTTTCTACTATTGTAGAAGAACCCGTTACAGAGTTCTTCTTTTCAATTGTTATTATTATGATCTGTGCTTTTTGAAGTTCTCTGCTTGTTGGAAGATTTCATGATAGACTTCGTCATGATCGACAGGGGGCTCTATTCTTCCGATAAATTTGTATTTGTTGGGAGGTGTTTTATCAAAGGAAAGTAGAGATCAGTACAATATATAATAATGTTAAAATTTAATTAATCAACATATTGTCTTTGTCTTTCTGAAATATTTCTTCATTTTTGTCAGCCTAATAAAAACATAATAGAATCAGATTTTATGGAGAAAGCAATTACTAAAGATAAAGGCGGTTTTCTGAACTATGTAGAGAGAGTAGGTAATGCTCTCCCTAATCCAGCACTGCTATTTGGGATATTTGCGTTAAGCATCATTATTATTTCATTATTGGCAAGTTGGGCAGGGTGGACAGCAAACCATCCAGTGACGAATGAATTGATAGAGCCAGTAAATTTACTTTCAAGAGATGGTTTTCATCGTATCCTTTTGGAGATGGTTGAGAACTTCACAGGTTTTGCCCCTCTTGGTATTGTGTTGGTGGCAATGCTGGGTATAGGCATTGCAGAAGGTAGTGGTTTGATAGGAGCGGCTATACGTAAGTTGGTATTATCAGCACCAAAGAAATCATTGTCATTTGTGATGGTTTTTGCAGGTATACTATCGAATATGGCAAGTGATGTAGGATATGTGCTATTGATTCCTCTGGCAGGTATCATCTTTATAGCAGTAAAACGACATCCTATTGTTGGTATGGCAGCTGCTTTTGCAGGGGTTTCTGGAGGTTTCAGTGCAAACCTGATGTTGGGAACTATAGATCCACTATTGGCAGGTTTATCTACAGAGGCAGCAAGAATCGTTGATGTAAACTATGAGGTCAACCCAACAGCGAATTACTACTTCATGTTTGTATCTACCTTTATTATTGCTTTTGCAGGTACTTTCGTGACAGAAAAGATTATTGCACCACGATTTGGAGAGTATCAGGGAGATGATCAGGTTTCAATGGATAGGCTGAATGCTAAAGAGAAAAAAGGTTTGAGAATGGCAGGTCTTGTGTTCTTAGGTTTTGTTCTATTGATTCTGGCAGGTGTAATCCCTGAGCAAGGTTTCTTACGTACAGCAGAAGGTAGTATCCTGAAAGGGCCGCTTATCAAGGGTGTAGTGAGCTGGTTGCTTCTTATCATGACAGGTATGGGATTGGCTTATGGTTTTGCCTCTGGTAATTATAAAAGCCAGAATGATGTTGTGAAAGGAATGACAGCAAGTATCAAGTCATTGTCAGGATATGTAGTTCTTGTTTTCTTTGCTGCTCAGTTTGTAGCATATTTCAAGTGGAGTAACTTAGGGCTTATCTTTGCTATTAAAGGTGCTGTATTCTTGAAAGACTTGGATTTGGGATTGATTCCATTGATGATATTGTTTATTCTTTTTGCTGCCATGATGAATATGTTTATGGGTAGTGCATCTGCTAAATGGGCTGTACTTGGGCCTATATTCATACCAATGTTTATGATTATGGGATATTCTCCGGAACTAAGTCAGGTAGTTTATAGGATAGGGGATAGTGTGACCAATATTATATCACCGATGATGAGCTTCTTTGCTCTGATCATTACCTATTTCCAGAAATACGACCAAAAGTCGGGTATAGGGACTATTATGTCAACGATGTTGCCGTATTCTGCGGCCTTCTTTGTCGCATGGATTATACTACTTATCGTATGGATAGTCTTGGGATTGCCATTAGGACCTGGTGTTGGCGTTTACCTGAACTAGAACATTAATGTTTATATAAAGCTGAATAGGCCATCTGGATTTACGGATGGCCTATTTGATGTTGACTGAAATTATTTCTTATACTCAATATTACTTGAAATCTGAAGTTTAAGAGCATAAAATAATAATGGTTAAATGATACTAAAAGGAAATTTATTTTCAATGGAATTAGAAATGGAAACAAGCATTTCTATTCTATCTCCTGATAATATGAAAAATACCCCAAGTCATGTGGTGTATCTTTTGCATGGTTTATGCGGGAGAAGTGGTGATTGGATTGATTATACAATGTTGTCTTTATATTCTAATGAATACAATGCTATTTTCATAATGCCAGAAGTTGCCAGAAGCTTTTATTCTGATATGAAATTTGGTCCAAAATATTTCACCTTCATAACAGAAGAATTACCTCGAATTTGTAAAAAAACTTTTAATATACCTGAAGGAAAAGAAAATACATCCATTATTGGAGCATCTATGGGAGGATATGGTGCATTAAAATGTGCATTATCAAGGCCAGATATTTATGGTACTTGTTGTTCGTTTTCATCCCCTTGCTTGTTTTTAAAGGATGATTTAAAGCGTTCTAATGGCGCTTTAAGATTTAATGAATTGTATGGGAATTCTCTTTTCAAGGATTTTCAAGCAATATTTGGTGAAGATATTTTATGGAGTTCAAAAGATGATGTTCTAGAACTTGCAAAAAGTAATTCAGCTAAAATCAATAAACTAAAAATATATATGTCTTGTGGAAAAGACGACTTCTTATTAGATGATAATAAAAGATATTATAAAATATTAAAGGATTTAAATTACAGTATTGATTTTGAAGAGTTAGAAGGTGGTCATAATTGGATGTATTTTGATCAAGCTTTAAAGAGAGCATTAATATATTGTTTTCCCAAATGATTTAAATGACGATACTAGAGATTTAAAGATTAAAACAACTATTTTAAGTATTAGGTTAATGGTTTAGTGCTTTAAAAGCCTTGCTATTACAGTATTTTTAAAATTAACTCTTTAATAGCAGCAACACATATAAATATTGTTCGTTTTTATATTTTAAGTATGCGGGGCAAAGCATGCTGACATGTATCAAAAACTCTAAAACTTAGTAGTTATGAAAACTCAAAAAAGCAGTACTCTTACCTTAAATAAGGTGAAGATTTCAAAAGTAAGCTCTATTAATACAAGAAAAATGGATGATAATAAAAGTGGAACTACCATTAGTCTTTTCTGTACTTGGTTAATTTCATGTCCATAACAATAAGATTTAATAAGGCTTTTAGGAGCTGAATGTAATAATGATATATGAAAAAAGCTAGAGTGTTATGCTCTGGCTTTTTTTATTTAAATATGATCTCCGAAAATATAAAAACAAAAAAAGCAGACTCTTTTGAAGTCTGCTTTCTAGTGAACCCGAAGGGACTCGAACCCCTAACCTTCTGATCCGTAGTCAGATGCACTATCCAATTATGCTACGGGTCCATTTCATTTCCTTATTGCGGTTGCAAAGGTAAGTATTATTTCCATATACGCAAGTATTTTGTGTAAAAAAATACATGTAGACATGCCGCTATTGGCTCTTTCTGTTCTTAATTCATTGATTGTCTTTTTACTGTAGGGTGTAAGTTTTTTTGCTTTTTTTAAAGAAAAAGGGCTACTCATATATGAGTAGCCCCGATAAAAGTAATTACAGGGTGATATTATTTATTAATAACAATTTTGCTGTTCAATAATTCGCCATCAATTGTCGATTGAAGGAAATAAACGCCATTTTCCAGACCTGAAAGATCAAGTTGAAGATTGGCAGTATTGCTTGTTTTGCTAAGAACAACTTTTCCGTGGATATCAACAACTTTGACAATAGCATTACCTATATTGACAATGTTTACGATGCCATTTGATGGGTTTGGATAGATATCTATATTCTTCTTTGATAATTCATCAAGGTCTGTGATAATGATTTCTACATTCTGGTTTTTAGTCATCTTCACAGTAGCAGATTGGTTATTATCATTATGTTTATACCTATAAGTGATTTCTTCATTTAAATCATAAGGCATAAATGCAATCTGACCATTATCATTAGTGTTTTTTGTGATCCCTTTGATAGTGATAGGAAGGTTCTTTAAAGGCTTTCCGTCTTTAACGGCAGTGAAGTTTACATAATGTTTGGACTCACCATGAGGGATATCAAAAGCAGTTACCTGAGTAGCACCTTTAGTCATATGAATAAAAGTAGCTTTACCATGACTTTTGTCTACAGTATAAATATATCCTTCCGGAGTGATCCAGAATAATCTGTCAGTAGCATGATCATAAGCCATACACTGAGCCAGTCCATTAGCTTCAACATATGTATAACCCATTCTTATAAAGTGATGGCTTGCAAGATCTATGATATAGAACTGACCATCATCACATATTGCATAGGCAACACCTTCTTTGTCGATAGCGAAGCCAATAGTAGTAGCAGCAGGATTGTGCTTAACTAATTCATATTCGCCACTTACAGGGTCAATAGTATAAAGACCTGTTTTGTTGTCAGCTATACCATATAAAGTATTGGTAGTATAATCGTAAGACATTTCAGTAAATATCTTATCAGAAACACCTGAATTTATAGTTTCACCGGTTTCGGTATCAATTATTTCCCAACTATGAGGTTCAGTTTTTACAGTACCATCATCATAAGCTGTCACTTTGATATAATTACAAAACCAAAGATGATTGATAAGAGCACCAGAAAGAGGAAGTTTTCCATCTTTAGATTTGTGTTCCAGACTTTTTAAGTTTTGAGGATCAAAAACATTGAAAGATAAAGGCCCTGCAGGAACGGTATTTTCTAAAGAACCAACAGCATATCCAACAACATTCTTAGGTATGTTAGTTGTCACAAAGAAAGCCGCAGCAGCAGTATTATTATCTACATTATCTTCATTTTCTGTAGAGATTGTCAGGCTTACAGTATGTGTACCTAAAGTAGCTTTCCAAGGTTCAAATGTTACATAAACATCCTCATGAGCTTTAACATCAAATTTCTTGGTGAAAGTTTTTTCATCAATTTTCAATACAGCAGTAGCATCTTTAATATCGCCATAACCTCTGTTACTAATAATAGGCTTGATAACAACATCATTATTTTCACCTACAAGTCCCGGAGGGCTGTTCAAGTAAGTTACTCTTAATTCGTTTTCTTTTTCTTCATAAACATTAAAGAAGTCTATACCCCAGTTGGTGCTCATATCACCTGTATACTTGAATGCTATATAAACATCTTCACCTACATAATCTTTAAGATCTATGATTCTTTCAGTCCAGAAAAGCGCTTTATCCTTAAGCTCTTTAAGTACTTCAAACTCGCCATCTTCAGGATTACCGCTGCCTTTAGAGATTAGTACTTCATGCTTTGTGTACTCCTTCATGTATTTGTTCATCTCATAGAACATCAGCTTTCCTTTTTCAGGAACAGTAATAGGAGGGGAGATCAGGTAACTAACAGCATTGACATTATCTTTTTTATCATTAGCTTCATAAAAAGCACAGCTGTTACCTTCAAACATTATTTCATCATTTTCATGCCATCTGGAAGCAGTTTCATCACCTTCTTTAACGATTGTCCATCCTTGCAAAGGCCATGCATTAAATCCCTCTTTAAGTCCTAGTGTTGGATCCGGAGCTTTGTCAAAAGGTTTAGATAGGCCAACAATATGTCCTGGGAAGCTATCACCAAGTTTTGTAACCTGTGAGTTTGTCTCATCTACATTATATAATCCAGATACTGAAGAACTAGCATAGTCAACAATAAAAGGCCAAACTATTTTATTGGTGTTGAAATCAAAAAGCATAGATTGATCACCACGAGGGCTTAAGCCTGTATGACCACCAATTGAATATGAGAAATCTTCAAGGTTGATAATATGTAATCTTCCTCTGTCGGCATCATTGAAAGATTCACAATCGATACCATAAGCTTTACCATTATTATCAATAGCGAATGTGTTGATAGATGGAGGTACTAGACTTTCTTTTGCAGGGATCTTTGTAAACACTCCTGTTTCTCTGTCTATTGTATATAGGTTACGGGTTCTGTAATTGTTTTCTATATCTTCGTCATCATATCCTATCGCATAAAGCTTTTTGTCAACAGGATTATAAGCCATACTTTCTACAGTAACAGTAACATCAGATATCTTTGTATATTCTCCTGTTTCAAAGTCCATAGTACCAAAGCTTAAACCCTGAGCAAGTGTTTTCTTCTGACCAGTAGATGAAGTAAGTTCTTTAAATTCACATGAAGCTACATATAAAGTATGTCCTACATATGCCATACCTTTTGTAAGCTCTCTGTCTTCATTAGAATATGAATATATATATTGAGGGGCATTTGCATCAAAGACGATAAAGTTCTTTGTTCTTGAATCATCGACGCTTGCACTTATTAAATATCCATACATAGGATCTTCAACAGGGCGAATACTTAAGCTTTTAGTGTTGTTTTCTTCTTCAGCGTCATTAGCTAGTGCTACAGTTGCAGTAAGTTCTTTCTCTCCTGTTGTAGCATCAAACTTTAATTCTATTGTTGTGCTTTTACCTGATGCTACAGTAAAGGTTTCTGTAAGGTCACCTGACTCAAGACCTGATATTGTCAAAGTAGCATCTGTTGCTTCATTTGCTCCCAGATTCTCAACAGTTGTGATAAATTTACCCTTTTTACCTGCCAAGATAAAACCTCCTGTTTCAAAACTGTTAATTGCAATATCATATTCAGTCTTCTTGTAAACCTTGAAATTATCAATTCTCCATACAGATTTATAGTTTCCTTGGTAGTTGAAACCTACATAAATAGTTTCTCCTGTATATGGAGCTAAATCAATTAGCACCTCAGTCCAATCGCTATTAGATTTATCATTATATGAATGAACTATTTCAAAATCTCCTGAAGCAACATCATTACTCCCCTTTGAAATGCATATATCTTGAACAACAATATCATTAGGGTAGTTACTTTTACACATTACGGATAATGCATAGGCACTCTCTACACTAATGGCTTTTGATACCATCCAATCATTACAATCTACTTTGTCGTAACTATGACAAGCATTTTGCTCATCAAATTTTTCCCCTGTATTAGCAACGAAACCTTTTGACCCCTCTACTTGGCTAAAAGTCCATCCCTCAGGTGGCCATGTTTCAAATTTTTCAAATAATATAGGATCGTCAGTATCTCTGTTTTTTTTAGTTTGTGCAGTTGAATTAAGTAAATTAAGAACGAACACAAATGTTAGAAGTAGTGTAAAAACTTTTCTCATCTTCAGTTTTAATTATTGTTTTATTTTAAAAAGCGTATATGTTTAATACGTGATGTAGATACAAATGTAATTTAAACTTATATCAATTCAAAAGAGTATTGAGGTGAGAAAAGGTATTGGTATAATGTGTATGTGTGATTTTTCTGTAAGAATATAGAAAGCGCAATCCCCTATGATTAATAGTATATCTCTTGTTTTTTTGTTGATTGATAATATCTTGAGGATTTAATTACATTAGTCTGATATTATAATTTCAGTTGTATGTAGTAATGCTTTTATTGATATATTATTTTTTTTATAGTTTTTACAAAAAAAAATATTTGAAAAGAAATAAAAGGTTATTTATTTTAAATAGCTTGTTTTTTATATGGAATGTATGATTATAGAGGAATGGGATAAAATACAGAAGGAATATAAATGGTCTATTGCACGCCAATTACATATCATGTTTAAATTCAAACAATTTTATTATTACATGTTACATAATACACGCAAGACAGGTTGGTTTTTTACCTGTAGAGACAAGGCATGCCTTGTCTCTACCGAATTACACAAACCAAATGACCCCAAAAAACATATTTAAAACCAAATACAAAAGTCTAGGAGGCAACAATCAAAAACTAGGAGGCAACAATCAAAAACTAGGAGGCAACAATCAAAAACTAGGAGGCAACAATCAAAAACTAGGAGGTAAAAATAAAAGTTTAGGAGCAAATTTTTTTCTATTCCTAGACTTTTTTCAATTTCCTTAAGGCAAAAAAAGATTAACCCTTATAAGCCAATCCCCTCACTTCCTTTTGCCAGTGCTTTTAGTTAAGCAAATGACAACTTATTATAATAAATGAAATGCTGTAGAATACTTTTCTTTGAAAGGAACTTAATATCAAAATCAATGGCTTTAGTTTTTATGCTACTATTTATGATATCTGTATGTTTAAATGTTCTTGTAGCTGTGTGATTTTCCTTTTGTATATCCTTACTAGTTATTGAAAGTAGAACAACTATAATACTTAAAGAAGAAGTGTTATAATCGTCTGTAGTTTTATTAGAAGCTTTGAAAGTAAATAAAGATTGTTTCGCATATAAGGCAAGCTTATCCTTAAGTTTAAGGATGGATTTCTTCAAAGAAGAAAGGAGAGTTTTATGCCTTAATTTTATTTTCATCATCTTTTATATTAAACCCAAAGTTAAGATAGCTTATAGATTTTGTCAAGTTTTTACTGATAGAAATTTCAAATAAATCTATAACTATATGTTGTACAGGATACTTAAGGTGGATAGAAAGAAGAGGGACTAGCCTGCTGACTAGTCCCGGAATAATGATTATTGAATAATCAATTTGTTAGAGGAAGCTTTTTGCGCTTGGTTAACTCTTATGAAGTAAATCCCTTTTGTAAGGGTTCTTACATCAATAGTATTTTCTGCTTGCTTCATTGTTTGATGCAATACTCTCTTTCCATGGATATCAAATATTGATACTGATTTTATATCTTCATTCTTTAGATGTACAATACCTGTAGAACATGGATTTGGATATATACTGCTTTCAATACTGAGGTCTTCAATTCCAGTTAAAATGACTTGTATAAAATGATTTTTGGTTATAGTAATAGTACCACCATTACCAGTCTCTTGACCTTCACAATAATATGAGATTTCTTTGTTTTTAGTAAACGGAAAAAAAGTAATATAACCTTTTTCATTAACATATTTCATTGAGTTTTCTATACGTACAATTGCCATAGGTATTGGACTATTGCCTTCATTAGTTACTAAGAAATCAAGATAAAATCTTTCTTCACCATAAGGGAAATCAAAGGAAGTAATTTGAGCATTATGTTGAAGTTGATCAACCAAAGTTGCTTTACCAGTTTTGGTGTCAACAAGATAAACAGCACCTTTAGTTTGGCTGCATAGATTCCAGAACAAGTTGCCCGTTTTATGGTGGAAGCTCATTGATTGAACATACTCTATATTCTTAACTTTTGTAGATCCGATAAGAGTGATATTGAAGTTAGATAGATCTATAGAATAAAGATTCTTATCTGCAGCTATTCCATAAGCATTACCTTCAAGATCGATTGCAAAGGCAAAGAACTTAAGATTACTATTGCCTATAAGTTTATATTCGTTGGTTTTACAATTAATGGAGTATAGTTTGTTTTCAGTGATACCATAAAGAACCTCTGTTTTATAGTTGTATGACATCTCTCTAAATATAATATCAGACTCACCAGCATATAGTCTTTTACCTTTTTTAAGGTCAATAAGTTCCCATGTGTATGGATTATTCTTTTTGCCATCATTCTTCTGATAATTACAAAACCATAGATGATGAATCATAGCACCAGCAAATGGATATTCATTATTTACAGTTGCTTTTTCCATAGGAGTGATTTTCTTAGGCTCGAGGATATTATAGGTTACAGGACCTTTATGAATCGCATTTTTATCAGAGAAAATAAGATAACCATACGCAGTATCATCTATATTATCAAGGACTTTAATAGTACCAGATAAGTTGTTGTTTTCCTCATTTGTATCACCATCTATTGTTAGCTCAAAACTATATTGAATGTCACCATTTGTTAATTGAACCGCATCAAATTCAATTGTCTTTTTCTCATCAACAGCAAGGTCGATAGACATAAAGAAAGAATTGTCATTGATTGTGAGTTGAGCTTTAATGTCTTTTAAAGCTTCAAAACCATGATTATATACAACAAAAGAAGGAGTAAGGGAAGCCCCTGTTGTATAAACCTTATCTTCTATATTACATTCTTCAACAGCAACATCAATAGCATCTTTATTTGTAGTTATCATTTGATCGATATACCATTGAGAAGCTTTGTTGCCAGAATACTTAAAAGCAAAATATACTTTCTTATTTGCATATTCATCAAGTTGGAATGTTCTTTTTACCCATTCTTCATTAGTTGATTCAGATAATTCCTGAAACTCTACAAAGTCTCCATCTTCAATAATGTTGCTTCCTGTAGAAATAAGGATTTTATGCTCCTTATATTTATCCATCTCCTTGTTAAGTTCATAAAAGACAAGCTTATCATCTTTACGAAGCAAGATTTGAGGACTGATAAGATAATCTTCATATACATCTGTGTCACTGTCTATATCATTGCTTAGATGACATACAGAAGCTTCACCCATATGTTTCACATCAGTAGATAGTGACCATGATTTATCTTCTGCATTTCCAGATTCTAATGTCCAGTTAGTTAAAGGCCAGCTATTGAAACCTTCTTCAAAATCCTTACCTACTTCTGTAATATTAGAGTAAGGAGAGCACAGACCCATAATGATAGCAGTATGTCTGTCAGCAATCTTGTTAACTTCAGCAGTTTCTGTATTTACTTCATATAAAGCAGCTGACATACCATTGACAGTAGTAACATAAGCCCAATACAGTTTGTCATCATCAAAGCTATATGTCATAGATTGTGCAGTAGATGGGGTAAGTCCTGTTTCTCCAATCTCAGTTAGTGAGAAGTCTGTAAGGTCTATACTTTGTAGTTTTCCGTCATTCAGGCTTATACCAAAAGCATCACCTTTATTGTCTATAGCAAATGTACAGATGATAGTTTCAGAACTATTTGTTCCAATTTTAGTTGCTTCACCATTTGCTTCATTCACAGAATAGAGACTCATGTTAACATCATTTTCACCATAACCTATAGCATAAAGCTTCTCATCAAAAGGATTATATGCAAAAGCAGTAAATAAGATATTTATATCACTAATCTTTTCATATTCTCCTGTTCGGAAGTTCATTCTTCCAAAGTCTTTACCAACTACTTCATTTTCTTTAGGCTTATTTCTAGAGATATAAAGTACTCCATCAATAAAGGCCATAGCTCTGACATCATCAAGATCTTCATCACCATATACAAATTGTTTTGAAGGATCTTGTTTGTCTAAAGCAATAAATGTTTGTGGTAGGGTAGGATTTGCAGCATTTACAAATCCATATAGAGGATCTTTTATTGCATTAAATTCATATGTTGAGGTATTGTTATCCTGATCTTCATCATCAGCATAAACAACATTGATGGTAATTGTATTTTCGCCATCAGATACCAAGCTTGTAAATTCAAGATCTTTGCTTTCGTCAGCTGCCAGAGAAATAATTTCTGTAAAATTCTGAGTATTTGAATTAAATTGTACTTCAATATCAGATACATCAAGTATCCCTACATTACTGATTGTTGTAGAGTATGTCATCTCCTTACCTTCGATAGGAAATCCTTGTACTTTAATGTCGCCAAGTTGAAGGTCTTTTTCAACTTTTTGAAAGATCTTCAGGTCATCAATAGACCATTCATCTTTGTCTTTTCCTTCATACTTGAAAGCGATATATACAGCCTGATCAGTGTATTCGTGAAGGTCGATAGATACTTCTTTCCAATCATCTTGTTGTTTATCTAACTCAAGTAATAGCTTAAAATCATCAGTTTTAGGATCATTACCTGTTGTAGATATATAGACACCATGATGTTGATAATAGCCAGTCATCGTATAATAGTTACGTTCTTTAAATGTAAGTACGCAACCTTTGGTTAGTTGTACTTTTGGACTAATACACCAATCATCGCAGGCAACTTTGTCATTATCGCTATGGAATAAATATGTTTTCCCAGAATATGGGCTGTCATCTCCTTGTGTAAAGCCTGCGTCTTCAGGGTGAACCAATGTCCAGTTTTCTAAAGGAAATGTCTCGAAATCTTCTACAAGAATGTTTTTTCTTGACTGACTGAATGTGTCAGTATGAACAAGGCATACTGCTAGAATAAAGAATAAAGTAAATAACTTCTTCATAGTAATGTTATAAAATGAGTATTTAGTTTAATGTATAGTTTTAGTTTTATTCATTGCTCCATTGATATGGTAGCCCCATGAATATTAAATACAAATGTAGAATAATATATAATATTATACAAAGAAACAATACTTATAATACTAATATAAGCATGTTGTATATCGTGTATTTTACGATAAATAATTAACGGAATATTGTCTTATGACTTGCTGTGAGGTATCTTTTTTTTCTTCTGTATTTTTACCATTGTCAAGTACAGGCCTATGACCACCATAATAAGACCTATTGTTTTATGTGTTGTAAATTTATCTCCAAGTATAATTACTGCACCAATGGCAGCAAAGATAGGTACAAGGTTAAAGAACATCATCCCTTTTGCTGTTCCCAGTGTTTTGAGTGAATAAGCATAAAGAACAAAACCTGCAAAAGATGATAATACACCCATATAGACAATAGCCATTATTGAAGGTAAGTAGGGCTGAATATGAATAAACTTTGGGAATTCAACAAAATAAAATACAGGTAAGAGTAGTATAACTCCAATTAAACTTGTGTAAAAAATGACTGTAGTTCCTGTATAATTATCAGATAATCTTTTTATGACTACAGAATATGACACATAAGAGATAACCCCGAGTATCATAAGAATAATACCTATAGGACTTGCTACAATATGAAAGTTACCACTGGTTATGGATACAACCACCCCAAGGAAAGAAATGATCATTCCAATAAAGAATAAGTTTTTAAACTTTTCCCTGAAAAAGAGATATCCTGCCAATGGTGAAAATAAGGGAAGCGTAGCGAACAGTATTCCTGCAAGTATAGCGTCTATAAACTCTATTCCTTCATATATAAGTATATAAAACAAGAAAGGCATAAAGACACCACCAAGGACAAAAGTCCAGAAATCTTTTTTCTTTATCTTCTGTAGCTCTCTGGAACTGAGTCCGTAAATCAGCATTGCAATTAGAGCTACAATTACTCTACCCAATGAGGAAGTTATTGGTCCATATGTAATAAGTGCTTGTTTAGTCCAAACAACACTTAATCCAAATGTTGCATTTGCAATTAACCCTGCTATAATTCCCTTTGTCCTTGTATTCATAGTGGTCGAATTAAATGCTTTCAATGACTACACTTATAGAGGTTTACTTTAAACTACTACTTATTTCAAAGTATAGTAAGCAAACAATTAATGAACTCACATGTTTATCAAACGGCTACAATGAATTAGTGTGCTTGATATGAAGAAGATGATAAGTGAATTACTAGATGTGCTTGAAAAAGAGTTTGATAAGTCAGAGTTTGAAACCAAATGTTTCTTCTCTCCTATAAGTGTTGCTGTAATGGGTGACCCTTGTGGTGAGATTGGAGGTGTAGGATTATACATTCCATTATCCAGAGGGAATTATCTACTATTGAGGAAAAATAATCAGGGATTGATACGTATTCATAATATAGATAATGCAGAAACCATAGAATATAGATTAGGTGGAGCAGATTGTAAATACGATTCCGATAGCAAGTTCTATAATACTCTAATCTATGAGATGCAAATACGAAAGATTGATGTAAAAGGTTTTGATATCGTCTATTATTCTGATGCCGATGAAAACCTGAAGCATTCAGAATATTTGTCATTGAAGATGGGTGTTGCTTTTGCATTGAATAGAGCATTCAATGATTCACTGAAGATAAATACGCTGATCAAGATTGTAGGCAAAGCTTTGGGCTACAAACCTGAAGATAGAAACAGCTTTGCAGAACTGTTTACTATTGCGAAAAGCCAGAAAGATACTGCCTTATTCTTCAATTCTTCTACATTGAATTATGTTCCTTTGAAACTTTACAATGAGAATTTAAATGTCTATGTTCTATATAAAGATATTTCCTTATCAGAAAAGATAACTAAGGCTAAACTGGAATTAAGGAACTGTCTAAAGATATTACAAGAGGAACATAATATTGATCGTCTGGGTTTATTGTCTGGTGAAGATCTTCCTGTAGCATCAGCTTTTTGTAAAGATAAAATGCAATGGCAGAAGCTACAGTATGTTGTTGGTGAGAATGATCGTACTATTGATGCAGTTAAACATCTTGCACGTGCTGACTATAAAAAAGTGAAAGAGTTATTTCATGAGTCATATACTGCTTTTACTGAGAATACCAGTATTGACCAGACTAGTTTTACAAGTATATATGATGATCTATATTCAAATGATGAAGTAATGGGGGTTAAGCATTTCTATAATGATAAGTCTTTTGGATTGATTGTTATCAGTAGAAAAGATTTAGGTGAAGATATTGGAACGTTATTGTCAGATACTGATATTACCCTTTCGTCTTATATGATTGGTGGTGGAATACATGAAAAGCTTGAGGTAAAATAAAGGCAGCCATTTGAAGGCTACCTTTATATATATTATTATATAGCATAATTTCTTACACCAAATATACTACTTCCTACTCTGATATTTGTACTGCCTTCTTCGATGGCAAGTTTATAATCTCCAGACATTCCCATTGAAATGATATTAAAGTCTTCTTTGTCTTTAAACTCTTCAGCTTTTAGCTGGTCAAATATCTGTTTTAGGGTTTTGAATTCTCTTTTTACTTGTGCCTCATCGTCAATAAATGTAGCCATACCCATTACACCCACAACATTGATGTTTACCATTGACACATATCCCTCAGAACCTATTATCTCTTTTGCTTCTTCAATAGAAAGTCCAAACTTAGTATCTTCTTCAGCAATATGGAATTGTAATAGAATATTGATGACTCTATTATTCTTTTTTGCCTGTTTATTGATTTCTTTTAAAACCTTAAGGCTATCCACAGATTCAATGATATGTATGAAAGGAGCAATATACTTTACTTTATTGGTTTGAAGGTGTCCGATAAAATGCCATTCTATATCTTTTGGTAGTACTTCATATTTATGAGCCACTTCCAATGCCTTATTTTCTCCAAATACTCTTTGGCCTGCATCATAAGCCTCTTGAAGATCTTCTACAGGTTTAGTCTTGGAAACTGCTACAAGTTTCACCCCTTCAGGGATGCTTGTCTTTATATTGTTAAGCCTTTCTTTGATATTCATCAGTCCTTGTTTTAAAGCTGCAAAGTTAAATTTTTACAGAAACTCAGTAACTACTTTAATGTCAAAATAAATTATAAATTAGATTTGTCTTCCCTACTTAATAAACGTAAAACTTTATTTTTGCCATGTGTATAATTATGAAATTACACATCGTTTTAGACTGGTAACAATTATAATCAACACACATAATGAAAAGATTTTTTAAAAACACAATACTTCAGTATATTTTCTGGATGCTATTCTTCTTATTCAACAGAATGGTTTTCCTTATTTTCTATTCATCTACTATTGCCCAAGAGGGTATAAGCTTTAAAGAAACCTTAAGTACTTTTTATTATGCTTTGAAACTTGATACCAGTACTGCTTGTTATGTGTTAGCAATCTCTGTAATTATATGGGTGATACAATCTATCTTTGTAAATAGTAAGATAATACAAAGGATCAATTTATGGTTTACAGTCTTGTTTATACTTATTTATAATTTGATTGCTGCCGGGGATATAGGGGTTTATGGTGAATGGAAAACCAAGCTTTCATATAAGGCTCTTGATTATCTAAAACATCCAAGTGAGGTAGTTGAGTCTACAAGTGGATGGAATGTATTTATTCTTTCTGCTATTGTTATTATTACTACTATTCTATTTATATACATATACAGAAAGTTCTTTTATGATAACTTCTATAAGCATAAGTCGCCGGTGCTGTCCAAAGTCTTATCTCCTATAATTGTAATATGTTTTGCTTTCCTTGGAATCAGAGGAGGGTTGCAGGCTATACCTATCTCACAAAGTCAGTCTTATTTCTCTAAGCATAACATTCTGAATCTTGCAGCTGTGAATAATGGCTACAATATATTTTTCAGTATGTTGAACAATGCTGAATATTTGAGAAAGAATCCATTCAAATCTATGCCTGATAGTGAAGCTAATGCCATTGTTAAGAAGTTATATGAGATACCTCAGGATACTACAACCAGCATACTTAAAGTTGAGAAACCTAATATTGTTATTATTCTTCTAGAAAGCTGGTCAGCAGACTTGATTGAATCGTTGGGAGGTAAAGCAGGAATTACTCCTCAATTCAGGAAGTTGGAGAAAGAAGGTTTGTTATTTACTCATCATTATGCAAGTGGTAATAGATCTCAACAAGCTATTGCATCTATCTATAGCGGTTTTCCTGCAATCCCGATCACTACTCTTACCAACCATATAGAGAAATATGACAAGCTACCATCTATGATTAAAGAAATGAAAGAGGATGGATATTATACTTCATTCTATTTTGGTGGTGAATTGACATATGGTAATATTAAAGCTTACCTTAGCTATAATCAGTTTGATAAGCTTGTTGAGGTTCATGATATTGATGCAGATATTCCACGTACTCGTTTGGGTGTTCCTGATGGTGAGATGTTCCCTGTATATATTGATGCTTTGAAGAATGAGCCACAGCCTTTCTTCTCTACTATCTTTACATTAAGCTCGCATTCTCCTTATGATCAACCTATGAAGCCTGTGATTGACTGGGCAGGCACTGAAAACCCTTTTATTAATTCTGCGTATTATTCTGATCGTTCATTGGGGGAGTTTTTTGAAATGGCAAAGAAACAAGCTTGGTATGATAACACTTTGTTTGTGTTGGTTGCTGATCATAGCCATAATACATATAGAAACTGGGACTTAAGTTCCTTTGACTATCATAAGACTCCATTGATGTTTTATGGTCCTGCGTTGAAGGATGAGTACAGAGGAAAGCAGATTGACAAGATTGTTTCTGATATGGATCTTACCACCACTTTATTGAAGCAATTGAATTTACCTGCTGATAACTTTCCGTATAGTAAAGACATATTCAATCCTACGCTACAAGAGTTTGCTTACTTTGAACTTAATATAGGCTTTGGATGGAAACGTCCTTTCGGTGAATATGTTCGTTATAGCCTTTGGAATGAGGATGTAAAAGTAGAAGTTGACTCTACCCATCGTAAACAGATCAAGCAGGAGGGTAAAGCTTACATTCAAAAAGTCTTTCAGGATTTTATAGATATGTAAGTCTTATAAGATATTGACAACCCATAATTGAAAGCCTGATATTATATCAGGCTTTTTTTATACTGTAAATAAGGGTAGTAATTAGTAACTTTAGATATTACTCTAAAGTTAAACCTAACAATTATTAACCATGAATTTATTAAGTCGCAGTTTGACATTGATACTATCATTACTTATTGTAGTGGTAGCTTGTAAGAAGGATGATGATAAAGATTCTAATCCTGTAAATGATGAAGGTATTTTATTGAAGGAGATCACACATGAAGGAGAGGTGTATACTTCTCTAAAGTATGATGATAAAGATAGAGTTATAGAATTCTTTATTAATGGGCATAAAGCTTCTAAGCTGTATTCAAATATTGATGATGATACAGATTTCACTTATAAGTTAAGCTATACAGGTAATGATAGGCTCCCTAATACAGTTCTTGTTTATGGAAATGATAATCCAAAGTTTACATTACGCTTTATTGAAGATGGAGAGAAGTTTATTGTGAAGTATTATAGTCCAACAGATAAAAGTTTTGATATGCCTTTTAGAGAAGATACATATTATATAAATGATGATGATATGCCTAAGAGATCGCATATTAAGCTTACTGTTGAAGGATTGACAATTATAGTCAGTGAGACTAAATATACTTATGATGGTAAGGATCTTGTAAAAGTAGAAGAAACATATTCCAATGATGAGGATGTTACTATAACAGAAGTGATGTTATTTGAATATGATGATGCCAAGAATCCATATCATTTGTTTCATAAACTAGCTTTTGTTATTGGTAATCCCGGTTTAGGATCTGAATATGCGAGATCAAAAATTACTGAGTTTATAAATGATGAAGAAATAAGGAAAGAACATTATACTCATACCAAGAATGCAAATGGATATATCAAGACAATGACTGTAGTTGAGCCAACGAATACATTTACTTTAGATTTCGCTTACGAATAGATAAGAGCTTAGATAATACAACAAAAGGCTACCGCTGAGGTAGCCTTTTTGTTTATAATGAGATATAAATAAGAGATTTTACTTATCTTCTTTCTTATCCACTTTTATATTTAAGTTCAAAGGATTCTTTACCTTTTCCTTCAATAGAGCATAATCAGTAACCTCAAGGATATTATCCACATAATGGAACTTCATATCATTGATATATTCTGCTTCAATCTCCATGATATCCTTTTCATTCTCTTTAGATAGGATGATATCTTTTATCTTAGCTCTTTTAGCAGCAAGGATTTTTTCCTTAATACCACCAACAGGGAGTACTTTACCACGAAGAGTAATTTCGCCAGTCATTGCAATCTTTGATCTCACTTTTCTTTGAGTGAAAGCAGAAGCAATAGCTGTGAACATAGTTACACCAGCAGAAGGGCCATCCTTTGGAGTTGCTCCTTCAGGAACGTGAACATGAACATTCCAGTTGTCAAATACTTCATGGTCGATACCAAACTTATTACTATGAGCTTTTAGGTATTCATAAGCAAGAGTTGCCGACTCTTTCATAACATCACCTAAGTTACCTGTAAGTTTGAATGCTCCTTTACCACGGCTTAAGCTGACTTCAACGAAAAGTATTTCACCACCTACCTGAGTCCATGCAAGACCAGTAACAACACCAGGAACATCATTTGTAATGCTCTTTTCCTTTTGGAAGAAAGGTTGTCCAAGGATTTCAACAAGATCGTTTTCATTCACTTTCTTGTTGTATTCTTGCTCCATTACAATGTATCTGGCTTTATTTCTGATAACCTTTGCAATAGTCTTTTCAAGTTTTCTTACACCTGATTCTTTAGTGTAGTTTTCAATGATCTTTTCGATGATGTTATCAGAGAAAGAAAGTTGATCATCTTTCATACCATGTTCGACCATTTGTTTAGGAACAAGGTGTCTTTTTGCAATTTGAAGTTTCTCTTCGATAAGGTAACCACTAAGATCAATAATCTCAAGACGGTCTCTCAAAGCAGGGTGTATAGTGCTAAGTGTATTTGCAGTAGCAATAAACATCACCTTAGAAAGATCGTATTCAGTCTCAAGATAGTTATCATAGAAAGCAACGTTTTGTTCTGGGTCAAGGATTTCAAGCAAAGCAGCCTGAGGATCTCCATTGATATTGTTACCACTTACCTTATCAATCTCATCAAGTACAAATACAGGATTAGAAGACTTAGCTTTCTTCAGACTTTGTACGATTCTACCAGGAAGCGCACCTATATATGTTTTTCTATGACCTCTAAGTTCGGCTTCATCACGAACACCACCCAAAGACATACGGATATATTTTCTACCAATAGCACTTGCAATAGATTTACCCAGAGAAGTTTTACCAACTCCCGGAGGGCCTACAAGGCAAATGATAGGAGCTTTCATATCTTTTCTTAACTTGATAACTGCAAGATACTCAATGATTCTTTCTTTAACCTTCTTCATGCCATAGTGATCACCATCAAGTGTTATCTGTGCATTGTCAAGGTTGAAATTGTCTTTTGTATACTCACCCCAAGGAAGTTCTGCTAATAGATCAAGGTAGTTAAGTTGAATAGAATATTCAGCTGCCTGTGGGTTGATACGTTGTAATTTCTTAAGTTCTTTTTCAAATACCTTTCTTACTTGCTCAGGCCATTTCTTTTTCTTTCCTTTTGATTTAAGGTCTTCGATATCCTGTGCGTGAGGTTCTGTTCCAAGTTCTTCCTGAATAGTTTTAAGCTGTTGATTAAGCAAGTAATCTCTTTGTTGCTTATCTAAGTCAGTTTTTACCTTATCTTGAATCTTGTTTTTAAGCTCAATCATCTTAAGCTCTTTAGAAAGAAGCTCAAGTACTTCATCAGCAGCTTTGTTTAAGCTAGGAATCTCAAGTATATCCTGCTTTTCTGATAAGCCGATGTTAAGGTTGGAAGAAACGAAATTCACTAAGAAAGTAGGGCTTTCTATATTTTTTATAGCAAAGCTCGCTTCAGTAGGAATATTTGGAGAGTTCTTTATAATTTGAATAGCAAGATCTTTAATTGTAGAGATTAAAGCACCAAAAGTCTCGTCTTGTTCTTCTTCGATATGTTCAAAAGCACTAACCTTGGCTTTGAAATAAGGATCTTCCTGAATAAACTCATCGATGACCAATTTCTTTTTACCCTGAATAATAACAGTAGTGCTACCGTCAGGCATTTGGAGCATCTTTATAATTTGTGCAGTTGTTCCAATATTATTCAAATCCTCTGGAGTAGGGTCTTCTATCTCTGCAACCTTTTGTGAAACAACACCTATATTCTTATCTCCGCTGTATGCATCTTTAATTAGCTTTATAGATTTCTCTCTTCCTACAGTAATAGGAATAACAACGCCAGGAAATAATACAGTGTTTCTCAAAGGTAATATTGGCAATTCCTCTGGTATGCTTTGTGCGTTCATTTCTGCCTCATCATCTGAAGACATTAATGGGATGAATTCAGCACCTCCGTCAATCAAATCTGTTAAACTCAAAATTATATCTCTATTTAGTGGATTATCTTTTTTATTATGTCAATATGTCACTATACAGATGGTCATTCTCATTAAAGTTGTCATAAACTTATGACAAATAGGTTGATTTTTACATTGCCATCTACATATAAATTCACTTATTATTATATGTCAAGTATAATGCCAAATGATTTTAATTTTATTTTAAGCAATCAGCAAAAATATAATTTGCTTTTTCTATATCAAAACTACGTATGCATTTTTTAACATTTATTATTAGTTATCTATATCTCCATTCTTCATTTTACTAGAGTTGATAAGGCAAATTCTTTTAGTATTAGATAAAGAACTTGTATATAAACAAATAAATAAGAGAAATTCTAATCTTTGTACTGAACTAATTTAAAGTTTTTTGTTCTGGGATTAAACAAGGTTTGGAATAAGAATAGCTTATTCTAAAATAGATCTTAATGCTTTTTATAGCCTTTGTAAATATTTGGAAAATAGATTATACAGATGTCATATAAGCGTGTTTGTGGGAAGCTTTGAAATAGTGATAAGAATAATATTTATGCTTACTTTATGATGACTATTAGCTGTAAAAGCAGCAAATGTGTTGTATAGAAACTAATTTATATCATATATTTGCCCCGCAAAAATTAACAATGTCATTCTCTTTAATTTGATAAGAAGACAGGGGCAAAATACTATTATATGAAGACAAGAATACTATTAATTTTTATAGCATTACTATCAATACAATTCAGTTATGGTCAAGATGATAAACATCTTGAACTAGGAGGGGCACTCCGTTTTAATTACCGCTATAAAGACTGGGATAAAAGCATTAAGGATGTAGGCGGAGATGCCGTACTTGATGTGTTTTTACTTAAGGCAAAGGCAAAATATAACAACTTATTTCTCGATTGTGAATATCGTTTCTACCCCTCAGGTTTTGGTGGTGGTATGTTACATCATGGCTTTGTTGGGTATAAATTCAATGAAAAAATGCAACTACAATTAGGGGTAAATCAAGTTCCTTTTGGTTTGCTACCTTATGCTTCGCACTCATGGTTTTTCAATCTTCCTTATTATGTAGGATTAGAAGATGATTATGATACAGGGATCAAGTGGGTGTATAATACATCAAAATGGTATATTGGAGCTGCTATCTATAAGAATGCAGAAGGAGCAAGAAAGACTATCGATTTCTCTAATGGTACTAGGGGTGCTGGTGTTGATTTGGCAAGATATTCTTATGACTTGGCCAGAGATATGGAAGAAACCGGACAAGCAAACCTTAGATTAGCACGCCGTTTCGGTAATCAGGAGGTTGGTGTATCTGCTCAGTATGGAAGGTATAGAAATCATGTCTTGAAGAATAACAATACACATGAAGCTTATAGCTTTCATTATAATGGGCAGTTTTTGAAAGATGAGAGACTAGATCTTAAGTTTGAAGTATCTTATTATAATTATCACAATACAAAGAGTAATACTGTAACACTTGGTGCTTATAACTTTACTTATGATATAGCAAGTGAGGCTACTATATTTACAGGTGGTATCGCTTATACTATTCCTGTTAAAAGTAAACTGATCAAATCTGTTCAGTTTTATGAGGATTATAATTATATGCACAAAGGAAATTCAGGATTCAATGCAACACAGATGAATGTTGTAGGTTGTATGATCGCTGTAAATCCGGTATATATTTATATCGATTATGCTTCTGGTAAAAATCAAGAGTGGTTAGGTCCGTGGGGAGCGTTTGGGGATTCAGGAAGTGAATTTGGATTGGCAAAAGGAGCTTCTAATCCTGAATGGCATTCTTGGTTTAATATCAATGTTGGATACTACTTTTAGAAACAGCCTGAAAACGATTTCACAACACTTGACTTGATAAGTGTAAGATAAGAAGAGTTTATCCCGAAAAGTGTTTTACTGCTTTTTGGGATTTTTCATGAAGATCAGTCTGCAGTTAGCTTTATGAAAATAAGAATTTCGAAATCTCTGTATAGCATCTATTTATAAGCTATTTTAACTTTGGTTTAATATAAAAGATGATGAAAATAAAATTAAGGCATAAAACTCTCCTTTCTTCTCTGAAGAAATCCATCCTTAAACTTAAGGATAAGTTGGCCTTATATGCGAAACAATCTTTATCTACTTTCGAAGCTTCTAATAAAACTACAGACGATTATAACACTTATAAATTGGGTAGGATATAAATTACTTTGTAGTAAATGCTATAAAAAAGACAGTCACATGACTGTCTTTTTTACATTATAGTCTATATGTTATTTCACTATTATTTATTTATTGTAATCTTACTAGTAAGAACAGTCTCATTAACAATAGTTTTTAATATATACATACCATTGTTTAGGTCTGATAAATCAATTGTCTGATCATTGCTAGTAATATCTATAGAAGAAGCAACTTTACCTTGCATATCTAACACTGTAATAGTATTGTTAGCCAGATTAGTGATATTTATTCTTCCATTTGATGGGTTTGGGTATATTTTTATATTTTGTGTACTAAAGTCTTCAATATCTGTAAGTACAATCTCTATAAATAGATCTTTGTCAATAGTTATTTTTTCAGTTTTAGTGTCTTCTTTATCTTTATAAGAATATTCAATTTCTACATCTTTAGTAAATGGTAAGAAAGTTATTTGCCCTTCATTATTTGTTGATTTTTCAGTCTCACCAATCGTAATTTTAGCTTCTTCTACTGCTAAGTCATTCTTTTTAATATTAAACGTAACAGTATGTAAAGGATCACCGTAAGGGAAGGCAAAAGCTGATATTTCAGCATTTCCTTTTCTATCACTAATCCTAACAGCATTTCCATTTTCTGTACTCACAAGGTATATAGTAGATAAATTACCTTGTTGATTCCAGAATAATCTTCCTGTAGAATGCTCAAATGCCATAGACTGTATGTGCTGAATATATTGTACACCTGTGTTTCCGATTAGAGAAGTATTTAAATTTTCAAGGTTAATTGTGTAAAGATTTTTGTCTTCACAGATAATATAAGCACCACCATACTTGTTGATCGCAAAAGCAAGTATATTCATAGGGCATTCACCAATAAGTTTATACTTTCCATTTGAAGGATTAACAGTATAGAGATCAGAAACTATAACTTTATTATCATTTTTTCTGGTAGTTATAGCATAAACCTTCTTGTCTTTATGGTTATAAGACATTTCAGTAAATATTTTATCTGAATTTCCAGTATTCAACATTCTTCCTGTTGTAAGATCAATAGCAGCCCACATTAAAGGATTGTTATCCTTATTAGTATTATCGACTCGTGAATGTTCTCTTTCTAAACCTGTGTATAGCTGGTAATTACAGTACCAGATGTTATTAATCATAGTACCTGCATATGGATAAATCCCATTAGAAGAGATACTATCCATATTATTGATATTTACAGCTGTTTGAGGGTTGAATTTTACAGGTCCTTTTTTCAGTTCATCATTATTACTATAAATAACATATCCATATGCATCAGATATTGGATCTTGAACATATGCATTATATATTATTGTATTATTTTGAGCATTTTGATCTCCTTCAAGTTCTACAAAAGCAGAAATTAGATATTTATTTTTCTTAAAATTGAATGTTGTAATTTCGACTTCTTTAGTAGAACCAGGCTCTAAAGTTACTTTTTTAGAGAAGCTGTTATTTCCAATTATTAGATTGATATCTGTATCTGTAATTTCTTCTGTACCATAGTTTTTTACTGTAACAGTACACATAAGATCTTTTTCAACAGATGAGAACTCTGGAATATTACAATCCAATACAGCTATTTCTTTAGCAACTTTTTGTTTTATTATGACATTATCAATAAACCAATTTGTTGCATTTCCTGTATATCTAAAAGCTACATATATTTTTTCTCCAACATATTCATCTAATGCGATAACTCTTTTCTTCCATCCATTAGAGGATTCATTAAAAGATTTTACAACAACAAACTTATTATCCTCAGGATTTCCGCTTTCTTTTGATATGAGTAGCTCATGAGCTTCAATATGAGCCATATTTTGGTTAAACTCATCAAAGTTAATTTCCATATTAGCACCAATTTCTATTTGAGGAGAAATTAACCAATCAATTGCTGTTTTTTCACTTCCGTTTCCATTTTTATGACAAATAGAAGATGTTCCTTCACTAAAATTTGTAGTATCATGAACCCATGAAGGAGTTGTTGTAACATCTTTTCTTACAATTTCCCATTTATCAAGAGGCCATTCGTTAAAACCTTCTGCATAAGTGATTTTTGATGTTGTATTAGAGAATGAAAGCCCTGTTATTTGTATAAAATTAAAAAAATCTTTTACTATAGTTTCAGCTCCAGTGGCTCTATCTATTTTACTTAAAGAAGTTAATTGAGTATAACATACCATAGCAACTTTAGAAAGAAACAAACAATTTGTTTCATGATCAAAAGCCATTGATTGAGTTAAATATGAAGGGGGTTCAGCCATTCCACTTATGTAATGAAGCTTGAAGTCATGGAGAGTTGTATAGCGTAAATTTCCCCCACCATCAAGAACATAGCCTACACCTTCATTATCAATAGCAAAACAGATAGTGTATTTTGCCATATCATTACTTGCTATTTTTGTTGTTTTTCCAGTTTCAAGATTGATTTTATACAAGCTCATTACAGCATTTTCTTCTTCAGTGTTTATACCAATACCATATACGGAATTATCAACAGGGTTATGAGCTAAGCCTTTAAAAGAAATTTTTGATTGAGAGATAATAGTTGTTTCACCTGTGTTAAGATTAATTTTACCAAAGTTTTTTGGTTCAATAACAGTATCTGAAGTCATTGTGACAGAATTAAAATACATGAAATCATCAACTTTTACAGATGCATCCACTTTATCAGTATTTTCTGAAGAGATTGTGAAAATAGTTTTAGGATTATTCTTATCAAAAACAATGAAGTTGTTTGCAACATTGAAACTAGGATTAGAATTAAAGTTAAAACCATAAATGGGATCAACAACAGCTTGTACTTTTATTGTTTTTGTATTATTATTAATATAGGAGTCACTAGCAGATTCTATAGTAGCAGTATATTCTGTTTCTGAAGAAACTGCAGGAAATATTATTTCTAACATTCTGGAAGAGTCTGATTTTAAATCACCAACAAGAGTAGTGGAGCTGTACTCACCCGCTGTTACTTTTATAGAAGCATCAGTCATTGTATTTAAACCAATGTTTTTAACTTCTACAACGAATATTGCGTCTTTTCCAGATAAAACGAAGCCTTCTGTTTCAATATTTAGAATCTCAATGTCAAATTCAGCTTTTGGTTTTACTTTTAGATTATCAAGAAGCCACAAATCTTTGGTTTTACCCTTATAATTAAAACCAATGTAGATCTTTTCACCGGCTAAATCTTTTAAATCATAAGTATGTGCTGTCCAATTTTTTTCTGAATAGTTTAAGTTTTCAAGAGTTATGAAAGTGTTTATTGTGGGATCATTTCCTTCAGTTGAATAACAAACGATATGATCGCCAGGAAACATATCAGTACCTTCGTTTTTGTTTTGGAATGAAAGAATTCCATTCTCAGGAACAGTAATTTCAGGACTTATTAACCAATTGTTACAATCTGTAATTTCAGGCATATGACACATACAACTATCTCCTTCATAAGGCCGATAATCAGTAATATTCCAACCTTCTGTGTTTTCGGTAGCTGTTATAGTCCAATTAACAGGAGGCCATGTATTAAATCCTTCAAAGAAGTCATTATTTCTTTCTTCCCCATCTTTTGTGATGTTGCTGTTATAAACAGTCTTGCTTTTGAATTTAGCATTTATTTCTCCATATGAAATCTGAGCATTCAAATTAAATATGCATAATGTGATTAAAAAAGATAAAATTTTATTCATTGTTTATTGATTAAATAAGTGTTGATATATTCGATTAATGTATTCTTAATAGTTTCTTTTTTTAAAAACTATAGTTTCAAAATAGGATAAGTTATTTGATGTTTTTTTAAAAATAAATATATATAATTTAATTCATATATGATGTCTTTAAAGGTTATTTTTTATCTTAAGCTTTAAACTTATTAGTTATTGGTATTGTATATGAGTGTTTTGTGTGGTTTTGTATGTAGTTATATTATATGAGATTTATTTATCATTAAATCTATTCATTATTCATATGAGTGTTTTGTGTTAAATTTGTTCAGTAAGAAAAATAAATTCATGATAAAATCCATTACTATATTTATAATTTCTGGAAAAATATTAATGTGTTTTTGTGTATATAGGAGTGAGATGATAAGAATACTTTCTCTTTAAAATACTTGGGATTTTCATGTTTAATCTTCTTTGGTTTTAGTGATACTAGATTAATCGACAAATTAAGTTCAGAGGCAATCAAAATCATTACAGATATGTATATAATAATCTATTGAAACAATAAATTACCATCCATAAACTTCATTGTGAATATTTTAAAACAAACCCTAATTCAAAGATATATAGAGAAAACAATGTAGTTAAAACAAAAAAAGGCAGCACCATATAGGCACTACCTTTCTTTTATATTGGGATGGTTAACTATTCACATATAAATTTGGAGCGATAAACCTTGTCATCATTGCTTACTTTAAGCAAGTAAAGACCTTTGCTTAAGCCAGACAATTTTATTTTATGGGTATTACTTACACCATTGAGTTTTAATGTTCCATTAATACTATAAATCTGATATGAGAACGCACCTTTTATATCCATTACGATATTCAGTTGATCAGTAGCAGGGTTTGGATAGACGTTAATATCAGTATTTACTTCTGTTACATTTGTATCTCTTACATTACTTACAATTGCTTGCCAGCCTTCAGTACAGCTGTTTCTATCAGAACTAAATTCAATAGTCAAAGCACCAGAAGGGGTGTCAGCTATAATGATATCAGGGCTGTTAGTACCACAATAAGTACCTATAAGATTGGATTTATCTGTTCCATCATATATTTTCAGATAATCAAACTTGCAATTTTCGCTTTCTTCAAGATAGAAATTAGTGAATTCTAACTTTACCTTAGTATCTTCTATCTCAGGATTAATCACCATAGTATAAGATTTACTTTTGCCGTAAACGTTTTCAATACCTCCATCATCAGTGAATAGTCCACTGGAAACAGTAACTTCTGTATTACGCATTTTTACGATCTTATATACAGATATACAGTTTTCGACAGTATAAGTATCTTCAAAATCACCCTTCTTTATTTTTAGAGAAACCTTGTATTTACCAGCTTTACTATAGTTGATTTTAGGGTTCTTCTCTGTTGAAGTAGCAGGAATACCACCTTCGAATGTCCATTCATAAGAATCAGGAGTACCTAAAGATTCAGATGTAAACTGTACTTTATCACCAATTTCAATGGTAATTTTATCAGAAGAGAAGTAAGCAGCAGCTTGCTTGGCTGTTAGTTGCACATCAACAACCTTCATGGCATTATCCTTAATCTCTACATTCTTTATAGTTTCAATAGCATAGCCTTCAGCAATAAAGCTAATATCATAAGTACCTTCTTTGATAGGACGATAATACTTACCACTAGCGGCATCAGAATATATAAAGCTATTATCAATATCGTGATTATTGATTACTACTTTAGCTTTAATAACTTGTCCGGTAGCTTTGTCTGTAACTTTTCCTGAGACACCAAAAAGAACTTGCTCCATATAATTAAGCAAACCTTCTTTATTATATGTCCAATGATTATCCAAAGTATTCTCAGCAAGTATTTTTGTACCACTATGTTCAAGAGTGATTTCTCTACAATTATGGAAGTAGTTCATATAATCCTGTCTTCCTCCAGCAACCTCATACCAGTCAAAGCCATTGGTAATACCATTGTTTTCATCATCAAAATAGCCATCAGGGCTATTCTTTTGTGCCGAATTAGCATACTTTTCACATTGATAGATCCACCAATTGTTATCAGGGTGTCTTTTTGCCCAAGTATCCCAAGGATAGTTGATTAATTCAACACCTGAATGTAAGTTGCCACTCATAACAAAGTGATGATCATCAGCAAGAGACATGAATGCCAGAGTTTCAGGTTGAGTTTGTTTACCGTCTGGATTCCTGCCATCTTCAGGATCAGGGAAGTTTCTGTTTAGGTCAACATTATTCGCATTAGATCTTGTTGCTCTGTAGATAGAGTTATTTCCACCTCTATAAGTACCATCAGGATTTGCAAGAGGGTTGATATGGATGTCAATATTGTCAACAAGCTTAGTAGCTAAATCATCAGTACCATACTGAGAAAGTAGATGGTCAATAAGTCGTAACATCAGCATATAAGTAACAACTTCATCACCATGCATCTGAGCAGTATAAAGAAATTCAGGTCTGTCATTCTCTTCGTCAACATCTTTGGTGATATGAGCCATATATAGCTTTCTTCCAGAAGCAAGTGTTTTGAAACTATAAACTTTGCATAAAGAAGGGTATTTGCTTGCAAAGTCAAGCATCATTTGTTCATATGCTTCATATGTAGGATATCTATTCCAGTCAACACGATATTCCAAGTCTTTTGTAGTCAGCATTTGGATATCCTGAATGGTACTGTTTGGATGTGGTAGAATAGTATAATCTATACCTAACTTGAGGAAGTTCTGAAAGTCTTGCTTGTCAGCATATGCATAACAAACCTGATCATTAGAATTATGGTCAACAGAAATGGTCTTACCCAGCAATACAGCCTGTTCTTTGTCTTTAATATCTATTTTGAAATAAATCTCGTTCTTATTGCCCCTGAACGCTTCTTCTAAACCCCTTAGTTGATTTTTGTTTAAATCTTGTGAGTTAGTGATATTAGCTGATAATGTCAATACAGCTAATAAAAGTAAAAGTCTTCTCATTATAATTAAGATTAGTATCGTGAACTGACACAAATTTAATTTTTCTTTTCAGAGAAAGAATAAGCTTAAGAGCTTAATATGGAAACAAGAATAAAATAAAACAGGGATAGGAGGAGAGAATTTATTATAGATAATTGTATAGCAAGGCTTTGACCTTACTATACAATTGATATATAATCTAATTTAAATTAATTTCGATATTTTATGGGAGACAGTATCATTAACTTTTACTAAAGGTAATCTTAGACGATTTTCCATAATACCTTTAATAGAGAGAACTGCTTTTATTCCCGCAGGGTTACCATCTTCAAATATTGCAGAGATAATATCCAGTAGCTGATAATGTATCTGTTGAGCCTCATTGATAGCCCCTTCTTTCATTAATCTGACCATTTTGCTGAATTCTCCGGGATAGGCATTTGCAATAACAGAGATTACACCAGCACCACCACACGCAACAATAGGTAATGTCAATTTATCATCTCCAGACAATAAGAAGAAATCTTTAGGAGTGTTCTTGATTATCTCCATGCATTGCTCTAAATCTCCGGAAGCTTCCTTTATTGCAATGATATTAGCGTTTTTGTTTGCAAGTCTTATAACAGTTTCAGGAAGTATGTTGGAACTGGTTCTTCCAGGTACATTATAAAGAATGATAGGTACAGGAGAGGCCTTTGCAATTTCTGTGAAGTGGTAATATATTCCGTCTTGTTGAGGCTTATTGTAATAAGGTAATACAGATAATATGGCATCAATTCCAGTGAAATCTGTAGTATTTATTGTATTTAATACCTCTGCTGTATTGTTTCCCCCTAGTCCCATAACAATAGGGACTCTATTGTTGGTTTCGTCTATGATACACTTTACAACAGCTTTTCTTTCCTCTTTAGATAGAGTTACAGCCTCACTTGTTGTACCAAGAGCTACAATGAAGTCAATGCCTCCATCAATAACATGTTTAACTAGTTTCTTTAATGATGTAAAATCTACAGAGTTGTCTTCTGTGAAGGGTGTGGTAAGGGCTACTCCAGCTCCTTTTAAATTTTCAAGTTTATCTTCTTTCATATTGTATACAGGCAATTTGTTTTTAACAATTGCAAGTTGTTTTTGTAAGCAAAATGACTACAATTTTAAGTAAAACAAACATACAGTTATATTATTTGTATTAGCTTAAAGTAAAGTTGTGTAAAATTATAAAAGAATGTGAATAATGTATAATTTAAACCTCAAATCCTTATAATTTTAGCTTATATTGTATAGTAATTGAAATAGCATAGAATAAATATGATTTGTAAAGAATAGATATGAACGGAGAACTTAGAGTAGAGTTTTTAGGAACGGGGACTTCCCAAGGAGTACCAATAATTGCATGTAAATGTTCTGTTTGCCAATCTTTTGATCAGAAGGATAAGCGTTTGAGGTCTTCAATATTAGTTTCCAAAGGGAATACACAGATATTGATCGATGCAGGACCTGACTTAAGACAGCAAATGCTTAGGGCAAATGTGGATAGCCTTGATGCAATCCTTATTACTCATTCTCATATGGATCATATTGGAGGGATAGATGATGTTCGTGCTTTCAACTTTCATACACATAAACCGATGGATATTTATGCTCTTCCCAGAGATCAGGAGGTAATACGCTCTATCTATTCATATGCTTTTCATGAAAACCCATATCCAGGTATTCCAAGATTAGATCTTCGAAACTTGCATTATTCAAGGTTTCAGATCAAAGATATAGTTATCACTCCGTTTCGAATTATGCACCATAAGATGGAGATTGCGGGTTTTAAGATAGATGACTTTGTGTATATTACTGATGGAAAATATATACCTGATGCTAGTTATAAAGTTATAGGAAGTCCAAAAGTGTTAGTGATAAATGCACTTAGAAAGGAAGAACACATCTCTCATTTCAACTTATTGGAGGCTTTGCAAGAAGTAGAAAAGATTAAATCTCAGGTGACATATTTCACCCATATTAGTCATAAGTTTGGACATCATGAAGAAATAGAAAGAGAGTTGCCTGAAAATGTACATTTATCTTATGATGGTTTGAAATTACAGATATAGAAGAGATTTAAAAACTACTTCATTCAGATATAATATACTTTTACAATTAATTCATCTTAATAATCTACTTATTATTGAAGATTTAGGCTGGGAATGCTTTTGCTTCAGATCCTTACATTTCCTTATTTATAAGCTTTATCACTTATTTTTAACTGCTGTATAGTGCGATAATTCGGCTTTCAATTTTAAAATTGTAGATTATCGCACATATAAGCCCAATGTTATGTTAA
>JBGRPZ010000026.1:0-42236 GCA_041725915.1 Hyphomicrobiales bacterium | reverse complement strand
TATATGTGCGATAATCTACAATTTTAAAATTGAAAGCCGAATTATCGCACTATACAGCAATTAAAAATAAGTGATAAAGCTTATAAAACAAGAAAAGTAAAGATCTGGAGGAAAAGCATTACTAAGCCAAATCTTCAATAATAACTATATTATTAAAATGAGTTAACTCTAAAAGTAGATTATAGGCGGTGTGAATACAAAAGCGATGAAGAACAAGCTTTCTTTAGATGAATGATCAGGAATTTAATTTATGATTCTTAAAATGTAGTTTTTTGATTACACTATTAATTTATAGGAGCTTAAGTTTTGACTGAATATAAATTTCAGTGATTATAGGTTTATTTGTGTTTCGAAATCCAAGTTACCAACAATTATATTTAATAACTTCAATTCATTATGAAAAAAAGAATCCTGAATTTTAAAAGAGAGATAATTGCAAATCTAGATAATTCTTCAATGCAAAATTATGCAGGAGCAGGAGATACAGTTTATTCTGCTTGTCCTACGAAATGTCTGATAAGTAATTTTGATAATTGTGGGCAGACTGCTGATACAGTATGTTATTGTACTCCTACTTATGCTTGTTTGTCTGTTGAGCCGGGTTGCGTAAAGACACAAGTAACAACTTGTCAGACATCATATATTCCAGACTGTAATACAGTATTATTACCATAATATTTACATTGAATAAAATACTTATAGAAGCGGTCAAGTTTTTGATCGCTTTTTTATATTCTAGTTACATTATTTAAATTCTGCTTTATCTGATGATATATAGTGATCTTAGAAATTGTTCAATATTAATCAAGAAATTTAATTTCTAATTTAAGAAAAATGTATAATTTTAATATGAGCTAATTAAAAATAGATTTTATAATAATTGGCAATTATTAAAACAGACAATTTATCCTTGAAAGTCCTATAGTGTTTCCTGAAGTTTCTCAGGTTTGTTTGTGGTATAACTCTTATATTATCAGGCATCATACCTTTCTTATAAATAGACATGGAGTGCTATTGAGATTAAATTTATAAACCTATTAACATATCTATCCTATAAATTGAATATGAAAGAAGTTTTACTAAAAATAAAAAACTGGCAATTATTTATCATATTCTGTGTAATTCCCGTCTTGATCGATAAGATACCTATTTCCTTGCTGGATCTTAATACAGTGAAGATTTGGCGTTTTCATTCTGTTATACCATTTAACTCATTGTTTTCCTTCTTTTTTTACCTCTTTATTCTAATGATAATAGTCATTTTATGGTTTCATTCTATAAGTATTGGCTTGCAACGGAAGTTGCCAAAAGGGATAAAGATGAATGTGAAGAGATTTAAAATATGCTTTGTGTTATCTTTCTTTGTCATACCCATAAATATGATATTAGGGTATTTTGTTGTATTACATGGAATATATGTTCAGGCAGTCCCTTCAAGTTCTGAAAATCTTACTCATATGGGATTCTTTTTGATAATTTTCTTGCTATCTATACCTGTTTACATTGTGTCTATATTTATCTTGTTTTATCAAGTATATTTTGCTGCAAAGATTTCAAAGATTACAGAATTACAAAGGGAAGTGCATTTTTATGAATATACAAATGAGTTCTTATTATTCTGGTTTTTTCCAGTTGGAGTATGGTTTTTACAGCCTAAAATAAACAAGTTCATGAAAACACATAAGTAGGCTGTATCTTTTTATTATAATAAAATTCATTAATTAGGATTATTATAATAGGCATCTTTATATTTTATTATCATATAAGTAGTCTTTAAATAGTTCTAAAAAACATGAGATGTTTTTTAGGATTATTCTTGCCTTAAGCTTTATTTATTCTTGAAGAAATTAACTTATGAATTAGTTCATATTAATTGCTTATAAATAAAGTGATTAGTTTATGCTTTTTTTGTATGTAATACAATAAAAGAAAAAGATTTACGATTTAACCTTTAAAAGGAAAAAAGGTATATCTTTGCACAGTTTTTGAGTAAAAAGCTTGAAAGCAAATAGATAACAAATTGTATAACAAATTGAAGATAGTTTCTGGTTTTATAACTGTGTTGCTATCCAATATTTAATATTATTATTTATGTATTTAACTTCAGACAAGAAGAAAGAGATCTTTGCTGAACACGGTAAAGACGGAATGGATACTGGTACCCCTGAGGGACAAGTTGCTTTGTTTACTTTTCGTATCAAGCATCTTTCAGAGCATATGAAGAAGAACAGAAAAGATTTAGCTACTGAGAGAGCTTTGGTTCGCTTGGTAGGTAAACGTAGAAAACTTCTTGATTATCTGAAGAAAATTGAGATAGACAGATATCGTACTATCATCAAAAAACTAGGTATCAGAAAGTAATAGAGATACTTATTAAAGCAAAGAAAAGGCAATTTCTACATTGCCTTTTTTTGTACTTTTAGTTTAAATCTATTTTTTTAACACACCCTCTTAAACCAGATATTTTTATGTCCAATAAAGGAATAAATGTTAATTTTTCTGTTCAAGGAAATGAAATTTCTATAGAAACAGGTAAACTTGCCAAACAAGCTGACGGCTCTGTTGTGGTTAAAGTAGGGGATACTATGCTTTTAGCAACTGTAGTTTCCGTAAAAGAAGCAAAAGGTGATGTCGATTTTATGCCGTTATCTGTTGAATATAGAGAAAAATATGCTGCTACTGGTAAGTTCCCTGGAGGTTTTATTAAGAGAGAAGCCCGCCCTTCCGAATACGAAATTCTTATATCAAGACTTGTTGATAGAGCACTAAGACCTCTATTCCCAGATGATTATCACTCAGAAACTCAAGTTAATATTTCTTTGATCTCAGGTGATAGAAATAGAGATACTGCACC
Organism: Hyphomicrobiales bacterium; assembly: GCA_041725915.1. Lineage (GTDB taxonomy): Bacteria > Bacteroidota > Bacteroidia > Bacteroidales > JBGRPZ01 > JBGRPZ01. The sequence continues at coordinate 39,382 of JBGRPZ010000026.1, read as the reverse complement.
AGATGCTTATGCCGCTTTAGCAGCTTCTGCCGCTTTAGCAGTTTCAGATGTTCCATTCAATGGGCCTATTTCCGAGGCTCGCGTTGCTCGCATAGATGGAGAATATATAGTAAACCCACCTTTTTCTAAACTTGAAGAAGCAGACCTTGATTTAATGGTTGCTGCTACTAAAGAAAATATTGTAATGGTTGAAGGGGAATCAAAAGAAGTTTCTGAAGTAGATATGCTCGAAGCTTTAAAGGTTGCCCATGATGCTATCAAAATACAGTGTGAAGCTCAAGAGGAATTAGCATCTCTTGTAGGAAAAGCTGACGCAAGAAGAGAATATTGCCATGAAGAAAGTGATGAAGAACTTCAAAAAGCTATTCATGATTTCTGTTATGATAAATGTCGTGACCTAGCTGCTTCAGGTAATCCTAATAAACATGAAAGATCAGAATCTTTTGCTGCAATAAAAGAAGAGTTTGTTGCTACTTTGACAGAAGAAGAAGCAGAAGAAAAATCTTCATTGATAGGTAGATATTTTCACGATGTAGAAAAAGAAGCTGTAAGAAATGTTGTTCTTGAGGATAGAATACGTCTTGATGGCCGCCAAATGGATCAGATTCGTCCGATATGGTCTGAGATAGATTACCTTCCTATGGCTCACGGATCAGCTATCTTTACTCGTGGAGAAACTCAGTCTTTAGTTACAGTTACTCTAGGAACTAAGTTAGATGAGCAAACTATTGATGGTGTTGTTCTCGAAGGAAAAAGTAATTTCTTACTTCATTATAACTTCCCTTCTTTCTCTACTGGTGAGGCAAGACCAAACAGAGGAGTTAGTAGGAGAGAGGTAGGCCATGGAAACCTTGCTCTTAGAGCATTAAAAGGAGTTCTTCCTCAAGGAGAAAATAATCCTTATACTATTCGTATAGTTTCTGATATATTAGAGTCTAATGGTTCGTCTTCAATGGCTACTGTTTGTGGTGGTACTCTTGCTCTTATGGATGCAGGTGTGAAGATTGAAAAACCAGTTTCAGGAATTGCAATGGGTTTGATAACAGATACTAAAACAGGTAAGTATGCCGTTTTATCTGACATCTTAGGTGATGAAGATCATTTAGGAGATATGGATTTCAAGGTTACTGGTACTCGTGATGGTATTACTGCTTGTCAGATGGATATTAAAGTAGATGGACTATCTTACGAAGTTCTTGAAGAAGCTTTAAACCAAGCGAAGAGAGGAAGATTACATATTCTTGACAAAATTGAAGAAACAATCTCTGAACCTCGTCAGGATTACAAAGATCATGTTCCACGTATAGAGAAAATGATGGTCGATAAAGAATTTATTGGCGCAATTATTGGCCCTGGTGGAAAAGTAATTCAAGAATTACAAAAGGAAACTAACACTACAATCGTTATTGAAGAAGAAGGCAATTATGGTGTTATTGAAATTGTTTCTGATGATAAACCTTCTATCGAACTCGCTAAAAAAAGAATAAAAGCTATTGTTGCTGTTCCTGAAGTTGGTGAAGAATATGATGGTAGAGTGAAATCAATTACCAACTTTGGTGCTTTCGTAGAAATCTTACCAGGAAAAGAAGGTCTCCTTCATATATCAGAGATCTGTTGGAAAAGAATTGATAATGTTGAAGATTACTTAAAGGTCGGTGATGAGCTGAAAGTTAAGTTGATTGGTGTGGATAAAAAATCAGGAAAACTTAAACTTTCTAGAAAAGCCTTGTTACCAAGACCAGCTAAAAATTAGTCAATCTAGGCAACATTTTTTGAAAAATTTCGTAAAATGCCTAGAATTGAATAAAACAAACGACCAGAGATAGATGAGGCAACTTAAAATTACAAAGCAGGTTACAAATAGAGAAACCGCTTCGCTAGACAAGTATCTACAGGAGATTGGAAAGGTTGAGCTAATCAGCGCTGATGAAGAAGTAGAACTTGCGCAACGGATTAAGCAAGGTGACAGAATCGCTCTGGAGAAACTTACAAAAGCAAATCTTCGTTTCGTTGTATCTGTTTCTAAACAGTACCAGAATCAGGGGTTAAGTCTTCCTGATTTAATTAACGAAGGTAACTTGGGTCTTATCAAAGCTGCTCAAAGATTTGATGAAACCCGAGGCTTTAAATTCATCTCCTATGCGGTTTGGTGGATTCGTCAATCCATTCTCCAAGCTTTAGCTGAGCAGTCTCGAATTGTTCGACTTCCGCTTAATAAAATTGGCTCTATTAATAAAATTAACAAGGCTTATGCTAAGTTAGAACAAGAGTATGAAAGAGAGCCAAACCCAGGGGAAATCGCTAACCTTCTTGAAGTTCCTGAGGAAGAAGTAAAGGAATCAATCAAAAATTCAGGACGTCATGTTTCTATGGATGCCCCTCTTGTACAAGATGAGGACAATAACATGTATGACGTACTGAAAAATGATGAGGGTCCTACTCCTGAAACAGGATTGATTTATGAATCTTTACGTAAAGAGATTGATAGAGCTATTTGTACTCTTACTCAACGTGAGGCTGATGTTATTAGGTTGTATTTTGGTCTGAATGGAGGACACCCTATGACGCTTGAGGAAATAGGTGAAAAATTTGATCTTACTCGTGAGAGAGTACGACAGATTAAAGAGAAAGCCATCAGACGACTTAAGCATACTTCTAGAAGTAAAATACTAAAGTCTTATCTGGGTTAAAGTATTAAGCGCTTCCTATTGGGGCGCTTTTTTTATTTATATGAGGTGGTGAAAGGGAATTGTTCTTATTATTTTGCAAGGATAAGTTATTGTTCCTTTTAACCTTGTTCATTTTGACATGATAGTTTTTAAATTAGTTCTTTATTGATTATATTATAATAATTTGCTAAAGATGAAAAAATTAATATCTCCTTCTTTTCTTTCTGCTGATTTTGGTAATCTTGCCAGAGACATTGAAATGATGAATAATAGCGAGGCTGATTGGTTTCATATTGATGTTATGGATGGTGTTTTTGTTCCAAATATTTCTTTTGGATTTCCTGTAATGAAACCTATTCATAAACTGGCAAAGAAACCTCTTGATGTTCATCTTATGATAGTTGATCCTGATAAATATATCAAGGCGTTTAAAGATGCCGGAGCTTATGTTTTGACTGTTCATGCTGAAGCTTGTACTCATTTGCATAGAACTATTCAGGCAATTAAAGCAGAAGGTATGTTAGCTGGAGTTGCCTTAAATCCGCATACTCCGGTAAGTACTTTGGAAGATATATTAGAAGATCTAGATTTGGTTCTTATTATGTCAGTAAATCCGGGCTTTGGGGGGCAGAGATTTATACAGAACACTTATAATAAGATCAGTAAACTGAGAAGGATGATTGATGAAAGAAACCTTGATACTCTTATTGAGATTGATGGTGGTGCTAATGCAGAGAATGCAACATCCTTATTTGAAGCAGGTGCTGATGTGTTAGTTGCTGGTAGTGCTGTCTTTGGATCAGAGAATCCACAGCAAACTATCATTGACATGAAGAAATAAAAATATATCATTTATATAGAAAAGCGACATCCTGTTGGATGTCGCTTTTTTTGTGCCTATATGTTTTTAAGGGAAAGGATGAGGAATATGTTTATATGAAGATATGAGAAGATGATATTATCATCTTTACAAGATTTATTCTTGTTCTTGATTAACAAAAAAAAATAGTATTTAAATAAAGTCTTACTTTATAGATGTTTTAAAATAAATATCTGATATTTACTTTTTGGTTTGATATTTACCTTTTATAGAAATAGGTAGATATATTATAGATGAAAATTATAAAATTAATAGATGAAAAAATAAATATATAGTAAGATGAGAGATTGTTTATCAATAAAGCCTTTTTATATTCAAACAGTTTATGATCAATATAAATTAGAAGGTAAATATCAAGTAAATAGAAAGTACCAAAGAAAGTTAGTTTGGACAATTGATGAAAAAAGACAATTCATTGATTCTATTACAAAAAAATACCCAATACCATTGATACTTGTTGCTTTACAGGATGATAAATTTGAAATTATTGATGGTATGCAGCGCTTAAATGCCATTTTTAGTTTTATAGAAGGAGAATTTGGTTTATACTCTAATTCTGATGGTGAAGAATGTTTTTTTGATTTAGCAACAATGCCAACAACGAATGAGTTAGTAGATGATCAAAAAATAAGACAGAGAAAACCTGTTTTGGATAGAAGTTTATGTAGAGAAATTGCAAATTATGAATTACCATTTTCTGTTGCCTCATTTAATGATAAATCAAAGATTGAGGATATTTTTAAACGAATAAACTCAAATGGCAGGCATTTGTCACATCATGAATTGAGACAAGCAGGAGCACTTGGTAAGTTTCCTGATTTAGTTAGAACTTTATCTGCAAAAATTCGTAGAGACTCTTCTCCTTGTGATAAGTTAAGTTTAGCTCAAATGAAAGAAATAAGCTTATCGAATAAAAAGCTTTCTTATGGTATTAATTTATTTGAAGTTTTTTGGGTGAAACAAAACATAATACCTATATACAACATGAGGCTTTCACGTGATGAAGAAGTTGTTGCTTATATCTTGGTTTATATAATACTTGGGCATAGTATAAATCCAAGTAAATCTAATTTGGATAATTTTTACAAGTTTTCTCCAAAAAATTCAGATGATAGAAGACTTTCTACATTGATTGAAAATCAAATAACTAAAATTGGTGTTGATTCAATTGATAAATCTTTTAATAAAGTTTTTAATGAATTAGAACGTTTGTTAAAGGAAACAGATAAGTCTTTTCAAGAATTGGTTTTTAATGATAAGCCTGTTGGTTTAGTACGCTCCTTTCAAGTAATCTATTTGGCTTTTTATGAGTTGTTAGTTAGAGAGAAGATGAAAATAACAGATTATAATAGATTACTTAATAGTTTAGAGGGGATTGGAGGATTGTATTTATCAGATATTGATTCTAATAAATGGTGTGGTAAATTTAGAGATCAAAAAATAAAAGCAATCTCAGGTGTAATTAGGGGAAATTTTGAACAGAATGATTGTCCTGAAGATCCGTCTCTTAACAGTTGGGTGGTTCAGTTTGAAAATCTACTTAGGCAATCAAAAATTGAGCAACCAACCTTTGATTTCAAAATTGGACTTTGTAGACTTGATAATAAGGCTGACTTTTTAAAAAAAACTTTTGACAAGGTTATAAAGACCTTAACTTCTATGGCTAATATTGGGCCTCAAAGGAAAGGATATGTTTTGATAGGCGTAGCTGATAATGATGAAGATGCTGAAAAATTCACAGAAATATATAAAAAATCGTATTCTACTTATCAGAATCATAAAATAACGGGAGTAGATGAGGAAGCAAAGAGATCTTTTAATGAATTGTCAACTTATTTTGAGCGATTAAGGAATTTAGTAGAAAAGCAGCCTATTGAGTCTTATACAAAAGAATATATTCTTCAAAATATGAAATTGATCAATTATTATGATAAAAGTATTTTAGTTTTTGAAATTATGTCTACTAAAGAACCTTTGTTATATGATGAAAAATATTTCGTTAGAAAATTAAGTAGTGTTATAGAAGTTAGACCTGCAGAATTTGGAGATTTGTATGAGAAATTTAAACAAATTTAATTGTTTTTTTTATAAATAGCTATCAATTCTGAAAACCTAATGTTAACCATTTCTTTGTTATTACAAGAATTAACTTTTTAATAACAAGTGCGTTAACCGCCTTGAAATACCTTTGTACAGGCAAAAATATGTTTTGTTTTTACAGTTTTCTCAACAATATATATGTCTTTGGATGTATTTTTATAAAACCTATAAGCTGATGAAGATATATAGTTCAAGTTTTTATTTATTTTATTATAATTATAAAGGAAACAACATTAAATAATAGAAATACTCACAGAGTCAATCAGTTTATTAAAACCAATATTACCTTCGTAGTTTCCAAAATAAAAAAGATCTAAAGTTTGAATACATGAGAATTTGCTGAATTACTGTTCTGTCAATGTCTATTTTAAGTATCTGTGATAATGAAATTATAAAATTTTAAGAGAAGAAAGCTTGCTTTAAAGTGATAGAGTATAAATATATTAACAATCTAATAAAATAGTTTAAATGTTTTTCCTTATCCCAATGAAATAGAATAAGTATTGCAAGAAGGGCAGTTAGTTGTTATAGAAGATGTTATTTTATGGTGTAGGGTGAGGAATATAGAGCTGAAATCAATAAAAGCATGCTTACGTTTTGTTCTATTCCGCTGAGTGAATAAAACCATTGTAAGAACAAGCAGAAAGACTGTGAGAAGGGGGAAATAAAGGAAAATAGGCGTTCTCACATACAAAAATAGACTTCTCACATACAAAAACAGACTTCTCACATACAAAAACAGACTTCTCACATGTGAAATAGGTGTTCTCACATACAAAAATAGACTTCTCACATGTGAAATAGGTGTTCTCACATACAAAAACAGACTTCTCACATGCAAAATAGGTGTTCTCACATGCGAAATAGGTGTTCTCACATGTGAAATAGGTGTTCTCACATGCGAAAACAGACTTCTCACACCAAAGAATAGTGTTCTCACAGGATATAAGGAGTCTTTACATGCTTTTATGGGGTTCAACAAAAAAAGGCCGTGTATTTATGGTGAAATACACGGCCTTTATCGATAAATAGTCTATCCTTTACTATTCTTTGGGAGGCGTTGTAGGTTTTTTCTCGTCAGGATCTTCTTTGCCTTTGTTTCTATGTCTTTTGTGATACTCAGAAACGAAAAGTTTCTTGATATTATCGTCTTTATAGAATGCAAAGCGACCGTAATCACGAATATCTCTCACAAGATTGTTGAGGATAGTAAAAGCTCTGTCTCTGATATCTTTATAGTCATGCTGTTTATTCTTCTGTGATATAGCATCACTGTATAAGCGACCATATTCAAGTGCTTTCTTGTCGATATCAGCAAATTCCTCTGTATTGAAGTTGATAGCTGTAAAATAATCAGGATATTCTTTACCCAGAGCACAGTAGTCTTGTAAATCCTGAATCATATCTCTGTCATTAGAGCTTTTGCCGATCTCCTTAGCTCTTTTCAGGAGTCTTGGTTCTTTTCTTAATGCAAATCTAAATGTCTTATTCAGTCTTTCTTGCAACTTTCCACACTCCTTACTTGCATCATCCCAAAGCTTAATTTTCTCTTGCAGGGCATTATATTTTGAAGTCCATATTGCCTGAGCTTCACGAAGTGCTCTAGCTCTGGAAAGTAATGTGTCTAACATCTCCTGTGTCAGTCCATATTTGGTGAGCTCTGTAAAGTATCGGGTAGCTGTAGAATATAAATTTTCGGATTCGTATACAAATTCCTCTATAGGAATCGTAGGTAATTTCACATCATCAGGGTCTAATGCTAACATTGCAGGCAATTCTGCTTCATAAAATTGCTTGTGACCAGTTATTTCAAGAGTTTCTTCCATAGTTATCTGGATTTTGGTGAATAATTTGTTAAAATTTATATTATATAAATAGATATTAATCAGCCAGTTTGAAAAAAAATATGGAACAAAATGAAGAAAATATATTTTATAAAAAAACCACTAAAGATCAGAATCTAATTTTAATCCTCTTGTATATTTATCAATGATAGAGGATCAAACAACACTATCTATATTATCTTAACCACAAATCAATCTAAAAAATTCTAACAATATATTTTCTCTTAACGCTATTTATCGTTTTTTTTGATTAGCGAAATTTAATAAAGTTTTTCTTAAAATCAAAATTGATATATAAAAAAAAGAGCTTTCTTAGCTCTTTTTAAATATGGCATTTATATGAATGTCAATTTATTCGCCGCAAATAAAAATAATCGTTGCAAAATATGCGACGAATAGGCCTGTTATTTGTCGCAAAACATATTATTCGATGCAAAAAATGCAACGATTAGATAAGCTATTCGTTGCATTTTGGTTTTTTATGATAATTGATTGTAAGATTACTTGATCATATCAATATTGAGGTTTTCGGAAAGCTCTTTGACTACTTTTATGGTGGCTTCGGTGAGTGGAATGCCTTCATTTTTGCATTTAGCTTCATATTCTCTTTCAGGATCTCCCGGAATCAATACTTTGTCTTCACCATCGACAGGAGGAGCATTACGAAATGTTGTAATCCATTCATCCATTTGCTCTTTGAATTCTTCGGCTGTTTGAAATGCATCAATACGAATTGCACCAAAGAAATGACCAATACCTTTATCTACCATTCCTTCAGCCATCTTTAGATAGCCTAGAGTAGGAACAACAGTAGGGCCAAAGTTAGCACCAGATAATACAGCTGTCAGAATATCTACAGATGCAGACATGCAATAACCTTTATGCCCGCCTTTGATTGTAGGGCCTCCGAGTGTGAGAATTGCACCTCCATCAGATAATATGTTGGCTTTTACGGTCGGATTACCTTGTTTGTCTTGTATTAACCCATCTGGAGCTTGTTCGCCTATAGCATGTAACATATCTAGTTTTCCACGGTTGATAGGAGCAGTTGCAAAGTCAGCAATAAATGGAGTTTGCTTTCCTGATGGGATAGCAATGGCAATAGGATTTGTACCTAGAAGAGGTTTCTTTGAAAACGTTGGAGCTACAAGAGGATTTGCATTAGTCATAGCAATTCCAATCATATCATGATCTAAAGCTTTCATTGCATAATATCCCGCAATTCCAAAATGATAAGAATTACGAACCGCTACCCAGCCCGTACCAGCATTTTTTGCTTTTTCTATACATAAGTCCATAGCCTTTGGAGCGGTGATAAGCCCTAAGGCTTTGTCTCCATCAACAAGGGCTGTACTTAAAGTTTCATTAATTACCTTGAACTTGGGATTAGGATTAAGTCTGTTTGTTTTCCATAGATTTACATATTCTTTGAGTCTTAGAAGCCCATGAGACTTTATTCCTCTGGTTTCAGATGCTAAGAGTATTTCAGATGCTATTCTTGCTTCATCTTCTGAATATCCCATTTTACGGAAAATGGACTCATTGAATCTATTTAGTTCTTCGTATTTGTATATCATTATGTATAGTTTTATCTAGGGAAGAGAAAAATAAAAAGGCTAATCTCAACTAGCCTTTAATAAATGTTCGTATTTCCATCTCTTATGAGACCAGAGCCAAATACCCGGACTTCTTCTTATAGTATTTTCAAGCTCAATATAACATTTTTTTATGAGTTCCATCTCATTGTATTCTTTTACTTCTTCTTCTATAAGCTTGAATGAATACTCATATTGATATCTTTTGGTCTTATTTACATCCAGATAAACAATAGGACAATCGAGTTTCTGAGAAAGACGTACAGGACCAATCTGTACAGGAGTATTATGATTTAGGAATGGGATTCCATTCTTGATACTATCTTTTGAAGGACTTTGATCTCCAATCATTATATATAATTTTGGGCGATCAGAATTTTTGTTCCTTAAAGCTACTTTGTAGAAATCATTTTTAGGAACTATTGTAACATTATACCTTTTTCTAAGCTTACCGAGTAAGTTGTTGATAAATTGATTTTTTACAGGAGTGTAAGCAGCAACAACTTCATATCCTGTGAATAGTGGCAATGCGGCCATATTCTCCCAATTACCATAATGGCTTGAGAATAAAACAATATCTTTTTTCTTTTGTAATAGATCGTCAAGTATTTCTGTGTTATTAAATTGCATTTTTTCAGCTCTTTTCTTTGATAATAAAAAGAAAGGCTCAACGACCAAGTCACACATGTGCTTATAGTATTCTTTAATTAGATTGTTAATATCTTTTGGCCCTAATTCAGGAAAACTAGTAGAGAGATTATGACGTATAATCTCTTTTCTATATTTCCAAACCTTTTCTATCAGAGGCCTTCTAAAGATAATTAGCAATAGAACTAAGCCGGATAATATTAAGATTCCTCCAACACTTATTTCTATCATTGAGGTTAGATGCTTCATTATAAATTTTTCTTAAATATTAAATAGTATATGTCTACCCTTAGCGATTACTTTTCTTATTAATAATAATGCCTGTTTTATTTATATACAGTTTGTGATGCTTTATTATTGTGTTTTTATTGCTTAATTTTTGTCAGTAAGAACTATTTATTCTTTACAGCATGCAAATAGTGATCCAATTATGAGAATGTTGTCAGACTAATAGCAATTAAAAAATAAAGCAGACATAAAAAAATATAGATTAATTGTGCTAATTATTAATCTTCATATTCTGAATGTCTCTACCAGAAGGGTTTTGATAAGCTTGAAGCTCAAATAAAGGAAGAGTAGCAAAGAAGTGATCAAATATATCTGATTGAATTTTCTCATACTCCACCCAGTTTGTTGTAGTTGTGAAAACATATATTTCAAGAGGAAGCCCTTTATCTGTAGATTGCAACTGTCTTATCAGAAAAGTGAAACGTGAGTTATATATGTTTGCATTTTCATGCAGATAAGCATCTATATACGCCCTGAACATCCCAACATTAGTCATAGTTCTTTTATTGATAAGATTGGCTGTCTCAAGGTCTGTATCTTCAATGTTTTTATTATGATTTTCGATTTCTTGATTTTTGTTATCGATATACTTCTGCAAGATTTTAATATTATGTAATTTATCTAGTAATTCCTGATTACAGAATTTGATGCTTGCCAAATCAATATTTATTGATCTTTTAATTCTTCTTCCTCCAGACTCTTCCATTCCTCTGTAATTTTGGAAAGAATCGGAAATAAGTTGATAAGTAGGAATTGTAACAATAGTCTTATCGAAATTTTGAACTTTCACTGTTGTTAATGTGATATCGATAACATCTCCATCAGCTCCGGCATTTTTCATTACAATCCAGTCTCCAATTTGCACTAAGTTGTTAAAAGATATCTGAAGCCCTGCTACAAATCCTAGAAGAGCATCTCTGAATATTAATAACAATACAGCAGAAACAGTACCTAAGCCTATAAAGATCTTTTCGAATTCCATATTACCTGCTATAGAAATAAAGACCAGTATAGAAATAAAGTAAATGATGATTATAACTGCTTGTATAACTCCTTTTATAGGTCGGGATCTTGATACTTGAAAATAGCTATATATATCATTAATAGAATTCAATATTGCATTTAATGAATATGCAATTATGAAGGTGATATATATATTAAGGACCTTTTGTAATAGATGTAAGATGCCCGGATTGGATTGAAGAGATATAGGCAGAAGAATATGTAATATAAATGCAGGTATGATAAGAGTTAATCTTCTAAATACTCCTCTATCAGATAGGATATCATCCCAATGTGTTTTGGTTTTTTTTGTAAAGAAGTGCAAATATCTAATAATAATTACTCTAAGGATAAGATATATAATGAGAGCAATTATTATGTCAATACCAATATCTATAATAGCAAAGAAAAAGGTATCTGTATTAGAATTGATGGTTCCACCAAAAAGCTTATATAGATATTCTGAGAAGGAGAAATGATATGAATCCATTTTTTATAATGTAATTACTTCAATGAAATAAGTTAATAACAGGCTGCTATATATAACTTGCAGCCTGCCAAATATAAAGAAATTATACGTATTTCATCCTTTCTATGGCATTCACATACCAATCCATAATAGTTTGAAGCTTGTTAGAGTTTGCAGATTGATCAAAAATCCGGATAAAATCCTGAATTCCTTCTCTGTTAATCATTATAGCCGTTGCTGCGTCAAAGTTATTATCCTTCATATTATGCTTTAAGTTTAGAGTCAATTCTTCAAAAGCATGCCAGCTAAAGTTTGTAGATATATTTAAATAATACATTCCTTTCCAATCAAGATCTTTATAGATATTCTTTCGGATTTCCTGTAATTGGAAATACTTTTTAATCCTGATTATACTGTTATAAGGCTTTATTAATTGATGCTTTTGAAATAGAATATCTTCTTTAATATAAGCATCTACAAGTTGGTCTACTTTATTATATGGGATATCTCTGACCCTTATAGCATATGCTTGTTCATTAAAGATATGTACTGTAGCTGGTACAGCATTAAAAGAATGATCAAACATCTTTTGTATTTTCTGGCTTGCCCTTACTATTATCTCTGAATGTAAATGATTTCTTAATATAAAGAAAAGTGCGTGAGGTTCTTCTTGATAAGGTAAATCTTCGCCATGATAGCCTGGAAATGGATGTAACGCCTCAAGTGCAAGGACTTTATGTTGCATTTGGCTTTCCAGTGAGCAAAGAGTTTCCAATTTTGTTATAGCCCCCACGCCTTCAAGAAGTTTACTGTTCGTCATTTTTTTTGGTTTTACAGATTGCGAAATATAGAGTGTTATTAATAAAGCAGTTTAAAACTCCTAAATGATAAATATAGAGAGATAATACAGCTTAGGCACTTCAGTTATCACTTCAATATGGATCAGATCTTTTTTGAAGAAGTAATGAAATATGTATACTGTATTATAGCAGGAGTTTCAACATATAGGCAGTTTTATGCCATCTTTATATAAAACATCTTGTGAGTTATAAAGTTTCAATTTATTAGGTTTGTTTTTTTACACAAAGAAAGAAGAGTTCTTTGCCTTGTCGTTGTGAGATGGAATTGTAAGCTTCAGATATATGTTTTATGCTAAAATATTGAGTGAGTAGCTCAATATATTCATCTTTACAGCCCCCAAAAGGAGGATTATCAGAAGGAGGAAATTCAAATGAGAATAATAATCCTGCTAACTTCCCATTTTTGCTGAGTAGATCATATATTTTCTTACAATAGCCATGTCTCATATCTTTTGGTAATGAGCAAAAGAAAGCTTGTTCTATTATAAGGTCATATTGCCCTGAATGCTTGAAGAAATCGTCTTGTATAAGTTGCTTATCTGGGAAATTAGGAACTTTCTCCTTGAATTGTCTTAAGGGTGTTTCAGCAAAATCTAGTATATGTAGATTTTTGAACCCTTGGTTGTAGATATATTCTCCCTCATAACAATTGCCAGCTCCTGGGATTAATATTTTTATGTCTTTATCTTCTATTTGATCTATATACTCTTTGATAGGAGTGGAAATATACCCTATGTCCCAACCTGTTTGTTGATTTTTGTATCTGTTATTCCAGTAATCATTATTGAATTCCATAATTATCAAGAGTTAGGTATAATATTATTTGTGTATTAATTATATGTCTTTACTAATATTAAGTTAAGTAAAATTGAATAAATAGGAGCTAAATTATATTCAATAATAAAACTTTATTAGGCAAGTTGTTTTCAGGAAAAGGTTTGTGTTAAATATATGCGCATGATAATAAGCTTACTTAGCTATTGAAAATATGGAATCTAATACAGATTGTTATATTGCGGCAAGGATAAGAGGGGATATTGAAGAAGACTTTAGAGAATATTATTCGAAGAAGATATTACATTTTAGAATTGCCAAGGCAAAGGAATAAATAAAGAAAAGGCTATCATAATAGATGATAGCCTTTTTTATATCTTACATCTCAGGGGCAAACATTGGATCCCATGGAGGAAGTAGTGTTGATTTCTTATCTAAAGCTTTAAGGGCTTTTTTGCTTAAGTACTTCTTGTCAACAACAAGTCTGAACAAGTATTCTTTAAACCACTCACTTGTCATTGTAAGGTAACCATTATGACCATGGCTAGCACCCCAGCTATTTTCAATTAACCATTTGTCAACTTTGTCATCCTTAGTGATATTACAACCAACAAGAGTCATAGCGTGAGAAGAACCAGAATCATAAGTTTTGATACGTTCTGATTTGTTCATTCCAAACTTAACTCCAAAAAGATCTGTATAATCATAGTTGTTCATATCAAGAGTACCATAATCTCTGTTTAGTTGTTTACCAACATCACAAGAGAAGTACATTGCTTGATTGGCAAGGATAGATGCTTTTGCAAATTCTTCAATGTCTTTTATAGGTAGGTTTAGATACTTCCAGTTCTTTCCATCAACAAGACTACGATCATATTCTATTTCATATACCTGATAGAATGGACGTGTTGGGTCATTCATGATCATTATATAGTCGTCAATATTGATAGCAACATGCTTTTTGAAGAAAGACTGAGGAGTGTATTTTTCTAGTTCACTGATTTTTCCGTCTTTGTCTTTATATTGCCATGTGAATTCTACAGGAGGTTCTCCCAAGCAGAAAGTAAGAATACGGTAGATATCTCCTAACATTGCAACTTTAGCATCTTTAAGAGCTTCTTTATTCTTCTTTTCACTATAAAGGTTTCTAAGTCTGATAGCATCTTCACGAAGTTTACGCTTAATCAGTCTTCCCATCTCACCTGTATTCTGGCTATGATAAGTTTCTGGCATTACGTTCTTAGGAACTACACCATATTTCTTTACATTATCAGCGAATGTAGTCCATTGGCCACCATCAGAAAGTGGATTTTTCAAGAACCAATCAACTTTTCTGTCTTTTATATCTAAATCAGCAGTAGAGATGATTCCTTCAAGAAATAGATTACATTTCTCTAGCTGGTCAAAGAAGAAATTATAAGTCTGTGAATATTCAAAACTTCCCAATCCATACTGATCAATAACAGCAGGACGAACAGAGTTTAGGCCAGTAAACAACCAACATCTACCTGAAGATTTCTGGTTGGTGATACCTTTTACATTTACTCTGTTACTGATGTAGTGATTTACAGTCTTGTAGTTTTCTCTGTTGAAAGCGAGTCCTCTGATCTTATTGCTTGAGATAGCATTAAGGCGAGCCTTGTCAGCAGAGTTTTCTTTTACATAACCTTTTATTTGCTTTAATACTTCTTGGTCTATAGCCCCATTATTAGATTGGCTATATCCTGTCATGCTAAGTCCAGACAAGATAATACCCAATGAAATAGATTTTAAATGCTTCATTGTTTAATATATAAGTGTAGATAAAATATGTTGAAAAAGGAGGGGATCAACCTCCTGATTTTTTTGCTTTGTAGTCCATAGAAGAAAGAATCTCGAGGAGTTTATCTCTAAAATCACCTTGAATGATGATTTCCCCATTCTTTACACTTCCTCCAACACCACACTTGGTTTTTAGGATCTTTCCCAAATCTTTCAGGTCATTTTCATTACCTATAAAGCCTGTGATTCTTGAAGCTTTCTTGTTTCCTTTAAGTCTGTCAAGGAAGATACGTAGTTCTTGTTGTTGCGGAGGAAGGGTGCCGTTATCGTCTTCCCAACTTTCATGCTCGTAATCATATTCGTAGTCGGGATTCGTAGAAAACACCACACCCGATCGATTCTTCTTGTTGCGTTTCATTATTGTTATATTACTTTGGAACAATTACCTTTAGTGATGAAGGTATAACGTTTATATTTATATTCTTATTTACTTCGATTGGCTCTCCATCAAGATTTATCAAAGGATCACCATTATAAATGACTTCTACTTTTTTAGCTTTTCTTATAATCACATTATCAGATTGGTCAAACTCACCCTTGAATAATAGATGTGCCATTTGTGGTAAATCTAATAGTGAAGGTTTACGTACAATACAGATATCTATCATACCATCTGAGATATCTGCCTGAGGGGCAATCTTTGTATTGTATCCAAACTGATTACTATTTGCAAAGGCAATGAAGAAAGCTTTTATAAAAATCTCTTCTGCATCATCAAGGATCAAATGATATTCTTGCTGTTGATAAGTCATGTATGAGTTAGAAGCAATAGAGAAGTACTTTAAAAACCCTCTAAGCATACTCCCTTCAAACTTTTTAGCTACATGAGCATCAAAACCAATACCTGCTATACTTAAATATGTATAATCATTTAGCTTTACTGTGTCTATAGCCTTAACATTTCCATTAAGGATGACATCCAGAGCATCAGAAGCATTTAAAGGAATATTTAAGTAACGAGCTAATCCATTACCTGATCCACTTGGAATGATACCCAGATTGACATCTGTATTCATTATGCCTTTGGAGACTTCATTGATAGAGCCATCACCTCCTACAGCAACTATAATATCAAAGCCATTCTTTGCTTGGTTTGTAGCTATCTCAATAGCATGACCTTGATATTGCGTGTATTTTATAGTGTACTCAAATTTGTTTTGATCTACTTTTTCTTCAATTATTGACTCTATATTTCTTTTCTTGCCTATGGATCCTGATTTTGGGTTGATTATAAATAAAATTCTTTTTTTACTATTCATTGTTCTTGTTAGGGTTTGCTGTCATTTGGTTGTTTACTAAACTGTAATTATACTCTTGTATTAGTGTTTTCACAAGCTTTTCCATAGGTTTTTGTATACTCATAACACTATCTACAAGGTCTGTTTTTAACGTTGAATCCTGAGTGAAATGATATAAACCTGTATTTTTTTCTCCATTAAATTGTAAGGCATACTCACCTTGTATCATTTGATATGTATTGTTTATATATGACATACCAAAATGCACTGCTGTTGAATCAAATGCACTATTGCCAAATGCGAAAAATGCATTGTCATAGTTGAGGTAATCCATTATAGATGGTAGAATGTCTGCTTGCTGAACTGTCAAGTGTGAATCTGCCATTGACCGAATACTATCGTTTGCTGTATAGAAAATGATAGGTATATTGTATTGACCTACGGTTGTTTCATAGAATGGTATGGCTGCTTCTGATGTATGATCTGCTGTTAGCACAAATAAAGTGTTCTTAAACCAATCTTGCTTTTTCGCTGTATCAAAGAATTTGCGTAATGCATTATCTGAATACATGACAGCCTGTTGTATAGGAAGCTTTCCTTTTCTGAAAACACCTTTGTACTTTGGTGGTATAGTATATGGATGATGTGATGATAGGGTGAAGATAGTTGTGACAAAGGGTTTTGGGAATGTACTTAAGTTCCTCGAAAAGTATTGTAAGAAAGGTTCATCAAAGATGCCCCATTTACCATCAAAATCTTTATCATTATTATATTCATTACGACCATAGTAATGATCATATCCAGCAATCTTTGCAAAGACATCAAAGCTCATTGTTCCATTATTTCCCCCATGAAAGAATGAAGTATGATATCCTTTTTCTTTTAGCAAACTTGCAACAGAATTGATTTTGTTATTATTATATATTGAACTTGCATAGTCTGTAGACATCCATGATGGAAGACTTGCTGTAACTGCTGGTATACCTTCAATGGATCTTTTGCCATTAGACCACCCTTTAAAACTCAAACTTTGTGCTGCCAGAGAATCAAGAAATGGTGTAAAACCTTTGTAGCCTTTCAGGCTTTCGTTGAAATATTTTGTATGCTCTGCAGAAAAGCTTTCAAGTATAATAATTACAACATTCATCGACTTGAAAGGCTTTCTTATTGAATCAGCTTTTGGATAGTTGATAGGATTAAATGTTGATAAAAGTTCTTTCTCTGTATAAAAATCTGGTACTTGTACTCCTTGTTCTCCTAATGTCTTTAATATACTGAAAGGAGTATTTAGCACAACAGGAACATTTTCAGGTGCTGCATGCTCGCTTGCTGTAATTGGTGCTATTGGTTTAAGTTGAAGCCCTCCACGCATAGAAATCACAACTATGGCCATTAATATTACAACTGAAATAGTATAATATATATAGTGAAAGATGCCTCTGAATAGCTGTCTGCCGGGCATAAGCTTAAATCTATTACACCATAATACAAGTAGAATACTTAATATAACCCATATTAATGGCACAAAATAGAAATCTTTGAAGAACTGAGGCACTAAAGGCCAAAAGCCTTTGCCTTCTGTATGTATAAAATGGAATATCTCGCCTGTAGTCCTCTTTAAAATAAATCTGTAATATACTATGTCAGCTAAGTTTGAGCCTATGGCTATAATGTTTATAGGATAAAAGAAAATACCTCCAATAACTTTCCAGAATCTTGTATATCGATATTTTAATGGAATTATAAACCAGATAATAAAGATTGCATTAATGAAAGCTAGGGTAGATATGTCAAATCGCATACCTGCAATAAGCAGCCTTATTGTTTCTCCGAAACTTAAACTGAAATGTGTAGGATTAAATACAACAAATAAAATTCTGGAAATGGTGTAAATCAACATTAATCCTATAATGCGCCATAGGAACATGCCATATATATTCCCTTTAAACCATACTTTATTTTTCATATACTTGTGTCAAAGCTTTTATAATACTAAAAAGAGATACGCGCAAAGGTATCTCTTTTTATATAAAATGTGAATTATCACTGATATTAATTGGAAGTTCCTACTTTCTTCATATTGGTATTTCCATTAGAAGAAGTATTTCCATCAATTTCTGTGTAATTTATGTCTATGCTAGTTTCTGTATCTGAGGTATAAATATGACCAGTACCAGAATATATAATTCCTCCAACTGTTTGCGAAGGAATTGTAACTACATTTCCATCTACAATTGCATATATAGATCCTGTAGCATTATTGCTGAGTTTATTGATATATATCTGTTTGTTGACACTTGTTGATGGGATAATGGTAGTTTGATAGGTGTACACATTTCCTCCAAAGGAATTAGTAACATCATAAGTACCCTCAAGATATGCATCATTATCTTGTACAATGACAGTTCTTGATTTTATTGTTTCATCTCCACAACCATTAATTGCTATGTAGTCAACATAATATTCTCCGGGGGTAGTATTGTTTATATTATTTCTTTTGTAGAAATCATAGATCCCACAGTATGGATCATAGGCTTTTGCGCTTGGATTAGGTACGAAATCCTTCCAATTGTCACCTACTTGAATATATAATGGATTATCTCCATAAATATCTATTTCTGTACCTGAGTAATAATAATCATTGTCTGTACAGGATGTAAGAACACCAATGCCGATTAATCCAAGGAATAGTAATAGGATTTTATTGCGTTTCATAGGGGGTAGATTTGAAAGTTATGAAATAGTTGTCTTAGTAAATAAAAATTATACAGAAATAATGCCAGAATTGGCAAAGGTATAATCAAGATAGATTGATAGTTGAGATAAAGTTAATGATTTTTTGCAAAATACAATGTAATTTACTGTAAACTAGTGTTTGATGTTGCTTGTTTGTCTGTGATTACTCATGGTTTATTGTTTATATTACTGCTATTATTATTAGATTTAGAGGGATATAAATGATTAAATAAATGGCAAAGAATATGATTGAAAAAGTAAGAGAAAAGTTGATCTCAAACATAGATGAAGAGACAAAAGATAGTAGTCAAAGATATTTTAAAGAAAAAATCAATTCTTATGGTATTAAAATCCCTGTGATTAACCAGATAAGTAAAGAGTTTTTTGCAGATATAAAAGAATTGGATAAAAGTGAAATATTTAATCTGTGTGAGCAACTATGGCAATCAGGGAATTTGGAAGAGTCTTTTATCGCTTGTAATTGGTCATATTACATGAAAAAATCTTATGAAAAGAAAGACTTCTATACTTTCTTATCTTGGGTTAAGAATTATGTCAACAATTGGGCTTCTTGTGATACTTTATGTAATCATAATATAGGTGATTTGATAATAATGTATCCCGAACTTATTGATGAGTTATTGAAAATAACAGCTTCAGAAAATAGATGGATGCGTAGAGCTGCTGCTGTATCGCTTATTGTTCCCGCGAAAAAAGGAATGTTCTTGGATTCAGTATTTAAAATTGCTGATGAATTGTTATTTGATACAGATGATTTGGTTAGAAAAGGGTATGGGTGGATGCTAAAAGTAAGTAGCATAAAGCATCAAAAAGAGGTTTACGATTATGTGATAAAGAATAAGAAACAAATGCCTCGGACTTCATTGCGGTATGCTATTGAGAAAATGCCTAAAGAAATGAAGGCTGAAGCTATGAAAAAGTAATTGATGACAAGCTCAAAGGGCTTGTTATCTTTCATCAGAAATCAATTTATCATAAAATAAAAAAAGCATCTTTTTTTTTGATTATCTATTGTCATTAACCTAAAATTCTCATACCCGAATTCTCTAGTTTTCTGTATTTTTTTACAGTTTTTATGAATCTGTGTATTTCGCTTGTTTTCAGTGTTGTATAATCAAGAAGTCTTATTGGTCACTTCTGAAATATAAAAATTAAATCTTGAAAGATTATTCATTGGCCACATTTGACTTAGAGAAAATCGAGTATTTCCTACTTTCTCTACTTTATAATAAGAAACAAGCCCGACAAAAGTAAAAACAAGCTCGACAAAATTTATTCTTTTGATTTGGTATTTAATTGCATTGAGAGTGATATATTATAAATAATGGGAGTTTGGAGTTTAGTTTTTAGGATCTTCTTTTCTATAAGTTTATTTATTTAACATAACATTGGGCAAATAACAAGGCTTAATTTCAATTTAAAGTTTGAAAGTCGAAATTATCGCAGAATACAGCACTTTAATATTAGCTGTAAAGCTTATATTCATCAATTTGAGGGATTTTAATAAAAAAGGAGCATTTAAGAATTAATATCAATTATTTTTGAATATTAGGGCTGCATTATTGTTATTTGTGTCTCTCTGTTATATTATGATAATTTATTACTTAGATTGAATATTATAAGATGAATCTGAAAATTATAGGTCTGAAGTTTAATTACTACAATTAGTAGGTGATAGAATTTTGATGGTTTTTAAAGTCTAATCTGGATTAGATAAATTTGAATTCTTACGGTTAAAATTGACATTAGCATTGATAATTCCTTAACTTTGGGGCTAGAGAGGCTATTTTGTGTGTGTATATAGTCTCTGTGTGTGTATAAAATTCAGAAAAAAGGAGGACTTTTGAACCTAATGTATAATGCAGGCAATCGGGGACCTAAGGTTAAATCTGATTGTTATGTTGAGTTTATTCCAAAAGAGAGTGGAGGAATAGATGTTCAACTAAAGAGTAAAGTTGAAGTCTATTATGGCAAATCTATCCGCACTTTGATTGAAAGCATGTTGAATTATTACAATATTGAGCATGCGCAATTAATTGTTGAAGATACAGGGGCTTTACCTTTTATTTTGATGGCCAGACTTGAGGCTGTTTTGCGAAAGGCAACAAATTCTAATAAAGAATACTTACCTGAAATACTAACTGAAAACTTAAATTCCACAGACAAAAATCGTTTTCGTTTTTCTCGTCTTTATCTTCCTGGTAATAGTCCGAAGATGATGTTAAATGCAGGCTTGCATAATCCTTGCGGTTTGATATTAGATCTTGAGGATGCTGTAGCTTTTGATAAGAAATATGAAGCCAGATTTGTGGTGAGAAATGCACTACGTGCCTTGAATTTTTATGGTGCTGAGCGTATGGTAAGGATCAATCAGGGTGAAATGGGACTTGAAGACCTTGAGTTTCTAGTGCCTCACAATGTGAACCTTATTCTTGTTCCTAAGTGTGAAAAAAAGGAAGATCTGCAAAAAGTAAACAATAAGATAGATAGTTTAAAGACAAAATATAATATAGATTATCCTATATGGCTAATGCCAATTATTGAGAGTGCAAAGGGTGTGATTCATGCCCATGAAATCGCTTTACAAGATAATGTTGTTGCCTTGGCTATTGGTCTTGAAGATTATACTGCTGATTTGGGGACAAGAAGAACTAATGAAGCTACAGAGTCTTTTTATGCTCGTTGTCAATTGGTAAATGCTGCTAAAGCTGCCGGAGTCCAGCCTATCGATTCTGTATTCTCTGATGTTGCAGATATGGAAGGCTTAAAGCAAAATGTTTTGAAATCAAAGTCGCTAGGTTTTGTTGGAATGGGATGTATTCATCCCAGACAGATAAAAGTGATCAAGGATAATTTTGCTCCTGATATTGCTGAAATTGAAAAAGCCAAGAAGATATATCTTGCTTTTGTTGAGGCAACAAAGAAAGGTTTGGGAGTGGTTTCTCTTGGAACTAAAATGATTGATCCTCCTGTAGTGAAGCGTGCAGAAACTACAATAAACCTTGCAATAGAAACAGGAAAGTTAAACTCAAACTGGGCTCAGGAATATGAATAAGAAGTATGATCAGTTGGTAAGTAATGCTGCTGAACGCATTGTGCCTACAGTTATTAATGGTGAAGAGCATACTCCTTTTATGGGAGTCAATCAATATAAACCATCAGGTCGTCGCTTTGGTCCGGAATTAAGATCTTGTGCTGACTATTCTCAGGATGGGAATAAACTTGTTGCTAGCCTTAAAGATGCTTTGATTAAGGCAGGACTTAAGGATGGTATGACTATTTCTACACATCATCACTTTCGTGATGGTGATTTAATCGCAAATCAGATCTTTGATATTGCCCATGAGCTTGGAGTTAAGGGCTTGAGATGGTTTCCTTCTGCTTCTTTTCCTTGTCATGAACCATTGATAGAATATTTGGAAGATGGTACTATCAATAGGATAGAGGGGAGTATGAATGGTGCTTTGGGACGTTTTTGCTCTGAAGGTAAGATGCAGGGCATGGGAGTTCTTAGATCTCATGGAGGAAGGTATCAGGCTGTACAAGATGGAGAAGTTCATATAGATATAGCTGTTATTGCTGCCCCTGCTGCTGATGCTTTTGGTAATGCAAATGGCGTTCATGGTGATGCTGCTTGTGGATTATTAGGCTTTGCTCTTGCAGATTCTCAGTTTGCAGAGAAGGTAATTGTTGTTACTGATAATGTTGTTCCTTTTCCTTGTATACCATGGCAAATACAGGGTAATTATGTTGACTATACTGTAAAGGTCGATAAAGTAGGTATCTCCGAAAAGATTATATCTGGTACTACTAAGATTACAAAAAGCCCTGACCGTTTGATGATAGCTGAATTAACTGCTCGATTTTGTGAAGCTGCAGCTTTGGTGAAGGATGGTTTTTCTTATCAAGCTGGTGCTGGTGGTACATCCTTAGCTATAGGAAATTATTTTGCAGAGATCATGAGGCGCGATAATATTCGTGCAAGATTTGTTCGTGCAGGAAGTAATCAATATCCTGTAGCTATGTTAGAGGAAGGTCTTGTTGATTATATTCTTGATGGGCAGACTTTTGATTTGGAAGGGGTGAGGTCTATGAGAGATAACCCTAATCATGTAAATACAAGTCCTTTCACAAGTTATAATTTCCATGGTAAAGGTAATTTTGCTTCTATGTTGGATATTGTCATATTAGGAGCTACAGAGGTTGATCTTAACTTTAATGCAAATGTAGTAACCCATTCTGATGGTGCTTTACTTCATGGTATTGGAGGATGGCAGAATTGTTTGTTTGGAAAGTGTACAATTCTACCTATACCATTGTTCCGTGATCGAATCCCTGTGATACGTGAAAAAGTAACTACTCTTTGTGGGCCTGGTGAGCTTATTGATGTTATTGTCACTGAAAGAGGAATTGCAATTAATCCACTTCGTCAGGATCTTATTGATGCAACAAAGAATAGTGGGTTGCCTATAAAAACAATAGATGCTCTTATGGAAGAAGCAGAACGTATCTGTGGTAAGCCTGAAGCTATAGAGTTATCAGATGAACTAGTTGCTGTTATCAAATGGGTCGACGGGACTGTTATTGATGCAGTAAAGAAAATATAAATGTTAACTACACTCGTTATTCAACTAAATGCATTTATCATTGTTGTTTTATTATTACAATAAAATATTATATAGATGGATCAATTGAATGACGATAATAAAAAGAGCGATCTTTACTATTATGAGAATGGTTATATGGTAATGACCTCGAAGTTTCATAAACTTAGAGGTTATTGTTGTGGTAATGGCTGTCGTCATTGCCCGTACCATCCTCAGCATGTAAAGGGTACGAGTACCCTTCGTGATGAAGATTACCTTGATAGATATGTGTAGTGTCTTTAATAGCTACTTAAATCAAAAAGAGTCTGTATGTAATATGACAGGCTCTTTTTTATTTACTTTTTGTAATAAAGGTCATGTTTTTTTTACGAAGAGACTATTATAGTTAATACCTGAATAATAATTTTTATATATTTGCCATCTTTGAATTTAGAAATAGACTTCAATTGGTGAGTTAGTGGATGATTTAACCTAAAGTTTAATTTCTATTAAAAATACATTTTGAGAATTTTTTAAATACTTTATTGTTATGAAAAAAGTAAAATCTATTTTAGCTATGCTTGCTATTGTTGCTGTTATGGCGACCTCTTTTTCTTCTTGTATGACTACTCGTACTCCAGTAGGAACTTACAACACTGATAAAGGAACTGAGTACAAATATGCAGCTGATAAGCAATACTGGTTATTCTGGGGTCTTCTACCTATAGGTAGAACTAATGTTGCTACTCCTGAAAATGGAAATTGTGAAGTTGTAACAAGAGCTAAGTTTGTAGACTTCCTAATTGGTGGTGTTACAGGTGGTATCTTAACTTCATACAGTATTGATGTAAATGCTAAGAGATAATCTTAGGATTAGATCTGTTAACAAGACTTAATGATAAAGCCGAAGCATATGCTTCGGCTTTATTTGTTATTGGCAGATTTTATTTTTTGCTTTAATTTATGATGACGGGAGTAATTCTTTCAAAATATGGAATATTGAGTAATCCTTTATATTGTTTTATTAATATGGTATCACCTTCTTTTGTGTCTTTTAGTGATGGTAATTCTGAAGTAACAATATTTTCTTCATGATATACATCATTCACTTTGTATGTAATACTTTCAATATTTGAATCAGTATCATAATCTATTTGCGTAATAGTGGTTTTAGTAACTGTTCTTTCTGAATAATCGAATGTTTCATTCATTGCAGTAACTATTGTATAAGCAGACAAATAAGCAAAGAATACGCTGAAGAAGAATGCTTTCAATGTTTTTTGTCTTTGATAATCGTATGAAAACTTTGGTTTGCGCACGATAATATATAATAAGATCAGAGTGATAGCAAAAGTAAGAAACAGAAACTGAGTGTTATCATATGATAATACGGTTTTGTCATTGGCCAGATTACCAAACAAAAACAGTATAGGCAATATTGTAGGTATTAAAAGCGAGTTTGCATTTCTATATATTGCAAATAATCTTATTGGCGTTTCGCTGAAACTATATATAAGTAAGGAGAAGATAAATATGCTGATAGTAAATAGAAAATTGAATTCTGGTGATGATTCATTTAAAATATTGACAAAAAAGGATATTCCTGCCAAAATAGAGAGAAAGATAATAATAAGCTTTGTCCATGATATAAGTTTATTTATATGACTATAACTCATAACAGATAGAGCCTTCTCCTTAAGCATATGTTCGTTATAGTTATAATACCTCATTTCTTTCAGATTACTGATTGCCCATTTTCTTATTGTATCGTAATCATTAAGATGCGAGCTTATTTTTATTAGAGGCTGAGTGCTTGATTTTGGAATAAAATACAGGAATTCTCCAATAAGTTCTTTTAAGCAGTTATCCTTATCGGGTCCGATACTGAATCCTTGAATCTGACTTAAAGGGAGAGTGATGGTTTTAAATCCTGAGGTGTATATTAGATCTGTATCTTTAATTACAAGAGAGTTAGAATAAGCATACTTTATGATAAGTGATAAACTTGTTATGCAATAAACCAGAAAAGAGATCCATAATATTTTATTAGCAAAATAATTTGCTGCCAAGATCCCCAATAATATAATAGAAGCTAGTACAATTGTAACTATGCTTCTTTTTAATCCTCTGGGAATGTATCCCGATTTTAAACTGAAAACGATCTTGTTATTATTGTTGTTATTCTCTTGATTTGGTATGTATTCTTGTCGTTGAGGTTGATCCTCTCTGTTTTCTCTAAAGCTATTTGGATTGGGTGTTTTCTTTAGATTTATTTTACTGTCCATAATTCATATAAAAAATTAAATACTATGTTATTTAGTTTTACTCTATTATGCTCAAATATATGAAAGAAAGTTATTGGAATGCTTGAATCACTACTTATAGTAGGACTTTTTACAATATTTAGTGTAGTTTTACTATTTATGTAATGACAATATGGCTTAATAGAACAGCTGTGTGCTGACAATGTGACCGTGTTGTTTAAAGATACTTCTGTCTGTTTGTTTTTATAAGTTTGTATGTAACTGTTGATATGTAATGGTTTAAGTTAAATATAGCTTGCTTCTGGTTTTTTATTGGCATCCAATTTGAAAAGAATAAATCAAAACGATTAAACATTCAATTAAAATTGGAGGACAAATAATATGAAACTAATGAAATCATCAAACAACAGCTACCCATCATTTCCTGCATTATTCGATAAACTATTTGATGGAAACTTAATGGACTTTTCAGGTTCAGGTTTTTTCAATAGAAGTGAAGCAACTATACCTGCAGTGAATATGCATGAAAATGAGAATGAATATCAAATTGAAGTAGCTGCTCCAGGTTTGAAGAAAGAAAACTTTAAGATTGATTATAATAATGGTTATTTGACTATATCATCAGAGAAAGAGAATAAAGTAGAGGAGAAAGAAGGACATAAGATGACCAGATGTGAATTTAGTTATCAATCATTCAAAAGATCTTTTACTGCCCCTCAGCAGTTAGTAGATACAGATAAAATAAAAGCTACATATAAAGAAGGCATACTCAATGTCATATTGCCTAAAAGAGAAGAGGCCAAACCCAAGCCTAATAGATTGATAGAAATTAAATAATCACTTTCGTTTACCTTTATTGATAGTAAAAGAGTCAGAAGTTACCCCTAGCTTCTGGCTCTTTTTGTTCTTAGAGACTTTAAAGTTCAGTTATGGCATTACTTATTCATGGGGTCTGACTTTTTATAACAGTCTTTTATCTGTTTAACAGATAATAAATAGATTTGAGAAAATTCTGATTTTTCCTCTGAATACCCGTTTATTTCTTCTTTATTGGCTTTAATCCATTCAATAGCAATATCAGCTATTCGTTTATTAGCTTTTCCGTGTCCTGATTCACTTATATTAGTAAGCATTCCTGCAAGTTCATATCTTGGTTCAGTTGCAAATATTATTTGAGATAATTTTGCATGGAATTCTCGTTCTTCATTGTTCCATTTTTCAAATTGTTCTGGCATAAATCTTTTCTCTATACTATGTCTGCCTTCATGAGCAAGAATAGTTGCTTCCATCCTATAATGTTTAAAGGTTGATAAGAAAGCTAGTTTTAGATTATTGTTCCTATAGCCTTTATTATATAGTTTATTATATAAATCGATTGACGCATCAAAATTCAGCTTTCTTTCTAATCCTTTTGTTTGTTTTAGAATGTTAGGATCTCTGGACATGTTGATAAATTCCGTGTTTAATTGTTCAATACTTTTCCTGTCAGTTGAGTCTGTAATAGAATTCCATTCTAAGAAAGGTCTGTTTAGATAAGCTTCTCTAACTTGTATTATCTCATTATTTGTTGCCCAGCCTCCTGAGGCTTTGTCTTTCCAATACCAACTAGGGAAGGTATTTGATATCATCATATCGATTTCAGTATATATAAATTCAGGCTTATATCCATATTGTTCTACAATAGCAGTTTTCTGATTAACTATATGCCCAAGACATAAGTTAAAACCTTTGTAGCTGGCAGTACTTCCCTCAAATCCACGAGCTCCAAAATGCTTTTCAGTTTCTTTATCGAAATCTCTTTTATTGTATTCTTTTTGAGATAGAAATGATAAAGTGTTCCAAAGTTGTTTTTTCCTTTTCTCTAGCCAGTTTTTGTAATCTTTTTCATTTTCTTTTTCAATAGCAATCTGTCTGTAATACTCATTTGTTTTGCTCTTTATATCTTTTAAGTATAGAGAGTAAGAGATTATATCATTTATATTCTGATTATAATCTTTTTTATTCTTATTTGCTTTGGCATAGATAAAAATAAGGTCATAGAGTCGTGATAAAGCAAGGGCAGCTATCAACTCTTCTTGTTGATGTCGATTTAACTTTCCTCCACACCAATTTTTACATACTTTATTTAGTTTATTAGCTGCTTCTTTTAGATAAGGATATGTTTTTTGAATATCTTGAATATGAAAATAAGATTGCCAAGCTTTTAATACATTTTTTCCATCATTATTCAATAATGATATTCCAAGCAATAACTTAGATGGCTTTGGCATTCCTGCATTTGTTTTTAAAATATCTAATAATAATTCAGATGTTTCATTTAATAAAGTATGATTTAGGAGTATATCATTTTCCATATTATTAATAATGATATCATAAGCGATTTGAGCAGATTCAATTTTTGCAGAATTAATATCACTAGTTGACTTGGCAATACTTTCTGCGATTGTTGAGGCTTCAATTGAATTCTCAAAATTCCCATATTCTCTTTCTATTTGACTTAAAGATATCCATGTGTCAAATTGATCCTTTCTTATAGAATCGGCTTTCAATAATTGTTTTTTTGCAAGTTCATAGTTTTTGTAATACTTCCAATTCTGATGTGCTAATCTTCTCAATACCTGACATTTTTGTTTATCATGTAATGAGTCAATTAGAAGCATTGCATTTAGTATTTCTCCTGACTTTTTAAGTTTAAACTGATCATATGCAGCATCAGCAGATTCAATTGTTTTATCTGCATCATTAATATTATTTGAGCAAGTCGTAAACAGTACTATTATACATAGAATTATAATTCTTTTCATATTGCTATATCTTTGATTTAATTTTGATTATATATGGAATTTATTCTCAATTTACTATCTGCTAAGTATTGTAAGTGAAATTTATTAATCAGTTTAGAAGAAAGATAATAATAAAAGAGGAAACCATTATAGCTTCCTCTTTTATAATAAGGTTTAATGTTATGATTTTATGCTTTAGCTATACGCATCTTTTATTTCCTTTTTATCATTACTTATAATTTTTGTTATATGATAATAAGGGATATCCAGAAGACCTTTATAATATTCAATAGCAATAAAATCTCCTTTTTTTGTTTTGTTGTATAATTCTTTTTCTACTGATAGTTTGATGATCTTAGAGTCAGATCCTAAAGCACGAAAGTGTAGATAATAATTTGGATCTTTGGAGATCTCAGCTTCTTTATCTATTATTTCTGTAGCATTTAGGTCTGTTATTTTTTCATCAAAAGTTTCATTAATTGAAATAATTGCTGTGTACGAATAAAGAATAGCAAAACACATACTGTAGAAAATGCTTCTTATAGAGAAGCTTCTATCATAATTATATGTAATCTTTGGATAGATGATGCATGAAATAAATAGTATTATTGTAATAATACAGAAGATAAGAGTCCCATTTGAATAGTCATGTACTTTATATCCATTTGTGCTAATCTTGATGAATAATGCTAAAGTAGGAAGTATAAGGATGGCATTTAATGTTTTTGATTCTAGGAAAACTCCTAAAAGTTTCATTGGACCTTTGTTTGCCCAATAGTAACTAATCCCTAGCAAAGGAAGGCTAAGGAATATAATGGTAGCATAAAATAAATTATACTTCCATATCATGCTTGAGATGGTAATCAATATGCTAATTAAAGATAATGCGATTACAATGTTTTCAGTATTATCTGCCAGTATTTTTTGTTCTTTATGATCATTAGCATATTTACTCTTCTGAAATATCATATGTTGATGATAATCATAGTTTGTTGCAGGAGAAAAATATTTAAAAGCCCAATCCTTTAACTCTTCATAATCTTTAAAGATTTCACTAACAGCAATAATTTCTTTGCTTTTGTTCTTTGGGATGATATATAAGAATTCATCATCTGATTCATCATTGTTTTTATTAGTTGTGTTTTTGCTTTTATCAGAATCATCATCTTTTTTTTGTTCTTCTCTTGGATCAATCTCGTTAGTGACTCCAAGTACATCAGAATATAGTAGTTCTATGGTTTTAAATCCTGATTTATATATAAATCGATCCCTTTCTACTTTTAATGAATGATTTCTGGAAATAAAGTATAAAATAGTGGAAATGATAATAGAGAAGCTGATTAAAGAAAAAGAAAATAGCTTGTCTTTGAATTCACCCTCTACAAATGGCCATAATACTATTAAATAGAAAGTTAATAGTATCATAGTTATTTTAAAGAATAAGATAGTGGGATGAATTTTGTTTTTATTAATAGAATATGTTTTCTCAGATATATTAATAACTTTTCTATTGGGATATACTTCTTGAGTATTATTATCAAATTTATTGAAATTAGCATTATGGGTAATTGTTGCCTTCTGAAGAGGTTTCTTTTTTAATATAATCATCCTTAACTCATATTTTATAAAAAACTAAAAACGGTTGATATTGTATGTTTCTATCCCAAAATTAAACTTTTCCTTTAAGGAAAAGCAATTTAATTGGTTCATTTTACTATATGTATTATGATTTATAAAATAGGACTTCTTAGGATCCATTTAGCAAGTTGCTTTTCATTAAGGCTTTCCCCTTTGACTACCATTTTAGCTTTTAAATAGAAGCGTTCTCTTTCTTTTAGCTTGTTGGTGATGTATTGCAAAAGCTCTTCTTCTTCAAGTTCATTTACTAGTGGGCGTGTCTTCTTAGAGTTGATAAGTCTTGTATAGGCAGACTTTGGATGTAAGCGTAGATAAATACTCAATCCATTCTTGTTGATAATATCCATATTGTCAAAGAAACAGGGAGTTCCTCCTCCAACAGAGATTACTACATCTTTGTTTTTGAGTGTAGAAAACAGCATTTTTCTTTCCATCTTACGGAAAGCTTTCTCATCATAGCGTTCAAATATGCTATTTATAGTGATCTTATATTCATCTTCAATCACTTTGTCCAGGTCTATAAACGTATAATTTAGTAGTCGGGCAAGCTTTTTACCTATTGTAGTCTTTCCTGCGCCCATAAAGCCAATCAAGAATACCTTCATGTTGCAAAGATAATAAAAGACCATGATTCACTCAAATCATATACTAACTCTTGTTTGTTATAGACTCTATTTTTATCTTGAAGTAGTTTTGAGGCTACTTTGTATAAAAGCCAGATAACTTATCTTGTCTTGAAATAATAGTTCTTAAATCAATTATATAGTTGTTGTAACTAGGTGTTTATATATAAGTCTAAGTTGTAGTTTCTAAGATCTTATAGTATTTGGCCTGTAGTAGGGAGAGAAAATAATCATAACCTTTAAATTCATTATTCTTATGACAGACATTTCAACTCAAAAGTTAAAGAAAGAGATCAATTTTTTACGTGTTTATTCTTTGTTACTTACTGTAGTTATTTTGTTTATTTTCTATTTGATATATAATCCTATTATACGGGGGAAGTATCATGATATTGATGTGGAGAGGATTAATGTAAAAGAGACAGATGGAAGCCTGAAGATGGTGATTAGCAATAGTATGCTTCAGCATTCAGGGGTTGTTGATGGTGTGACATTTGAAAGGGAAAGGCCTGCTGGTATTATATTCTTTAACTCTCATGGTGATGAGTGTGGAGGATTGATTTATGATGGAAATAACAAAGAAGCAGGTTTTGTTTTGTCAGTAGATGAGTATAAAGAAGATCAGGTGATGCAATTACAGTATATAGAGAATACTGCTGACAATCAAAAGAAATATGGCATGCAGCTTTGGGAACATCCTGTTGAGGTCTCTTATAAGGAGAAGACTGAAAAGCTAGATAAAGCATTTGCAATAAAAGATCCTGATGCCCGGAAGAAGGCTATTGCAGCTTTGGATGCAGAGGGTTTAATCACTAAAGAAAGGCTTTTTGTTGGCAAACACTTCAATGATGAAGTGGGTCTGTTTATACAGGATGAAGAAGGAAATACACGCATAAAAATATATGTTGATAAGGATAATCAAGCGCGTATTGAGGTTTTGGATAAAGATGGGAATACTGTAAAGTAAAGAATTTCATAACCATATAAGAGAGGCTGAGTAAAAAAGAGTTTCTCTTTTATTTTTTATGTTATAAACAGCAATAATCATCTCCTTTATTTATACATTTATCTTTTAAATAGTTATTTAATACAATTGAGTTATGAAACTAATTAAATATATCGTTTATTTGGTTTGCTTTGTTCCCGCATTTATGTTTGTTAAGGTTCAGTTTTCTGATGATACATGGGGAATGCCGTTATTCTATAATGCGTTGATTGTTGGAGTTATATTTACTATCATTACTGCAATTATGGATGCAAGGAAAGCAAAGAGGAGCAGAGAAAAGAAGGTGTAGTTCAAGATCTTTCTATTTTACAATTTTAAACCCATATAAGAAATAGTTCTTGTATGGGTTTTTTATAGCTTATCATCAATAGGTCTTTTATTAATTCATTATATGTTAATGTGTTATATTCTGATACGGAATGCCAGTGCTATTTTTAATGTGATTTTAGTACTAAAATCAGGCCGATTTCAGTAAAGAGAATGGTCTGATGTAGGTAAAGGAAACGACCTGATGTAGGTAAAGGAAATGGTCTGATTTAGGTAAAGGGAAACGCTTGTTGTTAGTAAAGGGAAATGCTTGTTGTAGGTAAAGGGAAACGCTTGTTGTTAGTAAAGGGAAACGCTTGTTGTTAGTAAAGGGAAACGCTTGAGGGAGTTAATGGGTCATAATTATCTTTAATCCGATTTTGTATGAAAATCTTTAAAATTTGCTTATTTAATAACACCCCACCATTTAAGTTCTGTAGCACTTAGGTGTTTTTTGATAGTCTTAAGTTTCTCTTGAATTTGTTCAAGTCTTGAAGTGTAGAGTCCAATATAGTTGGCTTGTCGTTTGTTGTACTTTTGCCATTGATACTTGATAAGCTCGAGTTGCTCAATAGTGAAAACTATTTCTTTTACATAGCCTTCATTGTTGTTTTTCAGGAAATCAATAGAAAGGACGAATACAGGATCAATTAACTCATTGAAGATAATCTGTACAGGTCGTTGTTTATTATCAACAGCAAACTTGTAGGTGATCTGGTTGATTTTGGTTATAAACTCTTCGTTATTCGGGTTTCTTTTGATATTGAACTCTGCATTATTCAGCTTTTTGAAAAGATCATTATATAAAGCATTCCATTCTTTCATGTAGTTTTCAACACGTGTTTGATAGTCTTCATAACTTTTTCTGAGTTCAGGGTAAGACATAGAAATATATCCAATACTTTCTATAAGCTTAGAAACATAATATGCATTAATCTCTCTTTTACCTTTGATATTAAGGATAAGTGTATTGGTGAGTTCATTGAGTCTGAACTCCTGTAGTTTATCTATATGTACTTTATTTAGACGTAGTACTTCAGGGTCGAGATATTGGGTTTTGTTTAAAGCATTCTTGAATTGTATAAGCCCATCTATATAATACTGTAAAGGTTCTTCAGTGTGGATTAACCGTTGTTCGATAGTAAACTTTATAGATTCAAGTTCCTTTTTTCTTTGAGTTTTTGAAGATATCTTTATTACAACCTGACTAAAAAAGAATACAAGTATAGTAATAAGAGAGGGGATAATAATTCTTGCTGTAGTAGCACTCATCCCCAGAATCATATCATTTGCACTTTCCATTGGTTCTTTTGATTAAATATCAATATTGTAATGAATAAACTCAAAAAAGGTTCAATTGTGAATGGCAAAAATAGGGATATTATCAGTGTTTAGGGTAGATTGTCTGTACTTTGTGCTAAAGGAGATGTGTAAGGTGTCTCTTTTGTAGTAAGGCATATTGTTTTTTATTCATTAAATAATATGCAATACATCAAATGCGGAGAATTAGATTAATTATAAATAAATAATACACAGAATGCATGACTAATTATTTTTACTTTTGTTTTTAGTTTTCCATTTATATTGTATAATTAGAATTAATCCTTCAAAGAATTGATGTCTATGCAAAATAAAATAAAAATTAGTACAGTAAATGAATATCCAAGAGAAGAACAAGATAATCGAAAAGCATTTTTGAAAAAAATAATCAAAAGGAAACAAGAAAAACTAGAATTATTAAGACAGGGGTGTAGCGCACAAGATTTAGTTGACAAAGGGTTTAATGGGATATCAATCAAAGAAATTATATAGTTATATCAAAGAGGTTAATGAAGATCTTGTTAAATTTACAACCGCCAATAATATTACATACTCAGTATTTTTCGAAAAAATGATTCAAGAGGATAGTGAATATGATTTTTATGAAATTGCGTTTGAAAAAGATAATGAAGATAAATTCTTTGATTCTAAAATTCAATATACTATAGTTGAGATTATACGAGAGTACCTAACAAAGAAAGAATATTCTATTTTGTATTATGTTCCTTTAATTGATGACGAAGGCTCTGGAGCTGAGGCAAGAGGGCGTTTATTTCAAAGGTGGCATAGAAACTCTAATACAAGAAAAATTACTATTCTTAAGAAGAATATTCTTGAATTCGATTTCAATCCTGAAGGATGTGATAATAATATTTATTTTGTATATGACCATAATAGACATAATAATATTTTTGTTGAAAATATGATTCAATCTGAATTAGAATATCTAGCCACAGAAAAAATGGAATAGAAATTGGAAGTAATTTAAGCGAGTAAGAACAAATAATTTTATATAATTTATGATATTTAAATGCTTTTCAAATTTTTAGTTATTGAACTAATTTCAAAAGTCCTTTGAATTAAAGTTCTTTTGAAGGAATAAAATAAGGAAAGCTAGGTAATGTATACTCTCAATCTTTGATCTTTCTAAGATCATCAATAGTTTTAAGTGGTTTTCCTTCCCAGTTTATTGAGAAAGAAAAGTATTCTATTCCATAATAATTTATTGTAGCATCATTTAGCCCAACGTTTATTACTGTCTTTGCTTTTTCTAAGGTTAATCATCCCTTCACCTTATACCTCTGCAACCTACTATTAGGCTTATCAGGGATAGTCATTTCTATAAGCCCTAATTTCAAGGCAGGTTGTAAATATTCTTTTGTAAAATAGGCTCGGTTTTTAATACCTAGCTTAGATTGAATTTCTTCCCTACTCATATCATTCTTAAGTACATCTAAGAGTTTTTGTACTTGTGTGGTAACTTGTGTGGTAACTTGTGTGGTGACTTGTGTGGTGACTTGCAGGGTGACTTGCAGGGTGACTTGTGTGGTGACTTGCGGGGTAGTATTTTCATTTAAATCAAGGATATTTTAAGCACTGTTGTTAATGCAAATGAAATACCTTTCGATGAAAACAAGCTGTTTAAAGATATTCGGGTTAAGTTGCAAAAGAATACCTGTTCAACATTTAAGACTGAGTATGTGCAAAATAAAATCTTACCTAAATACAAATCTTGCGTACACATAAAAAAAGCGATTACAGATAGGTTCTGTAATCGCTTTTATATCGAGTAGTCCCGTCATGGAACACTTTATTTTATGCTTTACGTGCTACTGCTTTTTCGGCAGCTTCCACGATATTTTCAACTTCAAGACCGTATTTCTTCATTAGTTGATCAGGAGTACCACTTTCACCGAATACATCCTTAACAGCAACGAACTCCATAGGTACAAGATGATTCTGTACAAGAGTCTGGGCTATACTTTCACCTAGGCCACCAGCAAGTTGATGCTCTTCAGCAGAAACAACACAACCAGTTTTCTTTGCAGATTCAAGGATAGCTTCAGTATCAAGAGGCTTGATAGTGTGAATATTGATTACTTCAGCACTGATACCTTTTGCTTCAAGGATCTCAGCAGCTTGAATAGATTTCCATACCATATGACCAGTAGCGAAGATACTTACATCAGTACCAGGATTCAGCATAAGAGCTTTACCTATTTCGAATTTCTGATCTTCAGGAATAAAGATAGGAACAGAAGGACGACCAAAGCGTAAGTACACAGGGCCTTCATATTCAGCAATAGCTAAAGTAGCAGCTTTTGTCTGGTTATAATCACAAGGATTAATAACAGTCATTCCTGGTAACATCTTCATCATACCTATATCTTCAAGAGTCTGGTGAGTAGCCCCATCTTCACCTAAAGTAAGTCCTGCATGAGAAGCACAAACTTTTACATTCTTACCTGAATATACAACAGCCTGACGGATCTGATCATAAACTCTTGCAGTAGAGAAATTGGCAAAAGTACCAGTGAAAGGAACATGACCTCCAATAGTAAGACCAGCAGCCATACCAATCATGTTTGCTTCAGCTATACCAACCTGAAAGAATCTCTCAGGGAATTCATTCTTGAAATCTCCCATTTTCAATGAACCGGTAAGGTCAGCGCAAAGAGCCACAACCTTATCATTCCTCCGACCAGCTTCTAATAAACCTGCACCAAAACCGGAACGTGTGTCTTTCTTACCAAAAATTTCAAATTTCTTCATTGCTATATATACAATTTTATATGTTGTTTACCGGAGTGAACCTTTAATTTCTTCAGTTAAATATAAATATAGAATTGTTTGTATAATTATGATATTGAGCTGGTGGTATGCTCACCTTATAAATACAAACGCTATTATACATTTACTATATTTACTTGTTTATTAATAATCGCCCAAAGTTTCTTTAAGTTGAGAAAGGGCAGACGCTAGTTGCTCATCATTAGGAGCTACACCATGCCATTTGTGAGAACCCATCATAAAGTCAACACCAGCACCCATTTCTGATTTCATAAGAATAACTACAGGCTGTCCATTTCCTGAAAGCTCTTTTGCTTTGTTCAGGCCTTCAACAACTGCTTGCATATTATTTCCGTCCATAGTCATAGTTTTCCATCCGAAAGATTTCCACTTTCCTTCAAGATCACCAAGAGAACATACTTCTTCAACAGAACCATCAATTTGTTGGCCGTTGTAATCTACGATAGCAATAAGGTTATCAACTTTCTTTGCTCCTGCATACATTGCAGCTTCCCAAACTTGTCCTTCTTCAAGCTCACCGTCACCAGTAAGACAAAAAACATTATGGCTATCTTTGTTTAACTTCTTTGATTGTGCAGCTCCTGCAGCTACAGATAATCCTTGTCCCAAAGAACCACTTGCAATACGTACCCCTGGTAGTCCTTCGTGAGTAGTTGGGTGACCCTGAAGGCGAGAATTAAGCTTTCTGAATGTTGCTAATTCTTTTACATCAAAGTACCCTGAACGAGCAAGCACACTATAGAAAACAGGACTTATGTGTCCATTGGAAAGAAAGAATAAATCTTGTTCTTTTCCGTCCATTGAAAAGTTCTCTGAATCGTGTTGCATTACTTCAAAATATAAAGCTGTAATTACGTCTGTACATCCTAAAGAACCACCTGGATGTCCACTCTGACAACCATGTACCATTCTTACAATGTCTCTTCTTACTTGACTCGCAACAGCTTCTAACTTCTTTATATCAGCCATATTAATTGTTAGGTTTGATATTAATATTTGATATTCAAATGATTAATTTAATTTATAATAGCTCACAAAAGTAAACAATATTTTTTTTGTATTATTGGACTCTTTTAAATGAAAAGGAATTGTGTCTATTAAATTTTTATACGTTCTTAATAATAAACTTCTTATACCAGTCGAAGATGAAATCAATAAAACCTCTGTTTCTACTAACATTTATTCTTATTTTTTTAAACTCTATTGTAAGTGCTCAAGATACTGATCGAGGTAAAACACAATGGGTTGATAGCATTATGTCATCTCTTAGCCTAAAGGAGAAGATAGGCCAATTAATGTTGGTTAGAGCAAACCAACCTGGAAAAAACTATGATCCGAATATTATTAAGTATATAAAAGACTATGATATTGGAGGGGTCACTTTCTTTAAGGGCGGACCTGTTGAGCAATTAAAAACAACAAATGAATATCAGTCAGCAGCAAAGACCCCTATGCTGATAAGCATTGATGCCGAATGGGGTTTGGGAATGCGTTTAGATAGTACAATATCTTTTCCTTTACAAATGACTTTGGGTGCTATCTCTGATAATCATTTGATTGAAGAGATGGGATTAGAGATTGCAAAGGAATGTAAAAGAATGGGTATTCAGTTCAACTTTGCTCCTGTGGTTGATATCAATTCAAACCCGAAGAATCCTGTTATTGGTATGCGTTCTTTTGGTGAAGACAGGGATAATGTTGCTGCTAAGGGCGTTGCTTATATGGAAGGTTTGCAGAGTGAGAATATTATTTCTACAGCAAAACATTTTCCTGGTCATGGTGATACAGATATAGATTCACATAAATCACTTCCTACAATTACACATGATTCCTTACGTATGGATTCATTGGAACTTTATCCATTCAAACATCTATTTAACCACAATTTGAGTGGAATAATGATTGCCCATCTTTATGTGCCTACATATGAGAAAGAGAATAATCTACCAACTACACTATCCAATAATGTTGTAACTAAGCTGTTGAAAGAACAGCTTGGATTTAAAGGCCTTGTTGTTACTGATGGGCTAGATATGCAGGGTGTGGCGAAATACTTTCCTGCTGGCGAAATTGAAGTGAGAGCATTGGAAGCTGGAAATGATATTTTATTGCTTCCTCAGAATGTACCTGTAGCAGTTCAGTCAATAGAGAAGGCTATAAAAGAAGGCAGACTTTCAGAAGACTTAATCAATGACAGATGTCGCAAGGTATTATCATATAAATATGATGCAGGGCTAAACGAATTAACGTTACAAAGCACAGATAATCTATATCAGGATTTAAATAATTCAAAGGCTTTAGCATTAAGAAAGAAGTTGTTTGAACATGCTATTACTTTGGTGAAGAATGATAGTGATTTGATTCCACTGAAGAATTTGGATGATATATCTATTGCATCAATTTCAATTGGAAAGAATAATAACTCATTTCAAAGAATGCTGGATAGATATTCAGGTGTTGAAAAATTGTATTTACCTAAAGTCTCTAATGAATCTCAGCAAAAGCAGGTATTGAGAAAAGCAAAGAAAGCTGATGTTATCATTATTGATGTTCAGAATACAAATATCAATGCAAGAGATAATTTTGGTGTGAGTAAAGAAACTATCGCCTTTATAAATCAACTTAGAAAAGATACAAAAGCAAAGATTATTCTTGATGTTTTTGCTGCTCCTTATGTATTATCAGATATCAATCCAGATCATTTTGATGCAATTCTGATGTCTTATCAAGAGAAAGTAGATGCTCAATTGGCTTCTGCACAAATTATCTTTGGTGGTTTGCCTGCTTTGGGTCATCTTCCTGTAAACGTAAGTGAGAGCTTTAAGCTTGGACAGGGAATAGAAACAAAGAAAATTAGAATTGCTTATGAAGCATCTAATTCTACTGTTTTACATCCTGAATATCTGGCAAAAGTAGATAGTATCTTGTTGAATGGATTAAAGATTAAGGCTTATCCGGGTTGTCAGGTTATGGCCATGAAGGATGGGGCTGTTATCTATAATAGAAATCTAGGATTTCATACAGCTAATAGAAAGAAAGCTGTAAGACCTGATGATATTTACGATATTGCCTCAATAACAAAAATTGCAGCGACAACTCT
>JBGRPZ010000025.1:0-42706 GCA_041725915.1 Hyphomicrobiales bacterium | reverse complement strand
AACTCCTAGACTTTGAAATAAAACTCCTAGACTTTAAAACAAAACTCCTAGACTTTGAAATAAAACTCCTAGACTTTGAAACAAAACTCCTAGACTTTTACCTTTAATCAGTAGACCTATGAGATTTATTTGCTTAACTTTTGATCTTGATTATCAACAAAACATGTTGTAATGAAAAGATACATCTTGTTACCACATGTCTAAAAAGTATTGATTATAAGGTGTTTATGTAGATTAGTGAAAATATGCAAAAATATAAGGGAAAGCTGTTTTTTGGTTCTGGATTTTTAGGTTAATGATTACATAAAATGAAGAAAAAACGATAATTTTTAAATTAGTTTAGTATATATAAATTAAGCACTACTATTTTAGCTTGAAATACCGTTAATTAATAAAATAATTTGTTTTGCATCTAAAGCACAAATATCTTTGCCTTAAAATATAGAAAGATGAAGTTGAAAAAAGGAGATAAAGTAAAGTTCCTCAATGAAAGTGGTGGGGGAATTGTATCTAAGATAATAGATTCAAGAATGGTAAGTGTAGAGATTGATGATGGTTTTGACATCCCAACGCTTATTAGTGAACTTGTAAAAGTAAATGATGACACTAATGAAACAGAAAGTTTTAGTGATGTAGAGGTTCAGGAAGAATATAGTCCTTCAGCATCTTCTTTTACTCCTTCTGAGAATGAAAACAGAAAGTCAAAGTTAAGTGTTTTCACAAATGCACAGAAAGATATTCCGGGTGTATATTTGGCTTTTGCTCCTCATGACCAACAGTGGTTGATGACAGGGAAGCTTGATGTATTTGTTGTAAATAATACACCTTATAACATCATGTATACACTTAGTCTTCCTTCAGATAGTGGTTTTACGACTAAAGACCATGATTCTATAGGAAAAGAAATGAAAGTTCTTGTTGATACTATTGATAGAGACGATCTTGACAAATGGCAACATGGATTTGCACAGATACTTTTCTGGCAAGAGACTAGCAATACTATATTAATGCCTGCTAACTCTGAGTTTAAGGTCAAAGGTAGTCGTTTCTATAAAGAAGGAAATTATAGAATGTCTAATATGATCAATGAGAAAGCTCTATTGGTAAGTCTTTTGGAGATTAAGAACCAAAAGAATGCGGCTTATATTATGGAGAAGCAAGAGGGAAGTGATGAAATCAATTCTGATGCAGCTACCATCTCTACAGAAGCTCCTATGATTGATAAGTATAAAGTCGGACCAAAGGAAGCTGAAGTTGATTTACATATTGGAGAGATTGTCGACAACATTCTAGGGCTTAGCAATACTGATATGCTGAATATTCAACTAGAGCATTTCCATAAAACTCTTACAAGTGCTATGGAAAATGAATATTCAAAAGTTACTTTCATTCATGGTGTTGGTAATGGAGTTCTAAAGAACAGGATAATGACAGCACTTAAAGATTATGAAGGTCTTAAGAACAAATCAGCCTCAATGTCAAAATTTGGTGTTGGTGCTATAGATGTTATTATCTCTTATTTCTAGGTTTAAATTACTTCTAATATATTCATGGGGCTGCTAATTTCATGTTAGTTAGCCCTTTTTTAATTGTATGAATATTTCTCGCAGTGAAAATCTTCGTAAATTTGTTATAGACAACTATAAGTAACTAAATGAACAATGAGAACCATATCTACCTTTATTATCTTTCTTTTGTTTTCAGCAAGTTTATTCGCTCAAAATAAGATCAACGGAAGTATTTCCAATTATAATAATAGTATAATCTTCCTTACTGATTTCTA
This sequence comes from Hyphomicrobiales bacterium, assembly GCA_041725915.1. Classification (GTDB taxonomy): domain Bacteria; phylum Bacteroidota; class Bacteroidia; order Bacteroidales; family JBGRPZ01; genus JBGRPZ01. Next base: position 40,923 of record JBGRPZ010000025.1, on the reverse strand, counting down.
TGGAGATGATCATCATATTGTAGATTCTACCCGAACAGACTCAAAAGGAGTGTTCTTATTTACCATAAAGGAAAATCTACCTAAAGGTCTTTATAGACTTTACTTTGGACAATCAAAGTTCTTTGATTTGATCCTTAATCATCAGGATGTAGAATTAAGTACTACGCTTTTCTCTCCCAAGGAGAATATAAAGATTATAGAGTCTGAAGAAAATCGACTATTATATCAGTATTTAAGGGATAAGGAAGAATTTCAGCTTAAATCAGAACTTGTAAAGACGATTCTTGAATATTACCCACCTAATGATAATTACTATAATGAGTCTTTAAATCAATTTGTAGAGCTTAATAATGACTTTGTGAATATGGCAATAAAAGAAGTTGCTGGTTTCAAAAAGCTTTTTGTATATCAATATATACACTCGGATCTGATTCCTTTAATTAAATACAGCCCTACTTATGAAGAGATAAACAAGCAATTTAAAGAGAGCTTTCTTGATAATATTAATTTCTCAGATATTAATCTGCTTCATAGTAATATCTTCAGTAGTAAAACAATTCAATATCTTGAGTTATACAAGACTGATGGTATATCAGATATACAATTGGAGAATAACTATAAGATAGCTATAGATTCATTATTGACAAAATCCAAAAAGACACCAAGGGTTTATAATTATATTCTTTCATTCTTGTTTAATGGCTTTGAACAAAATAATTACGATGAGCTAATTCGATATCTGGCTTCGAATTATAAGCCAATTGATATAGATAACAGTTCAAATTATAATACATTATCTGAAAAAATAAGTACTATAAATCAATTACAACCGGGAAATCTAGCTCCTGAATTTAAAGCTGATGATATTAATGGGAAAGAAATAACTTTGTATAAAGTTAAATCCAAGTATACTTTATTAGTATTTTGGTCAGCAGATTGTCCAAGTTGTCAAAAAGTACTTCCTATAATCCGACAAGATATTTATAATAAATACAAATCAAATAAGATTTCAATAATCGGTATATCTACTGATGACAATAAAAATCTGGCTCTACAAGAGATTAAAGAGAATAATTATAGCTGGACAAATATTGTTACTGGAAATGGTCTGGATGATAATATCATCAGAAGATATAATATTAATTCCACCCCTATTATTTACCTTCTGGATAAGAAGAAACGAATCCTATCACAAATAAACAGCATAAATGAGATACAGATATATTTAAACCAATAAATTTAGGTTTATGACAAAAAAAAGACGCATCATCTACTCATCTTTACTTGCTATCTTTGTTATAATACTACTTGTAGTATTCATTATTCTGCCCATTACTATTGAAAACAAGATCAAAAAAGAACTTAGCAAAGATGACATCATACCAAACTATATAATCAAATATAAAGATCTTAGGTATTATTTCTTTTCAAGTACAATTCATATTGATAGTTTGAGTATTGTGCCAAAGTCTTCTTCTGAAAAAGGTGAGAATGGAATGGAAAACATGCCTATACGTATTGATTTTCATACATCAAATTTTCAAGTATCTCTAAAGTCTCCTTTTGCCATATTCAAAGAAAAGAAAGATCTTGAATTGCAATTAAAGTTAATTAATCCCAAGTTATCTATACTTCATAATGCGAATTTTACCATCCCAAAATTGAAGAATATGGGTAAGCAAGGTATCAGTATATCTTTATCCAATTTAAAAATAAAGAATGGGAGCTTTAGCTACAAGACAACAGATAATAGATCTATGCATGAATTTATCATTGACAACTTGAATGTTGACAACATAGTCATTGATGAGTTCTTATCTTCTTCAAAATCTCCAAGCCTGAAAGTTTCAGATATCAGGCTTAGTAATATAAATTCACATTTCAAGAATAGTTTATATTACAATTCTGCAGATCGACTATATTATAGTGATAAGAAAAAGATTTTGAGTGCTCATAATATTAAAGTAGCTCCACAGATTGGATATATAAAATATTTTAAGCATTTTAAGTATCAGACAGATTGTTATAAAGCTCAGATTAATAATATAAAGATAAATGAGTTTGATCTTTCTGAAATAATTGAAAAGAAGCCTTTAAATATTAATTATATCAAAGGTAATGGGCTCACTCTGGAAGTAATTAGAGATATGAACTATCCTAATAATACTTCTTCAGAGAGAAAGACGCCTATAGAACAAATCAATTCTATACCATTCCCAATCTCCATTGACTCTTTACTGTTTTCAGGCTCAAATATTACATATAATGAAGTAATTAAGAACAGGAAGGATTTGAGAGAAATAGGACTTAATCAGCTTAATCTTAAGATAAAAGATATACATAATTCGACTCATAATAAGCATGTTAATAAAACTTTGTCTATAATATCAAGTGGGAAAATCATGAATAAAGGAAAATTTAATTCCTTGTTGGAATTTCCTTACCAAGGGAAAGATATTATGAAATTTAGTGGAACACTTGACTCTATCAACTTCTATGATTTTAACCCATTATTAGGAGCAGATTCCCGTATAAAGATAGATAGTGGACAGTTGATATCGTTAACATATAATGGGACAGCAAATAGAACGGACTCAAAAGGAGAGGTGGAGTTCATTTATTCAAATCTTGATGTGAAGCTGTTGAATAAAAAAAGAAGTGGTGAGAATGAATTAGAAACTTTTCTTATCAATTCTATAATTAGAAACTCAAATCCCAAAGAAAAGGGTGAAAAACCTATAAAATCAAAGATGAAATTTGAGAGAGATCCTTATAGATCTGTTTATAATTATTTGTGGAGAAGTATATATTCAGGTATAAAAAGAACTCTGGGAATACCATCCCTGAAGAAATAAAAAAATCTCAAAGATCTTATTGATCTTTGAGATTGTATTTTATCGATTTTTTATCTTAGTTGTTCATTTCTCTAAGTAAATCAGGAAGTCTTCTTAATGAAGCCATTTCTCTCCATTTCTTTCTTACTTCTTCTGCAGGAATACCAAAATAAGTCTTTCCTCCTTCAAGAGTTTTGTCTACAGCAGAAGTTGCTAATATTACAGTTCCTTTGCCTACAACCAAATCCTTATTTACAGCAACTCTACCCCAAAGAATACAATCATCTTCAATAACTGTGACTCCAGCAATTGCAGCATGAGAACCAATCAAACAGTTTTCTCCTATATAAGTATCATGACCTATCTGACAGTGGTTATCTAACTTTGTGCCTTTTCCAATTATAGTATCTCCAGATACTCCTTTGTCAATAGTACACAAAGCCCCAATCTCTACATTATCTTTTATAATCACACGACCACAGCTTTCAAACTTTGTATAGCCTTCAGAGCGTCTCTGGAAATAAAAAGCATCTGCACCTAATACAGAGTTAGCATGAATAATAACATTATCCCCAATTACTGTATGATCATATATGCTTACATTGCTATGGATAAGACAGTTCTTTCCAATTTTCACATTGTTTCCAATAAAAGCCCCTGGTTGTACAATTGTACCTTCTCCTATTATGGCTTTTTCACTTATTGGAGATGAACAAGCTTCAAATGGCCTAAACTTCTTAACTAAAGAAACATAGTCATCAAAAGGAGTTTCTGAAAATATTAATGCTTTTCCTTCAGGACATTCAACTTTCTTATTGATAAGAATAGTAGTCGCATTAGAGTTTAACGCCTTGTCATAATATTTTGGATGATCAACAAAAGTAAGGTCTCCAGCCTCTACCATATGTATCTCATTTAATCCGCTAACTTTAAAGTTAGGGTCTCCAATATGTTCAGCATTAATAAGATCAGCAATTTCTTTAATTGTTAATATAGATTCCAGTTTCATATAGCCGAAGTATTTGTTCTTTTTATCTATTCTTTAACTCTTTCAGAATACTCATGAGAGCGAGTATCAACTTTAATTTTATCACCAATATTTATAAACAATGGAACTTTAACTGTTCCACCTGTTTCAACAGTAGCCTCTTTTAATGTATTAGTAGCAGTATTTCCTTTCTCGCCAGGTTCTGTATATGTTATCTCAAGAGTTACATAAGCTGGCATATCACATGTCAATGGAGTTTCTGTGTCAGCATGGAAAACGATATCTACTAATTGACCTTCTTTCAACAAGTCAGCAGCAGGTATCATATTTTTATGAATAAAAGTTTGCTCAAAATCTTCACTATTCATAAAATGGTAATCATCTCCTTCATTATATAAAAACTGATAAGTTCTTCTTTCTACTCTTGCTAAAGTTACTTTAACTCCAGCTGTGAATGTATTAGGTAGAACTTTCCCTGTTTTTAGATTCTTAAGCTTTGTTCTAACAAAAGCTGGTCCTTTGCCTGGCTTTACATGTTGGAATTCAACAATAGAATAAATATCATTATTATATTCTATACAAAGACCATTCTTAAAATCAGCAGTAGTAGCCATATTATTGTACTAGTTTTAAAATTACAAATAATAAGCAGTAAGCTTACTTGCTTACTGCTTTTATAAAAACTTAAATACCTAAATTTTATTCTTTATCTCTTCTGTTTGAAAAACCTTTCATTATACCACGCTTGGAGCGACTGATAAAAGTAAGGATTTCATCTCTTTCAGGTGTAGCAGGCACATCTGCTTCAATAATATTGACTGCCTGACTAACATTATGTCCTTTTAAGAATAAAATTCTATATATATCTTGAATATGATTTATCTGATCATTATTATAGCCTCTTCTTCGTAGACCTATGGAATTAATCCCAACAAAGGCTAACGGCTCTCTACCTGCCTTTGTATAGGGAGGAACATCTTTTCTTACAAGTCCACCACCAGATATCATGGAGTGTGCACCTATATTTACAAATTGATGTATCGCAGACATACCCCCTATAATAGCCCAATCTTCAACAGTAATATGTCCTGCGAGGTTTACTGCATTGGCTAAAATCACATTATTACCAATAACACAGTCATGGGCAACATGAACATATGCCATTAATAAGCAATTACTTCCAACAATAGTCTCTTGACTTGCCAAAGTGCCTCTATTGATAGTGACATATTCTCTAATTATTGTGTTATCTCCAATTCTAACAGAAGTGTTCTCTCCTTGAAATTTAAGATCTTGAGGAATTGCAGAAATTACAGCCCCAGGAAAAATCTTGCAATTTTTACCAATGTGAGCACCTTCCATTATAGTAACATTAGATCCTATCCAGGTTCCTTCTTCAATAACCACATTTTTTTCGATATTAACAAATGGCTCAATAACGACATTGCTAGCTATCTTAGCTTGTGGATGCACGTATGCTAAAGGTTGGTTCATTATATCAAATCTTTTTTCTATTTTTCTTTTCTTACCAGCTGAGCCAACATTTCACCTTCCATAACAACATTATCTCCAACATAAGCACATCCTCTCATATTACAAAGACCTCTTCTTATAGGAGAAATTAATTCCAAAGCAAATACGATAGTATCACCAGGGATTACCTTGTTACGGAATTTCACATTATCAATTTTCAAGAATAATGTGATATAATTTTCTGGATCAGGAACAGTACCTAAAGCCAGAATACCTCCAACTTGTGCCATAGTTTCAATCTGAATTACTCCAGGAAGCACAGGTTCATTAGGGAAATGACCCACAAAAAAGCTTTCATTAACAGTAGTGTTTTTTACTCCAACAACATGTGTATCACTTAGCTCTAATATTTTATCAACAAACAAGAAAGGAGGTCTGTGGGGTAAAATTTTCTTTATCTTGTTAATATCATACAATGGCTCGGCATTTAAATCAAATGGTGGCTTTTTCATAGTATTTAATTCTTTTCTAGATATTGTCTTATGATTTTTCCAAATTCCGTGTTTGCCTGATGACCAGGGCGATATGCGATAATCTTTCCTTTTAAAGGCTTGCCTAATAAAGAGATATCTCCTATAACGTCGAGTAGTTTATGACGAGCAGGCTCATTCTCGAAATTTAACTCTAAGTTATTTAATATCCCTTCAGCCTTTACGTTTACTCTTGGTTTTTTAAACAATTTTGCAAGACGATCTAACTCTCCTTGTTCAACATGTCTATTTACAAACACGATAGCATTATCAAGATCTCCACCTCTAATTAGATTGTTTTGTAGAAGAAATTCAAGCTCATGAAGAAAAACAAAAGTTCTACAAACAGATATCTCCTTGCTAAAATCTTCTATCTTATCAAGAACAGCTTTTTGCTTGCCTAATACTTCTGTTTCAAAATCAATATTAACTTCTAATTGAAAACAATCAGCAGGTTCGATTCGAATTGCTATCTTTTTATCTGGTATGGTATACTCTATAGGTTCAGTGATTTCTATATATTCCCTAAGAGCATCCTGTTCAATATTTCCAACACTATTCAGAGCTTCCACAAAATACCTAGCACTACCATCTTTAATTGGAATTTCAGGCATATCAAGATCAATCAAAACATTATCTATTCCAAGACCTGTTAGTGCCGCTAACACATGCTCTATTGTATAGACACGTCCGCCATTTTGTTCTAAAGTTGTTCCACGAGAAGTGTCAACAACATTATCAACATCTGCGTCGATTATAGGCTGTCCTTCAAGATCTATCCTTCTAAACTTTACTCCATGATTAGCAGGAGCAGGATAAAAAGTCATTGTTCCTGATTGACCTGTATGAAGACCTAATCCAGCAACAGATATTGATTCTTTTATTGTTTTCTGCTTTACAGACATAATATTATTTAATCGGTAAATGCTAAATCTAAAATTTTGGCAAAGGTAACAATTTTATAAAACACCAAAATATCAAGTAATGAGTGCATTTACTCTTTATTTTCTTTTATTTGTTTCTCTAATTCGTCTAATCTCTTAACTATTTTGTCAAGATTTCTAAAGTGGATATAAGACTTTTTGTATCTTTTTATATCAAGTGCAGGAGACCCAAGTATCACACTTCCTTCTTTTGTAATATCAGAAGTTACACCTGATTGAGCAGCGATAATTGTTTTATCTGCAATCTTTATATGACCTACCAATCCTACTTGCCCTGCGATAATAGCATTTTTACCTACTTTAGTTGATCCACTAATACCAGCTTGTGCAGCTACAACAGTATTATCTCCAATTTCTACATTGTGAGCAATCTGAATAAGGTTGTCAAGTTTTACTCCTTTACGAATTATAGTAGATCCTAAAGTAGCTCTATCAATAGTGGTATTAGTACCAATCTCTACATTATCTTCAAGAATGACATTCCCTATTTGAGCAACTTTGTTGTAGTTATTATTTTCTGTAGGAGCAAAACCAAATCCATCTGCACCAATTACACAACCTGCATGAAGAGTACAATTTGAACCTATCTGACATTGATGATAAACTTTAACACCAGCAAAAACAGTAGTGTTATCATGTATAGTAACATCATCACCAATATAAGCTTGAGGATAAATCTTTACATTATTACCTATTTTTACTCTTTGTCCGATATAAGCAAACGCGCCTATATAGGCATTATCTCCAATAGAAGCACTTGATTCAACTTCACATTTCTCTGAAATTCCTAATTTGTTTAATTGATGCTCGTTATACATCTCTAATAGTTGAGCAAAAGCAGCATAGGCATCAGGGACTCTAATTAATGTAGCTAATATTTCTTGTTCAGGTTTGAAGTCATTATTTACTATTACTATAGATGCTTTAGTTTCGTAAATATATTTTTCGTATTTGGGATTAGAAAGGAAACTTAATGCACCTTTTTCTCCTTCTTCGATTTTAGCTAATTTGAATACTTCATCTTCAGGGTTTCCATCAACATTACCCTGTAGAACTTCGGCTATTTGTTTCGCTGTAAATTTCATGGATCAAACTTATCTTTCAAAAAACTTTGCAAGTTATTATTTTTTCTTAATTCTATTGTCTATGCAACAAAGTATTAACTAGTGACATCTAGTTTCTTTTTTTTTAAACTAAATGTATGACAAAAAACTATTATTTAAATAAAACCGACAACTAAAATGACATTAAAGTATGCTATTTAAATTTCATCTTAAATAAAAGACATAGTATAAATCTTATTAAGATATTAATTACAAATAGTTTAATATTCAGAGAAACTAAAAACAAATATCAAACAATTGATTAACGCAGAATACAGATAATAATGATAATAAATAATAGATTTTTATATTTTCATTCTTCTTATTAATGAAAGAATAAAAATAAAATTCATAATCAATAACAATCTATTCATGCTTTCTTTTAGATAATATTTAGAGTGTCATTTTATCTTGACGATAATCAAAGATATAACCAAATTCTTCCATTTCTACTTTTAAGGATAAAAAATCTCATGAAAAGGATATGAAATTTAAGTATAAAATAATGTATTATCATAATTTTATACTTTATGTATAATATTGATTAGTAGAGGATAGTATGGTGATATACGGAAAATTTTATTTATATAAAGTACTTGTCTTTGTATGAGGTGAATCTTTTTTCACTCAATTGGGCTTAAAAACAACAAGAAAAATTCAATTTTCCTTTCTTCTCTTATTTTGAAATATGTATACTTTATAATATATGGTGATAGATTTGCATGAAATTAAATGGGAAACGTAAGTGAAGAGGTAAGATCTCTCACGATTTTATAGAAAAAATTCCGAAAAGTACTTCAATGCTTTCCGGAATAGTAATTCTTATACTGAATTATATTAAGATCAATGATTCTCATCTTTGAAGCGGTTTATCTTGCGCCTTTCATACCAAACTCCAATATAACCCACAGCAACCAGAACATAGATCAGGAAGCTGCTGCCAAGATTGAAATTGCTTTCTGAGATAAATACAGCTGCTATAGCAACAATAATCATTATACCCCCAACAATCTCTTTCCAAAAGCCAATAAAAACCCCCAACCATATAACAAACAGACTTACATATATAACCTGTAATGATAGTTGCTCAGGGAAGGGTGGAAGCCCCTCGCTTATTGCCATTATAATGCTTGGAAGCACGAATAACAAACCAATACCTCTAATTGTCCATTTAAGAATCCTAAGGCCCTTTTCTTTCTTTGTGATATTTTCCACTGTAATTGTTTTTTACAAAAATAAAAAAAGGCTGCCAACTAGTGGCAACCTCTCCTTGCAATAACCAAATAACCAAATCAAAACATGAATAAAAAAGCTTTTTAAAGCCAATATTCAAATCAACCCTAATCTTTAATCATGGGTCTCAGAACGAGACGAGTATGAAAAAAGATTCTTTAAGAACGATCTATATATAATTAGGAATTAGTCCTATCTAAATTTGTATGATTCATGAGAAACTAAGATGAATATCTTATTAAGTAGTAAATATAATACTTATTAACTAAAGGTAATGTTAATTTGTAGTTAATTATAGTACAACTAGCTTTCTTAGCTTCTTTTTAAATCAAGAGTATTTAATTAGTTTTTTAAAGATAAAAAATCTAATTAATGTTTAAGTTTTTCCAGTTTGTAAAATGATAAGCTGTCATTTTATCAACCCGGTCACGAAATTAACATTTTTTAAGAACCTTTATTGTATTTGGTACTGAAATTTGCATAAAAATTTGATAAAAGAATCTGTTCTTAAGCAGATTGAGTAAGTATTAGTTACCTTTTGTGACGGGTGGGTTTCCCCCCTTTGCTTTAAACACTAGGGCTCCAGAGTTAATACAATATCGTTTTCCTGTTGGAGGTGGTCCATCATTAAAAACATGCCCTAAATGACCTCCACATTTTGAACATAACACCTCTTCTCTTGTCATTCCATAGCTCTTATCTATCTTAATATTAATGTTATTATCAATTAATGGTGCATAGAAGCTTGGCCATCCACATCCGGAATCAAATTTGGTGCTTGACTTGAATAATTCTTGTCCACAACCTGCACAATAATATGTTCCAGGGGTTTTATTTGTGTAGTATATTCCCGTAAAAGGTCTTTCTGTCCCTTTTTTTCTCAAAATGTTGTATTGATCAGGAGAAAGTTCTTTTTTCCATTCCGAATCAGTTTTCTTCACCTTGTATTCAGGAGTCTTATCTTTATTCATAGTTATTTCCTTTTGGCTACTAACTCTATCTTTGGAAATAGTTGATATTGGCATGCCTAAGAACACCAAACCACATACTATAACCAATATATATATATTCCTTCTCTTTAACATATTTTAACAAAGTTTTGTTGAAAGTAATTTTAGCTATATATAGAATGGTTATTAATAGCGGATTATTATATGATAAGACTCCTTATAGGGTTATTTGACAATAATTTAACAAAAAAGCAGCCCCAATAGAGCTGCTTATAATATCGTGTTTTATCAGTAAAGTGGAAAAACTATTGCTTGCTATAAGGATTCATTCCTAAATTCTTCATAACAAAAGCCCACATATCTGCAGATTCATCAATGATCTTATCAGTTGGCTTACCAGCTCCGTGACCCGCTTGAGTCTCTATCCTTACCATTACAGGATTCCCTTTTGGATACTTCTTCTGCAATTCAGACATAAATTTAAATGTATGTGCTGGAACAACTCTATCATCATGATCACCAGTAAATGCCAAAGTAGCTGGATACTTAACGCCTTCTTTAACATTATGTAGTGGAGAATATCCATATAGATACTTAAACATATCTTCATTGTCTTCACTTGAACCATAATCGCCTGTCCAAGCCCAACCAATTGTGAATTTATGGAAACGCAACATGTCAAGTACTCCAACCTGTGGAATTGCTACAGCAAATAATTCAGGTCTTTGTGTCATAGCAGCTCCTACAAGCAAACCACCATTAGAACCACCATTGATAGCAAGTTTTGAAGGATTTGTATACTTCTCAGCGATAAGATATTCAGCTGCAGAAATAAAATCATCAAATACATTCTGCTTATTCATTTTTGTTCCTGCCTGATGCCATTCTTCTCCATATTCACCACCACCACGAAGGTTAGCAATAACATATATTCCACCATTCTCAACGAAAGGAAGCTTTGTGATAGAGAAACGTGGCTTCAATGAAATGTTAAATCCACCATAACCATAAAGTAAAGTTGGATTATTTCCATCTAATTCGATACCTTTCTTATGTATAATAAACATTGGCACCTTTGTACCATCTTTACTTGCATAAAATTTCTGCTCAACTTGATAATCTTCAGGGTTGAACTTTACTTTTGACTTTTCGAAAAGCTCTTGCTTCTTCGTCTCTAAGTTATATTTGAAAGCAGTCTTTGGATATGTAAATGAAGTGAATCCATAGATAATATCATTATCTCCTTTTTCTCCTGAAAATCCTGAAACACTACCTACTGTAGGTAATTCTAGTTCATGATTGAAACTACCATCCATATTATAGAAATAGATCTTATCTGTAGCATCTTTCATATAACTTGCAGCAATAAGATTCCCAAGAATACCAGCTCCGTTAAGAACTTCTTCTTTCTCTGGGATGATATCTTTCCAATTTTCTTTCTCTGGATTGCTTAAATCAACCTCTACAACTCTTCCTTTTGGTGCTTTATAATCTGTTTTTAACAACAGCTTTCCATCATAATTATCAACAGCAGAATGTCTGTTATCAAAATCACTTGCCAGAACAATATAATCACCATCTTTCTCAAGATCTTTTACTTTAAATGAACCTCCGCTTGTTCCTTCTGAAGAACCAACAAATAAATACTTCTCGTCTTCACTTGTATAAGCATAATGGTTTCTCAATGGATGATCTTTATCCTCATAAACTAAAACATCTTCAGACTGTGGTGTATTCAACTTATGATAATAAACCTTATGATACTCATTCTTTCCCTTCAACTTATTATCTTCTGAAGGTGCATCATAAGCACTGTAATAGAATCCATGATCTTTGAATGACATTCCTGAGAATTTCACCCATTGAATATGATCGTCAAGATCTTCGCCTGTTTCAACATCTTTAACTCTGATTTCTACCCAGTCTGAACCCCCTTTAGAGAAACTATAAGCAAGATATTTACCATCTTTAGATACACTTGTGTTACTCAATGCCCAAGTACCATCTTTTGACATGGTGTTAGGATCGATAAAAACCTCAGGTTCTGCCTCAAGACCACCTCTGAGGATATACAAAACACTCTGTCCCTGAAGACCTGAGTTTTTATATACAAAATAATTATCTCCATGCTTTTCTGGAATACCACTCTTTGGATAATTCCATATCTGAGTCAAGTGATCTTTGATGTTTTGACGAAAAGGAATCTTTCCAATATAGTCTTGAGTTAATGTATTCTGAGCCTTAACCCATTCTGCTGTCTCTGCAGAGCGATCATCCTCAAGCCATCTGTATGGATCCTTTACTTGTTGCCCAAAATATACATCTGTAGTATCTACTTGCTTAGTAGCTGGGTAATTATATGCTTGCTCTTCCTTTTTATCACAAGCACATGAGCTGAGAAATATAGTTCCAGCGAAAATTAAATAGTGAAATTTCTTCATGTTGATATTTCTAAAATTTACTTATACCCTGTGTTCTGCGGGATTGAGCACAAGTTAAAAAGATTTATTAAAAATAAAAATCACTTTTAGATAATATTGAGGCTAAGAGATATAACACTGAGTTAATTTAGTGTTAATTTTGACCTTTATTTTACAATAAAAACACATAATGACTTATGAAAATGAAATTCCATATTACACTCTTGCTGTCTTTGTTTATCGTCGGCTTTGCAACTGCACAAACTCAGTCAGAGATAAATATAGATAACCTGAATTCATTTAAGCAGGCCGACAGTGTGCTTAATGTTGTTTATAAACAGATCCAGAAGGAGTATAAAGGAGAAACTGAGTTCCTGACAAAGCTCAAGATATCGCAAAGAGCATGGATAAAGTTTCGTGATGCCGAACTTGATGCTATTTTTCCTGCCAAAGACACTCAATACGAATACGGCACAATGTATCCTACATGTTACTACATTCATATGAAGAGATTGACCGAACAAAGAATCAAACAACTTATGATATGGATACGTGGGTTTGGCGAAGGTGAGACATGCGCCGGTTCTGTCCACTACAAAGCTGAAGAAGGAAAGATATTACCATAATTTCAATACCAACATATACAACAACCCATGATGTAAGTCATGGGTTACACCAAAACACCGCAAAAAAGACTATACACATCTATTCAGATAATATACACTCTCCACAGACTCGAATAAACAATTATCGAATCCATACACACATCCTTTCATTATATATAAACACAATCCAAGGTCATATACACACCACAAAGTAGCTTTGTAGAATAGTGTGTATATCATTTTGTGTAGTGTGTATATAAAAATAAGGTGTGTGTATATTATTTTCTACAGTGTGTATATGGGAATGTGATATGTGTATATGTTTTTTTACAGTGTGTATATGGCAGTATGATATGCGTATATGATGGTGGGATGTGTGTATATAGTTTTTTGGTGTGTGTATATAAAAAAAAACGGTGCCTGGCTTGACACAGGACACCGTAGTATTAACACTAACAAATTTAAATCCTAAATTCTTTCTATTTCTTTGTATTTGATGGATCGTTTTCATCATCTTGTTTCTTTCTGCGATGAGATCGATCATATTCGCTTGTAAATTCCTGTGCAATTCTAGGATTGTCGGCAAATGCATACTTTCCTGATTTGCGTACAGCATCGAGGCTTAATTTCATGTAAGTAAAAGCACGATCACGGATATCTTTATATTCGCGTTGTTTGTACTTTTGATCCTGATAAGCAGCATGAAGGGTTCTCATATTATCATGCAGTTCAATAGCATCATCAAGATTAGAGAGTTCAAAGTTGATAGCCTCAAGTTGGGAAGGGTTAGCCTTTCCAAGGCGGCCAAATTCGGAGAGATCTTGAATAAGGTTTTCATCACCTGTACCTTTGCAGAACTCACGAATGCGTCCCATTATTCTATCTTCGCTTTCATAGGCATGGCGAAAGCTTCTATTGAGTTTTTTACGGAGTTCGATAGCACGATCTTTAGCGTCATCCCAATTTTTGACAGCATCTTGGTGTGCATTATTATTGATTCTCCATTCTGCTTCAGCCTGGCTTAAAATGCCTGCTCGAGTTTTGAGCTCATCGATTGTTTCAGTAGTAAGACCAACATCCAAAAGTTGCTTTTCATATCGTTTAGCAACAGTATGTTGTGTTTCAGCTTCCTGTACAGCCTTTTCAGTTGGCATATTAGGACGCTTTATTTGATCGGCAGGGATTGCCATTAACTCAGGAAGTACATTTTCAAGATTTGACACAGGAGTGTCGACTATTTCATTCTCTGGCATGGTTATGCAATTTAAATTAGACATTTCTAACTTCACATATCTCACATCACGAGGGCAAACTTATAATATTTGTATTGATTTTGCAAATGTAAATACTGTTTTTATTGGTTATTAGTAAGGGACGATATAAACTTATATCGTTTTAAAATATTGAATTTGTGTTTTTTATCCTTTGTCGATAAGTTCTAAAAAAAATATAAATTTTTATATAATCTAAAAGCCACTGGAGGGAGTGGCTTTGTTCAATTTAGTTGTGTATTTATATTTTAGGAATAAATTAGGTCATATACTTTTTCTGTTAGTATGATATTAACCTTCGGTTCTGTAACTTCAATTATGATATTATCACGTTTGGTAATTTCCTGATGCTTTTCTTTAAATACATCCTTTAATTTAGGATTTAGTTTTAACCAAATAAAAACTCCTTCGTTATTCTTTTTTTTGATTATCTAATATTGAATTTATTTCTGTAATAATTTCATTTCTGTCGCTCTCCCAAATGTTATCTTCTATCTCTTCTAAAGATAAATACTTCTTGATTTTACTTTTTAATGAATTAACCTTCCTTCCATCATCAATTTTCATTCCTTGCGTAGTGGGTATTACTCCTTTCATATCTTTAAAATCAAATGGTGGAATTAAAATAGGAATATGTTGATTTGTTTTTACCCATGTTGCTCCCATTTCACAAAGGCTAATTTCGCTCTTATAAAAATTTTCACTAAGGATAAAAAGTACCAATATTTCATCATTAAGCTCAGTTTTTAACCTCTTCAAGTAATCTTCGCCCAATTCTATACCATATCCATCAAATGAAGTACAAAATATTTGATTTGGTCTAACATTCATAGCTCTTAATAACTTTATGATATATTTTACTATGTCTTTATCTTTACTTGAATGGCTTATAAATATTTTTTTCACGCTAGTATTATTATTTTGTGGTTGTTCTGGGATTAAAAGTGGTAGTTGATCAATAATATCTTCTAATTTATTTATTTTCTTCTCTAAATAGTTTGAATATCTTTTATAATCATAATCATATGAGGAATTATTATTCTTACTAGAACTCTCAAATTTAAAACGTCCTATACGTTCATATTTGGTAAGTAATTCTTTATCATTAAAAGTTCTCTCAATTAATAAAATATTATATTCGTTCCATTTGTGAAATTCTGTTCCAAATTCTTTAGTAGATATCTCAAATAAGTAGTGTCGCCTTTCTAAATCTTTTCCTAATCGTATTCTATTCTCTAATTCCGGTTTAATCATTATTAAATTTCTCCTATAAAAAAATATATTGTTAATACATCAATTCTTTTTGTTATTAATTTTTTGTTGAGGCTGTTTCTTTTTCTATTTCTTGTTTCCCACTACCATTTTGTTCTTTTTTATTGAAGCTGTCAAGTTTTTCTTGCAATCTGTCTCTAACTTCAGGAAAGAGACTTAGCATTTTATCAAATAGAGAGGAATTAAAAAATTCATGAAAGGGGCTTCCGTGATTTTCTTTGTCCATTAGTCTAAGAGGAGCTTCTTCAAATCTGGTTAGAGCTGTATCAAATAATCTATCCTGAAATTTTTTATCTAAGCTGACAGCTTCTTTTCTATATCCTTCATAAGATTTTGCAACTGTTGCTTTATAATGATAATCTTCAGCAAGTTTAAATCTTTGAGTAATTTGTTTTGTTGACATCCAAGCCAGCCAGACAGGTGCAGCCATTGTAATAAATGAAATAGCCATCTTCATCCAAATAAAACCCCAATTAATATTTGTTGAATCAAAGGTATTTGTGAAGTGTTCATATCTATTATGTCCTATATACCCAATAATTGATAAGGAAGCTATTAATATAACAATCCATACCCACATTGAACGGGTATTTCGTTTAGCTCTTTGATCAAAACTTGCTGCTAAGCCTTGAGTAGTTGTTATTCTATATGCTTCATCGCATTTTTCGACCAAATTACAGGTTGCTTTTTCTTTTTCCTCTATTAATTTTAATTTTTTACTTGCCTCTTTTTCAAGTTCTTTTACTTTAGAAAATAGTAAAGATATTTCATTAGAAGTCTGTTTTACTTTATGTCTGGTATCTTTTAAATATTTTAATTCTATAGGCAGATTATTAGCTGTATCATGAGCTTCCTTGATAAGTTTTATTTTGTTTTCTAATTGTTCTGTTTCAGGTTCTATTTCTTTAATTCTGACATTGATAGAATCTAACTTGTTTTTTAATTTTTTAGGTAATAACTCCTCATTCTCAAGTCTTTCAAAACTAAATAGAGGATCTAACATTGTTTTTACCCATTCCATTATTGTTATGAAAGCAGGGATTGCCAGACTCCCATTTTCGGTATAAAAATTTGGTATAGTTATTCGTTTAGTTTCTATAATTTTAAGAGGCAAAGAAGATATACTTTTTCTTAGATTAGCATCTATATTTTTGATATTATGACTTCTAAGTTTTTTTGAAATTTGTAAAGGTATTTTTGATAAATCTAGTTCATTAATTTTTGGATAAATATCATTACTAGAATGATCACTTAGATTTAAACCATAATGATATTCCTTCTCTATATTAGCAGATAAATCTTCTAGGGCTTCGCAAATTTCTTTAAGTAGGCTATCCATGTGTTGCTTTCTTTTTGGTTTATTTAAATTTTTTTATTCTGGTTAAGATGTGGATGTCATAACAAATAATTCACTCATATTTATACCATAACTCAGTTAGTGTTGTCTATTCTAATAGAGTATTTATAAAACAAGGACTGTTAACTCCATTCGAAACACAAATCTAAAGAAAAAATCTATTAATCTTTTTTATTAAATCAGAAGTATACCAACAAAAAAAGCCCCCCAAAGAAGGAAGGCTATAATAGTGTGAATATATATTTTGGGTTTAGTTACAATTTTTTTCTCCAAGTCCAGACTTCTCCATCGACAGGGTGGTTTATGGTCTCAATATTTTGGAAGCCAAGTTTTCTAAGTACTGTAGTAGCGGGGCTTTCTTGAGGTTTTGTTTGGGCGGTGACTTGTTGGAGTTTTCCTTTTTGTGCTATTTGAACAAGATATTGAGCCATTTGTGTTGCGATACCTTTACCTTCGAATTTCGGGAATGTATAGTATATGATTTCAACGCTTTTGCTGTGTGGTATATTCTTGAAAGCACAAGTGCCTACATATTTTCCATTTTTCTTACATAGATATCCTATCCAAGGCATAGAAGCACCATTTCTTTTATATAAGTTAATGGTTGATAAGCAAGCCTTTTTCACAATTTTATTTTCTGTTACAGTTTTATTGCTAATTACTTGTTTTGTAATAGGTTCAAATATTAAATCACTCATACTTTAATGGTTTTTAGAGCTTATGAAATAGCATTTATGAAGAGTCTGACTACTTTTAGGAAGCAAAATGCTCGTGCCTTCTATTAGGTTTCTAGTTCTTAGAACAAATTTAATGAAAAGATTATTACTAAATATTAGTGTTTATATAAATAAGCTGAAATTTCATATAGAATCGATTCAAAAATTATGCTTACAGTATTCAATAAGAGTTAAGAAAAGAATAGCTTATCCCGAAAAGTACTTTAATGTTTCTCGGGACTTGTTTAAATATTAAACCACAATCTGATAAGCCGCTTATTAATATTTTATATTATAGGTAGCTTTAAACTACTTCATAAAAATACTTTTATAGGATAAGAAGTATTGAGTCTTAAAAAGATAAGATTAAAAGGTATTCAATTTGTATATTTGAAAAAAAGATGAATTATGATAAAGTCAGTTAAATTAGAACATTTCTTTTCCTTTGGAGAAAGCCAAATTGTAGAAATTAATCCTGATATTAATATTCTTTTAGGTATTAATGGCAGTGGAAAGTCTAATTTTCTAAAAGCTATACGTCTACTTTATGAAGGTGTTGCTGGTATTGGCTTTGAGAGACTGTTTTTAAGAGATTGGGGAGGTTTTAGTACTATAGCTAATTTCAACCTTGAACAAGCAGATACAATTATAATTGAATATACTTTTGACAAGGATACACTCAATAAGATAAATGGAGAAGAAGGATATAAATTCCCGAATGATCCAATATATGAAATAAAAATTCATCGATCTGGCAGTACATCTTACTATCTTGAAGAGTATATATATAGTATAGACCCCCAAAGTAAAGCTGGCAATCCATTTTGCTTTATGAAGATGAATAGTGGGAGAGGTGGTATTTCAAGAAGAGGAAATGGGAAAGTGCAAATACAGAAATATCCTGATAAAGAATCAAATGTTTCTTTCAAAGAACAAGAGCTTGTTTTAAGACAAATATCTGACCCTAATCAATTTCTTCCTTTATTCAAATTAAAAACAGCTATTGAATCTATAGCAGTATATGACTATTTTGATACGACCCTGAAGAGTGTAATCAGGCAGCCTGCTAGCTATGGTATAGATATTCGTTTACTGCCAACGGGCGAAAATTTGGTGCAAATTCTTCATAGGATAAAGAATCATAATTCATTGGATTATGAAAATATCGAAAACATTCTTGGAAATATTAATCCTAACTTCAAGGATATTAATTTTGATATTATTGGATCAAAGGTTTATTTAGTTTTGAGAGAAAAGGGGCTGTCAAAGACTGTAGGAGTAGAACATATATCAGATGGTACACTGAGATTCTTGTTGTTGCTTTCCATTTTATACAATCCTAATCGAGGTAGTTTAATTTGTATTGATGAACCAGAAATTGGTTTACATCCAGATATGATAAATACTGTTGCAGAGGCAATCAAACATGCATCAAAGACCACTCAAATGATTATTGCAACACATAATCCTTTATTATTAAATGCCTTTGAGCTGTCTGATGTGCTGATATTCGAGAAAGATAAAGAAAATAAGACCGTAGTTCTGCAGAGGGATGAAGAAGAGTTTGAGGAAGATGGAAATAGCTATCTGGTTGGTCAACTTTGGTTGAATGGCAAGATAGGAGGGAAAAGATGGTAACTATAAAGATTGTTGTTGAAGGGGGAATAATGCCTGATAGTAATAATGATGCTCTTACCATTGCTAATAGTAATAGACTTAGAGAAAGCTTTCACAAGCTTTTGTCTCAGGTTGTAGATGAGGATACCTTTAATTTGGAAATAGAAATGGGAGCAGGAGAGAAGAATGCTTGTAAGATGTTTAAGCATTCTGTTCAACATAGTAATTGCTTTTTATTAATTGACTTGGATAAAGAAAACTCTCAACGACAAACAAAATTAGATCTGCTTGGAATAGAAGATTATTCTTCTTTTGTTTTCTTTATGATACAAAAGATGGAAGCATGGATTCTCTCACAACCAAAAGCCATTGAAAAGGTGATGGAGAGTTATAATGTGCAGAAAAGAAACAAATCTCTTAAAGATGATCCTGTTTTCGAGAAAAAAGCATATGATATCGCTCATCCAGATAAAAGGCTTAACACTATACTTTCAAGATACTTCTTTATAGAAAGACGTGGTAAGGTGAAAAAGGCAAAGTATGGCAAATTAAAAGATGCTCCTGCATTTATTGCTAGTCTTAATGCTTTGCAATTAAAGGATATTTTTGAAGATGTAAGTAGATTATTTGATTATATAAAAAGTTATACTGAAAAAAGATAGTCATTAAGGCAAAAGCGAGGCTTTTAATAAAGAAATTCTGAATTCTATTAAGCAGAAGCCTTTATTTCTCCCTCTATAGCTATTTTCACGACTTTTTTCTTCTTCCATCTGTTCGACTTATACCACATATAATTAAACACCAAACCGATTATCCAGCCTGTAGGCATTGCCCACCATACGCCTTCTATTCCTATTTGACCTGCAAAAAGATAAGATGCAGGAACTCTTACAAACCACATGGCAAACAAGGTGATTATCATCGGAATGGTTGTTTCTCCTGCTCCACGTAGTACGCCCGTGTATGCAAACATAATGCTGAATACGATATAGAAAGAGCATACTATCACCAGATAATTACGTCCCAGTTCTATTACTTCTGCATCATTTGTGAAGAGCTGCATTAGTTCCTTACCAAACAACCATGCCACCACAGATACGGCTATAGATATCAGAGAAGTGATTTTTATTGTTGCGATAAGACCTCGTCTTACTCTTTCGGTTTTGTTGGCACCTATATTCTGACCCACGAAAGTAGATAAAGCAGCCGCGAAGTTCATTGCAGGAAGGCTTGCAAAACTATCTATACGTGATGCTATAGAATATGCTGCTGCCGCTGATGTACCAAAGGAATTGACTATGCTGAATAATGCCATTATTCCTAAAGCAACAAATGTGTTTTGTAATCCTGAAGGTAGACCGAGTTTACAGCTTTCTATAAACAGTTGTTTGCTGAACTGTAATGACTTTAACTTGAGTTTTACAATCTTATGGGTTTTGTTCAGATAAAAGGCCAATGCGAAGAATGCTGCTGCCTGAGATATTATTGTAGCTATGGCAACACTTTCTATACCCCACTTAAACAAGACGATAAATGTATAGTCAAGAATGACATTAATTATAGTTGCAAATATCAAAAAGTAGAGTGGTGTTTTTGAATCACCTAATCCGCGTAGAATAGAACTCAATCCGTAATATCCAAAGAAGAAGATATAGCCTGTTGAATAGATGTTGAAGTATGTTGTTGCCTGTGGAATTACCTCTGCGGGCATATCGATCAGCCGGAATATCTGTTCACTAAATGCGATGCCAATAACACTGATTACTATCGCCGTGACAAATAAGAAAATCATAAGTGTATCAGAAGCTTTCTTTACGGTTTCATATTTTTTCGCTCCAAAATACTGGGAAATGATTATTGATGCACCTGTAGAGATACCAACTACAAAACTTATAAGAGCAAATATTATGGGGAATGAAGCACCGACAGCAGCTAAAGCTTCTTTGCCAAGATAATTGCCTACAATGATGCTATCAACGATGTTGTACATTTGTTGAAACACATTACCTATAAGCATTGGCAATGCAAATCGCATTATTAAACTACTTTCCTTACCTCTTGTTAAATCCTTCATCAATTCCCCGAAAAAATATATAATAAAAAAAGCCGGATATAAGTCCGGCAGAAGTTTTTATGTGAACCCCAATTTTAAAAACGCTATGAGGTTTGTTTTGTTTTCAAAATCATTTTGTTTTTTTAGAGTTTTCCTTATCCATTGATTCGATGATGGTATCGTTTACTTCATCAATTTCCTTTTTTACATCTTTTATTTCACCGCTAACAGGGTTTTCGTCTGTAGCTTTCTTGAATTCTTTAATTCCTTTTCCAAGTCCTTTCATCAATTCAGGAATCTTTCTACCACCAAATAAGATAAGAATAGCTATTATAACGAGTATAACTTCAGGACCACCAAAAAAACCTAATAAAATCATTTGATCAAGTTTATGTTAAGCAAAACATTTTTTTTTCTTTTACCAAAGATACTACATTATTATTTTATGAGAGAAATAGTTCAAACTTAAGCAAAAGAGATAGGTTTTTATGGCTTACTTATGGCTTGCTTTTCATTTTGAATCACAGATATTTCACTGAGTATCTTATTTATTGTCGTATATTTAGGTATAGGATACATGAAAAAGAAGAAATTTAGAGATAAGAATAGATATATAGAAAAGTAGAAAGTAATAAAATTGAATTGCCTCAATACATCAATGATAGCAGGCATATAAATCAGGAAAGAAGATTTAAGCTAAGCTATGATAGTTATTATTCATTGTGCAATTCTATGTTTTTTTATAGATTATTTATAATAGTCAACATATAAATAAAGTTAAAATAATTAAACAATGCCATATAAATACATTAAGCTCAGATTATAACTTTATGTATTCTTCTTTTATCTGAGTTTTATCCGAAAATAAATACACTACTCTTTTATTACTATTATCTCAGACCCTCCCAAATTATATTTAATAGTTTAAATAATACTCTATATATGTTTTATATTGGTTTAGACATAGGAAGTACCACTATAAAAGGATCATTATATGATGCCAAAACAGGAGAAGTAGTCAGAAGAACTAAATTCCCAAAAGAAGAACTATGCATTCTATCGCCTGAAGTAGGAATGGCCGAACAGAATCCGGAAGAATGGTGGACGAATGTAAAGCAAGTGATTTTAGGTTTGGTATCAAAAGATAATATTGGGAAACATGTAAGAGGAATTGGGATAATATATCAAATGCATGGTCTTATTTGTGTTGATAAGAATTTACAAGTACTAAGACCTGCAATAATATGGTGTGATAGTAGAGCCGTAAATATTGGCGATGAAATTCAGTATAAACTCAATGAGAACATCATTTCTCAGCATATTTTAAATCCTCCCGGAAACCTGACAGCTGCTAAGCTTGCATGGGTGAAAAGAAATGAACCACATATATATGACCAAATACATAAGATATTACTTCCTGGGGATTATATAGCAATGAAGTTGAGTGGGACATGCGAAACAACAATAAGTGGTCTTTCCGA
Source organism: Hyphomicrobiales bacterium (assembly GCA_041725915.1). Taxonomy (GTDB): domain Bacteria; phylum Bacteroidota; class Bacteroidia; order Bacteroidales; family JBGRPZ01; genus JBGRPZ01. The sequence continues at coordinate 18,076 of JBGRPZ010000025.1, read as the reverse complement.
AATGGCTTTGTGGGATTTTAAGGAGAATTGTATAAATGAGGATGTATTGAAAGCTTTTGGATTTGAGAAGAGTATTCTACCGAAGGTGGTATTAAATCAAGAGATTCAGACCATAGTAAACAAGGAGGCTTCATTAGAACTGGGGATAAAAGAAGGTACACCTATAAGTTATAGAGCCGGTGATCAAGTGGGGAATGCATTTGCTGTTAATGTCAACAAACCCGGAGAAGCAGTATGTAATGCCGGAACAAGTGGAGTAATATATGGATTAAGCAAGCAGATTTCAGGAGATTCCAAAGGGAGATATAATTCAATAGCTCATTCAAATTATACAACAGATAATCCTCTACTTGGATACTTGTTATGTATAAATGGATGTGGTATTTTATATTCATGGCTTAAGAATAACATTTGTAATCAAAAGAGTTTCGAAGAGCTAAATATGTTGGCAGGGGAAGTCTCTGCCGAGGCAGAAGGATTACGTATTATACCATATGGTAATGGTGCAGAAAGAAGTCTGTGTAATAAGATGACAGGAGCGCATTTTATGAATATAGACTTTAATCGTCATAGTTATAAGCATATAATAAGAGCTGCATTAGAAGGTATTGCTTTTTCATTTAAATATGGTCTGGAGATCCTTCAGGATAATGATATTCAATTTGAGCAATTTAATGCTTCATTCACGAATTTAATGCAAAGTGGAGTGTTTACACAAACTCTTTCTGATATTACTTACTTACCAATAACTTGCTTACAAACCGAAGGTAGTGATGGTGCTGCCAGAGGTGCAGCCGTGGGAACAGGAGAGTTTCATACAGAAGAGGTTTTTAAGACTTTACGACCTCATTCAATTGTAAAGCCTAAATGTAATCACCAACTGAAAGAAGCATACTTAGAGTGGAAAGAAATACTTAATGAACTAATCAAACGAGATAATCATGTCATATAACAGAACTGCCTTCTTCCCAAAGATTGATAAGATTCAATATGAAGGTTCACAATCAAAAGATCCATTTGCTTATAGATATTATGATAAGCATCTGAAGTTAGGAAATAAGACATTGAAAGAGCTACTTCGCTTTTCTATGGCTTACTGGCATTCTTTCAATAATGTAGGATCTGATCCATTTGGACATACAACAAAAGTATTTCCATGGGTACAACCAAACGATCCTATACAAACAGCTTTCAATAAGGCAGATGCTGCTTTTGAGGCTATGGATAAGCTAGGAATAGAATATTTCTGTTTTCATGATTTTGATCTTGTTCAGGAAGGTAAAGATTTAACGGAAAGTGAACACAGACTTCAAATAGTGTCAGATTATATTAAGGAGAAACAGAGAAGTACAGAAATAAAATGCCTTTGGGGTACATCTAACTTATTTTCTAATCCACGGTATATGAATGGTGCTGCAACAAATCCAGACTTTCATGTATTGGCTTATGCTGCTGCACAAGCAAAGACGGCTATAGATATAAGCATCAAGTTAGGTGCTCAGAATTATGTTTTCTGGGGAGGTCGTGAAGGTTATATGTCTATACTTAATACAAATACAAAAAAAGAGAAAGATAATCTTGCACGTTTCTTAATACTTTGCCGAGATTATGCACGATCTAAAGGATTTAAAGGTACGTTTTTAATAGAGCCAAAGCCGATGGAACCATGTAAGCATCAATATGATCATGATGCTGAGACTGTAATTGGTTTTCTTCGCCATTATCAGTTGGATAACGACTTTAAGCTAAATATAGAAGTTAACCATGCTACCCTTGCCGGGCATACATTTGAGCATGAATTAGAGATGGCGGCAAATGCCAATCTTTTGGGTAGTATAGATGCTAACAGAGGAGATTATCAAAATGGATGGGATACAGATCAGTTTCCTATTGATATCTATGAAGTGACAAGAGCAATGCTTGTTATCCTCAGTAATGGAGGTTTCCAAACTGGAGGAGTGAACTTTGATGCCAAGACTCGTAGAGATTCTACAGACCTTGAGGATTTGATAATTGCTCATATTTCAGGTATGGATACTTTCGCAAGAGCTACAATTGCAGCCTACAGAATATTACATGAATCTGATTATACTGAATGGCTTAACCAAAGATACCATTCATATGGTGTCGGTAAAGGTAAAGAGTTTACTGAAGGTCGCGTAACTCTTGAAGACCTGAAAGATTATGCTCTGGAATGCGGAGAGCCTATACAATTAAGTGGTAAACAAGAATTGTATGAACAATTAATATCAATGTATTTATAACAAAGACATTTCAACTAATGATAAAGGTATTTGTCTCTTATTGCTATGAACGTGTGAACTCTTTTCATGGAAAAGTTGACAAATTATATTGTTAACTCAAAGCTACTATAATGAATGATTCTCGCACATTTAAAAGAAGGACATTCCGTCTAACATTAGTCGCTACACTTGGTGGACTATTATTCGGATATGACACAGCTGTGGTCAGTGGAACTGTAGGTAGTTTACAACACTATTTTATTGCTCCTCTACATTTGAGTGTAGATAGTGGTAGTAGTTTACTTGGATTTGCAGTATCCAGTGCCCTTATTGGGTGTATAATTGGTAGTCTTCTTTCTGGTATTGTTAATAATAGATTGGGAAGAAGGCGAACTATGCTGTTATCAGCAATATTATTTTTGATATCAGCCATTGGTTCTGCTATGCCTGAAATATTCTTTGCAAAGATAGGAGATGCAAGCGGTAGTTTTCTGCCCAACTTCATTGTTTATAGAATAATTGGAGGTTTGGGAGTAGGACTTGCTTCTATGACATCTCCTGCTTATATAGCGGAAATAGTGCCTTCTAGAGTTAGAGGCAAGTTAGTAGCATTAAATCAGTTTGCTATTATCTTTGGTATCCTTGTATCTTATTTCGTCAATTATTTCATTGCTTCTTTAGGTGATCTGGCATGGATTAATTCAATAGGATGGCGTTGGATGTTTGCTGTGGAAGGTGTCCCTGCGATATTGTTCTTTATACTTTTATTCTTTGTTCCAGAGAGTCCTTATTGGCATATACAAAAAGGGTTTACGAAAAAAGCTCTGAAGACATTATATTCTCTTTCTCCTCCAGAAAGAGCAAAAGAACATGTTACTGAGATAAACAAGAGTATGCACCATACAACATCTAAACTATTATCATATGGTTGGTATGTTATCATCATTGGAGTAATAATAAATATAGCACAACAGCTTTCAGGTATCAATATAGTGCTATACTATGCTCCAGTGATTTTTGGTAATCTGGGAGATTCTGTACAATCATCACTACTGGCAACTGCTGTTCTTGGGGTAGTAAATCTACTTTTTACAGTTGTGTCGATGTATACTGTTGATAAATTCGGAAGAAGGGTTTTACTTATTATAGGTTCAGCGATAATGTGTGTATCCTTGGTTGTATTAGGATTGGCATTCTCATTTAAGTCAATGGGTTTCTTGCCATTGTCGATGCTATTCTTATATATTATAGGTTTTGCTATTTCTTGGGGGCCTGTAGCATGGGTGCTTAATTCAGAACTATTTCCAAGTAAGATTAGAAATAAGGCACTTTCTGTTGTAATTGCCATTCAGTGGGTATTCAATTATTTGGTGTCTTCAACATTCCCATTTCTTAACGAGAATGAATATCTGGTCAGACATTTTAATCATGGATTTTCTTTCTGGATATATGGGTTCTTCACATTCTTAGCTTTGTTATTTGCTATATTCATGCTGCCAGAAACCAGAAGAAAGTCATTAGAAGAAATAGAAGCTATATGGCTGAAAAGAAAGAAAAAGTAATGATTGAATTGTTTTGAAGATTATCCTTTTGAGGATTGATAAGTAGCTTGTTTGTAAATGAAATGCACCCCAAATGTTGAGGTGCATTTCTTCTTTATAGGAATAAAAGACTGTTGATTATTTATGTTTTTCCAAATAGGAAGGGTCGACTTGGATTAGATTTTCCATTGCAAGTTTGTGAATAACAGCTTTTGCAATATTAATAGCTAAATTCTCTACGCCATCAGGGTTGATAGTCTCTGATTCAGCAGTCCATATAAGCTTATCGGGCTTAGCATCATAAAGATTGCTTTCGACTCTAACCCAACGATCCGTTTGCACATATCCCGGAGTTCTAACAACATCATAGGTATAGAACCAATAGTTATAATAACTATAATAGAAATCAGGGAATACACTAACATTACCAGGGTAGAATGTTTTACGTTTGTTTACACCCCTAAATTTAAATACAAGAACAGCATCAGCACCGGACTTTGCAATCATATTCGCCATACGTTGCTTTTTCATTTTTCTCTTTTCACCAAGGATTTTGTAGCCTATTTCATTTTTCACCCCTGCTTTTTCAAGTTCTTGAGAAACAATTTCTTCAAATCTATTACTAAACCCTTGACTAGGGAAGACAGCAATAATAGCAACTTCTTTAAAAGCAGAACCTTTGTAATCCGGAGATTTCCATATTTGGGTGAGAGTGGTAGGACTACAAGCCTGCACAACAACCATTGTAATGATGATAAGTGCGACAGATAGATAAGATGTTTTTTTCATTTCTTTAGTTTTTTGTGTTAGACAAGTCACTTTCCTTTTGAGATATTTAGTTATGGAAAGAGTGGGGTTGAGTGACAAAAAATAGTTGAATCTATAGGTGTATAAATATCTATATTAAAGATAGTTAATTTAATTTAAACATATCAAAGATTATTCCAAAATTGATTTTCCTTTTAGGGTGGGGTATTCATGTTAAAAGGGATTAATAGATGCGCTTATTATATTCGATAAATGATAAGAAAAAAGCCAAGATCTGTTTTTGCTTCTAATTTTAATACCTTTCTATTATAGGATCATTTTCTGACTTTAAGAAGTGGTACTCTGAATCATTTAAAACTTAATAAGTGTTTTTTCGGAAAAGGGATAATTTCTATTTATTTCATACATAATCTTTGAGGGTAATAATTATAAATTTAAAGTAATCATTTTGTTGTATAGTTTGTGATAGCAATAAGGTCAATAGATCTTATCCTATATAACTATCGTTTTAAATCATTAATAACAGCAGTAAAATACTTGATGATAAATAAGTTAGATGTAAAAAACTTCCGTACGAAAATTAGGGTAGAATAAATAAAATTCAGTTGTAATTAGTTGAAAAACTTAAAATGAGGTGAAACACTTGTTTTATTTGAGAGTAAAACAAAAGCTTTTGTTTGTCTTTTCAGCAATGCTTATTGAGGTAGTTTTTAAATGATAGGTTATCTGTCTTTATATTAGAAATAAGCTTTAAGCTACTTTTCTAAAAACTCTTTGCTTTCTCTTTCTATTTAGATGAAAAAAGCATAATGTTCTAGTCTTATTGTCTTGATGAAAATGTCTGACTTTTCCCGAAAAAAGTCAGACATTTTTAAAAGTAGTTCAAAGGTTGTTTCCAAAAAGTATTCTAGTACTTTTCTGGATAAGCACCTTTGATCTTAGTATTTATCGAATATTATGATTGTAATCTTCAAATCAGTTTTTGGGTAGAATAGAAATAAGCATTAGTTTGATCCTGCTGAAGTAACTATTACTGCTCCTGCAATAACAAGTACTAAAGCAGCTTGAGTTTCCTTAATAATCTGACTTACACCGTTGGTAACTAAATCAGATTGCATTATCTCTTTTAATTTCTTTTTACAGACGTTCTTTTCTTCTTTACTTTTAGCTATGATTTTATGTAAGTTACAAGCCTTAATTATAGCTAAAGTCATAATATCCTTTTCAGATGCTTTCTTATCATTAAAGATAATTTCTCGTAAGTCATTGATAATACCTTCTCTGATCTTAATGTCTGTTATTTGGGTATTATAATATTTTATCCACAGAAAGCTTTTATTATGAATTTTAATTAAGTCTTTATCCTTAAGCCCTTGTAGAATTGCTTTTTGATATCTTTTAGACCTCTTTGAGAACTTGTTTATCCAGCTTTTTACTGTTCTGGCCTTTTTAGATTTTGCTATCTGTTGCAAAACATCTAAATGTACTGGGGATAAATTTGAATCTGCTGATTTTACAATAAACCTTTTGTTTTCTATTTCCAAACAACCTGAATCGGTTAAGTCTAATAAGATAGAGCCAACTAGTCCTAGCCCTTTTACTGGATTCTCTACAATGAATTTTGATTTTATAGGATGTTGAATTAACAATAAATACTTTTCTGCTATATTTAGTTCCATGATAGATGTTTTACAATTAGTTTTTATTACTATAAAAATAGTAAAAAACAATGTCTAAAAACACATAAAGGTTTAGAGCATAGATACAGTATTTATAAGTTTATCAGAGTTTATTGTTTTTTACATATCCAAATCTCTCTGGTGAAATCTGTCTTTCCTAGTTTGCTGATATTACAATGATCAGAGATCTTCAATCCCAATTGTAAGATGATCTTAGATATATCTGTAGCGGATACAACAACAAGGCGATCACTGATCTTTGCAGCAGAACTGATTATATGAATAACAGTATCTTCATCTGCACAGCTCAAAAGGTTGTATGGCAGGTCAATAATGATGGCATCATACCTATTGCTTACATCTTTTATATCTGCACAGCTTATATTGGCGGGATAGTTGAAATGTGAAAGATTTATTCGTGCTTGCCTACATACTTTCCAGTTGATGTCAGTACCTTCAATATTATTACCGGCATAGCATGCTTCCAGCATTATCGTGCCTACACCACAACATGCATCCAATAGCTTTGCATCTTTATTGGTTTTTGCTGCAATGTTGACAAGAGCTTTTGCAATATTTATATTGATTGAGTTACTGTATGAATAAGGCTTTTTGTTGTGCTTTTGCCAGTCGTAGGTGTTTTTATGTAAAAGGCCAAAATACCAGATCCCATCAGAATAACATATTGCATAGGTTATAGTTGGTTTATAGTAATCAGGAATCCCTTCAATGCTGTAACCTATATCCTTCAGCTTACTTAGTCGGTCAGCATATTTGGTAGTATCTCCTTCAAGAACTACATATTCAACTTTAAAGCCTTCAACATGGATATCCAATTTTTTTATGTCATTGATAAGAGTAGGATAGTCTTCAGAGGATAGAATAATATCAAGTCTCTTTTTTATAAAAGCACTATTTGAAGGTTCTACCTTTATATCAGAAAAAAGTTGTTTCTTCTCTTCTTCTTTATCGAAAACATATCTTGACTCAAGTTTACATAACTCATTTTCTGTAATGTTATAACCAAAGACATATATATAATTGTTTGTTTGCATCTTCTAACCTTAGCATTGTTTATAATTGGGTTCGCTTTTCCTATTCATTCCATATATCAACCTAATTCATAGCTCTTATCCCCATTGCAAGTATAGTGTTTATTTAGATCTGATGAAAGTGATTTACATTTCTTATAGAGTCAGTTCCTCCTGTTTTTAATATCTGTAATAAAGCTGCTGTTACTTTGTTTTCTTCTTGCGAATAATGCCAAAAATCGAATGGTTTTCTATTTTACTCATATTTTGAATTTAGTATTGTTATCCATGTTTTAATAGTGGATAACTGTATTATGCCTACAATTTTTCGTATAGAATGTTAATTTAACGCTTCGAGTTTATTCTTGTTGTAGTAGTGAATGCTTTGGCTACTTATGAGAGATTGAAATAATGATATTATAGGAAGGAAGGAGTATTGATAATATAAAGACAAGCCATCTTATACTTAAGATGGCTTGTCTTTATTCTTATTTAAGAATATAGGAGAATACATTCTTGCCTTTACAAACGATAAGATTGTTTATATTTCTTTTGCTATCAACATTTACAGCATAAGGAAAATCAGACTCAAAGGTTTTTGTATAGTTGCTTTTTCCTTTCTTGTCAATCAGATAGATGTAATGATTTTCCTTACCAATCATGGCAATATACTTTTTACCAGAAGAAAGTTTGATTATTTCTGGTTGAAATGCTGGTTCTGATGGTAGTTGGCAGTCAACAAGATTCTTCTTGAATCTATCATATACAACTAATTGTTTACCATCAATAAATATAAAGTCGTTGCCTTTGGCTTGATCTAAATCATTGTACAAGAAATAATGGTTTTCTGAGAATTCACCAAAATCAGTATACTTCAAAGATCCATTAGTATTGATATATGTAAGTTTTCCTTCTTTATTAGTAGTGATTATAGGCCCTTTACTATTGGTGTTATTAGGATAGAATTTAGAGTTTACAGCTTTATTGAATCCTTTGGATAGCTTGATCCTTCTCTTACCTCTTCTATCAAGGATTTGAGTGTTCCCATTTTTATCTGTAATAAAGATATAATCACGTCCTCCAGAAATTAAATGTTCAACAGGTTGTGTGATAGTTTCCTTACTTTTAGGAGGACTCCATCCTTTTATAGAGTTTCCCAGTATGTCATAATTTACTGTAAAGTTCTTATTGTTTGATAACAATATTCTGTAATCCTTATTATTACTATAATCAAAGAGAGCTAGTCCATTGGTGATGTCTGAATTGAGCGTAATAGGATACTTTGCAACATCATCAGAATTCAAGTCTACAAGATAGAGTTTCTTGTCAGTATTAAACAAATATTGATACTTTCCGTTCTTGTAGTAATCTACTGAATATACTCTACTAAGGATATTCCCCTCAATAGGTTTTTTCCATAGTCTATTTCCATCCTGATCCAGAAGATACATATTGTTCTGCTTATCGAATACGATAATATTGTTTGTTTTGCTTGTATGATTGTAAACAAGATAAGGAGAACTAGCAGCATCAGCATCAAGGGAGTATACCCATGAAGAGTTATCTTCTTCTTTATAATCAGGATTGTACTTAAGGCTGTAGCTGGTATACCATAAGTCTTTTTGTAAGGAGAATTCACCAGAAAAGGCTTCAAAGCTTTTTAATGCAGTTTCATTGATGGCAGCCCATTTCTTTAAGTCATCAGATAAACCTTCTACAATAAATGGTAGTCCATTTCTGATATTGGAGTAAAAGAAGATATTAGACTCATTGGAAAGGTTATCTGCAAATGATTTGAAGTTGGGGTTTATATCTAAAGTCTTCCCACTTTTATAATTATCAACAATACTTTCTAATACTCTTATATTATTGCCAACAAAAAGAAAGTCTTCAAGGATAAGATAATAAGAGTTTTGAATATCACTGAAGTAGTTGCCAAAAATTGCGGGTATAAGATTGTTGATTTTAATAACTCCTATTTTTGTATCTCTATAAACTTCAACTGAGCTATTGCCTTTTGTATTTAATGCAAGACTGTTTAATCCCTTGACAGATCTGTTGACATTATTTAGCTTTGAATAAAATACAGCTTCGAAATTACTTCTGGAAAGAGGGAAATAAAATAAGCCTAACTCAGTACCTATATTTGAGATAAAGGAATGATAGAGGTTGACTTTGTGTTTGTTTTCAATTACATATTGAGGTTGAATAAATTTCTTTAGATAAGCTTTCTTATCTAGGAAGCTTTTAAAGTTTTTATAGAAATTAGGAAAATCACTCACGCCAAAATCTAAGCAGAAGATAGTATTATAAGGAGCCAACTTTAATATATCCTTAGATTGAGGACTTTGGTCTTTAAAGCAATTTAGAAAAGTACTTCTTTTACTATCTTCAAAAGTAAAACCAGAGAAAAATATATTTTTCTGGCCTAAGAAAAGGTCTAGCCCCGTCCAATTACCAAAGGAGTTTATAATATTCTCAGGATAATCTTCTTTCTTTCCAAATATTTTAGAAACTATAGGATCAAAAGATTTGTAGTTTATAAATAAGTATGCAGAGACATTCTTACCCGTTTTCTCTTTTAGTTTGATGAAATTAGCATCAGACTTTAAACTACTTGAATCTTTATGAGCTACTAAGGATGATATTACAGCATCTTTGTTAGTTGAAAATAAACAAACATTTCCTCTTGAAGCAAAGAATAAGGAATCTTGGTTTTTCGAATTAGAAAAGATGTATAAGTTCTTCTGCTTAGGGACTTCTTGAACATCAGGAAAGTTGCCTACATCAGAAATAACTTTTCGGAGCTTTCCTCTAAGGTTCTTACCCTTTAGTGATACTGCATATAGAATATCAATACTTCCGTTAGAATCAGGAATTGCAGATAAGTATAAAGGAGGAGCTAGAAAGGAAGCTTTATCTTCATATTTATCGATAATAATAGTTCCGGATTGAAGGATAGATGAAAAAGTCTTTATTTCAGGTATTTGATTTAATCCTTTCTCTAATTCTAATTTCTTTAATTCTTTATTAAAAGGATATCCAAAGTTATTAAGTTCTATGATAAAAGTACTTTTCTTTGGTATGTATGACAGTATATCTATATATGAGTTATTTCGCCCAAAAAATATTAACCCAAGGCAGATGATTACAACAAGAATTATTGTAGTTATAGTAATGATAAACTTTTTTCCAGACCAATGCATAAACAATTATTTTCGTGGAGTGATTATTTTACAAAAGTAAAAAGAAATACCATGAGTATTGGTTTAGTTTCTATAGAAATAGTGTAGGTTTTCTTTATGCTGAACTGATTTGAAATTTACTGTCATTTATATTATGAGATATTTTTCATACAGTAAAAATACACAATTTAGAGATAAAGAAAGAAGTCCTATTATTACAAGTTGTTATTTTTTTAATTCAACCCACTACTATTTTACTTAAATATCCATCTTTAATTGCGTTTTTACAGTGAAGCTTTTTCTGTGTAAATCTGTTGATCCATGCTGTTCTATAGCCTCTCTATGAAACTTAGTGGGATATCCTTTATTCTTTTTCCAGTCATAGTCTGGATAGCTTTTGTGATAATTCTCCATAAGCTCATCACGATAAGTTTTGGCAAGAATAGACGCAGCAGCAATACTTGCATATTTCCCATCTCCTTTAATTATACAATGATGCTCAATAGTCTTGTATTTGTTGAACCTATTTCCGTCAACGAGTATTCTATCAGGTACTTGTTGAAGTTGATCTAATGCTCTATGCATTGCCAGAAAAGAAGCATTAAGTATATTAATTTTATCAATTTCTTCGGGACTCACGACTCCAATTGCATAAGAAAGAGCATGTTCTTTTATCTTTGGAACTAGAAGATTTCTTTTTTTCTCTGAAAGCTTTTTTGAATCATCAAGCTCAATATCGATCTCTTTAGGTAAAATAACAGCAGCAGCAACCACAGGCCCTGCAAGACAACCCCTTCCAGCTTCATCACAACCTGCCTCTAAACCTTTATGTATAAAGTACTTTTCCATATGTATATTAAAATGTATAGTTATTAAATAAAATACTCAACAGCCAAATAATGAATATTCCTTCATATAAAGGATGAATTTTATTTGAAGGTAAAACAATAGAAAGTGTGATAGAAAAAGGAATTAAAATCAGAACTACTGTGTTTATTCCTGTCATGCTAACAAATAGTAATAAAAGAGAGATGAAAAACAAAGTTCGTATTACTCTTACACGTCCTTTTTGCTGTTGATTACCCTCAGCAAACCGTTTATTGAAATAAAAGAAACTAAATAAAGTGGTTGCAAGGATAAAGAAAAGATAAATGGATGTTTTTATAAATACAGACTCAAAGTATTCTATAGCAAACCAGCTACCAATTGTATTTAGATATTCATAAAGGTAAAAATTGAGATCTCCTCTGATAAAGTAAAAAGAAAATAGGTATACATATACTAAAGCGATTCCCAGAATCCCAATAAAGAGAGACTTTACATCGAAACTTCTCATATTATATAAGCTAAGATATACGAATAGCAATAAGATGATAGAGGGAAAGTAAAATAAAGATGCAAGGCCTATTAACAGAGAAGAGTTTAAAACAGATTGATATGAAACAGAATTAAACTGATCATATAATATTATCCTTAATGCAAGAATAATAAATAAACTAGCGAATAAGCCTGGTGTTAGCATACTACCATTATGTATACTGAAACTTGCCCCAATAGTATAAAGCACCAAAGGCATCATTGTTAAGTTAGATATAAAATCTAAAGACCGACACAGTGAGTTGATGAGGTTTCCTAAGATAATTATAAATATGAAGGATAGTACATTGCTTATTACAGGATAATCTTGAAATAAATAGACGACTATTGAATAAAGAGGATTCTCATATCCATTATAACTAACAGGAACTGAATCCCTAAATATAGGAATCCATAGGATTATTAATCCAATAGTAAGGATTGACTGTTGAAGAATATTTGATCTTCTTAGAAAGCTTAATATCATAAAATTGATGATTTACCCAGACATACATTAATGTATGTCTGGGTTTTTGAAATTTAAATTAAATCTTTGCCCAAATCTGTCCTATAATATTTGCCTTCAAACTGAATCTTTTCTGCATTTTTATATGACTTTGTAAGAGCTTCCTCTATAGTATTTCCATATGAAGAGACTGAAATAACTCTACCCCCATTGGTTTTGATATGTCCTTCAGATAAGTCAACAGAAGTGCCAGCATGAAAGATAATACTATCATTGATATTGTCTAAACAATCAATCTTGTGCCCTTTTTCATATTTTTCTGGATAGCCTCCACTTACCAACATTACAGAAGCTACAAATCTTTGATCAATTTGGAGGTTGTATTCATTTATAGTTTGGCTTCCAATATGCTCAAACATATCTATAATGTCTGATTTTATTCTTGGAACAACACTTTCTGTTTCAGGATCTCCCATTCGGACATTGTATTCAATAACATAAGGATTTCCATCTACATTCATAAGGCCGATAAAGATGAAGCCTTTATAATCTATCTTTTCAGATTTAAGTCCATTGATTGTAGGCTCTATGATTCTGGTTTTTACTTTTCCCATAAAGTCAGCATCAGCAAATGGAACACCACTAATAGAACCCATTCCACCAGTGTTTGGCCCTGTGTCTCCTTCTCCAATTCTTTTATAATCTTTGGCTTCAGGAAGCACTATATAATTGTCTCCATCAGTAACAACAAAGACAGAAACTTCAATTCCTTTCAAGAACTCTTCTATTACTACTTTATCAGAAGAACTACCAAATTTATGCTCAACAAGCATTTGGTTAAGTTCCTCTTTTGCATCTTCTAAGGAGTTACATATAGAAACTCCTTTTCCCGCAGCCAAACCATCAGCTTTGATTACATATGGAGCATTAAGAGTTTCAAGAAATGTAATAGCATCTTCTAGCTCATCACTGTTAAATGACTTATAAGAAGCAGTAGGAATGTTATATTTTTCCATAAATTTCTTGGAAAAATCTTTACTTCCCTCTAATTGTGCACCAGCTTTGTCAGGACCAATAACAATAACATCTCTCAACATAGGATCATTGTTGAAGAAATCTACAATACCTTTTACAAGAGGATCTTCAGGGCCAACGACAATCATATTGATACTATTTTCAATAGTGAAGGTCTTAAGCTCTTCAAAATCGCATGGATTGATAGGGATGTTTATCCCGTTTTTTGTTGTTCCTGCATTTCCTGGAGCAATAAAAAGTTTAGATAGTTTTTCACTTTGTGCTATTTTCCAAGCTAGAGCATGCTCTCTTCCTCCGGAACCAAGTAATAAGATGTTCATAATCTTTTGGGTTTTTATATAATTAAATGGTGGTTTTCATTATACAGTTATATAAATTATCAGCAGACTGTTGCCAGCTGAATTTCTTTCTTTGTATTCTTGCTTTTGCAATAAGATCCTTTCTTAGTTCTTCATTTGTAGCAATCTTATACATTGCATTTGCTATTTCATTTACATCAAAAGGATTAATTAACAATGCTCCTTCTCCTGCAACTTCAGGTAAGGAGGTGAGATTACTGGTAATCACAGGAACATCACAATTAAAAGCTTCGATAACAGGAATACCAAAGCCTTCGAAGTATGAAATGTAAGTTAATGCTTCTGCACCAGCAACTACATTGAATAAATCTTTATTATCTAATCTGCCAGTGAAAATAATCTTTTCACTGTTTTTCATGTTGTCAAAAGCATCTTGAATTTCTTTTGTCCATCTTTTTCTACTACCGACCATGACAAGCCTAAAGTCAAGTTTGTGCTTTTCTATAAAGAGATCAAAAGATTCAAATAGCTTTACAATATTCTTTCTTGGATGTTGTGCACCTACATATACAAAATAAGGCTTACCTTGAGAAAATGATTTTTGAATTCCAGATTTCTCTACATTGTTTATAGGTTTAAATTCTGGATTTACTCCATTATAAACAACATCAACCTTGTTGCTGTCAATATTGTAAGTATTACATATGTCTTCCTTAGAATAGTTTGATACAGTAGCTATTCTACTTGCTTTTTGTGCATATTTAGGGAAGTATTTTCTGTAATGCCAACTATGAATCCAAGGTAAATCTTTTGGGTAATGCTCGAAATTCAAATCATGGATTACGGCTATACTAGGGATGTTAGTACTTAAGCTGAGATAGCCGTCAGGGGAGAGAAATATATCAGGCTGAAGTTTCTTCAGTTGTCTTTTTATAGAATACTCAAACCAGATATAATATAGAAATGGATGCCTGGCTTGAGGGCTTACAACAATTGGTTTTACATTATCAGCGAAAATAAACTTATCGTGATAAGGTCTGTCAAAGAAAAAAATAAACTCATGTTCAGGATGCTGCTGAGTGATCCTTTTTAGTGTCTCATAAGTAAACCAACCAATTCCTTCCAAATTACCGTCTAATAATAGACGAGTATTAACTGCTATCTTCAATTTTCTAATTCCTATGTTAGTGATTCAAGTTCAAAATAGCATTTTATTGAACATAAGAACCGAAGTTATATTATTTTTGCACAAAATTAGAAATTTTTATGTCAGTTAAAGAGAAGATGTAAAGACTAATTCAGTTTTAAATATTAGAGGTTTCGAGGAGTCTCAAGCCACAAGTAATTAAACTCGATATTGTCACATTATTTTATTTTTGCATAAAGTCTTGCGAGTATTGGGCCATAAATGATGTAAGGAGTATACAAATGCAAAAAAAATTTCTGAGTAATTTAATATTAGTATTATTTCTAAATCTATTGGTGAAGCCTGTTTATATATTCTTTATTGATAGAGGAGTTCAGAATGCTGTGGGGACTGTGGATTATGGGTTTTATTTCAATTTGTTGAACTATGTACTGATATTGAATATCATATTAGATCTTGGAATAACAAATTATAACAATAGGAATATAGCTCAAAACTCACAATTGTTATCAAAGCACTTTTCGGGGATTATTGTTCTGAGGTTATTTCTGGGGCTGGCTTATGTTATTACAACATTATTTATAAGTATATTTTACTATCATCTCGATATTCTACAGATTAAGGTCTTATTATTACTGGGAGTTAACCAGTTTCTGGTGTCATTTACTCTGTATCTGAGAAGTAATATTTCTGGATTATTATTATTTAGAACTGACAGTCTTATTTCTGTTCTCGATAGATTATTACTTATAATTATATGCGGTTTTCTTCTCTTAAATGAATCTACACGTTTAAACTTTAATATTCTATGGTTTGTGTATGCTCAGACCTTTGCATATGCATGTACTACTTTGACGGCATTAGTTGTGGTTTTGAGGAAAGTCAAAGGGTTTAAGATTAAATTCAATTATCCTTTCTATTTAATGATAATTAAACAAAGCTTTCCTTTGGCTCTTTTAGTGTTTCTTATGGGGTTCTATCTAAGATCAGATGCTTTATTTCTGAAGAGAATGCTTGATAATGGTGATTATTATGTAGGTGTTTATGCTGCTGCATTTAGAATCTTTGAAGCAGGTAATAATATATCTTTCCTTATGGCTGGGCTTTTATTGCCATTATTTTCAAAGATGTTAAAGAATAAAGATAGTGTAGAGAGAATTGT
Source organism: Hyphomicrobiales bacterium (assembly GCA_041725915.1). Lineage (GTDB taxonomy): Bacteria > Bacteroidota > Bacteroidia > Bacteroidales > JBGRPZ01 > JBGRPZ01. The sequence continues at coordinate 2,164 of JBGRPZ010000025.1, read as the reverse complement.
AAAGCTTTCTTTTACAATGGTAATTGTTAGCTCCATGTTGGTGGCTGTTATATCTACATTTTATGATATGGAGATTATGTCCTTATTGTATGGTAAAGGTGTGTCAGAGAGTAGTGTTGCATATCAGATTAGGATAAAAGAAATAGCTCAAGCCTTTAGTATCATTATGATTGGATTTATTCCTGTCTCTGGCAGTTATATATTTGGAACACTTTTAACGGCAAATGGAAGTTTCAAGATATTGAATTGGATCGCTTTTGCTTCAGTTATTGTAAGCTTTAGCTTGAATATATTATTGATTCCTCATATGCAAGCAACAGGAGCCTGTATAGCTAATGTAAGTGCCTGTATGCTCTCGTTGATACTTCAGTTGATAGTCACACGAAAGTTGTTTCACTTTTCTTTTGGCATGAAATACTTACTTAAGATAGCTTCATATATATTTATAATTTTCGTACTAGGATATTATTCTAAATATATTTCTTCTCAATGGTTAGTGAACTTGATTGTTCTGGTTTTCTTGTCTATTGGCTTAGCCTTGACTCTGAGATTAATAAAGGTTAAAGCTTTCTTTCAAATATTAAAAGAAAAGGATTAATAGTAACAAGGCTGCATATTTCCAAGGCACATACGCCTGCATCATCTTATTAATTTATGTTAAATTAGGCCTGTAATTATTATTAATTCTTCCTGAAATGAAAAACCAAGTGGATAAAGTTAACACAGTTAATTCAAATTATTCGTCAAATAATCAATTCAATATTAAAGATAATTCTCGCTTTTCTATTTTAATCGTAGATGATATTGTTGAAAACATACAGGTTTTAGGAAGGATCATCAGACGTGAAGGCTATAAGATTTCATATGCTCAAAATGGGGGAGAAGCATTAGATTTAATTAAAAAAAGTGAGTTTGATCTTATTCTGTTAGATATTATGATGCCTATAATTAATGGAATAGAGCTTTGTAAAAAGATTAGAGAAATTCCGGCATCAAAGGATGTTCCTGTAATTTATCTTACAGCAAAAGTTGATAAAGACTGTATTATTCAAGGTTTTGAAGCAGGGGGGCAAGATTATATAGCAAAGCCTTTTCATACTCCTGAGCTTTTAGTTAGAATAAAAACTCAACTAGAACTTAGAGAGAAAAATAGGCAGCTTAAAGAGTTAAATAAGAATCTTGAAAAAATTGTAGAAAAAAAGACTGCTGAGATTCGAGAGGCTAACAGAAGATTAAAAACCCTAAGTAATGCAAAAAGTGAATTCTTGAAAATAATCAGTCATGAGCTAAGAACACCTCTGTCTAGTATTCTTGCTCTGTCTAATATTCTGGAACTACAAGTAAAGGATAGTCAGATAAATTCTTATGCTGATCTGCTGAAGAAGAATGTTGACCGTTTAAATCAATTAAGCGAAACAGCTCTGTTGATTACTAAGTTTAAAAGTAATTTATGTGAAATTAACCTTCATCCTGTTTCTCTTTCTCCAATTATCTCTGATACCCTTGATATATTAGATGATCAGATTAAACAAAAGAATATCAAAGTGTCCATAAATCAACAAATTGATTTGAATGGCCTTCTTGACCCTGATTTGATAAAAAAGTGCTTGTTTTCAATTGTTGAAAATGCTATTCAGCATAGTTATGAAGGTGGACAGATCGATATTAATTATACTTCCGTTGAAAATACAATTATTCTATCTGTAAAAGATAATGGCCCCGGATTTAGTGAATTTGCTTTGTCTCACCTATATGAGCCTTTTACTACTGAAGATCATGAATATAATGATAAGCTAGGTGTGTCATTGAGCATTGTTAAGTTAGTAATGGAGGCGCATGATGGGGAAATACAAGTAGAGTCTTATGCTGATGGTGCAAAAATCACACTTAAATTTAAGGATGGCAGAACATGTGGACTATTATAATTAGCTTGAAATTATTTTGAAAACTATCTCCTCAATTAAGCGATTATTTATCTCCTTTTGTGATTATAATCGCTTATAATACACTTTTAAGGTTAACTCATCTTAATAATCCAGTTATTATTGAAGATTTAGGCTAGGAATGCTTTTCCTTCAGATCCTTGTATTTTCTTATTTATAAGCTTTATCACTTATTTTTAATTGCTGTATAGTGCGATAATTCGGCTTTCAATTTTAAAATT
>JBGRPZ010000024.1:0-44603 GCA_041725915.1 Hyphomicrobiales bacterium | reverse complement strand
TAATCAGTAGACCTACAAGATTTATTCGCTTAACTTTTGATCTTGATTATCAACAAAACATGCTGTAGTGACAAGATACATCTTGTTGCTATATGTCTAAAAAGCATTGATTACAAGATATTTATGTAGATTAGTGAAAATATACAAAAATACAAGGGAAAGCAGATTTTGGGCTTTTGATCTTTAGGTTAATGATTGCATGAAATGAAAAAAAACGAGTGTTTTTATTTTAAAGTAGTTTGATATGAAAAAGTGAAGTATTATTTGTATAAGATCTTATTTATGGTATTGCCTGTTTACTCATTTTTATGTGGTAACTCAAGCATCGAGTACTTCAGGCATCTTTTGCTTTATTTTATCAGACTTTTTAAATTACTTCATTATCTACTTAAAGCTTTTAGATATAATTTCAATATTATTTATAAAGGAAAAGACTTTGAAGTAAAATACTGCGTATACTATGATATATAAGATATAATAATGGAAGAAAATAAAAAAGATACAATTATATATCCATGGGGGCATGAACGCCCATTCAATTCATATGCATTATATTTTCGCAGGATGCTTGGCGAGCGTGTACAAAAGCTGAGTATTGATGCAGGTTTCACATGCCCAAACAGAGATGGGAATAAGGGATCAGGAGGCTGTACTTTCTGTAATAATAGTGCATTTAGTCCTTCTTATTGTCAGCCTTCAAAGTCTGTTGCCCAACAGTTAGAAGAAGGGATAGAGTTTCATAAAAACAGATATAGAAGAGCTACAAAATATCTGGCTTATTTTCAGTCATTTTCAAATACCTATGCAGATTTAGATCATCTGAAGAAGATTTATCAACAAGCTATGGATCATCCTGAAGTTGTAGGTATTGTTATTGGAACGCGCCCTGATTGTATAGATGAAAGAAAGCTAGAGTATTTCGGCAGATTAGCAGAAGAACGCTATGTTATTATTGAATATGGTGTTGAATCCTGTTATGATCGTACATTGAAAAGAATCAATAGAGGTCATGACTTTGAGACTTCTGTAAAAGCTATTGAACTTACAAAGGATTATGGGGTAAAGACAGGTGCACATATTATCTTTGGTCTTCCAGGAGAATCGCATGAAGATATGATACAAACTTCACAGATCATGTCACAACTTCCATTGGATAACATTAAGTTCCATCAATTACAAGTAATGCATGGAACGCTAATGGCTGAAGACTATGAGCAAAACCCTGAAGATTTTAAGTTCTTCGAATTGGATGAGTACATACAGTTTATATCAAATTACCTTGAGACTTTAAACCCGAACTTTGTTGTAGAACGCTTTGCTAGTGAAGCCCCTCCCAGATATGTTTTGGGTTCAGCAGATTGGGGGCTTAGAAACGATCAAGTGGTTATAGAAGTGGAGAAAGAACTCAGAAGAAGAGGCTCTTATCAAGGGAAAAGGTATCTATAAAAATGTATTTCAGACCTTAATGAAATTCATTACATTTGCAGATTCAAAAAGTTACAGAAAGAAACAGTTAAAGAATTTGAATATGGAAATTCCTAGCAAGTATAATCCTGCTAATACTGAGGATAAATGGTATCAGCATTGGATGGAAAAGAATTATTTCCATTCTGAGCCAGATGAAAGAGACCCTTATTGTATTATTATCCCTCCACCAAATGTCACTGGTGTACTTCATATGGGGCATATGTTAAATAATACAATTCAGGATATTCTTGTCCGTCGTGCCAGAATGCAAGGTAAAAATGCCTGCTGGGTTCCAGGTACTGATCATGCATCTATTGCAACTGAAGCTAAAGTTGTTGCTAAGCTGAAGAGTCAAGGAATTGATAAGTTTGATCTTACCAGAGAAGAGTTTTTAGAGCACGCTTGGGATTGGACAAGAGAACATGGTGGTATTATCCTTAAGCAGCTTAAGAAATTAGGTGCTTCTTGTGATTGGGAAAGAACTTGTTTTACTATGGATGAGCCAAGATCTGAATCTGTTATAGATACTTTCATCGATCTTTATAACAAAGGTTTGATCTATAGAGGTGTTCGTATGGTGAACTGGGATCCTAGCGCACTCACTGCTCTATCTGATGAAGAAGTAATCTATAAGGAAGTACAATCAAAACTTTATTACCTTAAATATCAGGTTGAGGGTGAAGAAGGTCAATATATCACTATTGCTACTACTCGTCCTGAAACTATTCTTGGTGATACTGCTGTTTGTGTACACCCCGAAGATGACAGATTCAAACATTTACATGGTAAGAATGTAATCGTTCCTTTATTGAATAGAAGCATTCCTATTATTGTTGATGAATATGTTGACCGTGAGTTTGGTACAGGTGCATTAAAGATTACTCCTGCTCATGATATTAATGATTACAACTTAGGATTAAAGCACAAGCTGGATTCTATTGATATATTCAACGATAATGGTACTTTGAATGAGAAAGCTCAACTATATGTTGGCATGGATCGTTTTGAAGTACGTGATGTAATTACTATTGATATTGAAAAAGCTGGTCTTCTTGAAAAAGTAGAAGATTATACAAATAAGGTAGGTTGTTCTGAAAGAACTGATGCTGTTATTGAGCCTAAACTTTCTCTTCAATGGTTCTTGAAGATGGGAGATATGGCGAAGCCTGCATTGGACATTGTAATGAATGATGAAATTCAATTTCATCCTGCAAAGTTCAAGAATACTTACCGTCACTGGATGGAGAATGTAAAGGATTGGTGTATCTCTCGTCAATTATGGTGGGGTCACAGAATCCCTGTTTTCTATCTTCCAAACAGAGAAGAAGTAATTGCTAAGTCTGCTGAAGAGGCATTACAGCTAGCAAAACAAAAGTATCCTGAACTTAAGGATATCACTATTGATGACTTAAAACAGGATGAAGATGTATTAGACACTTGGTTCTCTTCTTGGTTGTGGCCAATGTCTGTGTTTGATGGAATCAGAAACCCTGATAATGCAGATGTTAATTACTATTATCCTACAAACGATCTTGTTACTGCTCCTGAGATTATGTTCTTCTGGGTAGCGAGAATGATTATGGCAGGGTTAGAGTATAAAAAGGCTATGCCTTTCTCTAATGTATACTATACAGGTATTGTAAGAGATAAGTTAGGTAGAAAGATGTCCAAGAGTCTTGGTAACTCTCCTGATCCAATCAAACTTATTGGAGAATATGGTGCTGATGGTGTACGTATGGGTATGCTATTGACTTCTCCTGCTGGTAATGATCTTCCTTTTGATGCTTCATTATGTGAGCAAGGTAGAAACTTCTCCAATAAGATATGGAATGCTTTACGTCTTGTGAAAGGTTGGGACATTGACAACACTATTGAACAACCTCAAGAAAATAAAGTTGCTATCGACTGGTTCAAAGCTAAATTCAATCAGACTATCATTACTGTTGAAGAGCTTATGGGTAAGTATAAGTTAAGTGAAGCTCTAATGAGTCTTTACAAACTTGTATGGGATGACTTCTGCTCTGCATATCTTGAAATGGTAAAACCTGCATATCAAAAGCCTATTGATAGCAAAACTATTGAAGCTACTGTTGGTTACTTCGAGGATCTAATGAAGGTGCTTCATCCATTTATGCCATTTATTACTGAAGAGATTTGGCATATCCTTCGTGAGCGTAAAGAAGGCGATGATATTATCATTACTCTTGCTCCAAATATTGAAGAAGTAGATACAACTATTCTTGCAGAATATGAGTTTGCTGCTGAAGTAATCAATGGTGTTAGAAACATACGTAAACAAAAGAACATCCCTAATAAGGAAACTCTTGAGTTGTTTATAAAGAAGAATCAAGAACAGGTTTCTGATAGATTTGACTCTGTAATTGCCAAGCTTTGTAAGCTTTCTACTTTGCAATACACTGAGGAAAAAGTAGCAGGTGCTAACGCTTTCCTTGTTAAGTCTGCTGAATATTTTGTTCCTATGAGTGAGAATATTGATGTTGAAGAAGAATTAAAGAAACTTGAAGAAGAAGTAAAATATACTGAAGGTTTCCTTAAGTCTGTAGTGAAGAAGCTAAGTAATGAACGCTTTGTCAATAATGCTCCTGCTCAGGTTGTAGAGAACGAAAAGAAGAAACAAGCTGATGCTGAAGCTAAATTAGCTATCCTTAAGGATCAGATTGCTGCATTGAAATAAAAGAATTGTAACTATATAATTAAGCCAGATAGATATTATTTCTGTCTGGCTTTTTTAATTTTTGTAAAATATCTAATATCATTAATGTTGATATCTTTTAATAGTAATTAATCCTCCTATCAAAGAACCTGTTTGTTTAGCAACTACGTTATAATCATCACAATGTGAAAATTTATCTTCTTTGTATGGGTTTTCGATAATATCAAATATTTCAAAACTAAAATTTAGATCTTTATAATTATCTCTTAATGAATTTAATTCTTTATCCCAATTATCACGCAGCTTATTCTTATATTTAGAAATCAAAGAACTATCTTGTATTGTATTCTCTGTATTTAGCATATCTAAAAATGAACAAAAACAGTATTGTATTTTATTTTCTCCCACAGAGTCTTTATTTATCATAGCATTAATCAATCTTTCAGCATCCGCTATGATATCTTTTTTATTTTTATTTATCCCTTTTATCTCTATTCCAATAATAGAATTAACTCCTTCAAATCCAAGATAAGAAGTACTATCTTTTGTGATTACAATGTCTATCTTTTTATTATTGTTATTGGTTGGTGAATGTTTTTCTCTACTGATCCAGCCAAAATCAAATATGCTAGCTGTTTCTATAGGTTTTGATTCAGAGAAAGCATTATTATAAAAGTCTTTAAGATTATATTCAAGATTAATTTTATAATAATGCTTCTGATTCTTTTCTTTCCATTTTAATAATTTTTGTGCTACATTAACTGTTAACAAATATTCTCTAATTTCTTTTATTAAGTTATCATAGGAACTTCTCAATGATATATTTTCATTATATCCCTTTTCCATTCCTTCTTTTATACTATTTTTTATCTCATTTATATTCATAGCCTCATGTTCTATAACATATTTAAAAATAAAAAAAGCAGGTAACTCTCGTTACCTGCTTTCTATAATTTAAGATAAGATATATCTTACTTTTCAATAATCATTGAAAACTTAATTGTTTCAGCACCTCTTGATTGCTTAAGTTCTTTAATCAAGATAAGACCTTTCTGACCATCTTTAGCTTCATACATATAAACTGTACTTGCTTTTAGTTGAACAACTGAATTAGATGCGCTTGCTGGCATTTCATGGAAAATATAAGGATCACCTGCAAAAACTTTGTCATAAGTTGCTTTAGTCATATCTAACTTCTGGAACTTAGTTTCGTTCTTTACAGCCCAATTAGCAACATTAAAACCTTTATCAGTAGCATTAGTGATAGAAGTAAATGAATATGCATCAGTTCCTGCTTCAGCTTTGTAGAAACAGAAATCTACATCAGCAGCATTTTTTGCAGCATCAGCAATAGAGTATACTGTTCCTGTAGCACCATTGATAAAACTACCAGTATTGCTATCATAAGAACCCATAGTCACCTCATTAACTTTAGTGAAAGTGTTCTTATCTTCCTTTACAGTGATAGTAACAGTTGCTGAACCAGTAACGCCATCTCTATCTTTTATTTCAAAAAGTAATTTATGCTCACCTACTTGCTCAAAAGTAACTTCGATATCATCAGAAGTAAAAGCCTTTGCATTAATAGGATCTTCAGTTTCTCCAATAACTCTAGGTTCATTATTATAAGTTAATGTCAACTTAAATTTATTTAACCTTGCATTAGAATTTGTATTAGAACTAGCAGAAACTTTGAATTTACATGTTTCTCCTACTTTGATCTCTTTAGCATCTGCTACATAACCATTGCTACCTATAAGGTTAACAGTAGGTTTTAAATCTTTAATTTCTGGATCTTCATCTTTTTTACAGGAAGATAATACCCCAATTCCTAGTAAAAGAACCAACAAATATGAAAACTTTTTCATCTTTAGTATTGATTAATGGTTTAAATATAATTCATATTGTGTTTTACAAACACCGTGCTAAACTAAGACAAATCTATAATTCATGGAAATAGCAACTGAAAAAAATATACTTTAAATTGCTGATACAATTAAAAATATAATAGTTTTAAGGTTTACTAATTGAATTATTGGTTTAATTTCAGGTAGTTATATAAAACAGCATTAATTATTTATATATTGAAGAAATACAAAAAATATAAAAGTCATAAAGCCATGATTAATCATGGCTTTATATATATCCTCTAATTTTAATAAAAAACACTTTTCTATTGTGCTAAATCCCAATTGACTCCCGGATACTTTTCTTTTAAGAAAGAGATATCTCTTTCTTTTTGACTACCACATTTAATTTTTCTTCTTTTTTCATCTAAAAACACTTCACCAACATATGTGATCTTACCAGGTTCTACATCATATGAAGGGAAAGGGTATTCGCTTGTTATGGTTACATAGTGTTCGCCATAAACATCAGGTAAATAGCCCATTATCTCTTTAAACTCATATTCTCCTTTAGGTCTTCTAATGGCAAAATAAAAGATCGCTTTTTTCCCATCAACATTATCACACTCCATTTGTTTTTTATTATTAATCTTTGGAGCTATAATAATTTTCATCTCGTTATTAAGTCCTGATTCTTCTGAAATATTTATCAGGTTCAATTTATAAGATTGGTACTTTGGTTTTTGAGCTCCTAAAGCAAATGTGCCAACGATTAAACCATAATCATCATCTTCTGTAAATGTTTTAGGAATCTTCTTTGAAGGGAGTTGAGCACATGAAAATGCTCCCAAAATAAAAATAAATAGTAAAAAGTAATTTCTGAACTTCATCTTATTTCTATAAATCATACATTAGTTTAAAAGCTATAATAATAGCTGTAGCAGCAAATATAAACTAAAATCAACATCTGATAAAACAGATAGGATCTATATACAAACGAAATACTGCTTTTATGCTTTAATTTCAGAAGAGATAAAACACAAAATAGGCTGCATAAAACATTATGCAGCCTATTTTGTGTAAATTATAATTTTAAAGTGTTATCCTTTTCAAGATACTAAAAGCCTTATCAATATCCTGATCCTTTACTATAAGAGTAAACTCGTGTGAAGTAGAAATAACTTCATGAATATTAATACCTTCCCATGCCAGCTTCTTTAGTATAAAATAATAGAAACCCGTAATAGTAGTATTTTCTCTTGGCAACTTTAAAGTGATAGAAGAAAGATTATTACTATTGGCAATAAGCATTTCATCACTAAATAGAGATTGAATAATTGGTTGAATTTGTCTGCTTACTATAAATGTAGTTTCAAATACACCTTGAGAAAAAGTATGAAAGATATCTGCTTTGGAAGAAATCTCATGTAATAATTTACTTTGTTTTTCAACCAAAGTAGTTGTGTTTGAATAAGTATATACAGCCAGATTACTCCTTATTATAATATCTCCAAAACTCTCAACTGCTTTAAGAGCTTTTAGATCTGAATGAATAATAAATCCCGGAGCCATTCTTTTAATTGCCATAACTATTGCTCCTATTTGAACCTCTTTAGAAAGTATATATTCTACTTCAGGCTGCAATTGCCTGGCAAGAGAACTAATATTAATGATTCCTTCACTAAGAGCATCTTCGAGAAATGGCCTAGTTTTAATCAGTCTTTCAACAATCTCAGGTATGGTAGTCATTGATATAAAATTTGTGTTAAAAATATAACCTGTTATTGACCTATTGTGTATCTGGTCAAAATAAGAAAAAAAACCTTATGAAATGATTAAAACACAAAACTAAAAGAAAAAACTTAACAAGATTTAATGTAATTTGTTAAGGTTCTACAGTTTTACCGAAGATAAAGGGTGTAAAATAACAAACTTCTTTAAAGCCAAACTTAGTTGTAACACCACCTGCCATCTTTTTTCCCATAAGTTGTCCTACAGCAGTCTTACAATTTCTCTCTTTTGCATCATTAAGAGCAACAGAAAAAAGTGTTGTAAAGATGCCCTTATTTCTAAACTCGGGAAGAGTAGCCCCATTATAGAGTCCTACCTGACTACCATTTATATATGATGTAATAGCACTAACAGGCTCATGATTATAATATCCTATATAATGTGTAAGTGGAGACTGAAAAGTAAAAGGATTGAACATCTCTGCAAACTCCTGATGTATAGATAAAGGAGATTTGAAAGTCTTGGTAAGTAAGTTTGAAAAGATATGATAATCACTTTGTGAATCAACAACTCTCACCTTTACTCCTTCAGGATATTCACACTTATATCTATCGTCAGTGATATTATGAATAAGGCCAGTATATTCGCCTGCACTTACAAAGCCTTCCTGACTGAGTATATTTAATACATCATTATCAGGCTGCTTCATTATCCAATAAGAAAACTCTAAGTCTTTAAAGTACTTTTTAGCTTCCTGAAGCTCTTCTTTAAGGTGGCTTTCATCAAGTCCAAACTTAAATATACCATTAAATAAAGGAAATGCTGAGCCTATATTCAACCAAAGATCATTATTCTTTAATTCAATAGTATTAGGTTTATCTCCACTTCTGTTACTAGCTGTATCGTGGACGAAATCGATAAGATTTCCTATTGTCAATTGGTGGGGGTCTCTTGTTAACATTTGTGTATTAATATTAGGGTTAAAGTCTTTTTGAGTTATAGGCGAGTCAGAATACGCCAAGGAAAGATGCATATATATGCATGAACTTCTTTAATTATAAAGCTAGCTCTTTGACTATTTTATTTTAACAAAGTATTAATATTCTTTGTTTTTTAACTTCATCAATTGTGTTTGTTGTCGACAGAATATGCTAAGGGGATAAAAAACTTTCTCAAAACACCTTATATTTCACCTGCTATAAGCAATAATAAGACAAATTTTCATTTTATAATATTCTTAAAAAGATATCAAAATACCAATTTGAAGTTATGAGCAAACATTTAAATTTATTTAACCCGTACACAAAATATAATGATAAAGATAATCAACTTGAAAACGATTTAACAAGAGCCTTTGCTATTTGTATTCAAGAAGATAAATTATTATTACATGAAGTTCTTAAAGCAATCTTAGGGGCTGATTCTTCATATTATAATAGTCTGTTTGATAATTATGAAGATAAGAATAGTATAAAAATAGAAATACAAAAGAAAGTCAATAATATAGAATCCTTTAAGCATCTGTTTGCTGTTAGCCTATCTGAACACGAAATGGATCCAAAAGAATTCTATAAACAAAATAACAACAGAAGAAAAAATTGTATCTGTGATCTTGTGATTTCCATTGATGATATTGTTATTATCATTGAAGTAAAGCCAGATAATCATGACTGTACATCCCAATTATATAACCAAGCATTTAATATCTGTAGAAATATTTCTGATGAAGGAGATACACTAAATCAAGATAAAGTCACTGCAATAGATTTAAACTGGAAAGCATTAATGCGCTTATGTGTTAGAACTCTAAATTTTGAGAAAGCAATAAAAGAAAAGAGTAGATACCTTAATGACTTTATTCAGTATATTCAGTCTCATAACCACAAATGGCTTCCTGAACCTTCTTTATCCTCATTAACCATAAATAATTATCATAAAATTAAAAGTCGATTTAAAAGCATTTTGAATCAACTAGAATCAGAATATGCAAAAAGCCGATTAAGTTTTGAAATAAATGCACCGTGGGCAAATGAAGCGATAATAAATATTCCGAAAGGTATAGATAACATTAAAGTAAATATATATCCCGGTAATACCAAAGGTCAGGGTAAAGAACTATTCAAAGAAGGAAAAACTCCTAAATTCAAAACAACAATTCATCTTCTTGGAAAAGAATACAAAGTGAAGTTTGGATATCATATAAAATTCACAAGTTTTCAAAAATATTTTACAGGCCTATATTTCAAGGAAGATGATTTTGATAAAGAGTTATACTCTTCTGTGAATTTTAATAATTATACCGGACGAAAGAAAAAAGCAGAAGGAGATTGGGAAGAAATAGAAAAGCTATTTGACAATCACTTCAACACTGATTTCAATTGGCGAGAAAAATGTAAATGGCAAGAAAAGATACTCAATACAAATAAAACACAATTTGATATATCTTTCGGATATGATCTTTGGATACATATACCTTTTCAAGATCTTCAGGAAATCGATAAAGACAACGATAATATTGAAAACTTAATTCAATTTATCCTTGAATTGAAAAATGAATTTTCAAATCTATTGATAACAGAATAAATAATAAAAAACTGGTAGTGCCTGATTTTCTAATTTATTGACCTTACTTTTAGTAAAATATTAGATATATTGCTTTTATATTAGAAACTCAATAAAAATTGATATGGACTTAAGTCGTGCTATTAGATTATTGCTAATAACAGTACTTGTATTGACAGGATACAATTATTTTATTGCTGAGTTGACAATAAAGGAAAGTGTACCTGTTGGTATGCTCATTATTCTGGCTATTTTTATAATTGTGAATAATATAAAAAAGATCCAAGAAGAGAGAAATAAAAGGAAAGAATTATAAGAAGATATATTTACAAACTTCTCCGACTTTTTGGAAGAAAAGTCGGACTTCTTCAGCAAAAAGTCGGACTTTTTATTCAAGATCTCTATACTTTTTAAAACAAAAGAAACTACTACATACAAAAAGAGGTTGCCAAAGCACTTTTCGACAGCCTCTTTTGTATATAAAAAGATCTATGTTTCTTTAAAATTTAGAATCTATAAGCACCACCAACCATAAAGTTAATACCATGTACAGGATAGTTCTGCCATAGTTGATACTTATTATTCAGTAGATTGTTTGCTTGAACAAAAGCACTGATTTGGTCTGTAATATTGTATGCACCACCAATGCTTATATCAGTCCAATTGTCTATTTGCTTTGACACAACATCTTTATTGACAATAGTTTTATAAGGAACTTTTCCTTTGCTATCTACACTTAAATTTAGAGTAAGCTTTTCGATAGGATATACATTCACATTCAAACCAAGTTCAGTAACTGGTAGCTGCCAAGCTTCTTCTTCATTATCTGTGCTATATGCATTATATTTGAAATTAGCACTAATATCAGCAGTCTTGTTGATATGATAAGATAATTCTCCAGCAACTCTAAACCTTTTGATGTTATCATACAAAGGAACAAAAGGAGCATCAAGATAGTAAGTTGTATCCTGAACATATAGAGGCATATTGTCGAACATATTGAAAGAAACCTGAACATTATAATCCACGGTCTCGAAAAGGTTACCATTTACTCCTCCAAAGAAGTCCATCTTATTATTTGTCCATGCAAGAGGAGAAAGAGAAGAAATGTATGGATTTACATTTGTAAGCTCTTTGAAAGAGCTTCTTTTTAATTCTCCCTTTAAGCCAGCATACAGAACCATACTTTTAGGTATAATTTCCATTTCTGCTCTTAAATTAGGATAGAAGTAGAAACTATTCTCTGCACCATTGACAAAGTTTAGGTTAAGGCCTGCATAGAAGTTGAACATCTCATACTTTAGGTTGATATAAGGTTCTACTTTTATATTACTGCTAGTACTGTCTAAATTAAGATTTGAATTGATATAACTTTCAGCATTTAACTTTAAGCCTATAGTTTCTCCATCACTAAAATCAAATATGTAGAATCTTTTATTCAGATCAGCACCTATATTGATATTATGCTCTTTGGCAGCAAACTTGTCAAAGGTGAAATTATATTCTCCTTTGATCTTATAGCGAAATGCTTCTTCATCTTCTGAGAAATTAGAGAAGTCTAGGGCAACACCTGTATAGTTGATAGCCTGTTTTAAGCTGTCTTCATCAACCTTAAAAGAAAAAGGACTATCAACATAAGCACCATAATAAGAAAGACCTTTCCTTTGGTAGTATGCATTTACATTCAAAGTATGATTTGTAAAATTCTTCTGAATCTGACCTTCAAGAAGGTTATCACTAAAGGTACTATTATCATATCCATCAATCTTTAGATTAGATGAATGGTGTTTTGCATGTATCCCATAAGAAAAATCATTTTCCTGAGGCCCATTATGGAAGAACTCAACATAAGGATTTAAATAAGTGCCTATTCCAGCTTTTAAATAGTTATTCCAGCTTTCCGCAGTTCTGTCAAACCTGATTGTCATTGGCTGCAATGTCTGTAGTTCTATACTTGTTGGAGCTTTTTTTGCAATCGGTTCAAACTCATCAACTGTATTTAGCCATTCTTTTTCTTTTATAGTTGGATTGATATTGATTTTGTTAGCATCAATAATATGTGGAGTATATTCACCAACTATAGTGATTTGCTCATTAAATCTCTTGTCATCACTATTTGTTTGCCCTTTTGATGAAGACCATATAAGAGAAAATAGAGATGCACAGAAATATGCTATATATCTTTTATTCTTTATTCTATTCATAATTCTTCGTTTGGCAGTTATTATTTGACAATGATTGAGTCATCATCATTTGGCTGATTTTTGCTTTTCTTATCTTGAGGTTTTTTATCTTCTATTTCTTTAAGTTTCTGTTTAGCTAACTTCTTAAGGTTCTCACCAGGGAAGTTATCAATAATACTCTTTAATGTTTGCTTAGCTTGAAAGTTATTATTTGTAGCAACATATACATCAGCTAATAAGATAAAACCTCTACCAACCCAATAGTCATATGAAGCATATTTCTCTGAAATAGTGAAGATATTATTCTCAGACTCGGTATATTTCCCATTCTTATAATCTATTAATGCCATGTAATAAAGCGATTCAGGAGCATATTCTCCAGAAGTAAGTTGAGAAGTGATTTTGAATTCCTTATAAGCATTATTCAGATTGTTAAGATCATATTCAGTTTTTGCAATAATATAATGTGCTTTTACTGTCTGATCCTGATTTACATTCTCTGTGGCAAGAAGCTTCTTTGCTATTTCAACTGCTTCCTTATGTTTCTTGAGGTAATAGGCAGATTCCATTTCACCATCAGTAGCGCTAACTAACTCATCTTTACTTCTCGCTAGTTCACGTATTCTACTGTAATAAGAATAAGAAAGATCATAGTTTTTGTCATTAAACTCAATAGGAGCGAGTCTCTTCAAAGCCTGTAATGTATATTCATTAGTAGGGAAGTCTACGATAAACTTTAGACTTTCTATAGCATCAGTTGTTTTATTTTCTTTCAATAAGCAGTCAGCTCTATAGAAGTGAGCTTTAAGTATGTTTCCGCCTTTTGGATAAGTCTTGATGTAATTATTTAATGCCGAAACAGCTCTACTACATTTGTTTTCAACATACAAATTCTCTGCAGCTATAAAGCTTAAAGAATCTTGTTCACTACTCGATACCTTAACATACTCTAAGCCTTCAGTATATTTTACATAATCAGATACTTTGTTCTCTTCAATATAAACATTACGTAAGGTGGTTAGAGCTTCTTTAGATTCAGCAGAAGCAGGATATTGATCTATTACTTGCTTAAGCTTTTTGATGGCTTCTTTGTTATCGTTATTATTATAATATACCAATCCCGTTTTCAACAAAGCTTTCTTTGCATATTCACTTCTAGGTCTGTCAGCAACAAGCTTATCATAATATTTCAATGCTTCAGTATTTTTATTTTGAATCAACTTTGTTGTCCCAAGTTCATACAGAGCATCATCATAAAGTGGAGATCTTGGATAGCTCATTGCAATATACCTAAGAGCTTCATCTTTCTCATTTAGCTTACCCATAGCACCATAAGCCTGTGCCTTCTGGTAGAAAGCATAATCTATCTCACCTATGTTAGTTGAAATAGTTTTGTCGTACCATTGAATGGAGTTACTGTATCCTTTATTGATGAAGTAGCAATCACCAATGCGAAGGAAAGCATCACCTTCAAGCTTTGAGTTTATTTTACCTGAGAAGTTTACAAACTTTGTGAATTCTGCAATTGCTTGTTTGTAATTCTTTCTCTTATAGTATGTATATCCTAAGTTGTAATGAACATCATTATATATAGGTTCGCTTTTAGCTTCTTTCATATCAATAAAAGCGAGATAATACTTTTGTGCTCCCCAATAGTTGTTTTGTCTGTAAAAGCTTTCTGCAAGCCAGAAAGTAGCATTAGACATTATACTTTTATCAATAGGATATTTTCTGGACTTTTCGAATAGTTCAGCAGCGTCTTTATATTTCTTTTGATTGAATAGCTCTACACCTCTGGAATAAGCAATTTCCTGATATGCTTTTTTGAGTTTATCATTTTTAAGCTTAAGTTTTTCTATTGCTTCAAGTGATGCACGATAATTCTTAGTTCTATAGAACAAGTATGTAAGTTCAGAGAAAGCTCTATCAGCACTTTTTGTATTTGGATTGTTTTGAATGAATTCTTCAAGCAGTTGGATAGATTCATTGTAAGCACTGTTCTTTAAATCAGAACTTATTTTTACATATCTGAAGAGAGATTCTTCAGCAATAGTTTTGTCAAAACCAAGCTTGTAGGCTTGTAGATATGAATTTGCAGCAAATTCATTTTGTGATGTAAACTCATAAGATTGTCCTAGGTGATAATATGAATTCTGACTTAGAGTGTCATTCTCTGATATTGCTTTCTGGAAACTCTTTATAGCTTTCGAATAGTTTTCATTCTTAAAGTAAGTAAAGCCAATCTGATAATATTCTTCACGAGTTAGTTCCTGTCTTGAATTTCTATCAGCTACTTCAAAGTACTCTTGAGCTTTTTTATAATCTTCTCTTTGATAATACGCATCGCCAATAAGTCTGGCTATTTCAGATTTTCTTGATGATTTAGCTTCATCCATTAAGGTTGGGCCAAGTTCAAGAATCTTATCATATTCACCTTTATGGTAATAAATCTGGATAATATAGAAAGGGACAGCTTTTTTATAAGTTCTGTCTTTTCTTAATGATTCAAATACGGTTAATGCATCATCATAATCAGCTTCAAGATATTCAATATGTGCTTTATAATATCTTGCGGACTTAGCAAACTTAGAATCACTTTTACTATCTATTTTCCCAAAGTACTCTTTTGCTTTTTCAGGGTTACTCATTTTTAGATAGCAGTACCCTGTTCTAAAGAAAAGCTCTTCTTCTTCGTTTTTACTTAGATCACTTGGATTAACTCTTTTAAAAGCATCCAAAGCTTCCTCATATTTACGGTTTTTGAATTCCAGTCTCCCTAATTGATAATATATCATTGGTGTTTGGCTGAAAGCTGGATTCTTCTCAATAAACCTTTCTATCTTATCTTTTACATTAGGCTCCTGTAATTCAATAGAACATAAGACAAGATAGTATGATATCTTTGTTCTTAGTAGCTCATCTTCTTTAGGTGTTGACTGTAGTAATTTTTGAAATAAATCACTTGAGGCCTCAATATCTTTTTTGTGATATAACTCAATAGCTATATCTATCTTTTGTTGAGGTTCTCTATAAACAGCTGATTCTTGAGCATCAATATTGCCAGTAAAAATTATAGTGAACAATAAAGGAATAATTAGCTTCGGTATTTTTTTCATAGATCTTAAAAAATATCGTGGTTGATCAAGTTTATAATGATTATTTAAAATATACACATTTATAACATAATAGTGAAACTACTATATTATAGTATTGCGACATGTATATACAATTAGTGTGCTATAAAGCATAGATAAAGAGAAAAAATGCTTTTAAGGTAAAATGTTTATGTGTTATTGCTTGTTTTAACAGCTATTAAACGAATAAAATCACGATAAAGATACATTTAAACATAAAAAAAACAGGATGAATGATCCTGCTTTTTTAATTGAAAGGTATTTGCTTATAGCAGACCAATTTTCTGAGTGTAAATTGGTGAATTATTTCTTGTTATTGTAATAATATAAATATCATTTTTTAAATCATGTAAATCATATTCTGTATGTTCTGAATTTAGAACCTTAATTGATTTCACTATTCTCCCTGAAGTATTGATTACATTTAGCTGAGTATTAGAATTGTCTTCTAATTTAATGTTTGTAATAAGTTTTTTGCTTGATAGGGGAGCATACAACTCAATACTTTCATCTTTCTGTAATAAATTCAGACTTGTTGTAAAATAAAGAGATATCTGATCTATATATAAAACAGCATTTTCTTTTGCATCACGTATATCTCTATTAGTACAGAATATGATATTGAGAGAATCAGGAGTAGCGTCTTTTGTATATACAAATGGTAAATCAATTTTCTCCCAACTATCTATATTTCTATCTATAAATAAGAAGTTTTCAGATATTGTGTCTCTTACCCCTTCACTATTAGTAGTCCAAAGAGAAGTAACAATAGAACAAGCATCATCTTCATTAGGAGTAGCCTTTACATATACATTTAATCCTGAAGGTTTGTGATGACAAGGAATTCCTTTGTATAATCCAACTTCCCTGTTGATGTAGTCAATATCGAATTTTCCAAGAGTGAGAGCCCCCGGAATTAAATAATCAGTTCCTAATATTGAAGTCTTCTTAGATTCAAGCTTTACACAGCTATTTCCATTATAAGGGTTATTAGTTTCTTTTGATGTAGTTTCGACTGAAGCGACAAGAGGGACTTCAATCTTTACACCATCCCAATTTACAGGTAAATTATTTTCCCATTCTTCCAAACTATTATTAGGAATGATGTTATTGTTCTGGGCATTTAATGTTATGGTTGATAAACAAAATGCAATAGTAATTACAGTAATGTAAGTGATTTTTTTCATAGTCTACAGAGTATTGTTGTTTCATATTGTAGACAATAAAAGGTAACGAAATGGTTGCAAAGGGGAGGGAAATAAAAAAAGACCGATCTTATAAGCAGGATTCTGTAATTGCAAAAGCAACCCTCTATCATTTCTCTAGGATTATCGTCACCAATAACCTCAAACGATCTACCCACTAGGATTGAACGAGCAATTCTTCTTTTATCTTTCGATAAATTCCCTAGCTTATTTGATCTTTCAGCCCATAAGGTTTACCCCGATACTATGTCACCATAGTAACGCGTGAGCTCTTACCTCACGTTTTCACCCTTACCTGTAAACAGGCGGTAATTTTCTGTGGCACTTGCTGTAAATTCCTAAGAATCTCCTTCTCGTTAAGAAGTATGGTGCTCTGTGCTGTCCTGACTTTCCTCATCATAATTAAATATGATGCGATAGAGCAGATCGGTCTTCAGTTTGCAAAAGTACTTTTTCTTGGGCATTATTTATATAAATTGAGATAAATTTATTCCCTTTATAATACTATACTCTGTATATGAGCTTATTCAATAGGGATATATATTTCACTTTCAGAATTATCATCAAATGGCCCTAAATATCTTTCTCCATATAATTCAAAGTTGAAAGGCTTGTTTAGCCTATAGCTTGTATTGGGTAAATATTGATTATAGATATATTCGTATGTATATCCGACTCTGTTAGCTCTTCCTTTATGAATAAACTGTAAATATTGACTTCTAGGTATTGTTTTTATTACAAATAGGGGGTTGATACTATCTATTGTAGAGACTTCTGCACCTAGAAAGAAGTACATTCCATCTATATCCTGACTATCTGACCAGTATTGAATCTGATAATATTTTGCAGGTTGAATTAAGTTGTTTTCTTTTTGTATTTCATTTGAAAATATAGCCCATTCTTTAGATAAGTCATCGACTTTACAATCATTCTTTATGAAAAATGAGATCCCTACAAGCGTTTTTTCTTCGCGTTGGATAATTTGAGGTTGCTTATTCTTGAGTTGGTCAGAATGATAAATATAATTAGAATCAATAGGGTTTAATAGAGGTAATGAAGTTAGAGGGAAGTTATTGCTACGTGCTTCTAAAGGATTTATCTTAAAATGTTTTTTAAAAGCTCTGGAAAATGCAGCGGGGCTACCAAACTGATAGTCATATGCTATATTTGATATCTTATTAGATGTATTTTGTAATTCCAGAGCTGCACTACTTAATCGTCTTTGAAGAATATAGTTTTTAGGGGAATATCCTGTAATACTTTTAAATAATCGGATAAAATGATATAAAGAATAGCAAGCTTCCTGAGAAATCTCAATTGTGTTTATTTTATTCTTAAGATTAGATTCTATAAATTGTATGGACTTTAATATTAATTCTTTATTTGTCATCTTTAGATTTGTATTTGGAGTCAATCTCTACTACAAGATTAATAAAAAGATACAAAGTTGCTAGTTTCCTAACAACTTTGCATTTAATGGGAATTATTTAGAAGTTAAATTCATCCTGCCAGTTAAATTCTCCAGATTCTTCATACCATTTTGGCCAGTGGCTGCACCAATCAGGAGTTCTATGTTCTTTTATTCTTTCTGTACCATGATAAGGTTTGATGTCTAAAATATTTGTGCCAACTTCCGCATCAATATATGGAGTGTAAATTATTCCATTTTCTTTATCAATACTTATAACTTGTATTGTTGAGATAAGGATTGGGTTAGGGCGCATCTCGGATCGTGTAGCGAACACACCTATCTTTTCAGGACCTTTTTTATATGGTTTATCTGTAACTAAAGATGCTCTGTTTTTGTTATCATCATATAAGTGTCCCCACCAAACTATTTGAAGATGTTGAAAACCATCAATATTTGTTAATCCGTCAATATATTTCTTGTTAACTTGAATTGCAAATAATCCATTTTCTGATTTTAATTCGCCTATAACCTGAATGTCAATATTCTTTTTCATGATTTTTATATCAAATTTCTTTTAATGTCTTTTATTTGTTTCCAGAAACCAAGGCAAAATTAGATGTAAGTTATCTTTTGTAGGTGCTATATTTTGCTATTTCAGGTCATTTTTTTGGTAAAATTTGCTATCCTTAAAAGTTCTCTATTCTAGCTGGGGATAAAAAAATTCTAATTGAGATAAAATAGGTTTACTTCTTTCTGGTTTGAGTTAAGTTTAAGTCATCTAAGGCTACTAGATAAAAAAAGACTGCCTTGCAGTAAGCAGGACAGTCTTTTATATATTTTATAAGTCTAGGTGTAAAAAAGAACTATTTAGCAATTCTTTCTAACCACTTAACCATAAATAACATTACAAACATAGAGATAATACAAGCTACAACAAAGATAGACCATGTTGCCCAAATTGGAATACTTTCATAGAAGATAGCACCAATAACAAGAAGTTTGTTACCTAATGCAGTAGCACCTAACCAACCACCTTGCATAATACCTTGGTATTTTGGAGGAGCAACTTTAGAAACGAAAGAGATTCCAAGTGGAGAAATGAAAAGCTCAGCTATAGTCAAAATAAAATAAGTCCCTAATAGTAAGAAAGGAGTTACTTTCTGTACCTCTTCAAGTGGAGATCCTCCTACTGTAGGGTTGATGCTGCTGAACAATGGAAGGTCAAATGATCCTAATGTCATAACAACGAAACCTAATGCAGCGATAAACATACCTATTGCAATCTTTTTAGGAGTAGAAGGCTCAATACCTTTAGAGCTTAACCAACCAAAAATACCAAGTACAACAGGTGTTAAGAATACAACAAAGAAAGGATTCAATGACTGGAATAACTCAGCACCTTTAAATTCCACACCAAATATATCAAAACCAACACCATTTAAATTGGTATAATCTCTTGCAAAAAAAGTAAGTGTCAATCCATTTTGGTGGAAAGAGAACCAGAAGAAGATAACAACAGCAAATACTGCGATAAGAGCCCAAATACGTTGAGAAATCTCTTTTGCACTCATTGCAATTTCTTTAGAATCAGTAACAGCAGCTTTAGCATCTCTAGCTTTTGGATCTGGGAAGTGCTTCTTATTAACAATATAAATGATAAAAGAAATACCCATAGCTACAATAGCAGTAGCAAAAGCATAATGAAAACCAGTAGAGAAAAGATCTAAATACTTTTGAGCAAAAGCATTGATATCTGTTATAGGAGATCCTTGTGCAGCAGCTCCCATTTCTTTGAATCTTGCAATAGCATCAGGAGCGATAGTTTTATCGATAACAGAGTGACATAATGCAGGAAGATCTGAATTATAAGAAAAACCGTTAGAATTTAACCACCAGTTTCTTACACCTACAGCAGCAAATGGAGCAAAGATAGCACCAACATTGATGAACATATAGAACAAAGAGAATCCTGAATCTCTTTTCTTTTCATATGCAGGATTATCATACATCTGACCTACTAGAGCCTGTAAGTTACCTTTAAATAATCCATTACCAAATGCAATAACAAATAATGCTACACAAGTCAACACAAGGTTGAAATCATTTGGAGGTGTAGGAATAGCAATAGCAACATATCCAAGTCCCATTAAAATAAGACCAGACATGATTGTACCTTTATAATTTCTTGTTCTATCTGCGATAATACCGCCAACAAAGGCAAGAATATAAATTAAGAAATAGAATGTAGAATAGATCTCTCCAGCAAAAGTTCCGGTCAAACCAAACTTAGCCTGAAGAAAGAGCACCAAGATAGCCATCATAGTATAGAACCCAAAACGTTCTCCCATGTTAGCTAAAGCAGCGGCAATTAACCCCTTCGGATGTCCTTTAAACATAGTTGCACTTTTAAATTAAAAATTGATTTATTGTAAATTAACCCTAATGTCTTAAACAAAAAGCACACAAAAATAACCAAAAAATAATGCCCTGCAAATATGCGAAACCCCCTCTCTACCTTTTATTTACGATGTTGTTTTCTGTATCCCTCTACAAATCTTTGAATTCAAGCTATTTAAAAATCATATAAGTAAATGTTAAAATGAATTTAATATATGCTTATATAAAGTATTTTATCAGAAAAGGATAATTTCCTTTTTGGCTTTTTCTATTGAAAAGATGAATAGTGAAAAAATATTGCAGTAACTTATTGTTTATTTGTATTTGTTAGAGGATTAATTCTTTAACTCCATTATTTAATATTTAAATTATCATTAAATGAAAAAGAAAACTAATAATTTACAATTAAAAAAAGAGACTATCGCACAACTTAATTCTACAGAAATGAATTATGTTAATGGTGGTAGTGATACTGGTAATATTTGTTGGGCTGTTACGTCTTATGTTGTAACTAAAGTAGTTGATAAGATTATTGAAATTGCTACAGATCGTTGTGAAAAATTATCCTCTCCATGTGATGGTCCTACCAAAACAGCAACTTGGTAAGAAGATCTTAAAATAATTTTTTGTTTTACTTTTAAATATTTAAAACCTGAAGCTTTTGCTTCAGGTTTTAGAATTTCTATGTTTATATAGTCTTATCTTGATACAGCTTCTAAACGTCTGAGGACTGAGAAAATGAAAACACTTGATAATATACAGAATACAACAAGTATTGACCAATATGCCCATAGTGGAATAGAAGACCAGAAAATAGCAAAATAGCCTAATGCATAATTGCCAATTGCTGTAGCTGCAAACCATCCTCCCTGCATTAATCCTTTGTATTTTGGAGGAGAAACTTTAGATACAAATGATATTCCCATTGGACTTAGGAATAATTCAGCAATTGTAAATACAAAATAAGTACTGATAAGCCAATAAGGCGACACAAGTACATCTTGTGGTGCTCTCAATTCATTGATCTCTTTTGGACTGAATCCAATAAGACTAACAGAGGCAACTACCATGACAAGTAATCCGATACCTGTAATTAACATACCAAGACCTATCTTCTTTGGTGCTGAAGGTTCAACGCCTTTTGCTCTAAGCCATGTGAAGAATGCAACAATCAATGGAGTGAATGCAACAATGAAGAATGAGTTAAATTGATGGAATTTAGGTGGTGTAATAGGATTAGTATCACCAAAAGTGTAAGTTTTATAGAACAAAAAGCCTCCAAATACCAGACCAACTATGGCTCCAATAATCCTTGCTTTTGTAGAACTGCCTTTCTTTGCTGCATAGAATACTCCAATAAAGAAAAATAAGATAGATAGCAGAGTGAAAAGATTAAAGAAGACATTTGTATACTTTCCTACAGAATTGACTGTATAATCCCGAGCGAAAAAGTTTAACCCTACAGAGTTTTGATGGAATGCTAACCAGAAGAAGATAACAACTAAGAATACCATGCCTAAAGCAACAAATCTATTTCTTGTTTCTTTTGGACTAAGTTCGATCATTTTATCTCTATATTCAGCACTTTTTGCTTTTTGCCTTTCAGTTAGATCTGCATGTCTGTAATATTTTCTGAATGCCCAGAAGATAGCCATAGAAACGATAAGTGAGATAGATGCGATTCCAAATGCATAATGATATGATTCTCCAATTGCATTAATATAGCTATTACTGAAAGCTGTTAAAGAATCAAATGAATTAGTTTGATTTACAGAAGCCCCAAACTGAAGCTGAGAATCCATAGAAGCAGTAAGACTTGAGGTTACAGAAGTATCTCCTCCTAAAAGCTTATGTGCCATAGCAGGTATAGCTGCATCATAGAAAAATCCTTTAGATTTTAATACCCAGTTGCTTATTGCTTCAGCTGCCGTAGGTGCAAATACAGCTCCTATGTTAATTCCCATATAGAAGATGTTAAAAGCAACATCTCTGTTCTTACTGAATTTAGCTTCATCATATAAATTCCCAACAAGAGCTTGTAAGTTTCCTTTAAAGAGACCTGTTCCAATTGTAATTACGGCTAATCCTGATATAATCAAGGTTAGCCCCCCATCCATACTGGTGGGTATGGCTAATAGTGTATAGCCTATAAATAGAATAATAAGCCCCAGACTTATAGATTTACCATAACCCAAAAATCGATCTGCAAGAAAACCTCCAATTAATGGGAAGAAGTAAACAGCTCCAAGAAAAATACCCCAAAACATAGAGGTGTCAGCAGCATCAAAACCATACTTTGCCTGGATGAATAAAACGAATATTGCATACATGGTATAGAACCCAAAGCGTTCCCCCATATTAGCGAAAAAGGCTACAATAAGCCCTTTAGGGTGATCTTTTAACATAATACTTTTTGATTTAATAATGAATTGTCAATTTTATCTCCTTCAAATGCTTTTTAGGAAACATTGAAGAGTTGAATTCTATTTTAACTAAAAACAGATAAAAATAACAATAATTATGCCGCTACGACAAGGTATAAGCAAAATAAGAAGGTAAATGTAAAAAAAAGAGAAGTGTTATAAATCAACACTTCTAAGGGCATTTTGAATTATATTTCTACTAGATCATTTTTTATGGCATAAACAACAAGTCCTGCAGTATTCTTTACACCTGTTTTCTGAAATAAGTTACTTCTATGGCCTTCGACTGTTCTTGTACTTATAAATAATTTTTCTGCAATTTCTGCAGCAGTGAATTCCTTGCATATTAGCTCAAGTACTTCAAGCTCTCGATTTGTCAATTTTATGAATGATTCTTCTTGAAAGCTTTGTTGGCTTTTTTGAATAACAGTCTTGTAAACAAGTTGTGAAATTTCATCATCAAAATAGAATTCTTTGGTGATTACGTTTTTTAATGCTTTTTCTAAATCAAGTGGGCTAATATTTTTAAATAGATAACCATTGATACCTTTTTCTATCATTCTTATAATTAATCTTTGGTCATCCTCCATCGTCAAAATAAGTATCTTAACATCTTTATTAAAGGATCTAATTTCTTCTGTGGCTTGTACTCCATCCATAACGGGCATATTCAAATCCAGAAGAACGATGTCGATATTAGCATTTGAACTTTTTAATAAGCTGATTGCTTCTTTTCCGTTGCTTGCTTCTGCAATATTACCGATAAAAGAGAAATCACTTAGAAGAGACTTGAGTCCCTTCCTAAATAAAGTGTGATCATCTGCAATGATTAAATTAAATTCACTTTTCATATTAATTTAGCTTAAATGCAACTATTGTTGTGGTTCCAATATTTAGGAAGGAATTTGTTTTATATTTCCCATCCAATAACTCAATTCTACTCTCTATACTATATAGTCCAAATCCAGATGAATTTTTATTATTTGAGTCGAATCCTTTGCCATTATCTGATACAGAAAATATCAAATGATTTTTTATCATCTTTAGTTTGATATCGATATTTTGGCCTTCAGAATGCTTTAGGGCATTATTTATTAGTTCTTGAATTATTCTATAAACGGCAACTTCTTTATCTCTGTCAAATCGGAATGGCTCATCTGAATAATATAGGGCTATGCTAATAACTCTACTTTTGGCTATTCGATTAATGAGTTCGCTTAATGAATCGAGCAGCCCAAATCTTTCAAGAGACGCAGGAAGTAAATTTCTGGATATTCGTCTTACATTATTTATAGTGTCAGATATACTATCTTTTATTTCAATGAAATTGTCTTGATATTCTTTAGGTTGTTGTTTTTCGAGAAATGAAATCAACAGATGAATTGCAGATAAAGAACCACCAATCTCGTCATGTAGATCTTTTGCTATTCGTTTTCTTTCTTTTTCCTGAGATTTGATAGAATGCTTTAGCAGCTCATTATTATGTATAACCTTAATCTTGTTTAATTCCAGCTCTTTTATTAATAATCTTTTTTTGTATGTTACAAAAAAGAAAAAAATTCCAACTGCAAGAATGAACATACCAAAAGTTCCAATAAGGATAATAATAGCAATTTGCTCTTCTCCAGAATTAATCATAGTATTTTAATTTGCAGATAATTTTATCATCAATAAATATGATTATTGTATTAATAATAAAGTAATGCAATAATACTAAAAATAAAAATCTCTTTTGCTTTCTAGGTTTAACTTAATATTCTGGAAGCACTTTTTTAGAAAAATACAGGGTGAAAGTAATTTATAGTTTAGCTTTAACCTTTTGAGGAAGCAATAATAAGCCTATTGAAATTAAGATATATAATATCCAATTAAAAACTGCATGGAATGTCCATATGGCTAAGTTTAATTGCTCAGAATAGCTTAAAGCTACATTGCTAAATATGAAAACAAACAAATTTGAAGCAAAATAAAAGAGAATACCTGTATTAATCCATATCATAGGTTCTTTCTCCAGCTTTTTGATTTTCATTTCAAAAAGAACTTTTGCGTAATAGATTAAAGTGAGCAACAATAATAGTATATTCTCTATACCTCTGGCAATGTTATTAAATGAGTACAGATCTGAAAAGAAGATAGAATTAATGATAGAATAAGTTATAAATCCAATAATAAGTATTGCTATATATCTTGATTTTATTGACCCCTTTAAATAATATAAATAGAGCATTCCTAAAGTGAAAAACTCTAAAGGCACATAAACATGTAATAGAGGTAAATTACTCTGACCTTTATTATTTAGAAAACCTGCCAACAATTCAATAATTGATGTAATTAGTAGATAGAGAAAAAGAAATCTAGCTCCTTTGCTTAATCTAGGAATTCTGATAATTGAAAAAAGCAAGGCAAAAAACACCGGAATATGTGCGTAATCTAATATCAATTGTTGAAGTGTTAGCATATATGGTCTTCTATGAAAATGAAATATCTATATTATTCTTCTGAAAAGGTTATGTACGGACTTTTTTTGTCACAAATTGGAGGGCAAGGTCTTGCAAAATCAAAGTAATGATTCCTTATTCTTTTGCTAGTCTTTATAAATGACTTGAAAGAATGTTGCATGCCAAAATGTATTTCTACATAATTATTTTGCTCTTCATTAAAAACCTCTTCCATTTCTATAATGGTGAATAGCATAGAAACAGGATATATAAAAGAATAACTAAAATCCTTATTATCTAAATTGAATAATGTTTTTCGCTTTTCTTGCCATCTCTTCATATCCTGCTTTGCGATATATACACCTTTATCATATACTGCAATATTTCTATCAGGAAACAACTTATAAAGTTTATTTGTAATATCAGTATATTCTTCAATGATTTGCCCATCAGGATATTTTACTAATGCTTTCTTTGCTGGTACAGCATATACACATAAGGTGTTATCAGTATCAATGCCTAAATAAATTCTGATAGCGGTATTTTCAGGGTCTTCACCAACCAGACTATTGTAGGTGTCTCTGGTAAGTACATGCGGCATTTCTTCTTGTTCGAAAGGGAGTATACCTTCTTCTGATCTGCAAGATGATTTTAGTTCTGTAACCCATAAATCGGCTTCATTTTTTTCGATTTCATCTGGTAATAATGTTCTGTTGATAGTATCTAAATTCTCTTTCATAGTTTTATAATTATGCATATTTGAAATACTACTAAATTATAAAGAATCACTATGTAAAATTTAGCCTCTAAAGAAGAAAAAGCATAACAAACACATTGTTAGATATTTCTTTTTTGTAAAAATATCTAAATCAAGAAGTATAGCCTAAAAGAATATAGGTATTTCTGACTAAGTAATTATTAGGAATTCAAGAGGAAAAACGGATGGAATTTAAGAGGAATCTTTTAATATTTGATATTCATTTACTTTGTATAATAATAACACCTTATTTTGAAGGAGTGTCCAAAATAAGGTATATGAAAGCTTATTAGGAAAAAGAATTGTTAATATCTATTTTATAGAAATGCGGTTATCGAGCTATATTTTAGAATAAAATAATTCCCAATAATTTAAATCCTAATAGAAGCTAGTGCTTTTAACCGACTGATTGTATCAATTAGTCGGTTTTATGTATTTAACAGTTATTTTCTTCTCTATGCTTTTGTCATTCTCGTCACTCACCTTTGCTAAAAAGGTATGAGTTCCTGCCTCTTTTGTAACAATAATAGTATCGTATATATATCTATAATTTTCCAGATTTTTATATTTCAGATATGATTGTTCACCAGAAGGTTTTTTCCATACAAGAGTAAACGCAGAAAGCTTTCCGTATGATTTTACATTTGGTAAGGCTATAAATCCAATTCTTGTTGTGTCATCTGTAGATCTGCTACTGATATTTCTATAAGTGTAATTCTTACTTTTATTATAAAGCAACCTTGGATTTCCAAATTCTTCTTCCTTTTTACAAGCAAAGGTTAATAGAATAAAAGTCATTGCAATAAATAGAACTCGCTGCATAATTTATAATATTACTTCAATGATTCTGATTAGACTAAAATATTTTGGCAAGATAATATTTTAATAAAGAATAGGTGTATTTGGTCAAAAACTTAATGACATAATATAAAAAAAGCTTCTTAATTAAATTAAGAAGCTTTTGTGCGGATGAAGGGACTCGAACCCCCACGCCTCGCGGCACTAGATCCTAAGTCTAGCGCGTCTACCAATTTCGCCACATCCGCATTACAATAATTGCGTTTGCGGGTGCAAATATAAATCAATTTATTTATCCGACAAATTTTTTTTACATTTTTTCAATAATTTCTGACTAATGACCAATTTGTTTTTCTCAGTCTGGATAAGATATATAATATAATGTTTACTATTCCAATAAGATAACTAAGTGTATGCATATAGCAGAGTAGAAAGAAAGAATTCTTATTTTTTATAAGGGCTTAAGAGCTTTGTTTGTTTCATACTAAAGCTTGATAATGGAATAGTTTAAAGTTTCTTAAAGTACTAATGTAAACAATGATTTGTAAATAACAGTAATAATTTTAATAACAATCAGTGACAAAAAAATATTTGCTAACTGAGCACTCTCCAAGATTATCCTATGAAACCCTCGCTTTTTCCCTTGTATTTCAACTATTATCCCCTGAATAACGATCATTTCATTTACTATCTCAGCAAAAGTATTAGCTTATTGCAAACTTGTCTATAGCTTATTGCAAACTTGTCTATAGCTTATTGCAAACTTGTCTTTAGTAATATAAAAAATGTAATGTACTGATAAATAGCATAATATTGGTTTGTGTGAAAATTATCAAAAAGTACCTCTCAATAAATAGTTTTTTGGATAGATTATATAAAATGAAAAATGAATTAAGGACTATAATCAAGTAGTTATAAGCAATATTATAATATATGTTGAAATGAATTCTTTATTACTTTTAGTAGTAATGCTTATTTTATGGTATAAAAAAGAGCTTCAAAATGGATTCTAAGGGTATATTTTTAGCAAAATGAACCTTATATATGCCTTAAAAAGCTTCAAGAAACATGATTTTATACAAAAAACATCTGTTTTTTCATTATCACACAACTTACATTAGTACGATCTAAAAATAGATTTGCACTGATAAAGGAGAAGAAATATAAAAAAAGTATATGTTTTTTCTCAACATGAACTACAAAATAGTTTTAAGTTACTTCGTCTAATAAATAGAATAGTTAATCTTTTATAAAACATTAACATTCATGAGATGAAATAATTTGTATTTTCAAAAGCTTTATAAATAATAAAGAAAAAAATAGAATCAGAATATTATGAAAGCAATAACGAAAGTATCAATTTTAGTATGCATGATCTTTGGGTTTATTAGTAGTGTATCAGCTCAGGATGAAAATATTTTTGTTTCAGCTCCTTCGGGAGGAATGTTTAAAGGAGAATGGGGTATATCATTTATCAGTAAATCAGATGTTAATGGTTGTGATATTATATACGAAAACTTCAGATTTAAAGACTTAGGAGATAAAAGCGAAAATGTTTTTTATTATAAATCAGAAGGTGATTGTAAGTCTTTCAAGAAAGACAAAAATAATGCAGGAGTATTTTCATATAAGAATACACTGTTTTTTCAGAAGGATGTCTATACAGCTGCCGAGAAAGACCCTAAATACAACAGTTTCTTTCAAGCTATGCCAAAGAAGTTTATAAACTTCACAAATGAACAGAAGTTGGAATATTTTAGAGAGAAATACGAAGAATATAAGAAGTAAAGATAATAGGGGGGGTGATTATCCCCCTTATATTTAGATTCGTTCATTTATAAAACTAAGCTTATCATCTATAGATAGATTTCCATCTATCCAATGAATCTTCATACCTAGTTTTTCCATTCTTCTAAACCAAGTCATTTGACGTTTGGCGAATTGGTGAATAGCTGTGTTTAATCTTTTGAACATCTCATCATATGTAATTTCATTACAGATATACTGAGTCAGGAACTTATATTCTAGACCATAGAATTTCAATGCGTCAGGGCTAACACCACCATCAATCAATTTCCTTACTTCATCAACCATACCTTGATCAAGTCTTTCCTTTAATCTGAATGTGATTCTATCTCTCACTATTTGTCTTTCAAATTGAATTCCAAAGATGACATAAGGGAACTTTGGGAATTTAGATTCTTCAGTATGTGATAAGTAATACTCTTCAATTTCAATGGCTCTTACTATTCGTTTTCTATCCTCAGTATCTGTAGTATTATGCAGATTTCTGTAAGAAGATAGGCGCTCAACAAGTTCCTTATCAGAAAACAGCTCTAGTTTGGATCTTAATTCTAAGTTATCAGGAACTTTCAGTAGTCTATATCCTTTGAGGACAGAATCTATATATAAACCTGTACCACCACAGAGAATGGGGTTGATATTTCTGTTTGTAATATCATTATAAGCAGTGAGGAAATGTTGTTGAAACTCAAAAACGTTAAATTCATATCCAGGATCAACGATATCAATTATATGATATGGGATAGGTTTCCCATTATAATTATACTCATCGATATCTTTACCTGTACCCAGATCCATACCACGATAAACTTGCCTTGAATCAGCACTGATAATCTCACTGCCTAACTGATCTGCTAAAGCAACAGCTAAAGAAGTTTTGCCTGTAGCAGTTGCACCTAATATTACAACAAGTTGATTAGATTCCATGATGATATGATTTCAGATGTTTATTTTCTTCAGTTTCTAAGAACAAACGTAATTTCTCTAGTTGTTCTATAGGACTATGATCAAAAGAGAAATCTATAGGTAAATATTGTGATATAAGTTCAGGATAATAATATTCAAAAAAGTCCTTTAAGGATAATTCATCAGAGATGTTTATTTGTGCTTGATATTTCTTCAGAAACTGTAATATCCTTAAGCCATCAACTTTTTGATGACAAGCTTTTATAAACTTATCTTTTGAAGTAGCATTATTCCTGAGTAATTCGATACTTGGGATATCCGTAAACACGTCTTTCAATAAACTGTCTTCATTTAGTTGATCAGGAAGTTTATCATATAATTCAGTAAAAGTAGAAAAGTCTTTTTTGATTTGCTTGAATAAGTCTCTATGATAAATAGGATAACTGCTCCAATCTCCATTAGACCCTTTTATTAATGCTGGACCTGTGCCAAAGAATACTCTATCAGAGTATCTGGCTGCGGGTTGGGTTTTGTATTCATTCCAAACACCTAATGTACCAGCTTTCTTGATCTTTTGTAGAAAATA
The DNA here is from genome assembly GCA_041725915.1 of Hyphomicrobiales bacterium. GTDB lineage: Bacteria > Bacteroidota > Bacteroidia > Bacteroidales > JBGRPZ01 > JBGRPZ01. The sequence goes on along the minus strand of JBGRPZ010000024.1, from coordinate 14,281 downwards.
GAAATCTTCACCACTTTTGTGTGGAGTGATTCCGCCTATCTTGTTATATGTTTTTACAGTCACAGCCATCGAAGAACCTACAGCAGTATAAGCGTATGGGTTATTGATTTTCCACATGTTCAAGGCGTAGGTACGCATATAGATTTCATATCTAAGGATATGTCTGTTTAAGTGTTCATCATCACATAATGGATGATGATACGGAACAGCAAGGCCAAGCATCTTAGGGTGATCAATAAAATTCTGCCTGATAGAAGATAGATAGTCTTCAGGATAATAAGTATCAGCATCAACACAAATAATGATGTCATCTGGTTGTGCCAACTCATTAGCTCTATCCATACAAACTTTTCTTGCCCAACCTACACCATATCTTTTCTTGCACCAGCCTTTGCCTTTGGAACTCCTGTCTATAACTTCAATAGATAAGTCATCAGATGATAATAACTGCAATGTAGATTGATTATTCTTACAAATACTTAACTTATTATCGTTATCCCAATAGTCATCAGGTTGATTTACACATACTATTAATTTATATCTTGAATCTGTTTGCCTCTTTATACAAGAAAGAAAAGAAGATATATTGTTCAGCTCATCCATTACAGGAAGAGCTATATATATTATACTATCATTTGTTATCATATCAAATTATAATCAAAAGAGACCTTAAATTAATATGCAAAAATCTGATTTTTCGTTTATTCCAAGTAAAGGATAGAGTGTTTTTTTCTTATTTTTATATACTTTAAATAAAGTCTTGCATATTAATCTATGAATAGACTATAAGCTTTCTATATTGTTCTTCTTACTAAAAGCTACTCACATGGAAATGAATGAAGTTTTAGAGCGCCTTCCTGCACATTTGATGAATCTGATTATCGAGCAACCTTACAATGAATATACACCTCAAGATCACGCAGTATGGAGATATGTTATGAGGCAGAATATAAATTATCTTCCACAAGTAGCTCATAGATCATACTTAAATGGATTAAAGGAAACAGGAATTAGTATTGATTCTATTCCTCAGTTGTATGGAATGAATCGGATATTAAAGAAGATAGGTTGGGCAGCTGTTGCCGTTGATGGTTTTATCCCGCCTTCAGCATTTATGGAATTTCAAGCTCATAATGTATTGGTTATTGCCGCAGATATTCGCCCTATTGACCAAATTGAATATACGCCAGCACCTGATATATTACATGAAGCTGCTGGACATGCTCCAATTATAGCAGATCCTGAATATTCAGAATACTTACGGCTTTTTGGAGAGATAGGGGCTAAGGCTTTCTTATCTAAGCAGGATTATGAACTATATGAAGCTATCCGCTTATTATCCATATTAAAAGCAAATCCTTTTACAAATGAGAATATAATCAAGGAGGCAGAAGAACATATAGAATGCCTACAGCATAATATGGGTGTGCCTTCAGAACTTTCTCAAATAAGAAATCTACATTGGTGGACAGTAGAATATGGGCTCATAGGAGATATAAACAAACCAAAAATCTATGGAGCTGGATTATTGTCGTCTATAGGAGAGAGCTATTCTTCTTTGCAGGATGATGTAAAGAAAATGCCTTATAATCTTGAAGCTGCAAGAATTCCTTTTGATATAACTACAAGACAACCCCAGCTTTTTGTGACACCTGATTTTGGCCATCTGGTGGATATCCTCAAGAAGTTTGAAAAAACTATGGCATACCATAAAGGTGGACATGAAGGAGTACAGAAAGCTATTGAAAGCGGACATTATTCAACAATTGTACTGGACTCAGGAATTGCTATATCAGGGGTCTTTGAACATTATGAAGAAATAAATAATCAACCTATATATATTATATCTTCTGAAGGTTCTGCATTATCATATGGAAATAAACAAATAGAAGGCCTGGGGAGAGAAAAATTCAGTACAGGGATTGCTTTACCTTTAGGAAGACCAGAAAGATGTAATAAGCCAATCTGGCAAATGTCCGGATATGAACTTAAGTCTTTGGGGCTTCATGAGGGGGTAAGGAACAGACTTATGTTCAAAAATGGAATGTGTATACATGGTATCTTCAGAGACTATATAAGGAAAGATGGTAAAACATTGGCTTTATCATTTGATGAATGCTATATCTCCCTGAATGGACGAACTTTGATAGATGATCTGCATAATAATTATATTATACCTCTAGGAGAACATGTGATAAGTGCTTATAATGGTGTGGCAGATCCTAATAACTTTGGATTAAAATATCCCTTGCCAAAGACAAGAACACAGAAGATAGAGTATGATACTTCGTCTATTAGTAGACATGATTTATATAGGAGAGTTCGTCGTTTTAGAAATGAACAGAATGGATATAGTGAATTATCAAATGTCATTGGAGAAACAATTTTTACTGATAAATCTAACTGGCTACTAGCTTTAGAGATATATGAGTTGATAAAGAATAATAAACATTTTCTGGTGGAATCAGGATTTATAGAGAAGATCTTAAATGAATATAAGTCTACTAATCCTGAATTAGTAAAGCTTATTGATGATGGACTAACGTTAATCTCTGATTAAAAGCTTAATCTTTTTTGTAATTCTAAATCTACTATTGAGATATGCTCTTTTATGAGTTTTGTGCTAATGTGCTTTTAGTGCGAAGTTTATAACTTTGGAATATATCTGTATATTCTAATTTTGATATAAATGGTCGAAAATTCTATTTGATATATATAGGGCTTAAACACTTGATTACTCTACTATCTATTCTTATTGTTTGTTTTATATAAGGAGTTCATTCCTGCAATAAAATTATTCTTTATCAAGAATATTATTTAGAACAATCTATTATTCTATTGTTGTAGAACTATCTAATAACTAGGCTGTAAATAATTGTTGAATTAATTGTAGCAAAATTTTGACGGCTAAATAAAAAATTATACTTTTGGACTGTAAAACTCAAAAGGTCGAAAAAGTATGCCTCCTAGAGATAAAGTTAGAGAATTGATTATTGAAAGTGCAAGAGAGCTATTTGGTCGCTATGGCTTTAAGAAAACAACCATGGATGAGATAGCTCAATATGCAAGGAAAGGTAAAAGTTCTTTGTATTATTACTTTAAAAGTAAGGAGGAAGTATTTGAGGCTGTGGTCGAAGAAGAGGTTTTATCATTAAAAAGAACTCTTAAGAGAAAGATTAATCCTCAAGATCCAGCAGAGAAGCAATTGAAAGATTATGTAATTACTCGAATGATGACCATACAGAAACTTGCAAATATGTATGCAATATTGAGTAACGATCACATGATAAATTACGACTTTATGTTTCATCTTAGAGAGAAATATCACAAAGAAGAAATCTCTGCAGTAGAATTGATAATGCGACAGGGAGTAAGGAGTGGTAGGTTTAGAGAGATAGAAAGTCATTTTGCTGCGATAGCCTTTGTTACGGCAATGAAAGGTTTGGAAAGACCTTTGTTTGCTAATAAGTCTCCCAGAAGCTTGCATGCCAGAGCTGAGAGTCTTATGAATATAATGTTTTATGGATTAGTAAAAGAAGAAATAAAAGAAAAACCGGCAATCTAGGCCGGCTTAAAGATAAAATCATTATACATATCTGTGCATAATGATTTGTTTGTAATTAATTTTGACAGAATCTTTTGCAAGTGTAGGTGTGTTATCTTGTGAGATAGTATTTATGTTTTTGGTTATTATAGATGTTTTAATATTATTCTCAAGTAACACCCTGCAAGCTTGCAAATTTAATATTTCTTTAGATAATTTAAAATAAAGATATTTTTTCAACTTATTTGTTTCTTCCAAAAGAAGTAGGTATTGTTTGTTCCTTTGGAAGATTACTTATAAGAAATATAAGAATTTCATCTGTATTTGACATATTATTTTAATAACCTTAACGGGGAAGTCTCTCGGATTTATCTGGGAGACTTTTTATTTTGATTATAAAAATAATAATTTTCTTTTTCGTTTTACTCTGATATTTTTAGATGATTCAGAGTCATTGATAATACAAAGCCCAATAAACCTATAATTTCTAAGTTAGATTAAAGTTTAGGCTTTTATAGAAGCTTCTAAATGGTACTTTGGTATTTATAGAGGTAGGCATTTATTAGTTTAGCTTTACTAATAGTTGTTATGATAGCATTTAAAATAGTTTAATGAAGGAAACAATTACATTTCGACGAATATGGGTTTTAGCCTATCCTATAATATTGGGGAGTATAGCTCAAAATTTAATTAATGTTGTAGATACTGCTTTTTTAGGCAGGTTAGGGGCTGTGCCATTGGGAGCAGCTGCTTTAGGTGGATTATTTTATTATATAATTACAATGTTGGGCTTTGGATTTGGAACCGGCTTACAGATAATTATAGCAAGAAGAGTAGGGCAAGGTAGAACAAACAGAGTAGGAGAAGTGTGGTTACATGCCTTTTTGTTTTTAGTGCCATTTTCTATTCTTATGTTTTTCTTTATTAGGTACTTCTCTAGTTGGGTTTTATACCCTCTGATAGAATCACATGAGATTTTTGAGGGGACGAAAGAGTTTTTGTCTTATAGAAGCTATGGTATTTTCTTTGCGTATTTAAATGTATTGTTTAGATCCTTTTTTATTGGAATAGAAAAGACTAGAATAATTTCCTATAGTACATTTTTCATGGCTATGATAAATATAGTTCTTGACTATGCTTTTATATTTGGAAACTTAGGAGCTCCGGAATTAGGTTTGAAGGGAGCAGCTATAGCATCTTCGATAAGTGAATTCTCTGCTACAATATTCTTATTAGCTTACTCCTTGAATAAAGTGTCATTTGTTAAATATGGCTTTAACCGATTCAAGAAATTTAAAGTACTTAGGTTGATAAAGATATTAAAGATTGCAGGTCCTGTAATGATTCAGAGTTTTATAAGTATTTCTTGTTGGTTTACTTTCTTTTTGTTAGTAGAAAAGATAGGAGAAGATGCTTTGGCAGTATCAAATATTATTCGAAGTATTTATATCATATTTTTTATTCCTGTACAAGGATTTTCCTCAGCTACTAATGTCTTGGTTTCTAATTTTATTGGTAAAGGAGCTTATAAGGAAGTATTGCGAATTATATTCCGAGTTATCAAATTGTGCTTGATAGGAGTGGGAGTTATAGTTGCGATTTGTTGGATAGCTCCAAAGCTTCTTATTTCAATATATACAGATGATCCAAATTTGATAAGTATGAGCTTAGCACCATTGAAAGTGATAAGTATAACAGCATTTACATTGACTTCAGGATTTATATTCTATTATGGAGTAATGGGAACAGGAAAAACTATGGTGGCTTTTTATATTGAACTTCTTGCACTGGTGGTTTATGTTTCATTTGCATATACAATAATCCATTTCTTTCATGCAAATGTTGCTCATGCTTGGACTGTTGAGGGAGTATATGGTTTGATGATGACCTTGCTTAGCTTTTTATATATAAAATATGGTAAGTGGAAACATGCTAAGATCTAATGTGAGAGGGAGCTTAGTATCTCCCTCCTATATACCTTGAGCGAGGATGTCAATAATGTGAATTACTTTCAATGGGATATTGTGTTTTTTGATATATGCGTCTAAATGCATCAGGCAAGAAAGATCTGTTGAGGTAATATATTCAGCTTTTGTCGCTATTGCATTTCTGACTTTTTGTTCGGCCATAGCTGTTGCAATAGCGTTATGTTTTACAGAGAATGTACCTCCAAACCCACAGCATACATCATTATCTACCATTTCAATCAACTGTAGATCTTTTACATTTGATAGTAGCTTTCTGGGTTGATCCTTCAGTTTATATTCTCTAAGTGCAGAGCAACTGTCATGATAAGTGACTTTATGAGGAAAGCAAGAGTTTGTGCTTTCTACATTCAGCTTATTGACCAGAAAATCTGTAAATTCAAAGATGTTAGACTGTAGAGTTTTTGCTTCATTATGTAATGCAGTATTGAAAAACAATTCAGAGTAATAATTTCGAATGTAGCCTATACAAGAAGCAGAGGGACCTATAATCATTCTATTATTAGAAAACTCTTTAATAAACTTCTTGCCCAAAGATTTTGCATCTTCCCAATACCCATTATTATAAGCAAATTGTCCACAACAAACTTGTTGTGGACTATAATGAGTTTTAACATTAAGTTTTTCCAGTATTTTGATCATATTGAATCCTGTTTCAGGGTAAAATTGATCAATAAAACATGGTATGAATATATCAACTTCCATGAAAAAAATCTTAGCAATAAAAAGGGATTAATTTATTTGAAAACCTAACTTCTTTAGATCTTCCCAAAAATCAGGATATGACTTATTAACGACCTCAGGATCATTGATAGTGATTTTATCAAACACCAAAGCAAAAGGGGCTAGACACATAGCCATTCTATGATCGTTGTAAGTGTCAAAAGAAGGTTCTAAACTAGTATCTATGTCTCCCTTAAGTTTATACACTCCTCTGTCATGTTCATATAGCTGAATACCAACTTTCTCTAATTCTTGCTTGAGAGCATGGATTCGATTTGTTTCTTTATTTACAAGAGTATCAATGCCCGAGAAACTGCAATCAATACCTAATATAGCACAAGCGACTATTGTTGCCTGAGCAAGATCAGGAGTGTTTGAAAAATCAATACTATTATTATTCTTGTTAAGATTCCCTTTTGTTAGAATCANATCTTTATCATCAAAAGAAGATTCTATATTTAGCTGTTTGAAGATATTCAATATCTCTTCATCTCCTTGTATACTATCTTTTTCTAGTCCTTCCAGACAAATATTTGCATTTTCAGCAATAGAAGCTAGTTCAAACCAATAGGAAGCAGAACTCCAGTCTCCGCCTACAGTGTAATCATTAGCTTGAATCTCTTGCTTTTTGATGATGATTGAGTTGTCATGAATAGAAATAGAAACGCCAAAATGTTCCATAATATCCTTAGTCATCTGAATGTAAGGTTTTGAAACAAGTTGATTTTTCAGGTTTATTTGTAGGCCACTATCCATAGTAGGAGCAATTAGCATCAAAGCAGTAATAAACTGACTACTTATAGAAGAATCTATATTTATTGATCCTCCTATTATTTTTTTACCAATGATTCTTATAGGTAAATGACCTTCATTGCTTGTATATTCAATGTTTGCACCAATTGATATTAAGGCATCAACTAAAGGCTGTATAGGCCTTTTCTGTAAAGAAGAGTCGCCTGTAAGCAGCCACTTACCGGGAGTTATTGCAAGCAGGGCAGTCAGAAATCTGGCAACAGTTCCTGCATTACCTGCATTTACTATAAGAGGAATATTTGAATCAGCATAATTATTTATATAAGAGAGATTTCTTCTCATGATTGCTGAATCATCAGATCCTGATTCATTGTTAATGGTAAAGTCAAAAGGACATAGATAATTAAGGATAAGTACTCTGTTGGTCTCGCTTTTAGAACCAGATAACTTAACTTTCCCTTCAATTGTATGATTATCTTTTTTGATTGTTATTTGGTTATTATTCATGAGTCTAAAGTCTTTAAATAATAAGTATGTAACGAAATAGTTTTATTGCGGCTTATATAATAAGTCAAATGCTATAAACTTGTTTTAAGACTATTTTAACATATAGCAATTATATATTTTTATAAAAATTCACGCTTTCTAAGATTAGATTACCATCTACTTCAATATCCATAGCAATATTACCTATATCTTTCAATAAACAAAAGAGTATAGCACCATTTATGTTTTTCTTGTCTTGAAGGATGAGTGGAATAATTTGTTCTTCAATATTTTCAGATAATGTCATCTTAGAGAAATAAGATATGATATTGAGTGAAATTTGATCAAGTAGTTTTTTTTCCATAAGACCTAGCTTATACGAAATATAAGACTCGCATATGATGCCAATAGCAATAGATTCCCCATGAGTAAGTTTATCTTCGCTATCTATAGCAATAGATTCTATGGCATGGCCAATACTATGACCTAAGTTGAGGGTTTTTCTAATTCCGTATTCTTTGAAATCTTCTTTTACTATTTTATCCTTTATGGCAATAGATTTAAATATCTGTTCTTTTTCAGGCAGACTTTTACTATCTAAAATAGATATGATATCATCCCAATGAGAGGTATTACTAATCAACCCATGCTTAATCATCTCTCCAATTCCTGATTTTATTTCTTTCTCAGGAAGAGTGTTTAAATAATCGGGATTAATAATAACGAGTTCTGGTAATGAGAAAGTCCCTATTTGATTCTTTGTATTTTCAAGGTTAATTCCTGTTTTTCCACCTACAGAAGCATCAATTTGACTTAGTAAAGTGGTTGGGATGTTGATAAAAGAGATGCCTCGTTTATATGTGGAGGCAATAAAACCACCCAAGTCAGTGATAACACCTCCACCCAAATTGATCAGTAGTGATTTTCTGTCTGCCCCTAATTCTTGCAAGGCACACCATAATTGATATGACGTTTCAATGGATTTACTGTTTTCGCCCGATTCTACTTCTAGTACCTCTGCTTCATTTAAAAACGGGCAGTTTATGATAAGCTCAGGCAAACAGTATTGTTGAGAGTTTTCATCAGTAAGAATAAAGATTGAAGAGGGATTCAGGTGATTGATGATTTCTTTTAATTTTATATATCCTGATTCAACATCATATATGTTTGATGCTTGTAGTTGTTCAAATATTTCCTGCATTTAAGTTTTACTGTTGAAAAGCTGCCATCAAAAGATCGATATCCTGATAAGGCATGCGATATGAGTTTCCAATATATTTATTTGTTATTATTCCGGAAAGAACATACACTCCTTTACATAGCCAATAATCATTTTTCAGATTGTTGAGTATACCTCCTGAATCAATTATCTTTTGAAGGATAGGGCTTATGATATTACTAAGTGCTTTAGTTGCAGTATGAGGAACCCCCGAAGCAATATTAGGAACACAATAATGAGTAATATTATGTTTCTTGAAAATAGGTTGATTTAAATTTGTGGGTATTGATGTTTCAAAACAACCTCCTTGATCTATACTGACATCTATTATTATAGAATTAGGTTTCATTTGCTTAACAAGTTCCTCAGGAATAAGGCATGGTGTCTTTCCAAAAGCAACATGTTTTGCTGCAATAACAGCATCAGCCTTTAGTAAGGCATCTTTAAGAGTAGTATAATCAAATACAGAAGTATATAGGTTGTATCCTAATCTCTCATGTATCCTTCTTAATCTTGAGCTTGATGAATCAAAGATCTTTATTGAAGCACCCAAGCCAGAAGCTGTTCTTGCTGCATATTCACCAACAGTTCCTGCTCCTATGATTACAACCTCTGATGGTGCAATTCCGGGGAAGCCTCCTAATAGTATTCCTTTTCCGTATTTAGGGTGGCTAAGATATCTTGCAGCTAGTAGTATAGTAGTATTTCCTATGATCTCACTCATAGACTTTACTACAGGGAATGAATTATCCTTATCCTGAATATATTCATATGCAAGAGCTGTAATTTTCTTTTTTACAAGTTTCTCAAAATACTCTCTATTTTGTGTAGGTAAGCTCAAGGAACTAATAACAGTTTTGCCACTAGAGATAAGGTTAAGCTCCTCAAATGTGAGAGGAGCTATTTTGATAATAATATCAGATTTAAAAACCTCTTCCTTTGACTTTACGATTATAGCCCCATTTTCGCTAAATGTTAAGTCACTATATCCGGACTCAGCCCCTGCATTTGACTCAACATAAACCTTTACTTTATCTGTCGAAAGTGCTTTTATAGCTTCAGGAGTTAAAGCAATACGTTTTTCGAGAGTAATATCTTCTTTAGGAATACCTATAGATATTTCTTTATTTTTTGATGACTTCTCAAGTACTTCTTCCAATGGCATTAATTCATTGAAATATTTTGACTTGATATTAGCAGTAATACTTTCGTCCATGGTTAAGGAAGTTTCTATGAATATTAAATCTTTTCAATAGAAATGGTTCTGCTGTGGTTGATTTTATTCTCAGTAATCTTTACTATTATGATATTATCAGGAAGAAGATCTTCAACTTTTTCAGACCATTCAATAAAGCAATAGTTTCCACTATACAAATAGTCTTCAAAGCCTATATCAAAGGCTTCTTCTTGTTTTTTCATTCTGTAAAAGTCAAAATGATAAACACTATCCTGATTTACTGTGTAATATTCATTTATTATGGCAAAAGTAGGGCTATTTACAATATCTTCTACTTGTATCTCTTCACAAATAGATTTGATAAAGGTAGTTTTGCCAGCACCCATTTCACCAAAAAAAGCAAAAACACGCTCCTCAGGAAATTCACTGAGGAGGATCTTTGCTGCATTATTTAACTCTGATATATCTTTTACGATAATTTCTCTTTTCATTATTTTGGACTTAATTCAATGAAAGGTATTAGTATTTCTTCCATAGAAATACCTCCATGTTGGAAAGTATTTCTGTAATAATTTACATAATAATTATAGTTGTTTGGATATGCAAAGAAATCATTTTTTTTACAAAAAACATATGCTGTACTAACATTTGCTCTTGGCATAAAAATATGATCAGGGTTTTTAACCTCGAATACATCTTTTTTGTTATAATTGAGGCTCTTGCCAAACTTGTATCTAAGGTTTGTATTTGTATTTCTATCCCCAAGAATCCTTACAGGATTTTGAACTTTCACACTACCATGGTCTGTAGTAATAAGAAGATTCACCTTCTTTTCTGATAGATATTTGATGATATCAAATAAACTTGAGTGTTCAAACCATGAAAGCATCAATGATCTGTAAGCAGGTTCATCATCGGCAAGCTCTCTGATGATCTCCATTTCTGTTCTGGCATGACTCAGCAAATCCACGAAGTTATAAACGATAACGTTTAAGTCATAGTTCAATAAGCTTGGTAGGTTCTCAACAAGTTTACGGCCAGCTTGAAGATTCAGAATCTTGTTATAAGTAAATCTTTCTGTTCTTCCGAATCTCTTTAAAAGCTCATCAAGAAGCTCTCCTTCAAATTGATTCTTTGTTCCTTCATCACTTTCTGAAGTCCAGTATTTAGGATATTTCCTTTGGATTTCTAATGGCATCAAACCAGAGAACAATGCATTTCTTGCATATTGTGTAGTAGTAGGAAGGATACTATAAAAGATATCGTCATTCTCTACTCTAAAGTATTCTTCTATCTTTGGTTGTATAGCTTTCCATTGGTCGTACCTTAAGTTATCTATAAGAAGTACGAAGGTAGGGTGATCAGATCTATCTAATATTGGGAATATCTTATCTCTGAAAAGTGTATGTGAAAGAACAGGCTTATCTTCATCATTGTTGTTTACCCAGTCGATGTAATGGTTTTCATAGAATTTTGTGAAAACACTATTGGCCTCATCTTTTTGCATCTTCAGGATTTCCACAACACCATCATCAGAGGATTGCTCTAGTTCAAGTTCCCAGTGAGCCAGCTTCTTATAAACATCCGCCCATTCAGAATGGTGTAATCTGTTAGAAAGCTCCATGCCAATATTTCTGAATTCTTTTTGATAGGTATGGGTAGCCTTCTCACTTACCAACTTTTTGTTTTCCAGATTCTTTTTGATAGAAAGTAAGATCTGATTTGGGTTTACAGGTTTTATCAGATAATCACTTATTTTTCCTCCTATAGCATCTTCCATGATATGCTCTTCTTCACTCTTTGTAATCATTACTACAGGAAGGTTTGGATATATGGCCTTTATCTTTTCCAAAGTCTCCAGACCTGTAAGGCCAGGCATGTTTTCATCAAGGAATATAATATCAAAATGTTCACTAGTGACTAAATCATAAGCTTCATCGCCATTATTGGCTGTTGCAACATCATAACCTTTCTTTTCAAGAAATAAAATGTGAGGCTTAAGCAAATCTATTTCATCATCTGCCCATAATATCTTAATATTTTCCATATGTTTTGTTTTCAGGTTTTCGGTTGGTAGTATATTCTTCTACCATATATTGTTAAATACTTTTAAGCTTAAAATGAATTGTAAAAATCTTGTATATCTAGGACTATTGAAAATGTTTTAGGAATTTTTAAGAAAAAACTTTCTTTTTCTGAAGAAATAACAATTGTAAACAGTAGATTATTGCCGTATATTGTCGATTTTGTAGTTGTATTACATATTTAGAAATGCTAGTTTGATATGTAACATAAGTTTCTTTTCTACATAGATTAATCATTGATATGTAGATTTTGTTTAGTTGTTATACAAAATTAGATAATTAAGTTATGGTAGACCGCTTTAATAATAGAAAAATAATAAACGATCCTATTTATGGATTTATAAGAGTTCCTTCGTCCTTAATATATAAAATAATAGATCATCCATTTTTTCAAAGACTTCGGAGAATAAAACAAACAGGATTTACTTCTTTGGTTTATCCCGGTGCTAACCATACTCGTTTCCAACATTCATTAGGTGCAATGGATTTAATGAGAAGGGCAATATCTGCTCTTCGTAATAAGGGATATGAAATTACTGAAGAAGAAGAACATGCTGCTTTGATAGCTATATTACTTCATGATATTGGTCATGGCCCTTTTTCTCATAGTCTGGAGCATTCTATTGTAAAGGATGTAAGTCATGAAGAACTTTCTATTCTTTTTATGAAAAGAATCAATAAAGAGTTTGATGGAGAGCTTGACTTAGCTATTCAGATATTTGAAGGAACATATAAAAAGAAATTCCTTCATCAACTGGTCAGTAGTCAGTTAGATATGGATAGACTGGATTACCTGAAGCGAGATAGCTTTTATACAGGAGTGTCTGAGGGTGTTGTAAGTGTAGATAGAATTATTTCAATGCTTGAGGTTGTAAATGATGAGCTGGCCGTAGAGCAGAAGGGAATATATAATATAGAAAACTTTATTGTCGCCAGACGCTTGATGTATTGGCAGGTATATTTGCATAAAACAGTAATTGTCTCCGAAACCCTTCTTATCAATATTCTTCTAAGAGCGCGTGAACTGGTACATAATGGTGTTGAGGTATGGGCTACTCCTGCATTAAAGTATTTTCTCAAGAAGCATTATAATAAAGAGGATTTTCAAGACCTTTCAGTGCTTACAATGTTTAGTCAACTAGATGATTATGATGTTATGATATCTATAAAACAATGGCTAAATCATCCTGATAAGATATTGAGTATGCTTGCTGATAACATAATTAATCGTAAGCTTCCTGCAATTATACTTCAGAAAGATCACTTTAAGATTGATGAGATAATTAAACTGCGAAAACGGGCTAGCCAGCTTTATGATATAAGTGAAGAGGAAGTCGATTATATTATAAATTATGATCATACATCTAATCTGGCTTATAACCCTGAATTAGGGCGAATAAACATATTGTTTAGAGACGGGCATGTAGAAGATGTTTCTAATGCTGCTGACCAATTGAATATATCAGTGCTTTCTCATTCTGTAGTTAAACATTTCCTGATTTATCCAAAGGAACTTAGAGATTAAAGCCTATTTCTGGCTTTTCTTTCATATCTATAAAGTTAAGTGTCTTCGGTTTAAGCTTATGTCATTTTCTCGAGATAGTGTAGAGTGCCTATTATGAGTTAACTTGATGTTTTATGATATTTTGATATGTTAGTTTTTAGAGGCAGTACATAATGTACTAATGCAGATATATATTTACAAATAACAACAATAGTTTTCATTATAATCAGTGAAAGAAAAAATATTTGCTCATTATATGAATCTCCAAATTATTTGCTGTGATTCTTAATCAGAATCCTATTATTTCACATATTATGAAGTGATATTTTATGATGAAGTGATTTAAAAAGTCGGATAAAATCAAACAAAAGATGCCTGAAATATTCGATGCTTAAGTTGCCATACAAAAAACATAAAGATGAGCAAATAGACAGTATCATAAATAAGCTCTTTGATAAATTATGCTTCACCTTTTCATATCAAACTACTTTAAAATAAAAACACTCGTTTTTTCTCCATTTCATGCAACCATTAACCTAAAGATCAAATGCCTAAAATCTGCTTTGCCCTGTATTTTTGCATATTTTCACTAATCTACAGAAACGCCTTGTAATCAATACTTTTCAGATGTGTAGCAACAAGATGTATCTTGTCACTACAGCATGGTTTATCAATAATCAAGCTCAAAAGTTAAGCGAATAAATCTCGTAGGTTTACTAATTAAAGGTAAAAAGTCTAGGAGTTTTATTTCAAAGTCTAGGAGTTTTATTTCAAAGTCTAGGAGTTTTATTTCAAAGTCTAGGAGT
>JBGRPZ010000023.1:0-46056 GCA_041725915.1 Hyphomicrobiales bacterium | reverse complement strand
AATAAAACTCCTAGACTTTGAAATAAAACTCCTAGACTTTGAAATAAAACTCCTAGACTTTGAAATAAAACTCCTAGACTTTTACCTTTAATCAGTAGGCCTACGAAATTTATTCGCTTAACTTTTGATCTTGATTATCAACAAAACATGCTGTAGCAACAAGATATATCTTATTACCGTATGCTTTAAAAGTATTGATTACAAGGTATTTATGTAGATTAGGGAAAATATGCAAAAATACAGGGGAAAGCAGATTTTAGGCTTTTGATCTTTAAGTTAATGGTTGCATGAAATGAAGAAAAAACGAGTGTTTTTATTTTAAAGTAGTTTGATATAAAAAAGTGAAGTATGATTTATCAAATAACTTATTTATGGCCTTTTGTCTAATGTCTGTTTACTCATTTTTATGTTTTTTGTGTGGTAACTCAAACATAGAGTATTTCAGGTATTTTTTGTTTTATTTTATCCGACTTTTTAAATCACTTCATTATATCTCGGCGAAGTACAATGTAAATACAGTAAATAGGCTTATATGAACCCTTGACAACTTACTATTGAATCAATAATAAAGCATGTATTCAATTTCGTATATTTGCCTTTTTTAATTTAGACAGAAGAAGCTTTGAACTGGAATATAATCACATTACAACCTATCTGGTATTTGTTATTATGTATAGCAGTGGGTATTATCGTTAGCTATTTTACATACTTTCGTAAAAAGCAGGAGTTTGCAAGAAGATGGAAATACATACTTGGGGGAATTCGATTTCTTTTATTTACATTGATTGCATTTCTGTTATTGGTTCCATTGGTAAAGAATAAATACACATATAAGGAAAAGCCAATAATCATATTTGCACAAGATAACTCATCTTCCATTAAAATGTTTAGCGATACTAGCAAGCTATCAAGCAGCTATGTCCCGGATGTAAAAAAGTTATTGGTTGATTTAAACGAGAAGTATCAGGTTGAAAAATATTCTTTTTCAGACAAACTAGAGCAAGGTGTAGATTTTAAGTTTGAAGGTAAAGAGACCAACTTTGCTTTATTGAGAGAAGAGATAAAAAACAGATACCAAAACAGAAACTTAGGATCAATCATTATTGCATCAGACGGACTATATAATAAAGGAGTAAGTCCGGAATATGTATTTTCTGATGTAAACATTCCAATATATACTATCCCACTAGGAGATACTTCGATAAGAAAAGATATATCTATATCTAATATTAAATACAACAAAAGAGCAAGCAAAGGAAATAAAACACCAATAATAGTGTCTGTTTCAGCTCAAAAGATGCAAGGGCATACAGTGCCAGTGACAATAAAAGAAGATTCTACAATAATTGACACCAAAACTATTACAGTCAATACAGATAATTACTTCACAAAACTTAAATTCTTTATCAAGCCTGAGTCTAATGGTAATCATCACTATACTGTAGAAGTTCCTGACTATAAAGATGAAGTTACAAGCCAGAATAACAAACAAGATATATGGATCAATGTAAATCAGCAAAAGAAAAAGGTGCTGCTTTTATCTTCATTTAGTCATCCTGATATATCTGCAATAAAAGGAAGTGTAGAGAAAAACAATAACTTTGAGCTTATACAGAAAGATATATCAAAAACATCATTAGATTTTAAACCATACAGTCTGATTATCTTGTATCAGATCCCAAACACACAAATAAATTCAAAGGAAATCATACAGAAGATAAAAGACACTAAAGTCCCTTCATTACATATATTAGGTAGTCAGTTTAATAGCATTGCATTCAATCAATTGGATCTTGGAGTACAAGTAAGAAACTATACAAATCAATTAGAGAACAGTCTTCCTTTTAGTAACTCTTCATTCAGTCTATTCACATTAGAAGAGAACACTATAAAACAATTAGAGGACTTTCCGCCATTAACAACCCCTTTCGCAGATATAGAATCGTCTACAGAATTACAAACTTTGGTAGGTCAGAAGTTGGGTAGTATCAAAACCAGTCGCCCATTAATCTTCTTCAACAATCAATCTAATATCAAACATGGATTTATATTAGGTGAAGGATTATGGAGATGGAAGATATCAAATTATTTCAATGATAATAATCATAACGCCTTTGATGATATCATCTATAGGATGTTACAATATCTATCATCAGATGATGATAAAAATAAACTTCAGATACATATAAACGAAAGCTACAATGATAATGATGACATTATCATTACTGCTGAGCTTTATAATGATCTTCATGAACAGCTTAATTCTGAGGATATAAATATTACAATTACAAATCAGAACAACAAGAAGTTCACCTTTTTGCTAAGCCCTATAAATGGCATATATCATCTGAATATTGGAGCATTTCCAAGTGGATCCTATAAATGGATGGCACAAACCAAACTAGGGAATGAGCTCATCGAAGAAAAAGGAGAGTTTATTATCTCTCCTATTATTATTGAGCAATTACAATCAACAGCTAATATTAACACATTGGAACAGTTGGCAAACTCTCATGGGGGTACATTAGTTTGGTCAGAAGATTTAAATCAAATACCATCTATCATTGAAAAGAATATCAATATAAAAACAATAGAACATTCTTCATATTCATATGTGAATATAATCGATACACCAATATATCTAATCATATTGCTATTACTTTTAATACTTGAATGGGGTATCAGAAGATATATAGGACAACAGTAAATCAGAAATTTAAATTATGAGCAAAGACACATATTACATATTATTATTATTAATTGTATTTCTGGGAACCATCTGGGATTGGATCTTAAACTACATGAATACGAAAGCCCGAAAGACTATTCTACCAGATAACCTAAAGGGTATTATTGAGGAAGATACTTATGGTAAGTCTCAGGCATATATGAAAGAAAAGGAAAGAGTTGATCTTATAAAGAATCTTATTTCTTTCTGTATAATTGTACCTACATTAGTATTGGGATGGTTGGGAACTCTTGATCACTTTGTACAAGAACAAACAGAATCAATATACCTACAGACTTTATTATTTATAGGTATTATTGGCTTAATCAGCATGTTCTTATCTTTACCATTTTCTTATTACACACAATTTTGGATTGAGGGAAAGTATGGATTTAATAAGTCTACAAGAAGATTGTTTTGGCTAGATCAACTGAAAGCATTATTACTTTCTATTATTTTAGGTGGAGTCTTAATAAGTCTGCTATTATATTTCTATGAACATGCTTTGCAATACTTCTGGATAATAGGTTGGGGCACTATGATCATTATCTCTCTACTTGCTAATTTCTTCTATTCTTCATTGATAGTACCTCTATTTAACAAGCAAACTCCTTTACCAGAAAACAGCCTTAGAAATAAGATTGAGCAGTTAGCTCAAAAAGCACAATTTAAGCTAAAGAACATATTTATCATTGATGGAAGCAAGAGAACATCAAAAGCAAATGCTTATTTTGCTGGATTAGGAGCAAAGAAGAGAATTGTATTATATGATACCCTTACAGAAAAGCTATCAGAAGACGAAACTGCGGCTGTTCTTGCACATGAGATAGGACATTATAAAAAAAAGCATGTTCTTATAAATTTGCTTATTGCTACAATACAATTAGGCTTTACATTTTATATTCTGTCTTTGTTCCTTGGAGAACATGCATTAGGGCAAGCTTTAGGAGCTGAGAATACTAACTTCTATATAGGTATTGTAGGCTTCTCTATTTTATACTCCCCTATTTCAATAATTACAGAAATCATTATAAATACAATAAGTAGAAAGAACGAATATGAAGCAGATGATTATGCCATTCAGATTTCTGATAGGTCACATTTTACAGAAGCTTTAAAGAAGCTCCATGTTGATGCTCTATCAAATCTTACTCCACATCCTGCATATGTATTTGTACATTATTCACATCCACCTCTTTTGAAAAGAATAGAAAACATTAATTCAAAATAAAAAATAAGGCTGTTTCATCATGGATGAAGCAGCCTTATTCCTTTCACATATATCTAAAATGATACTATAAATCTCTTTTCTTGATAAGCAAGTAAGAAATTGATACAAAGATTATCGCCCATACAAAAGAGCTAATCAATTCAGGAAGACCTACATATTCCTGAAAGTTAATTCCAAATATCTGCATCAATTGAGTATTCGGAATCTTTACCAATCCTCCTATAGCCCTTAAAGGCAAATAGTCGTTTATACTATCTGGCAGCTTATAATAAAGAATATATTCTACTATATAAGAATAGAGAAAGAATATACCTATAGCCAGACCAGATCTTTTCACAATATGTGCAATCATCATAGCAAAGCACAAATAGAAGAATACCTCAAGGAAGTAGGTAGGTATAAAAAACATCTTTTCAAAAAACATAGAAGATGTTACCCCATCAGTGTTTATAAATCCTAATATAATAGAACATAAGAATATTAAGATCATAGAAAATAATGAAATAACAAAAATCAAAAGAAGCTTACCTATTAAAACACCCTCTCTTGACATTCCATTTACTACATTTTGTCTTATAGTCCTATATGAATATTCATTTGTCACAAAGATGATAATCAATATTGCAAGAAATATCTTATAAAAGCCAGCAATATAGGCTAGATTCTGATATACTTTAGGGAAGGTGTAAATACTTTCCTTTGGAATTGGAAATGGAGAATTTGCACCAGCTTTATCAAAAGCAAGGTCAATGACACCTTGTATACTAAAGAAAACGATAACAGTTAAAAGAGTATATAACCCCAATAATATCCAAAAAGCTTTGTTGCTATAAGCCTTTCTTAGTTCTATTTTAAATAGATTAAACATATGCAATGTGATTTACTTTAATTGTTCTAAGAAATATGATTCTAAAGACTTCTTATAAATATTCAGTTGACTCAACACTATACCTTTATCAAATAAAGATTTATTCAAGTCTGCACTAGAGTATCCATCAATAGTAGTCACCCTATAAACAACATCATCTACTTTTGAAACAGAAGTAATTTCAGGCATTCCAGACAACACATCACCTAAACCAATATCCTTAGTTACCGATAATTCTATATAAGTAGCATCATTCAATATCGTATTAACATTACCACTTGATAACAGCTTACCATATTGTAGAATAGCAACATGAGAACATATCTTTTGAATCTCATCCAACAAGTGACTTGCTATAAGAATTGTTATTCCCTGAGAAGCAATTTTAAGTATCAATTCTCTGATATCAGCTATCCCCTGAGGATCTAATCCATTTGTTGGCTCATCAAGAATAAGAACTTCAGGATTCCCCAACATTGCACCAGCAATAGCTAATCGTTGTTTCATTCCCAATGAATATGTTCTAAAAGGATAAGATTTACGAGAAGAAAGCTCAACTAAATCTAAGACTTTAGATATCTCAGAATATGGAATTCCTTTAATGTCTGCAATAATCTTAAGATTATTTTCTCCTGACATATAAGGATAAAAAAGAGGTGTTTCAATAATAGCCCCAATTCTACGTCTAATTTTATTATCGTTCTTTTCCCCAAACCAATAGAAATCACCAGAATCAGAGTTTATAACTCCAAGAAGAATACCTAAAGTGGTGGTTTTTCCACTACCATTAGGGCCAAGAATTCCATACACAGATCCCTTTTCTACTTCCAGACAAAGGTTATTTACGGCATGTATTCTTCCAAACCTTTTATTTAAGTTCTGAATTTTTAATACTGTATTATCCAATCTTTCAAATATTAAATTCAACTTTCATATATTTACTATAGACTATAGTATTCTTTCAAGATTACATCTTTTCCACTAATTTATATAAAAATTGAACTTAGTAGTTTGAATATGAAAATATACATGAAGAAATTATATTATTTAAGAATAAAGGGAAGCAATTCGATGACTTAAAAGAGCTGCTAATTAGCAGCTCTTTTAAGTTCTTTTTCTCTATTTAATTTCTCTTTTTTTGCTGCAATTTTCGCTTCTATCTTGGCTGCCAACTCCTTTCTAAAATCATTATCTTCTTCCTTCTTAGCTATATTAGGAACTGCTTTAACAGGCTCAACAGGCTTAGTTTTCTCAAATGTTTTAGATGTATTAGTTCTTGTTCCTGAATAGTTAGTTCTTGTAGGCGATGGCTTTCTTGCTATGGTTTCTTTTCTCGCAGGATTAGTTATATTAATCTTAGGTTGAATTTTTTCATTTTCCTTCTTCTCTACTTTTCTGTTTTCTTTATTTATTTCAGGTGTAGGTTTGACCTTACTTGTTTCTATTTTATCATCAATGTTCTTATCTCGTTCCGGGACAACTGCAAATATCATAATTCCAACAATTGCAGGTATAGAGGCAATTGTGCATCTTAAAATTATTGATACTTCAGATCGAGTAATAAGCTGAATAAATAAACAAACTAGTCCGATAATAACTAAAACAATTGCTATTTTGTGTGGATCTAACAGTTTTAATATTTTATTATTTTCTCTCTTTGCCCTTCTAATTCTCTTCTTCTCTTCCTTCAAAGCAGCCTTGGCTTCAGCCTTTTCTTTATCCTCAGCCGACATTTTTTCAGGCTGTTTTTTTTCTTTATCAAAAAGAAGAATAAAAGTTCCTATATAAAAAGGAATTCCTGCTAAACCACATCTTAAAGCAATTGAATATTCTGAAATAGATATAAGCTGACCTATAAAAAGAACTATTCCAACTATAATTAATATTACTGCAGCTTTTGTTTTCATGCTATTTTTTATTTGATTATTCAAAAGAGGTTTACTCCTTAGACAAGCACAAAGCTAAAATAGTTGTTCATAAAAATCTAAATTATAACCATAATTAATCACATAATACAGTATCCAACTATACAACAAACTTATATATATAAACAACTATCTGATATCATGAATAAAACTAAACTAAAATCTTCACACTAATTCACAATTAATATAAGTCAACAATTATATTTTAAATTAATTTTAAACAAGAAATAATTCCTTACTTTTTATTCATAAAAAAAGCCACTCTATTTTAGAGTGGCTTTCAATTGGTATAATTCTATGTATTACTATTCAACTATAATCTTTTTGCTAATATTTCCTTTTTCACCATTCAAGTGAATAAAATAGATTCCTTTATCTAAATCTGAAACATTAATATTGAAAGCTTTTGCCTTACTCTCTTGCTTAAGAACTAATTGCCCAAGTTGATTATATACTTTAAAACCTTCAAATTCAAATTCTGAGCTAACATATACCATACTACTACTTGGCACTGGGAATATTTTTGTCTTATTTTCAATTTCATTAACTCCCTCAGTAGTAACTACTCTCAAATCATCAACAAAGAATTTATATGATAAAGTAGAGATATGATTGATCGCAACATGAATTTCTTGCCCTTGATATTTAGATAAATCAAAAGTATATTCCTTCCAATCTTCAGTTCCTTTTAAATAAGCACCTTTGCTAATCTTTTTAAAGCTATCTGGATTATCATCTGTTGTAGAAACATATACCTTAAATTTAGATTTTCCAGAAACTTCTGCATCAGGTGTTTGAGCCCAAAACTTAAAAACCATTGGTTCATCAGCCTTAAGACTAAGCTTTGGAGAAATAATCCAATCATCTGCTGACGACATATCAGAAGGAGAAACTGCACAACCTACTTGTAAACCTTCTTTAGCCTTAATAGACATTGCAGGTTCTGTTTTTTTAGGGTCAAACACAATAAAACCAGCAGGTTCACCTACTCCCGGATAATTATCAGATCTATATAAGTTTGATTTATCAACATCAACAGACTTCCAGTTATAATTTGCTTCAGTAAAAACAGGGAATATCTCAAAGTTTTCGATAAAAGGATCAAAAACTGTAGGATCCAGAACTTTTACCTCTTTTGTAATTTTATGACTTCCATTAGCATTAGTTGTCTCTAACGTTATGTCAAATATACCAGGATTTTCATATTTAACTGTAGGGTTTATTTCTGTAGAAGTTGCAGGATCACCACCTTCAAAAGTCCATTTATAAGAATCTATTATACCCTCACTTTTATTATCCATAGTAATTTCTGACCCCATAACTATGGTTGTTGTATAGTCAAAAATTGAAATAGGAACCTCATTATCCAAAGCGAAATTCTCTGCAACTTCAACAAAAGCCTCAGCAGATGTTAAAGCTCCAACCTCTCTAATATCCTTATTGGCATTAGGAGCAATCATTATAATAGTAGGATAATATGTAATATTATAGTCATCAAGAATTGCAGGACTATTTTCTGAAGTAACATCACAAATTGGATACAAAGTTCCTTCTGTCCAATCCCCTTTTGTTTTTTCTCCTATGCCTATAAGATGATCTCCATTTGTAGTAAGATCTGACTCAACAGCAAGAATTATAAATTCTTTAGTTCCGTCTTCTCCTTTAAGCTCATATAAATCTTCAAGAACCTTCGAGTTATGGAATCTCCAACAAGGAGGACACCATGTTGTAAAGAAATCAATTACAATGAACTTCCCCTGATCTAAGTATTCATATAAATGATGAGTCTTTCCATCAATGTCTGTTATTGTAAAATCCTGAGCTGTTTCAAGTCTCGTTCTTCCCCCTTCGTTTAAAACCGATCTCTCTTGAGCAAAAGCAGTCATGCTAAATAGTAAACAGAAAAGCAGATAAATTTTTTTCATGTTGGTAAGTTTTTAATTAGAACATATTCAAATATGACAACATAAAAGTAAGAAAGAATGCATAAAAAAAAATAAAATTAAATCAAACTGTTATCCATATGGCATAGATATAATTCAATTCTTAAATTACAGAAGAAAAAATAGCAGTGATTTTATTAGTTAACAAATAGTTAGTTTATTTTTTGATTAAACACAAAGAGCCACTAAAATTAGTGGCTCTTTGTGTATTTATTCTAGTTATATTGTTATTGAACAATAATCCTTTTGCTTATTTTACCTGCTTCTCCAGCTAAATGAATAAAATATACACCTTCATCTAATTCTGAAATATTAACATTAAATGCTTTTGCTTTACCTTCTCTTTGAAGAACTAATTGACCTAATTGATTATATATTTTATATCCTTCAAATTCGTATTCAGAACTAACATATACCATCTCATTACTTGGTACAGGGAATATTTTTGTCTTATTTTCTACTTCATCTATTCCTTCAGCAGAAATAACTCTCAAATCATCTATAAAGAAGAAAAATGATGCTTTAGAAACATTATTAATAGCAACATGAATATCTTTTCCTTCATATTCAGACAAATCAAATGAGAATTCAGTCCAATCTGCACCATTTGTAAGATGTTTTCCTTCACTTATCTTCACAAAGCTATTTGGATTATCATCAGTTGTAGAAACATAAACTGCAAATTTCGATGGACCATAATTAGTTACAGGTGATTGAGCCCAGAATTTAAAGGCCATTGATTTTTCCATCTTCAATTTTGGGGAAATCATCCAGTCATTAGCTTCTGTTTGATCACTAGGAGGAATTGCAACACCCATCTGAGAACCTTCTTTACATTTCATTGAGGTAGCAGGACTAGTTTTGGAAGGATTAAATACCAAGAATCCAACAGGACTAGACTCGTTAGCATAATCAAAATTATTCACTCCAAAAACAGCTTTTTTATCAAGATCAACAGATTTCCAATGAGCATATGTTTCTGTAAATGCACCTATTCTTTCAAAGTTCTCTACAAATGGATTAAATTCAGCTGGATCTAAAACAGCAACACTCTTTGCGTCTTTATGACTTCCTTTTGAATTTGTTACTTCTAAAGTAATTTCAAAAACACCAGCAGTCTCAAATGCTACTGTAGGATTTTTTTCAGTAGAAGTCGCAGGAGTACCTCCTTCAAAAGTCCACTTATAAGTATCAATTATACCTTCACTATCATTTGTAATATCTATCTCAGACCCCTTAATAATAGTTGCATCAAAGTTAAAAACAGCCTTAGGAGCTTCATCATCCATAACAAAATCTTCTGCTGCTTTCACAAAATCAGCAACCGTTGCTAAAGCACCAACTTCTTTGACATCTTTATTTGCATTTGGAGCAATCATCAAGATGGTTGGATAATACATAAGATTGTAATCTGTAGGTATGTTTATTCCATTAGACTGAGTAATATCACACATTGGATATAAGGTTCCTTCTAACCAATTTCCTTTTGTGTTTTGTCCTGTTCCAGCAAGGTCATTTGCATTAGTTCTAGTATCTGCTTCTATAGCAATAACTATAAATTCTTTTGTTCCACCTTCTCCTTCTCCTTTTTCATTATACAATTTTTCAAGAGCTTTTGAATTATGGTAGCTCCAACAAGGAGGACACCAAGTAGCAAACAAATCAATTACAACGAATTTCCCCTGATTCAGATATTCATATAAATTATGAGATTTATCATTAATATCTGTTATTGTAAAGTCTTTAGCTGCATTAAGTCTGGTTTTTACGGGCTCTCTCAATTCAGATCTTTCCTGTGCAAAAGCTGTCGTGCAAAATAACAAACTAAGGAATAAGTAAATCTTTTTCATTTTAATGAGTTTTATTTTTAATAAAGTGATTTAAAACAATAGTAAATATATAAAAAGAGCGCATGCAAGCAAGCTAATTCAGATTAAATAATCACAAAAAACATTACTCACTCTATCTATACCAGATATTTTATATAAAGGCATTTTAAACAAAAATTATTTTTAAACAAAAAAATACCTGAACATCAATAATTTATCAAAACGTAATTTATTATTTTCACTTTCTTCTTAAAAAACTTAAACTTAACTCTTATAAAAAAGCCATCTTGCTCTTACATTACAAACAATTTACAATTTATTAAAAAAACAGGCTGTCATTATTGACAGCCTATGATCACAAACAAAAACTACCAATTATTGGAATAAAATATTCCATATTGGCAAATCTAGAATTACTCTACTACGGGATTCTTTTTTTCTTTTATGCCTAATTTTATTCTTAACCTTTCAAATAAATAAAATACAAGAGGGACAACAACCATTGTTAAGACAAGTGAGCTAAGTAGCCCCCCAATTAAAGACCACGCCAACCCATTTTTCCATTCAGCACCTGCGCCAGCAGCAAGAGCAATAGGTAGCATTCCAAACACCATTGCCAAAGTTGTCATAATAATAGGACGAAAACGTGTTTTGCTAGCTTGAATTAAAGCTTCCTTTATTTCTACACCTTTATTCTTTAATTCTATAGCGAAATCTACAAGAAGAATAGCATTTTTGGCAACCAGCCCTATCAACATTATTATACCCAATAAAGAGAAGATATTTAATGTTTGGCGAGCTAGTGCCAGTGCTAATAATGCTCCAATAATGGCCAGTGGTATTGAGAATAAAACCACTAAGGGATAAATATAGGAATCATAAAGGGCAACCATTATAAGATATGTAAACAATATAGAAGCAATAAAAGCAAATGCTAAGCTTGAAAAAGCGTCTTTCTGGAACTCAATATCCCCCGCAGCACTAATTGTAATATCTGAAGGTTTATCAAGTTGAGCAATTTCCTCTTGTATTTCATCACCAACAGTTCCTGAAGGTCTTCCAAACACACCTGAAGAGATGGTAACACAAGAAATACGGTTCTTTCTATCCAATTGACTTGGACTGATTGTTTCATCTACGTCAGCAAATTGAGACAGTTTAATCTTCTTACCCTTATTATTAATGAATGAAGTATTCAGAATATCTTCTTTTGATTGTCTATTGAATTGATCAAATCTAATGTTCACATTATATTCATTACTACCATCTCTATATTTGATCTCATCATTTCCATTAAATGCAGTTCTAAGCGCATACCCTATGCTACTTATGTCCAATCCTAATGAAGCCATCTTATCTCTATCTACTACCACCTGTAATTCAGGGCTACCAGCCTCGATACTAGATTTAATCTGACCTGTTCCAGAAACTTTTGCCATAACTTCTTTGACTTTCTCACCAAAAGCCATTAGCTCATTTACATCAGGGCCTAACAAATCAATTTGAATAGGAGCAGCACTGGCATTACCTGTCAACTGGATTATACTAGTTTCCACTTTTATACCAGGAATCAACTCCTCCATTTTAATCTGAAATTCTTTTGCTATTTGTCCATCCGTTTTCTTACGATCCTTTGAATCCTTTAACTTTACCCTTAACTCTGACTTATATGCTGTTTTCTCTCCTTCAGCGGCAGTACTCGTTGTGCCTATTGTAGCAAATACATTCTTCACTTCAGACTGCTGATAAAGTAAGTCCTCAGCTTGAAGAACAGCAGCATTATTTTGTTGTACTGTTGCCCCTCTTGGCAATTCAATATTTAACACAAACTCACCTCTATCACCATTGCTTGCAAACTCTGCACCAATAAACCCTTTGCCTATAAGCATTACAGAACCTATAAAAAGCAAAACTGTTAAACCAAGAGTAATTAACTTGTGATTAAAGCTCCATTTCAATAATCCAATTATGCCATTAGTACATCTTTCAATAAAAGACTCAAACCTATTTACCATCTTACCTATAAATGAATTCTGTCTAAAATGCTCAATCTTGGCAAAACGGGAAGATAACATAGGGATAAGAGTAAATGCAACAAAAAGACTCACCAATGTAGAAGTCGCTACAACTATAGAAAACTGACGGAAAATATCACCAGTCATCCCATCAATGGTAGCAAGAGGAATAAACACAATCACAATAACAAGAGTAATAGAAGCTACAGTCAGACCGATTTCTTTTATTGCATCATATGAAGCCTGCATACGATTCTTACCCATCTCCATATGTCTGTGTATATTCTCAATTACAACAATAGCATCATCAACCAAGATACCCACAACAAGAGAAAGCCCCAATAATGTCATCATATTCAATGTAAATCCAGCGAAATACATCACTATAAAAGTGGCAATAAGGGAGGCTGGAACTGAAATCATCACAATAATTGAATTCCTAAAACTCTGTAAAAACAATACCATAACTAAAGCCACAAGGACAATAGCAATAATTAAGTCATGCATCACTGCATCTGCTGCCTCAATAGTAAAGTCTGTTGAATCTAAAGCTACTTGGAACTTAAGGTTATCATTATTATAAACCTCTTCAAGCTTTGAAAGCTTCTCTTTCACTTGCCTACTTACCTCAACAGCATTGGCATCAGATTGCTTAAGAACATTTAAACCAATGGCATTGGATCTGTTTGTTCTTACTAAAACATCTTCATCTTCACTTGCATCATTTACATCTGCAACATTATGCAATCTGATTGTAGAGTTATCTTTGATAGCAATTACAATATCCTTAAGCTGGTTAATTGATTTTAGCTGCCCAGATACACGAATAAGCTTCTGTCCTTCTTCGCTTTTTATCTTACCAGCAGGCATATCCTGATTTGCTTTCTTTATTGCCTGATAAACTTGCAATATTGAAAGACCATAGCCTTCTAGTTTTTCTTTATTTACATTTACCTGTATTTCTCTTTCAGCACCTCCAATAACAGCAATCTTAGCAACACCTTTGACTTGAGATAAAGCAGGCTTTACACGTTGATCTATTAAATCATAAAGTTCTGTATTACTAAGATCTGCACTGACTCCAAGATTCATTATAGGTAGGTCATCAACAGACCACTTAGATATAGAAGTCTCTTTGGCCTCATCAGGCAATTCATTTCTTATAGAGCTTAGTTTCTGTCTGGCATTTTGAATCAATAAGTCGATATCTACACCATAGTTAAACTCAATAGCAACTATAGATATATTTTCTTTCGAAGAACTGCTTACCTTTTTTATATTTTCCAGAGAAGATGTTGCTTCTTCAATCTTCTTAGTTACAGAATTCTCTACTTCCTTTGGTGAAGCTCCGGGATAAATTGTCACCATCGTCATCACCGGAGGTGCAATTTTTGGAAGAAGTTCATAGCCAAGTTTAGAGTAACTATTTATACCCAGAAAGGCAAGTATTGCAAAGATGACAACTACAATAGTAGATCTTTGTATGGAAACTTTTGTTAATTTCATTCTTAACCCTCCTATTATTTGATAATACTTACTTCTCTTCCATCATGAAGATTGATCATACCTGAAATAATAACCTGATCCCCTTTATTTATTCCAGAAATTACTTCAACAATATCATCACTCACAACACCTACCTTTATAGGTGTTCTCGCTGCCTTATTATCTTTGACAACATAAACAACAGGATCTTTCACTGAGTTAACAATAGCTTTTCTATTAATTGTCAATACTTTCTCATCTTTACTTGGAAAGTAAACCTCTGCAAACATCCCTCCCTTTAAAGGTTTTGTTTCATTATTATTTACAATAACCTCAACAGGGTATCTATAATAATTATCTGCATTTTCAGCTATCGACCTTATCTTTCCCTGAAACTTAACATCAGAATAAACATTGGTTCGAATATCTACTACTTGCCCTATTTGTAAACTCAGTACTTCTTTTTCGCTGCAAGTGGTATTCAACTTAAGCTTATCAATATTTACAATTTCATATAGTTTTGCCCCCGGACTAATCAAAGAGCCATATTCGACATAATCCTTGTTTATCTTACCATTCACAAGAGATCTGATATTAGTATTATCTAAATTCTGCTTAGCTATTATCATTTGAGATTTTGCTTGAGCAGCTCCCATTCTTACTTCTTCAAGTTGACTTTTAGTGATAGCTTCCTTCTTTACCAACTTCTCGAATCTTTCAAGATCTTTTGCCAGCTTTTCATATTGAGCCTTTGCAGCTATATACTGAGCATTAGGCACTACATCTTCTACCTTAGCCAACAAATCACCTTTTCTGACTTTATCACCTTGCTCTTTGACTATCTTTATTATCTTACCCTGAGTTTCAGAGTTTATAGTAAGATTTGTATATGGTGCAAGCCTACCTACACCTTTAATATCTTTTGAAATAATAGAGTATTTTGATTCTTCAACTTTAACAGCAATGTGTTTAGATGTTTTTTGAGACTCAACAACAGCTGCATTCATTGCTTCTTTATTGGCACTTAATGTAAATCCTATTGCCCCTAAAATGATTAGTACACTTAATGTTATTATTATTTTTTTCATATTATCTCTTGTCTTTGTTTGGAATTTAATTTTCAAATTATTCTGCAAGTCTATTTAGCTGACTAGTTGTACGTAATAGCTCTAATTCGAACATATTATATTTGTACTGTTGTTCTGAAAGCTTTACTTCAGCTTCCACAAGTTGCTGTTCAATCTCTAATAAATCCGTCAATGACAGTAAACCTTCAGAATAAATCATTAAAGACTGATCAAATAAATCTTTAGCCAAATTGACATTCTCTTTTTTGGAGATAAAAGCCTGCCATGAAGCAGAAAGACTAGAAACTGCATTTCTATAATCTGACTTCATCTTCTTTGTCAGATTCTCTTGCTCTATCTGTGCTTTAGCATATTCTTTCTTGGCCTTTCTAACTTTATTGTTAATTCGAAACCCATTAAAAATTGGAATTTGCAGTTTCAAACCAACCATTGAAGAACCAAACCACTTATCACTATTGGAAATATCAGAAAACTCACTTGTCATAGCAGTACTTCCTATGCTTCCAAAAGCTGCTAATGTTGGAACTCTTTCAGATTTCTCAGCTTTAATTTGTAATCCCCTTAACTCTAACTTTTTATTACTCAACAAATAATTTGTATTCAACCCTAAATCAAGCTGAGGAAGAGCATTTTTAGAATCAGATAACTTAAGACCTAAGTCATTATCTTCCACTGTAAACTCTTCCTCCAGACTTGTTCCCATAAGTAATTTAAGGTTGTTATATAGTGTTTGAATATTGGATTCTAAAATCAAATTATTAGCTTTCAATTCATTTATAGAAACCTCTACCCTATTTAAATCAAGCTTATTTACAAGCTCACTTTCATATCGCGCCTTGTTTATTTCATGAATTTTATTCAACCGTTTTAAATTATTTTCAACAATCTTCTTATTCTCATTTACAATCAATATATTGTAATAAAGATTGGACACCTGAAAAATCAATTCTTCTTTAGTACTCTTTGTAACTAACTCATATAATTCCTGACTCGTTTTTGCCGCCTTTAGCCCAATAAAATAGGTGTGACTATAAAGTAATTGGCTGGCTTCAATTTTAGTATCAACATTAAACTTAGATCCCATTGAAATTGCAATGTCTTGACCAGGTTGCCCCATTAACTCACCTGGTAAAAGCACTTTTTGTAATTTGATATTATCAACAATCGCACTATTTGCATTAATTTGTGGTAAGCCAGAAGATAAAACTATCTTTCTATCTATACTTGCTATCTTCTCATCTTCTAAAGCCATTCTAATATTTGGATTATGCTCAATAGTTCTGTTTATACACTCCTTAAGTGATATTGTATTTTGGGCATATAGCGTTCCCGAATTCAGTGCAACTATTAACAGTATAACTAGTATATATTTCCTTTTTTTTACCATCTCTATCCTTAATTTATCCCGTAAAAAAGCTTTTTCATCTAAAAACAACACAAATGTATTGTTTAGTTCTCAAATAACAGAACTAAACACTGATTTATTTTTTATACGGTAATAAATATTATAATAGAAGTAAGTAAAATATTACACAAACTATATCTATAACAGACTATATATATGGATAATATCCAGAAAAAGGAATATAAAAATCATCTTTCTTATGTTTATTTTTAAACTATTTTAATGCCCACTGTTATAAAACAAACAAGTTTAAAAAACCAAGAAGACTAAAAAAGTGGAATTCTTTTCTGTTTTTTAAATCAATTTGAATAAAAAATCAAATTAACTGACCTAATCCAAAAGACTAGGAGGTGAAATTTGTAAACTAGGAGGTAAAGGTCGAAGACTAGTAAGGTGAAGGTCGAAGACTAATAAGGTAAAGTTCGAAAACTAGTAAGGTGAAGGTCGAAAACTAGTAAGGTGAAGGTCGAAGACTAGTAAGGTGAAGGTCGAAGACTAGTAAGGTAAAAGTCAAAGACTAGTAAGGTAAAGTTCGAAAACTAGTAAGGTGAAGGTCGAAGACTAGTAAGGTAAAGTTCGAAGACTAGGAGGTAAAATTGCTAGACTTACCTACTTTTTTCATTTTGCTTAGAGCAAAAAAAAAGATTAGTCTATATTAACTAACCTACTTAAAGCCTTTCATAGAATGCCTATAGCTATAATAAAAGTAGCTCTTATAATAAGTAGGATGTGTCTGAATATTGTATCTTGGAAGGAGTCTAAAAGGAGAAGTATTAAAAACAAAGTCAATTTCTGTAGCTCTACATACAACATTTGCAGGGTAAATCCATCTTATAGCAATAGCCTTTTTGCGTTGAATGCTTTTGTTGATTATTAAAATAAGGTTTATAAAATTAGAAGTAGCGGTATTATCAGTTTTTGTTTTATCTGTTAGCTTCCCAGTGATTTCATTATAAGCTTGAGTAGTTGGCTTAATCTGCTTTGCACATAAGGTCACTTTCTCCTTAAGTTTAAGGATTACTTTCTTTAAAGAAGAAACAAAGGACTTATATGTTAATTTTAATTTCATCATTTAATAGCAAAGCATATTTCATTTATCGAAAACCAAATTTAAGATAGTCTATAGATTTTACCAAATTTTTACAGATAAAAATTAAAAGAGAGGCTAAATAAATTTGCAAAAACTATAGGTATTTGATTTTTATTTTTCACAAAAAAAGGCAAAGGTGAAACACTTTTCATGAATTGGTATTTATAGACATGAAAACACTCAGAATAAGCCTTATCACTTTGGTTATAATATTAATACAACACAAAGTTTCTTTTGGGCAAAGTTTTATTCCAACAACAGATGCCAGTACTTTCGCTTTATCAAAAAGCAATATAGCTAGTGTATATAACAATATTGAAACCTTTAATCCAGCCTACACAAGGCCAATTCATGGGTTGACTATATTCAGTTCTATTTCAAATAAATTTGGAATAAAGAAACTTAATTTCGCAAGTGTAGGTGTGAATTATAATAGCAATAAAATCAGTGTAACTACAAGTTATTTGAGTACAGGTTTTGGATCTTATCATGAATCTATAGGCTCGCTTATTGCAGGTAGACAATTTGCCAAAGGTATAAGCATTGGTATTGGCTTACACCTATTGACTATAAAAGAAAGTGAAACAAATCATACTATCTACAATCCTACTTTCTCAATGGGTCTTCTTTTATCTTTCTCGAAAAGAATAAACCTAGGAATAAGCATCTTCAATCCTTTCAACATGAAAGAACAAACAGCAGCATATAACAGGAGTTATAATTCTGCTGGAATCAGCTATTTAATCAATGAAAATACAGAAGCCAACATTGCAATAGAAAGCAATGACTATGAGAGTTTCAACCTAAACGGAGGCTTAAGCCT
Organism: Hyphomicrobiales bacterium; assembly: GCA_041725915.1. Lineage (GTDB taxonomy): Bacteria > Bacteroidota > Bacteroidia > Bacteroidales > JBGRPZ01 > JBGRPZ01. The sequence goes on along the minus strand of JBGRPZ010000023.1, from coordinate 27,626 downwards.
AAGCTTGAGAAAGAGATTCAAGATAATGATGGGAGCAAGTATATACCCAAGTACTTTAAATTTTGGCTGTAATATAAATATCAAGAACCTAAATATTTGCTTATCCAGCTGTTGGTCAAAAACATTGGGATTTTCTCCAAATTCAAGTATTGATTATAGAATAATAAAAGGAAGATGACGAGATATATAATTTCAGTACTCACTATCTTCCTTAGCACAAGCCTATTATACTCTCAAATTGAGGAAGAAAATAAGGAAATAAATTGGAATTTCAATAATGATGTAACCACTTTTTCTAGTGATGAACATACTATAAATAACATACAATCGATATCTGAGATATTGGAATATTTACATGATAATCCTATAAAGATAAATACAGATGAATCTATACAGCTCTATAAAATGGGGTTAATCAATTTTCATCAATATAAATCATTAAAAGCCTATATCATCACATATGGAACTTTACTATCCCCAAAAGAATTAATTCTAATTCCTCATTGGAACAGAAGCTTAATTGAAAAACTACAACCATATATTGACTTTACAATAAGTCATCAGTCGCAAGATGGTAGCATCTTCAAAAGATCAAGACATAAAATCCTAAGTAGATATTTTTATGATAACAGTCAAACAAAGACTACTGATAATATAGGCAACCAAAGCTATATAGGCATAAAATACAATATGGAACAACGTTACATGAAGGCGGGTTTCACACTGGAAAAAGACCCTGGAGAATCTATCTTCTTGCAAAATAAGAAAGCATTGGAAAGTGGCAATGAGAAAATAAACCTAAGCAAGGGCTTTGATCATATTGCTGGATATATAGAACTCAGAGGCAAAAAGCTCCTCAAGAAATTTATTATCGGCAATTATTACATGAATTATGGTGAAGGTCTGCACATCCAATCAAGTCCCGTATTTGGCAAAAGCTTACTTGTAACTGACAACTTTCAGCAAAATAACACAGTAAGAGGCACAAACACTTTTTCTGAATATGGCAGCTTCAGAGGAGCATTAGCCAATATAGCCTTAAAACCTATAACAATAAATCTATTTTGGTCTAATCAAAAAGAAGATGCCACACTAAAGCACAAAGGAGATTTCACCTTCTTCAAGAGCTTTTATAATACAGGTTTACACAAAACCTTCAATGAGATATCAAAGAAAGATAATGTCAGTATCAATACAATTGGAGGGCATATATCATATGAAGCCAGTAATTACAATCTAGGTGTAACAATGAGTAACTCCAGAATGTCAGTGCCTATGGTTTGTGAAGACCAAAAACAACTAATGGAATTGAAAAAACAAAGTATAGATAAGTCAACTTTAATTTCAGTAAATCACATATACATTTACAATAAATTCTTATCAAAAGGAGAAGTAGCATATTCAATGAATAATGCTATAGCTATACAACAAAGCCTAAAGTACATACCTAAAGATCAAATTACCTTTAGCCTTGGAGGGCGTTACCACACTCCGGAATATTATTCTATATATTCAAATTCTGCCAGCGAATACCACACTACAAATAATGAAGGTGGATATTATCTTACTTCTAACTTCTGTATAGGTAAATATATTAATGCTTATCTGTTTTATGATCAGTTCTTCCGACTGAATACACTACAAAAGAAAGAAAACTCTCAGGAAGGATACGAGTTTCTATTTCACCTGAACTTTTGTAAATCAAGAAGGAGAACATTTGAACTTACTTATAGACATAAAAGTAAAGACAAAGTATATAACTCACCGCTACAGAAGGAGTATAGTTATAAAGATCATGGAAAATCTTCACTTAAACTTACTTTCAACTTACTTGTCCACAAACAAATCAATATCAAACTATTTTCGATTGTACAATGGAAAGATAAAGAAGAAAATAAAGATTCAAAAGGCATCTGTAATGGATGCTACCTAAAGTATAAATCAAAAAATGAAAAACTACAATTCAGCAATCTGTTTTGTTATCACTCTTCAAGAGATAGAAACTACCCTTTCTACATATTCATGAACTCCATGACATATAATTGGGGATTCACAAGTCTTTATGGATCTGGCTTTATCAACAATAGCATTGTGAAATACAAAGTATCAAAAAGATTTAAAGCAGAGTTGCAATACAAAAAACATTGGAGGAAGGAAGACCGAAGTCCATTCAGAATAGCTTTTCAGCTTATATATAAACTATAAATGACAGGACTGATTACAACCTGTCATTCATACAAAACATTCTTTCAAAATAAACCTCAAGCCTTAAAACAACTTTGATCTTTTTATCAGATAGTTCAATAGTATTTCTGTAAAGCCTTTGTTTATATCAGCCTCAACAAAGTCTATCTTATATTGCATACATTTATCATAGAGCATCTTTTTATACTCTGTCATCTTTCGTACATATGCACTTTTCAGCTCTAAAGGATTCACTTTAATTGTCTCTTTAGATTCAAGGTCAACAAACTTGTAGGGGCGATTATCATAATCGAATTGAATTTCAAGCTTTTCATCAACAACATGAAATAAGACAACTTCATGTTTATTATGCTTTAAGTGCTGTAAAGCCATAAGCATTTCCGCATGCCTTGAAGGATCATCAAACATATCAGAAAAGATAACAACCAAAGATCTCTTGTGGAGCATGTCAGCTAATAAGTGTAAAGATTCCGCTGCATTTGTACTCAAGCTTTTATCACTTCTCTGTGGTGGTAAGAGTCTTTCAAGTTCACTGATCAGATAATTATGATGGTATTGACTGGTCTTGGCTTTGGTATTTAAATCTATACCATCAGCAAAGAACGATAATCCTACAGCGTCTCTCTGACGCTTCATCAACTTCATTATTGCAGCAGCAGCGTATACACTGAATGTAATTTTATTCTGGTTATCAACAGAAGGCTGATCAATTTGAGGAAAATACATTGAAGAAGATATGTCAATGACAATATGACATCTAAGGTTAGTCTCCTCTTCGTATCTTTTTACAAACAACTTGTCAGTCTTGGCAAACAGTTTCCAGTCTATGTTTCTGGTAGATTCACCTGTGTTGTATAATCTATGTTCTGCAAATTCAACAGAAAAACCATGATAAGGGCTTTTGTGCATACCTGTTATAAAACCTTCAACAATCTGGCGTGCAACAAAATCTAATTGTCCATACTCAGGGACTTTATCGTATTCTATATTATATCTCACCTCTACAATTATTTACAATAGATAAGTATCTATCAAGTGAATAAGATTATCTTTTGTTATAAGACCTATATGCTTATAAAGAACTTTACTATCCCTTTCAAAGCAAATAGCAGGAATCATCTGAAAGTTATTATGCAATCCCAACTGATCAACATCTTTATAAACGAAAGCAACCCTGTCTTGATATATTGTTTCAACCTTCTTCAATACTTCCATGACTACATCACAAGAAGGTTCCCATTTAGCAAAGTAAAAAACAATTGTAGAAATTCTATCCATAAAAGAGATATTATTAATAGCTTTAAATAATTACAAGTAGTAATGTAGTAAAAAATTATGGAATAATAAAAAAGCTGTCCAGAATGACTCTGAACAGCTTAAGTATCTTTATCGATTATATACTATAAATGAGCTTCTAGCTTATTTACCAATAATGGTTTTGCTGCAGCTCCAACATGTTTATCAACTACCTCTCCATTCTTAAAGAAAAGGATAGTAGGGATATTCATGATTCCAAACTTCTGTGCTATTCCAGGGCTATCTTCAACATTTACTTTACCTATAACAGCCTTGCCTTGGTACTCATTGTAAATCTCATCTACGATTGGACCTACCATTCTACATGGACCACACCATTCTGCCCAAAAGTCAAGTAACACAGGTTGATCAGAGTTCACTACTAATTCCTCGAAATTTGAATCATTTATTTCTAATGCCATTTGAATTATATTTTTAATGTTATATATTAATTTATATGCCCTATTCAAAAATAGTTCCAAATTAGGAATGTGCCATCTTGTCAAAATTGCGTAAAATTATACACTATGACAACCAATAATACGTACAAGTTGCATTTTTGTTTAACCTTCACCTAATATTTTTGATTTATTTCCCTTGTTGATTTTAAAGATTCATATCATATTACAGACTAGATATTCTTCCAATCAAAAAACATTACCTGTCCATTAGTATAATGAATTTCGCTTCCTTCATTCATCATATATATGTATACTCTTACTGGTTTATCACTATTATGAAACTTTGGCTTATCAAAGAACTCCAAATAATTTCTATAATACTTATCATAAATAATACTGTTTGTAATATTCTTATATAAGAATACTGATTCTTCGCCATCTTGTTCAAAAACAACAGCATATTTTAAGTTGGTAACCTTCTCTTTTGCATTTAACCTAAAATTGACCAACACTTTTGAAGGTATTGAATCAATATCAAATATCTTATTAAAAACACAGCTATAATGCTCATCACTATTTAGTATAAAGACACTATCATTAATATTAGTGTCTAATATTTTTAGTTTCTTATCCCAGTTAGAACATATAGTATCACTAGTTATCTCTGAATGGAATGTATTTATTGCAGCTTCAGATAAACAATCAACCAAAGTATTATCTTCAATATTATCTGCTTTTTGAAAATACAACACTTCATCATTGGAATATCTTATTTTAATATAAGAAAGAATAGAAGAATAGTACTTTATTAATTCTGGAAATCTTGAATTCTCAATAATACCAAGCCCATAACTTTTATCTTTCAAGTATTGAAATTCTTTCCATAGGTAACCAAAAAGAAAATACCCATCATGCTTAGTTATTACATTTGCCAAAGAAGGTGCAGGAGGGAAAATAGAAAATATTTTATCACTATCTTTTATATCATATTTCGCCTTTATATTCTCAAAATCTTCAATCTTTTTCTTATAATTAAGACAATTATAATATGGCAAATCACTGGTTCTATAATAAATTATACTACCAAAACCTCTATACGAGAAAAACATTAACACAGAAGCTACTACAAAAACAACAACTTGATATTTAAACGCCTTTATGCGAATTGAAGTTAATACTCCTATCAATATTAAGAACAAAGGGATAACAAAAATATCCAGAAAATAATAATCATGTGCAGTATATTGAGTCATCATTAATATAAATATAAGAATAGACCCAAATAAACTAACTAATCCTAAAAGGACTAGGTCTTTATTTATTCTTTTAATATTCTTACTAAATAGAATAATAGGAGTGAATAATAAAGCTGCTCCAAAAAGCCAATAATGATATATTGTGAAATAAATATACTTATTGTAAGTATAAATATGTGTTAATACTTTCTTTGCTTCTTCCCAGCTTTTAGCCATACGAAGATTACCTAAAAACATTGATCCATATTTCTCTTCTAAAGCAATATTGTATAACAAATACCCAATAAATAAGACAAACCCAAGTAAATAAACAAAAACTTCTCTATAATGTATCTGTTTGTTTTTGAAATAAAACAATATCCTATGAGAAAAAGTAGCAATGAGAAAAACCGCAGTAGAAGTTCTTATTAAGGCTGCTAATACCAGAAAAACAATACTTAATATGATATTCTTCCTTTTATCCTCTTTAAGATACTTTAAATAAAAATAAAGCCCAATAATAGCTAATGACAAAGCATATGGTGTAGATAAAGTTCCTGACAAATAATAAAAGTAAACTGGAGAAAATAGAAATAAAGCTATTAGAAAAATTGAAACAATTATATCTTCTGTAAAAAGCCTAACTAACTTAAATAAATAAAACAAGCCTACCATGCTCATCAACAATGTAAGAAATCTATAAATAAACGGAGATTCAGATCCAGAAAGTCGCATAAACATTCCCGCAATATAAGAATGGATAGGAAAATCTATTCTAGTTATATTACTCAATTCTTCACCCTGATTATCATTACTATATAATTTATTAAACAAATAAGTTCTTGGTGTAAAAAAGTTTGTTTCTTCTTTAGAAAACTTATCAGCAATAGAAATATATTCACACTGTACCCATGAATGAATCTTTAAAGGAATATTATTCAGATCTTTAACATGATATTTATATATGAGGCTAAACAAAAACACAAGTCCAACTACAACAAATAATATACTTAATTTCTTTTTCATCTTTTAAGTTACTTAATACAAATATATTTTAACCACGCCTATTTTATTCTCACAGAAAAAAATCTCTCCCTTTTATCAATGCAATAAAACATTAAAAAAATCCACTCTACAACCTTCATAATACACCTTACTTTTGTCAGGAATCCAGAAGAATAACTTCAATTCTACTTCCTTATTCTTCTCAAATTCTGGAAGATCAATAATATAAAAGACATCCTGAAAACCAGAATTCTTCTTCACTTCAATCTTATTTATAGCATAAAAGTCCTCTATACCTTCCCCTTTAAGCTGAAATACAAGAGGAAGTTCATCTGCTGATTCTGTAGCTATTCTGGTTCTAAACAGGACATGAGATGTCAAGTTGGATGTATTTATCATTCTCTTATATGTGCTACCATACATGAAGTAATCCTCTAAAGCATATACTTTTCTATCAAACTTTGTAGAGTCATAATGCTTAGTAATATGCCAATCTTCAGGAGTATTATCAATATCAAGTTTTGATGAAATTTTAACATCTATTACTCTCTTCAGGAACTCATATATAGATGAGTTCTCTTTCTTTTCTTTGTTCTTTCCAAGGTAAAGTAGTCCTTTATTCCATTTCTCTACATGTAGATAATTAAAAAGAGATAATTTCTTTACTGCATTCTGGAGTTGTGAATATTCCAATAATGCAACAGAATAATTCTTATCAAGAGTATGCTTATATCTTTCCGTTCTGGAGTCAAGTATAAAATATCCATTGCGATCAGTCAACAGCAAAGGAAGGTTTGGTGAAGGTGGAAAAATAGTCAGAATACTATCATTATGCTGAACTCCAAGATCGGTAAATATAGAGTTTATATACTTCGCCTTATTCGCATAATGATAAGATGTTTGCCACTCTGTTATCTTACTTCTCTCTCTATTTGTATTGAAGAACAGAATAAAAGATGAAATACAAACAACTATAACAAACAAATAAACACCTTGCGCCTTGATCCACCTACCTGTATACCCTAAAACGGGTATCAAACATAACAAAGCCAATATTGATGGAGCTAAAAAGATGTCTATAAAATAATAGTCATGTACAATGAATTGCCTTTGCAATAATAAGAAGATCAACAAAGCACCAAATCCAGATATAATAGCCTGAATATATACATCTAAAAGCCTTTTATCTTTACGAAAGCGCATATAAAGAGGAAATGCAATTAATGACAATAAGACTCCTATAAGTTGTATAGCAGTATAGTACTGTAGTAGGTTCTTTTCATATATGTACTTCAATATATCTCCAAACTCACTGAACGATCTGGCATTCATAAGCTTGGACAGAAACATTGATCCGTAAATCTGCTGCAAGTAATAGTTATACAGCCCATATCCCCCAACTACTATAAAAGAAATTATATATACTAGAAATATCTTCAATGTACGCTTATTTCCTGTGAACAAATCCAGTATAAGATGGCAGAAAGTAGCAATAAGAAATAATGACATCTGTGTTCTCACCAATGCAGCTAATGTAAAAAACAGCACTGATTTATAGATTGATTTATCTATCTTATTATTTCTAAAGTCAAAGTAAAAGTAATAGGCAATAAAGATAAACCCTATACCAAAAGGAGTTGCAAAGGTTCCTGACATATAATAAAAGTATACAGGAGACATCAAACACAATAGGAACATCAGAACCGATAAGGTATAATTCAATAAAAAGCTCCTAAACAACTTCCACAAGTAAAACAAGCCTACCAAATTTACCAATAACACCAACAGTCGATAATAAAAGGGAGTTTGATTTCCGGTCATCTTCATCAAAATCCCAGCTATCCATGAATGAATAGGAAAGTCAATTCTGGTAATATTCCCTGTAGGGCTAGGATTACCAACTTCATCAGAAAACTTATTCAGACAATAAGTCTGTGGATGAAAGAAATCTAAACTCTCATTGCTAAACTTCTTTGCAACAGCCAAATAATCACACTGAGTCCATGAATGATACTCTAATGGAATATGATTTAGTTGCCTTATATGATAAGAGATAACAAAACCTATAAATATAATAACTAGCCCGTTTGCTATTCTTCCCCATAATCTATCCTGCATAATATCATTTTTGTTTGAAGGACAAATTTACCAATATACATAAGAAACACAAGCCTTATAAGGCCTTTAGCTAATAAGCTTATAGCTTCCTTTGCCTAAACTCTCTATAAATTGAATAAACTTATTAGGGTCTACACGCTTTGACCTCGATCTCATTGGAACCTGTATGCTTTCATCAGGATCAACAACCTTAATTGAGAGTTTGCAAGCTCCTTTAAACTCCTCTACTGCTGAACTCAACTTTTCAATCAAAGGCTCATCGATCTCAGTTGTACTAAATTCTACCTCAACTTCCTTAGTTCTCTTATCAAGAACTTCATCAAGAAAGCATATTGAGTTCACTTTAAGCTCTAGATTATCTGGGTTATTGAATCTCGCTCTTACAGTTGCATTTATAAGTAGATATGATCCCTGCACAAAGTACATTTGGTTCTTTCCATAATCTTCAGAGAAAAGCATCAGGTTGATACTTTCGCTAAAATCTTCAACAAGTAAAGTCCCGAAAGGCTTTCCATTCTTGGTTTGACGGTGAGCAGCAACAGTTACAATACCAGCAAAAGTAATTGGCTTTCCTTTCAAAGGAGCTAAGTCATCTTTCAAAGTCGATATTGGATGAGTACAATATCTATCTATAACCAACTTATATTCATCCAGAGGATGACCTGAGATGTAAAAACCCGTAACTTCTTTTTCCTGATTTATGAGCTGTAGTTTAGTATAAGCTTCACATTTAGGAGCAGGGATCTCTGGTAGATCTACTTCTTGAGACTCTCCAAACAACGAAACCTGAGCAGAAAACTTCTGTTCTTGAAACTGATTACCAAACTTCACTATCTTCTCAAGAAAGGTAGTTTCCCTTTCTGTATTTCTGAAGAACAACTGTGCTCTATGGACACCAACAAAGTTATCAAAAGCTCCACCCATAGCCAGAGCTTCAAGGCTCTTCTTGTTTACGGTTCTAAGGCCAACTCTCTTCACAAGATCAAACAAGTTGGCATATTCACCATTCTCAGTTCTCTCATTAATTATTTCTTCAACGGCAGCTTCACCAACACCTTTGATCGCTGCAAGGCCAAAACGGATTTCTCCTTTCTTATTTACAGTAAATCTGGCATGAGATTCATTGACATCAGGTCCCAAGACCTTAAGTCCCATTCTCTGGCATTCTTCGATAAAGAAAGTGATCTTCTTTATATCATTCAGGTTTCTACTCAGAACAGCAGCCATAAACTCACCAGGGTAATGAGCTTTCATGTATGCAGTCTGATAAGACACATAAGAGTAGCAAGTAGCATGTGATTTATTGAAAGCATACTTTGCAAAGTTCTCCCAATCACGCCAGACCTTTTCTACCTTCTTGGTATCAAGATTATTGTTCTCGCAACCCTCAACGAATTTCACCTTAAGATCATCCATCATGGCCTTGATCTTCTTACCCATTGCCTTACGCAATGAATCAGACTGACCACGGGTAAAGCCTGCCATAGTTCTTGACAGAAGCATCACCTGCTCTTGATAGACTGTAATTCCATAGGTTTCCTTCAATTGATCTTCCATAACAGGGAGATCATACTCTATCTTTTCCCTTCCATGCTTACGGGCGATAAACTGAGGGATATACTCCATAGGTCCCGGGCGGTAAAGTGCATTCATCGCAATCAGATCCTCAAAACGAGTAGGCTTTAGTTCCTTCAGATATTTCTTCATTCCGTCAGACTCAAACTGAAACAAGCCTGTAGTTTCTCCTCTGGAATAAAGTTCATAAGTCTTTTCGTCTTCAAGGTCTACATTCTCGATATCTACATCTATACCCTTTGAAAGCTTAACATTCTCGACAGCATCCTTGATTATTGATAATGTCTTCAGGCCAAGGAAATCCATCTTAAGCAGACCTATATTCTCAACATGCTTACCATCATACTGAGTTACATATGTCAGTTCTGAATCTTTGGCCGTACTGATAGGAACATACTTCTCCAAATCATCTTTACCAATGATAATACCACAAGCATGTGTACCTGTATTCCTTACAGACCCCTCCAACACCTGAGCGTATTGTAGGACACTGGAAACCTCCTCAGCACCTTTATCTCTTTCATCACACAGCTCAGGAACTTCTTCAAAAGCTTTCGCAAAAGATGTTCCCGGCCTTTCCGGAATCAGCTTTGCCAATCGATCAGCCTCAGGCAAAGGCAACTTTTGTACACGGGCAACATCACGAATAGACATCTTAGGTGCCATTGTACCAAAAGTGATAATATGGGCTACTCTCTTTGCCCCATATTTATTGACTACCCACTCCAGAATCTTTGATCTTCCATCCTCATCAAAATCAATATCAATATCAGGCATTGATATCCTATCAGGATTCAAGAATCTTTCGAAAAGTAGATTATATTTTATTGGATCAATTTCAGTGATACGTAAACTGTAAGCAACCGCAGAACCCGCCGCAGAACCACGACCAGGCCCAACAGACACACCCATATCTCTGGCAGCTTTCAGGAAATCCCATACAATAAGGAAGTATCCGGGGAATCCCATCTTCTTGATGGTCTCCAACTCAAAGTCTATACGTTCTTTAATTTCAGGAGTAACATCATCTTTACCCCATCGCATATAAGCACCTTCATATGTAATATGCTTCAGGTATTCATCTTCATCATCAAAGTCTTCAGGCAGGACAAAGTCAGGCATAATAGGATCTACATCCAAAGAGAAAGATTCTACCCTGTCAACTACATCCTGAGTATTTGCAAGAGCTTGTGGATAATCTTTCCACAATTCCTTCATCTCATCCTGAGTTTTAAACCACTCCTGACGAGTATATTTCATCCTGTTAGGATCATCAAGATCCTTACCTGTACTCAGGCAAATAAGTCTATCATGAGCAGCAGCATCATCAGCATTGATAAAGTGCACATCATTAGTAGCTACACATTTAACTCCACATTTCTTACCAAGCTTTATCAAAGCTCTGTTAACAAACATCTGATCTTCGTAGACTTCTTTATATAATTGAGGATCTTCTGATGGATGCCTTTGAAGTTCTAAGAAGAAATCTTCACCAAAGATCTCTTTATATTCAAGTAAAGAAGCTTCAGCTGCTTCTTCAGATTCTTCAGTAATTTTCTTTGGAATCTCACCACCAAGACAAGCCGATAAAGCTATCAAGCCTTTACTATGCTTACGCAATTGCTCTTTATCGGTACGAGGTTTATAATAATAACCTTCCAACCATGAGTAAGAAACAATCTTCATCAGGTTGTGATAACCTTCAAGGTTCTTAGCTAAAAGAATCAAGTGATAACCGCCAGCATCATGTTTGTCTGCCTTACTATCCATTGAACGTCGGGCGACATATGCTTCACAACCAAGTATAGGTTTTATCCCATTCTTTGTAGCCATCTGATGGAATAGCTTAACCCCGAACATATTGCCATGATCAGTAATTGCAATGGCAGACATATTATCTTCTGCTGCCTTCTTTATCAATCCGGGTATCTCGGCTGCACCATCAAGTATTGAATATTGAGTATGGACATGAAGATGACTGTAATTAATTGTAGAAATATCTACATTTTCATCATCTGTAAGATCTATTATCTCGTTTGTTCTCGTTTCAATCTCTCCCCCATCTTCAATATCATTGGGGTTATAGGGTTGTATATTTAATCCTATAGCCTGAATTATATCAGGATTATTGGCTCTAAACTCATCAAGAAAAGAAGGTTTTTGCTTTAATACAGCTGTCGTAATTACACCTAAACGGATAAGCTCAAGGAAACATCTAGCTGTAGCTTCAACATCTGCCGAAGCATTATGTGCCTCTCCAAACCCTTCATCAAATAGCTTAGTATGTAATTCAGTAAGTGTAGGCCATTTATAATTGCCTCCTTTGCCTCCAGGCAAAGCACAATATTCTGTTGTTGCATCACTCTTCGTATCTATAGAATCAAAGCCCATCAATGGTGTCTTGATTCCCTTGCGATGGAATTCAGCTCCTACAATATTGATATCAAAATTTACATTATGCCCTACTGTAAAAGAAGATTTTGCCAGAGATTTATTGAATTCCTCCAATACAAATGACAAATCAACACCTTGTCGTAAAGCCCTTTCAGTTGAAATACCATGTATTTTCTCTGTTGCATAAGGAATTTCAAAACTATCAGGTTTGATGATATAATTCTTTACCTCTATCAAGTCTCCTTTTACATCATGAATCTGCCAGGCTAATTGTACTAACCTTGGCCAATTATCAGAATCGGAAACAGGAGCATTATAGTTCTTCGGTAAACCTGTGGTTTCGGTATCAAATATTATAAACATTATATTGTACTATTTCTGTAAGTTAAAAGCCGCGCAAAAATACTATATTTTTAATTGCATCATTGGTAAATAATCAGGATATCAATTCATAATTCAATAGTCTTAAATTAACAATTTTATAAAGAACTTACTAATTCTATTTTCTTTATTCTCATGAAAGAAGTATTATTCTTCAGAAAAATATAACTTTTAAAATGATTAAGCTATTAAGCCATTTAATATAAAATATGAAGCAAAATATCTATCCTTATGCTGCATGATTATTAACAGTAACTAAAGCAATAGCTAATGCAACCTGCCAATCGTAAAAAAACAAAGCTTTTTATACTAAAAAGCAATCATAAGATTCGATTTTAAGCTATGCCAGATCACCAATACACTATTTTCAAGCCTCTATACACCAATTTAAGCAGCCTTTTTCTCACAAAACATCCATATAACCGAAACCGTAATTATTTCTATTGGTAATATTGAAATGCTAAAATGAAATAATAGGGATTTTACTCTTCCAGTAAAAATTATAGAATGTTAACCCAACAAATAAGATGTTAGTATTGGGTGTTTTATAAAATTCAAACCAAAAAAAGCTTTTATCTTAATTCACAAGCTGCATTACCACAACTATTACATAAGGAATTCATCTTATACAAATTGCTTATGTAGCAAATATTAATATAAGGTTTCTTAAGGAGGAATCTATAAATATATTGAGCCTTTATAAATAATAAAGAAACTTAATTCGGAAAATATATTATTGTTTATTATGTTATACTTTTGCAACTAGACTCTTATATTAAGAAGCCTTTATAACTTTTGATAACATTTATTTGATATGAATTGGTTGGGTGCAGAAAAAGTTCCGGGAAAGTTTTTTAAAGTTAAAAGCTTATTCCTTCAATCACTCTTTATGAGTGTATTTTCTGTATTGTTTATAGTTTCCTATCAACCATTGGATTCTCTTGGTTGGTATACAGGTGTGTGGTTTAAAGATCTGGTTGAATGGGCTTCATATATAATGTTATATTGGTTTCCAATAATTTTTGTTTCCCGAGTTGTTGCTTCAATCCTTATAAACGGCATTTATGGTAAGTTCTGGAAAGTCCTTTTATATATACTCATCGAGATAGTTATAATTACAGCTTTTGATACTTGGTATGATTGGACTTTCGAGAAACCGGATATGAGTTTCATAGAGCTATTATTAAATGACCTATTTTACATTTTCTATACCTTTTGTTTAGGGAATCTGATACTTATCTTTTGGTATTACAGAACAACTAATCTTATTGGCGCTGTCACTAAAGACCTTGATAACCTTGAAGACATAGATATTCATATCTCGAAGAAAGTAACTATTCCAAATGATAATTATGGCATCAAAATGGAATTAGATACTAAAGATATCATATTATTCAAGCAGCAAGGGAATGAAGTAAAGACATATTATCTTAAAGACGGACAGGTAAAATCGTTTATGACCACTATCAATTTACATAAAGAAGAAAGTGAATTATTAAATTATGGCTTTTCACGTTGTCATCAAGACTTTATGATTAACCTTACCTTTCTTGAGAATATAGGTAACTTTGGAGGCAGATACTTTTTGACTCTAAAGAAATACACAGAGCCTATACCAGTATCAAAGACATATGAAGATAAGGTCGTTAAATTCAAAGTTCCGGATAGTAAGATGAAAATTAGTGATTCTAAGTTCTTTGATGTAGAAATCAACTAATTTTACAATCAATTTCAATTATAATCTATAGCCTTGGATTCAGGCTATTACAACAAACCAATTCTTTATTTTTATATTATGAATATCAAATTTCATGGAGATGCTCCATATAAAATAATTACTGTACATGGTGGTCCTGGAGGTGCAGGGCAATTAAATTCACTCACTGCCGATTTATCCCAATATTGTGGAATTGTAGAAGCCTTACAAACTAAGTTCTCTATTGATGAGCAGATAGAAGAGTTAAGGCAACAAGCAATAAGTAGCTGCAATACAAAATCTGTTGTGGTTGGTCACTCTTGGGGTGCTTGGTTGTCTATGCTACTGGCAGCAAAACACCCTGAGCTTGTACAAAAGCTAATACTGATTAGCTGTGGAGCATTACAAGAAGAATACAAAATCGATCAGGACGATTTGCGTTTATCTAAGCTGAATTGTAACCAAAAGCTTAGATATAAGTCTATAATAGAGAGACTATCTTCTGATCATAAACAAATAAACAATGAGGAATTCACAGACTTAGCAAAGCTTGCAACAATAGCAGATTCATACTGCTTATTAAATGAGGATAATAATACCATATTCAATTTTGAGTTATTTAATTCTGTATGGTCTGAAGCTGTAGAGCTAAGAAGAAGTGGGGAGTTAATAAATATAGCTTCAAAGATTCAATGTCCTATAACAATTATTCATGGAACATATGATAGTCATCCTATCAAAGGTGTTACTGAACCTTTAAAAGCTATAAAGAAAAAGCATAAGGTTATAGAGTTAGACAAGTGCGGCCATTATCCTTGGAGGGAGAAGTTTGCCATAGATAAGTTTTTTTATCATCTCTTAAAAGAATTAAAGGTCGATAAGCATAAATAGTAATTTATATACAAGAAACAGAAATATGAATATTAGTATCGCTGAGAAATTCATTTTATTGCAAATCCATCCATCAACAGGAAAGCTACCTGTAAGCTACTTATTATTTGGGAAACATCTTATCATTGCTATATTAAATGATCTTGAAGTTAATGACTATATCAAGTATGAAGATAATCGTATAGAAGTTATCTCTGAACCTGAGAGGCTCACAGCAGCACATAATATCGTCTTTTGTAAAATAAAAGAAAGTTATGAAAGGCAAACACAAGAATATTGGGTAAACCTATTGTGCTTTAAAGAGGAAACTCTAAAGAAATTGTTGCTAGAGTCTCTGATCGAAAAAGACTGGATAGTAAATCATCACTATTATTCCATGATCATAATGGAGCATAATAGATATTATATCCAGAATATCGCTGGTAGAAATTCTATCGTAGATGAAATTAAAAAGCTGATTGGCACAAATGAAAAGCTTATAAAAGAAAATAAGAGTCTACTATCCTTACTTGAAGCCTCAAAAACAGAGAATTTCTATAAGTTTAGATTTAATAACAAACAGTTAAAGTATCGCCTTCCTATGGATATACGGCCTGTATTATATAACATAAAGAGAGTACTTAATGGCCTATAAATGAAAACTTATCAAGGATTTTCTTTAATATAATTGTTATTATTGGTAGATACTTGCAAAAGAAATTGCTGCGTTTTCTCAGAAAAGACTTTATACTTATATCAAGTGAACTATAGACTCTTTTTTACTCTCTGAGAAACTCTCATATTACCACGTTTCTTTTATGAAAATAATCAAGTCATTTATCTAAATCAACAGATATTAAAAAAACCTTCTTATGATGAGAAAGAATAACGAAATCCATAATTTAATTTCTTACGCAGACTACTGTGGATGTTTTAGATTCTCTGATATAGGCTTTACTACTAAGTCAGGCATGATGTTTAAATTCGAAACTGATTTTAGGAAAGCTTGTGATACTGTTCATCGAGCGAATATGTTTATGGAGATCGTCTATAAAATTCTGATTACAAAACTTCAGCATGTAGATTTGTTTCTAGGTGTACCTGAAACAGGAAGTATCATGAGTATATTCTTGAACCAAATTCATCAAAAGAAAAACCCTGACAAAGAAATTCCATTGAATATGGTAAGAGTAGAACCTAAGAACTATATAAGAAATGCTCCTGTAACCGTTAACCCTATTATCGAACCTTATGATATATGTATTATAGAGGATGATGTTGTTTCAGGACATACTTTATATCAATATTTAGATCTCCTGAAATGTGTCCCTCGTAAGACTATAAATATAGTATCGATTATAGATAGAAATATTGTTGAAAATAATCTTTCTGTAAAAGAAAAGATAGAAAGTGATTACTCTTATTCTTACACCTCATTGATTCAACCTCATGATTTAGAAGAATATTTCGATAGGAAGTTAACATGACCTCCTGTCTCTTCTTTCATAAGCTGAATTATTTGCTTCCTTTTATTGTACACAACTTTTTCTCTTCTCGAAGCCCGTATCACCCTATATATAAACAACTTCATAAGTTGAAAACTGTTATTTCTGCTCTCTAAACGTATCGTATTTTATGTTATACAGTACCATCCCACGAAAGAATAGCTATTTTACCAATTATTGGCTCAATGTTATGTTAAATTACATCTACTGAGTTTAATTTTTATAAATACCCAGAATCATCACAAGACTATTTTCTTAATCGAAACTCTTCCGTAATTTTATACGATAAAAGTTTTTAACTTTCTTTGTACAAACAGAAGATAAGACATTAAATTCCTTTATGATTTATGGAATCTAAGAATATAAAAATAATTGCCAGTGAACTTAATGTAAAAGACTGGCAAATAGAAAACACCTTACAACTACTAGAGGAAGGTGCTACCATACCATTTATTTCAAGATATAGAAAAGAAAGAACTGGTCAGTTGGATGAAGTACAGATCAGCCAAATCAGAGAAAGAAATCTCCAACTTGAGGAAATAGAGAAAAGACGTAAGTTTATTCTTGATACTATTGAAGAGCAAGGTAAACTTTCCAACGACCTGAAGAAAAAGATACAACAGGCAGAATCTTTATCTCTTCTTGAAGATCTATACCTACCATATAAGCCAAAGCGTAAAACTAAAGCTACAGTAGCCAGAGAAAAAGGACTTGAGCCTTTAGCAGAAACTATACTTCTACAAAAAGATGAGAATATAAATGCTCTGGCAAAAACATTTGTCTCTAAAAAGAAAGGAGTCAAAGATATTCAAGATGCTTTATCCGGAGCTAGAGATATTATTGCCGAAAAAGTAAATGAAGATATCTCTACTCGTAAGTCTATGAGAATACTTTATCAAAACGAAGCTGTCGTTGTTGCTAAGGTGGTAAAAGGAAAAGAAAACGAAGGCCACAAGTATGAAGCTTGGTTCGATCACTCTGAACATTTGCTTGAAGCTCCTTCCCATAGAATACTTGCTCTGCTCAGAGGTGAACAGGAAGGTATATTGAAGTTAAGTACTGCCCCTAACGAAAAACGTTCTCTTGATCTACTCAAGCGAAAGTTTGTAAAAAAGAATAAAAGCAAATCTGCTGAACAAGTTGAATTAGCTGTAAAGGATGGCTTTAAACGATTATTAGGGCCATCTATGGAGAACGAAATCAGAGCTCTAGCAAAAGCTAAAGCTGATGAAGCAGCAATAAGAATTTTTGCTGAGAACTTACGCCAGCTACTGCTTGCCGCTCCTCTTGGTCATAAGAATGTTCTCGCCATAGATCCCGGATTCAGAACAGGATGTAAGTTGGTTTGTCTGAACAGACAAGGTGATCTTATTCATAGTCAAACTATTTATCCACATCCTCCTCAAGAGAATGTTGTCGGTTCTGTAAAAGTAATACAAGGTTTGGTGGAAGCATACCAGATTGAAGCTATTGCCATAGGTAATGGTACTGCTGGTAGAGAGACTGAAACTTTAATAAGAACCATGCCATTGACACGTGATGTTACTATTGTTATGGTCAATGAAAGTGGGGCATCTATATACTCGGCATCAGAAATAGCAAGAAAAGAGTTTCCAAAGCATGATATAACTGTAAGGGGTGCTGTTTCTATTGGTAGAAGACTGATGGATCCATTAGCTGAACTTGTAAAGATCGACCCTAAGTCTATAGGAGTAGGTCAGTATCAACATGATGTTGAACAAAGCTCTCTACAAAACAGCTTAGCTGATACTGTAGGTAGTTGTGTAAATAATGTTGGTGTAGATGTCAACTCTGCCAGTGCAGAACTTCTTACTTATGTGTCAGGTGTTGGTAAGACACTTGCAAATAATATAGTGGATTATAGAAATAAGAATGGAGCTTTCAAATCAAGAAAGGAATTAATGAAAGTATCCCGCTTTGGCCCAAAAGCATTTGAACAGGCTGCTGGTTTCCTGAGAATCCATAACGCAAAGAATCCACTTGACAAAAGCGCAGTGCATCCTGAAAGCTATGGAATAGTCGAAAAGATGGCCAAGAAAGTAGGATGTAAAGTTGATGACTTGATCGTAAATCCAAGTCTGAGAAAAATGATAAGGCTTCAGGATTATGTCACTCAGGATGTAGGCCTACCTACATTAAATGACATCTTCAAAGAACTAGAGAAGCCCGGAAGAGATCCAAGGCAGAAGTTTGAAGCTTTTAGCTTTGCTGAAGGCATCAACGAGATTGAAGATCTCAAAGAAGGCATGAGACTTCCTGGAATTGTAACGAACATTACTGCTTTTGGTGCTTTTGTTGACATAGGTGTACATCAGGATGGACTGATACATCTAAGTGAAATGTCTCACTCATATGTGAAAGACCCTAATGAAGTAGTAAGACTCCAACAACAAGTGATGGTTAAAGTCTTGAATGTTGATGTGAAAAGAAAACGTATCTCTTTAAGTCTGAAGTAAAGATCTGTACTTAAGCTATAACAAAAAGCTCTCTCATTAAATCATGAGAGAGCTTTTTATTTTTCTACGATCTCTTTTCTATTATGTGATGGTCAGTATGCCTTTCTGTTCTCTTTAACTGAATGTCTCGATTATTATCAAATTCACTATCTAAAGGAGTGCTTATTGTAGGCTCATGATAGGTATTCTCTTGTTGAAAGTCCTTCGTGTTTTCTATAATCTTATTCTCATATTCACTATACATATGAATAGATGCTATTAAACCTAAAACCAGTATAATTAGCAGTTGCCAGGGTACTTGTTTATTCTTCATTTGTTAAAAAGTGTAGAGTTGTATAATCTTATTTGAAGTTGTTATTTATAGTTTCGGCTAAATTTACTGTTTATTTTATCTTCATGCAAAATAAATTTATTTTGTTTCAATTGTTGACATTTGTATGTTTGCCTTTTAATCTTGATTTTTATCCATTGAAATAATTATACCATGAACTTTAAATACTATCTAAGCATAGCAGTAGTCATATTAATGATAACAGTGATAGGTACTTCTGCTAATGCTCAAATTATAAAAGGAGCTGCTATTGTTGGTTTAAATGCTTCTCAGGTTGAAGGAGATGAAGTAAAGGGGTTCGACAAACTAGGTTTCGATATTGGTGCAGCAGCTATAGTTCCATTTGCAGGAAACTGGAGCTTTACTCTTGAAGGCCTATACACTCAGAAAGGTTCTTTCTCAAGAAATAAATTCATGTATGGAACACCTCCAGAAGGAGTACCTTATCAATATTCACTAAAGTTAAACTATGTTGAAATACCTGTTCTGATTCACTACACTGATAAGGATATTATAAGAGGTGGAGTTGGATTTTCTTATTCTCGTTTGTTAGGTGGAGAAGAAAAAGAGTTTCAAAAGATAACAAAACCTGTTGAAACCTTATACAAAAAAGATGACTATAACCTTCTTGCTGATGTACAGGTAAGACTTTTCCAGAATCTATGGATGGATATGCGATACTCTTACTCTCTTGTTCCTATAAGAGAGCGTGTTTTTACTGATAGTAAAGGTAATAAGATGGACAGAGAGCAATTCAACAATTCACTAAGCTTAAGATTAATTTGGGTCTTCAAAGAAGAGAAGATCAATAGAAGATATAGAGAACTCAGAAAACAATGATAAACACAAAAGAAACTTATATTAAGAGTTTAAACCTTTCTCCTCACCCGGAGGGAGGTTTTTTTAGAGAAGTTTATCGCTCTTCTATGGTATGCGATAAGCAATGTTTACCTCATGAATTCGATAGTGAAAGAACATTTTCTACTGCTATCTATTATATGCTCACAAAAAGTGATATCTCTAAGTTCCATAGAATAAAGTCTGATGAATTATGGCATCATTATGATGGGGCTTGTTTCTTTATCCATATAATACATCCTTCTGGTAAGTATGAATGTAAGAAGTTGGGAAAGCTAGAAAATGATGCACATCCTCTTGCTGTAGTACCTGCAAACTGTTGGTTTGCTGCTGAAATAGAAAAAGACAAGGATTATGGTCTCGTTGGATGCACTGTCTCTCCTGGCTTTGATTTTAAAGATTTCGAGATGGGTAATAGAAAAACACTCCTGTCAGAATATGAGAATCTACGAGACATTATAAACGTTTTCACCTAAAACAGTAATCAAGTATTAATGAATAAAGCAATAAGCAAGATTAATAATTTGTTGTATAAAAGGAGATTATTTTTTGAATAACCATAAGAATCTCAACAATTAAATAAGGTTTCTTCTCAAAATATATAGTAGGCCAATAAGGATCTGAACACTTATTGGAGTTAGAAGCCATTGGATTTTGATCACCTCAATACTTAATAAGTCATGAAAACCGCCCTTAGCAAAGTTATTTTGTTTTTTGTTTTACTCTTTTTATGTGCCAGTTGTGGAACAAATATTGGCACTCAAGTTAAGAATAATGATACTCCTGTAATGAAAGTACTATCATATGATGTGAATTCAGACAGAAACATAGCTTCCTTATATAATGGCTATGATATTGAGGTCTCTCTATCTGAACCTTCATCACTTGATGTTGTAGATTTATCAATAAGTAAAGATAATCACCTGTTAGCAAACAAGGCATTTGAATCAGATCCGATTAAGACCATTTATATAGGCGACGTAAATAAAGATAATCTCCCAGAAGTATTCTTTGTAAATCAATCTGTCGGAAGTGGTGCCTATGGTGAAGTTATAGGATACGCATTTAAAAATGATAGATTCATCAGAATCAATACCCCTACTCTTCCCACAAAATTTGAATCTTCATACCAAGGACATGACAAATATTCAATGAACAGCGATACTCTTGTAAGGGTATTTCCTGTATATAAAGATAATGACTCAAATATAAATCCCTCTGGAGGTAAGGTTATCTTAAAATACACGTTAAATAAAAACTTAGAATGGGTTCAGCAAAGTATAACAAGCTCTGCAGAATAAAGTATCTGATTATTATTGATAATGCATGAACCGAAAAGTAAATTTTATTTTTCTATTTCAACAAAAATTATCATCTTTGCATCCATTTTGGTAAGAGAGGTGATGACTCCTCATCTGCCTTGAGATTAAAATGTTAATTGTAAAAACATAGAAAATTATGGCAACTAAGATTAGATTACAAAGACATGGTAAGAAGGGTAGACCTTTTTATCACATTGTAATTGCGGACAGCCGTGCGCCACGTGATGGTAAATTTATTGAAAAAATTGGTACTTATAATCCAATTCCAAATCCGGCTGAAATTAATCTTGATTTAGAAAAAGCAGTTAAATGGCTTCAGACTGGTGCTCAACCTACTGATACTACAAGATCTATCCTTTCTTATAAAGGTGCGATGATGAAGAGTCACCTCCTTAACGGAGTTAGAAAAGGTGCTCTTACTGAAGCTGAAGCTGAAGCTAAATTCCAAGCTTGGTTAACTCAGAAAGAAGAGAAGATTTCTGGAAAGATTAGTGCAAGAGACGAAGCTAAGCGTGCTGAAAAGAACGCTCGTCTTGAAGCTGAGAAAGCTGTTAGTGATGCAAGAGCTGCTGAATTAGCTAAGAGAAGAGCTGAAGAACTTGCTGCTGCTCAACCTGCTGAAAATACTGAAGAAGGTGAAGCTGCTGCTGAGGAAGCAACTCAAGAAGAAGCTTAATAATATCTTCTATAAAGAATTTGAAGGCCAATGTTTATCATTGGCCTTTTTTTGAATATGTTTGACAATTGGAAATAATAAATAATGAATACTGCTGACTGCTTTTATTTTGGTAGACTAACAAAGCCTCATGGTATGGATGGTGAGGTGAATTTTGTCCTTGATGTTGATGATAGTTCTCAATATCATGAGTTATCAATGGTACTTCTTGACACCAGAACTGGTCTTATTCCTTTCTTTATTGAAGAAATGAACCTTAGAGGTAATAAGGGTTTTATAAAGTTTCAAGATATTTCTTCCTTAGACAAGGCTGAAGAACTTGCTGGTTGTGAACTATATTTACCCCTTTCTGTACTACCAAAACTATCTGGAAATAAGTTCTATTTTCATGAGGTGAAAGGATTTAAAATCACTGATGAGAAATATGGTGAAGTGGGAGTTATTGATGATATCCTCGAGTATCCAAACCAAGCTATCTTTCAAGTTAATGATGGAAGTCATGAAATCTTAATCCCTATCTCTGATAACATCATAAAGAAAGTAGACAGAGAAACAAAGAATATTGATATAATAGCTCCTGAAGGATTGATAGATATTTATTTATAAGTCTGACAATGTCCAAACCTTTCCACTTAAAAACATTTAGCATCTGTGATGATATATCTACCATGAAGGTAGGTACTGATTCAATTCTTCTAGGTTCATGGATTGGTGGTAACCATTACAACAATATTCTTGATATCGGGTGTGGATGCGGCATTTTATCTATGATGATGGCAGATAAGTTTAAGGATGCTTTAGTGTCTGCTATAGACATAGATACTGCTTCAGTAAAGCAATGTAGGGAAAATGCTATAGCATGCAATTTTTCTGATAGATTAGAAGTTTATAGAGAGGATGTTAGAATCTTCGCTTCTAATGTTATGAATAAATTTGATTTGATTGTAAGTAATCCCCCATTCTTTATTGATTCTTTAAAGACAGGAAACTTACAACGTGATAGGGCCAGACATACAGATACTCTCTCTTATTCTGAATTAATAGATAGTGCTAATAGCTTATTGCTTCCTCATGGGAAGTTTTTTGTTGTACTGCCTTTTAATGAGGGTCATGATTTTATTAATTTAGCACAACAAAGAGGGTTTTATAATAGTAAAACACTTAACATCATCACAAAAGTTGGTAAGGGTGTTAGTAGATTACTTATTGAGTTGGGTAAGTCTCCAAAGGCTCATCATGAAGACACATTGATATTAAGGGATGAAGCTAACAAGCCTACAAGTGATTATATTAGAATAACTCAAAACTATTATATCTCACTCAAGTGAAAACTAAATGAATTTTGTTATGATAAATAATTTTAAATCTGTAGTATTTTTTGCCCTTGTAACTTTTGGTATGCTAGGAGTTGCTTCTTGTGGAGGATCTGTAAATAAAGCTGAAACATCTGGAGATGTCAATAATACAACTGGGGAAGAACAATCAACCGATCCTTCTATTATCATTGGTATATCTAAATACGATACTACGCATTTTTATAAGAATTACAAGACCTGGTTGGAGAGAAACTATGATAATGTCAAAGTTCTAAGCCTATACAAGCTGCCTGTTGATGAAGCTCTTGATGTACTTGATAATTGTGATGGTCTATTATTGGCTGGTGGTCCTGATATTTATCCTGAATGGTATAATCAGATTGAAGACACTGCAAAGTGTGAAGGTTTCGACAGATATAGAGATACTCTTGAGTTTGCTTTGTTCAATAAAGCTCTGGAGAAAAAAATGCCTGTATTCGGTATTTGTAGAGGCCAACAACTGATCAATGTTGCTCTTGGTGGTACTCTAATCCCTGATATTCCTTCTGTATTGCCTGAACAAGCTGTAAAACACAGAGAATTGAAAGAATTCAAGGATATGCATGATATCTCTGTTAAGGAAGGTTCTTTCCTTGCAAATATAACTGACCAACAGTCTATAATTGTAAACAGTTATCATCATCAAGCTATTGACAAGTTGGGTAAAGACTTAAGAATCGCAGCTATTACATCTGATAACATCCCTGAGGCTATCGAATGGAATACTGAAAACAAAGGGTCTTTTCTATTGGCTGTCCAGTGGCATCCTGAACAATTGGAGGAAGGAAACCCAATGTCTGACCGTGTAGCTAAAGCATTTACTAAAGAAGCTATATTATATCATTCAATGAATGATAGAGATTAGATTTATAGTGACTCGAATCACTTACATAAAGATTTTCTGAAAGGCTGCTATAATGTAGCCTTTCTTATTTTATAAGCTAAGCACAAATACCTCTCCTACTTCTTTTTATCTTCATTAAGTATCATATTTCCCCCTATTTAGATTGTCATAAAACTTTCAAATAAAGTAGTCATAAAATAGACATTTTATCTGACATTACTATAATAATAATAGAATTATTATTATATTTGCTTAGTTTTTAGACAAATTAACGCTTATATTATAATCATAAACAACTATACTTATTAAGTATATTGATATATATTTTTATAATAATCAATAGTTTTCACACTATCACTTTAACACTTAAAAACATCTTAAAATGTATTTTTCCAGCAATATCAAGCTATTAAGAAAGAGAAGAAAACGCACTCAAGAAGATGTATCCTCAACCCTAAACTTGAAAAGATCAACATTAAGTGGATACGAGAACAATATAGCACAGCCAAATATCCAGATACTAATGGCATTTTCTGATTATTTTGATATGTCTATTGATACTCTTGTGAAGGTAAATCTCTCTAATATTCCTGAATTTGAATTAAGACAACTTGAGAGAGGATATGATACTTTTCTCGAAGGTAGCAAGATGAGAGTATTAGCCACTACTATTGATCAGGATAATGAAGAAAATATTGAGCTTGTCAGTGAAAAGGCTAAAGCAGGCTATAAAAGCGGGTTTGCAGATCCTGAATATATAAGGGTATTGCCTACTTTCAGGATGCCATTCTTATCTAAACAAAAGAAATACAGAACTTTTCAGATAAGTGGCGACTCTATGCTGCCTATCCCTGATAGTGCTTTTGTTACAGGTGAGTTCTTGCAGAACTGGAAAGAAATGAAAAGCCATGATGCATATATCATACTTACTAGAGAAGATGGTGTCGTATTTAAAGTTGTAGAAAATAAAATTGAACTTGAGAATAAACTTACTCTTCATTCCCTAAACAAGAACTACGAACCTTTTGATCTTCCTGCTGCTGATATCAGGGAAGTATGGAAGTTCATCAATTATATAAGCCCTGAAGTCCCTCAACCTCATACAACAGAATCTGAACTTATTGATACTGTAAGAAGTCTTGAGAAACAAGTAAGAGAAATACAAATGAAGTTAAAACTATAGACTCCTTCCAGCCATATCATAATATTATATAGGAGTTTATAAATTAATTAATACATGAAAGTAAAAAGACACTCGCAGTGAGTGTCTTTTTTTGAAGATATAATAAGCAGTTTTGTATCTCTATTAATTGCTATAAATAACAAACAAGAAATACTAACAATAAAATAGCCTTAAATTAAACGCTTTAACACAAACTTAAAGTCTTTTTTCTTGTCCTCTCTATTAAGGACTTTCATCTTTACCTTTGCACCTTCTCTATCCAGAATCTTATAATATACTCTAATATCATCACTTATTTGTTTATCTATAGAGAGTACAATATCATCCTTACGGATTCCCGATTTATATGCATTTGATGTTTCCTGAATGCTATAAACAAAGATGTCTCCATTCCTGTTCTTTCGTAATACAATTCCACTTACAGGAAACTTAAACGGTCTATCATATAAATCATTAAGCTTTAGGTAAATTTTCATAGATGCATAATCCAGCACCATATTAAATCTATTTATAATCTCATTACCGAGAATACCAAGGTATCCAGAATAAGAACTAACACCCGCTTTATCGGAAGACAATGTTATTGGCATCTCAGAAAATTGATAACCACAAAATTCGATTCCTTTTATTGTCATCTCTTCTGAAATCGACTTCCCATTTATATCATCAGATTGAACCTTCAGCACTTTCATTCCTTCAGTAAGCTTATGTTCTTCTTTATATGGTGTATTTACCAATAATGTGACACCTGCGCCACTATCAAAAAACACTTTACCTGTATAAGAT
Organism: Hyphomicrobiales bacterium; assembly: GCA_041725915.1. Lineage (GTDB taxonomy): Bacteria > Bacteroidota > Bacteroidia > Bacteroidales > JBGRPZ01 > JBGRPZ01. The sequence continues at coordinate 1,113 of JBGRPZ010000023.1, read as the reverse complement.
TTGCCATTATTCATCTTCATTGTTAAATCCAATTGTGGTATAGGCAATAAATTATCAAAAGTGAATGAATGCTCTGTATAATCTTCAAGATTTAGTGTTGTATCAAGAGAATATAATCGAATCACTTTATTGTCAAAGTCAAGCTCTGTTTTATATTGACTCAATATAGATGCTCCTACAACTCCATCAAAATGATAAGATAAAGCATTTCTTAAGCGTGATATATCTTCAAGTACACAATGCACTTCTCCGACTTTTAAATCACCAAAAGACAGAATTTGATTCAGTGCTATTCTATACTCTTTTTTGCCACTAGCTCCTTCAACATCTTGCGAATAATTGGCTTTAACTCCAATTTCTTCAGCAACAGTTTTATCTAATAAAGCAGCAGTTGCACCTGTATCAAAATAGAATGTAAGGGTATCCCTATCATTTATCACAGGGTGAATAAGTACATACTTATCATCTAATAATGTAAAAGGAATTGTTACAGCAGCTCGTTTTTCATTTTGTGCAAAAACACCTTTTGCAATAAAAGCAAGAAATAAAATAATTATACCGATTCTATTCATAGAATATGATATTAAAACATGTCAACACACTAACTAATATATAACTTATACAAAGCTATCATAGTTGACATCTTTAACAATACTTTACTATTAAAAAGCGGTTTTTTTATTCTCACAGATTAAGAATATTATATAAGTTGTACTTTAGATTTATCAGCTTTATAGTTAATTTCAACTATATAAGTAAACCAATGCTTATAAATTTTATTGCTTTATTAAATAGTGTATACATTCAACCTTAAATAAATGTCATTACAACAGACACATTATCAACAATTAACACCACTAAAGATAAATGTATTTTTTTATAAATACGCTCAAGATCTTTATTCAACTTCATATTTATAATACATATATTTCAATACATAGTCTCAACTACCCTGACTATATAGTCTCAACTACCCTGACTATATAGTCTCACCTGCCTTGACTATAGAGTCTCACCTGCCTTGACTATAGAGTCTCACCTGCCTTGACTATAGAGTCTCACCTGCCCTGACTATAGAGTCTCACCTACCCTGACTATAGAGTCTCACCTACC
>JBGRPZ010000022.1:0-46827 GCA_041725915.1 Hyphomicrobiales bacterium | reverse complement strand
TGATACAGTCTGTTTCCTCATTTTTATATTTTTTGTATGCTAACTCAAGCATCGAGTACTTCAGGCATCTTTTGTTTGATTTTATCCGACTTTTTAAATCACTTCATTATAAAAAATTGATATCATGTTAAAAGTTTGGAATAATAGAGACTAATGCGCTAATAATAAACACTTGTCAATAAATAAAGTATTTAAATTATTTCAACAAAAAACAAAGCAAGAAAGATTTACATGCCAGATAGTTATAAAATTAACTGAATCTTTTATCAAATTTTGATAATGAAAAACTTACTAAAATATATAAGCTATCTTAACTTTGGTTTTAGATAAAAAAGAAAATGTACTTTGTTAATCATGAAATTGAAATTAAGACATAAACCTTTTGTTTCTTTTTTAAAGAAAGTAATCCTTAAACTTAAGGAAAAGGCAGTCTTATGTATAAAACAAAGCACTACTACTACTCAAACTTATAATGTGACTATTGATAAACCTGTTCAAGAAGTAAAAACAGATTGTTCTGGTTTCTCTAATTTTATAAATACTACCCTTTCTATATTTAGACAGAATATCCAAAATAAAAAGAATATAATTACAAAATGGGGTAACTACATAAAAACTATAAAAGGAACCATAAAAAATAAAACAGCTATTTACGGCTCTAAAGTTCGACCAAAACAAAAGATTCTTGAAGATCTTAATTATTATAAGAATACTATTGGTTGTATAGTTGAAAATACAGATAAAAATAGTTTGAGTAGATTAGTCAATATAGACTGGTCTTTTTTTTGCCTTAAGCAAATCACAAAAAAATCAAGAGACCTACCAAATTTAGTTTAAAGCCTATTGGATTTTGTCCATAGACTTTCACTTTTTATCGCAACGAGACATAACATGACTTGTGATCTATTAAATACATTATGCCACACTTATAATATTTAGTGAATAATGCTGCAATCCTTCCTGAAACTAGTTTATTTCATAACATTATAAAATAAAAGTGTTTGAATATAAACACTAAGCAGCATCTAAATTCAAGAAATATCCTTATGTTTTCCTTAAAATAATCCCTATAATTGCAAATAATCAAATGTGTTTTTTACTGTTTGCTTATCACTTATAGAGTAAATTAAGATCCATATTTATTTGATAATTTAAACAAACAACAATCATAAAATGAAAATTAAAGTATTAGGCAGTGGATGCTCAAAGTGTAAAAAACTATATGCTGAGATTCAAAGAATAACTGAAAAATCTTATCCAGAAAGCTCAGTTGAATACATTACTGACATTAGTGAAATCTTGAGTTATAAGATTTTATCAACCCCGGGAATAGTTATAGATGAGAAAGTTACTTCAAGCGGCACTGTTCCGTCAGAAAAAGAAATTATCGAAATTTTAGAACAACATAAAAACTAAGCCATGAACAAGATTTTTAGCCTACTACTAATCGTTTGTATATTTTCTACTTTCTCATGTAATCAACAAACTGAAGAATCTAAAGACACAAATACAACAGTACAGAGTACAAAAACAGATTCTAATGATATAACTGTATACTACTTCCATAGTACGAGAAGATGTATGACTTGCAAGGCAATAGAAGAAAATGCAAAAACAGCTATAAGCTCATTAAAGAATGTAAATTTCAAAGCATTAGATTTTACAGATGCAAAGAATTATGATCTTGCAAAAAAGTATGGTATTGTATCTTCTTCTTTAATTATTGAATCAAAAGACAAACAAGCTGACCTCACTGATTTTGCTTTTCAGAATGCTATAGCAAACCCTAAAGCATTAAAAGATAAGATTAAGGGTGAAATAAAACTGCTATCTAAATAGAATGGAGTGGTTAAATAACATACTGACAGAAGTCAATTTCCCTCTATTATCAGCCTTTCTTATAGGAATACTAATGGCTATAAGTCCTTGCCCTATGGCTACAAACATCACGGCAACGGCATATATCAGCCAGAACTTTGTATCTACAAAAAAGATATTCTATAGTGGTATTTTGTATGCTCTTGGGCGTAGTTTTTCATATCTGGCGATTGGAGCAATATTGATTCTTGGTGCAGATATTTTCGAAGTAAGTTATTTCTTCAACAAATATGGAGAAAAGATTATTGGGGTATTGCTTCTAATAATCGGCTTGTTGATGCTAGACAAAGTTCAGGACATTTTACCCGGAGGAGGAAACTATTTTAATAGACTCGCCCAGAAAATCAACCTTAAAGGAAATTATGGTTCAATTATATTAGGAGTAATATTTGCTCTTGCTTTTTGTCCATATAGTGCGAGTTTATACTTTGGAGGAGTCATTCCAATGGTTATAAAGAACGATGGTAGTATTATGTTGTTAGTTTTATTTTCTCTTGCAACTGCACTTCCTGTAATTCTTATATCATGGATAATAGCCTTTAGTATGAAAAGCATTAGTTCATTTTATAATTCAGCTAAGAAGGTTGATGTCTACTTTCGAAGAATCACCTCTATCATATTTATTGGCATGGGGATATATTATATTATAATTGTCTTCTTCTAAGTTCTTTAAGATATTTCAAAAAAAATCCAGATATGAAATAAGTCATATCTGGATTTATATGTGTGGAAAGAATATTGGATCTTAGTTAAATTCAGCCTTTAAGCCTTCAACCCAATCACTGATTCTTTTATCTGTCAAGTTTGATTCATTATCTTCATCTATAGGAAGACCTACAAATTTATCATCGACCACAGCTTCAGAAGCATCATAAGTATATCCATCTGCTGCCACCTGTCCAACTACTTTAGACTTACTTTCAACAGCATCAAATATATTCTTTATACCATCAACAAAGCTATCAGGATATCCATCAGCATCACCCAATCCAAATAGAGCTACTTTCTTGCCCTCAAGATTAGCTTCACCCAAAGTATCTAAAAATGCATCCATATCATCTTGAAGATCACCAATACCCCAAGTAGAAGCACCAAGAACCAGATATTTATAAGATTCCAATTGTGAACGATCAGCATCTGCAACATTAATCACTTCTGCATTATCTCCAAATTGATTCTTTATTTTTTCTGCTACTCCTTCAGTATTACCAGTAGTAGATCCATAAAATATTCCTATTGTAGCCATAATTGTGTGTTTTATTATCTGACATCAAGGATGTACCTAATATCAAATGTGAATTTTAATTTAGAACAATTCCAGAGGCAAATATATTATGGGATTATAGTTTTATCAATACCAACATTTAGGTATAAAAAAAGGGAGCGAACGCTCCCAAAAGACAAAATCTCAGATAGTATATGTAGTTATTTTAACTCATTTAAACTAATAATGTTGTTCAATAAAGCATAAACCGTCAAACCTGAAACGGTCTTTATCTCTAACTTACGTGTGATATTCTTTCTATGAGTCATTACAGTATGGCTACTAATAAATAGAGCTTCTGCAATTTCATTATTGGTCATACCCATTGCAATATGCCGCAATATCGTCTTTTCTCGTGAAGACAAGATTGTGCTATTATCCTTTCCTACTTGCTTTCCTCTTGTCATCTTACGAAAGACATCAAGAATTGTATCTCGTTCATCATTAAGCTGGATAAAATACTTTATCTTACCTTTCAGTTGATTACTGACTTCTTCTGAAAATATAGCTCCCACTTCAACTTCATTATTTACCCATTCATTGAGATAATGCAGGCAATTATCAGGAACTTGATTTGGATTTACAATCACAAAGTCTATATCATGACTGACTTCACTATAGTTTTTCTTATTTGAAATCCCCTCAAAGACAAGTTTAGCTTCAGGAAATTCTGATAAGATAGACTTCAATCCTTCACGAATTATATAAGAATCTTCTAGTATTATATATTTTATCTTATTCATATGAAGAAGGATTAATTTTATGCTTTTCTCTTAACTCTTGCTCCATCTGAGCTACCATAGGAACCATTATTAAATCTTCTATTCTGGAATGATCATTTAAATCTTTTTCCAAATCAAAAAGCTCCATCAATATATTATTACAAAGGTTATAATCCTTTTGTGGTGGGAGGTATTTAATTATAATATTCTTCAGATCAAAAAGCTTCTCTTCAATGTCATCATGCTCTTCCCTGTATTTTAATATTGAATAGCATAAAAGCTCTTTCACTTCTTCCTGCTCAACGTTATCTAGCTTAATTGTTCGATTCAGCTTTTGAACATAAGGATAAATCTGCTCTTCTTCTCTTTCTATATGGGCGAACAGTTCTTTCTTATAATCTGAGTAGAATTTAATTAACGCTAATTGGATTTCTTTCTCTAATGAAGATTCTTCAGCCATTTTCACTACCAAAGCTTCTATCTCAGGAACCTTTACAGTTATATAATATTGATGCGTCTTCTTCAAATAATCAACTATAAGATCCACAGGAAAGGCCTGTAATTTTCGCTTCGGGAAATAGCTTTTGTTATAAAAGGCGTTCATGATCTCTACAAAGAAATCTACATTTACTCCATTCCTTTGACAAACATCCTCAACAGTAGCATCTCCAAATCCTAATTGGATTCCAAATCTATTTATCAATGGAAGCAAATGATAATCAAGGTAAATTACATCTGCCATCTTCATATTCTTCTCTATCATCGCTAACTTATTTTTATATTCAAAGTAATGGTTATATCAATTTATTATAAAACTGATATTATTTTTTTATCAATAATATGTAACAAACATCTCTTTAAAGGTATTGAAGAGTAGATAAATATTTTATAAGGCTAATATAAAACTTGTGTTTACCAGACAAAAGTAGTTTGAAATTTACTTTAGTGTAAATAAATCTCTGAAATAACTCCAAAGATTAATCAGCTTTTGAAATTAGTCCTTTATTAACCTCAACAACTAAACATTTTGGAATTAGAAAATATAATGCTCTCAATGATACCTAAAGTAGGTGATGTAACAGCAAAGAGAATACTATCTATCTATAAAGATTCAAAGTCTTTTATTGAAGACAAAGGTAAATATCTGAAGTCTATAGCTAATAATAACAACAAGCTCATTGATAACTTATGCCTTCATATCAACGATGATCTAAGAAGAAAAGCAGAGAAGGAGTATAACTTCATTACAAAAAATAATATTAAAGCTTACTTCTATACTGATAAAGAATATCCTTATCGACTCAAGAATTATGAAGACAGCCCTAACTTGATTTACTTCAAAGGGAATACCGACCTCAACCCTTTACGTTCTGTCTCTATTATTGGGACAAGGAAGCCTTCAGGATATGGAAATACAATCGTGAAAAAGATAGTTGAAGGTCTCAAAGAATATAATGTTACAATTTATAGCGGCCTGGCTTATGGTATCGATTATCTAGCCCATAGAGAAGCCATACTCAATAATTGCCCTACCATTGGTATACTTGCTCATGGCCTAAACAAAATATATCCTGCCGCTCATAAATCTATTTATAAAGAGATACAATCCAATGGCGGCTTATTAACAGAGTTTAATTCTCAATTTGGTATGACGAAGATAAACTTCCCCAGAAGGAATAGAGTTATAGCAGGTATCTCTGATGCTACTATTATAATAGAATCTCCTGAGAAAGGAGGGGCAATGATTACTGCTGAAATCGCCAATTCATATAATAAAGATGTATTTGCTGTTCCCGGAAGCATCCTCAATGACAAAAGTACTGGATGCAATAAATTGATACATAAAAATAAGGCAGCATTAATCACTTCTGCTGAAGATATCGCTTATCTTATGAATTGGGAAAGGAAAGAAGAATCACAAAAAAAAATAAAATTCACTGACTTTAATGAGGAAGAGCAAAAGGTTATAAGTATCATCAAAACACATGAATCACTAACTTTTGATCAACTCAAAAAAGAAAGTGGTCTGCAAGTAGGAAAATTATCTTGTATGTTATTGGATTTTGAATTTAAGGGGATCGTAGTCACACTACCAGGGAATGCATATCGATTATGCTAGGCAAAAAAAAATGACCTTAAAGGTCATTCAAATATCTTATATATAGTGTTGCCCGACAAGGACTCGAACCTTGGCAAACAGAATCAAAATCTGTCGTGCTACCATTACACCATCGGGCACCATTGATTACGGATTAAAAAAAGTTGCCCGACAAGGACTCGAACCTTGGCAAACAGAATCAAAATCTGTCGTGCTACCATTACACCATCGGGCAATTCCGTGATCAAATGTTTAAGAACATTGCTTTGGAAAAGCGATGCAAAGGTAGCAATATTTTAAAACCTGTCAAGAGTTTAAACAACTTTTTTTGCACGTGTTTTTATAATTCATTGAATAATAACCGATTTTATAAAAAACTTTTTTCTAAAAAAGTTGAGCTTAAAACAGCTTTTCTCATTGTTTAGATTTATTTTAAAAAAAATAAAAGGCTGCCGGTCTGACAGCCTCTCATATCAATCAATACACTTTTATTAATTATAAGAAGGAAGGAAAGAATAGTTTTTAGCATAAAACAGCATCTGATTCTCAAAAGTATCAGGATATTCAACTTTAATATCAACTATTTCTCCATCCTTCATTACCGGCTTCAGATAAGGATTCATAAAACCAGTATAAGGAGCTTTCTTTAATGAAGCATAACGTTCAAGTACTTCACCGTGAATAGTAGCATCAACAAGCACTCCATAATTTTCAACTAAAGCCTTACCAGCTTCAAAATCTCCTTGAGATTTTATTCTTTGAATTTCTTTCAGTAATTCACCAAACAATATTTGTAGCTTTTGATAGTCATTGATAACATAGTAAGTCTTTCCATCAACAGATTTCTTTTCAATAACATTATCCTTCTTTCCTTTCTCATATACCCACTTAGCAATAAGCTGGCGGTTTCTCATATGAGCTTCTTCAATATTCTCACCAGGATTTATCCTTGCAAGCTGAAGCATAAGGCCATTAACGATATAGCTATCGTATGCAGCTTTTCCTACATCTGTAGAAGGAGTAAGATTGATCTCAACAAGTTTATTGTCAAACATAAAATACAAAGCAACAAGATCCGCTCTTGCTTCCTCAAGAGTAGAAGCATAGTTTTTCAATGTCTCTTTAGGAGTACCAACACCTTCTTCAATTTTCCCAGAACCATGACCAATAACTTCATGAAGACCTGTATGTAACTTACCCGATAAAGTACCATATTGACGGATCATCTCAGCTTGCTCCGGAGTGTAGAATTCCTGAAGTAATCCTGAACCTTTACTTCCTTCATCATAAGCATGCTCAATATTCCCAAGAGAAACAGACTTAGAGCCATAAGTAGCACGAATCCAGTTTGCATTAGGCAAGTTTACACCTATAGGAGTTGAAGGAGAACAATCACCAGACTCAGCAACAACATTAATCACTTTATAAGATACCGCAGTAACTTCTTCTTTCTTATGCTCTGCCATTGTTGGTGAATTCTTTTCAAAATACAAAGCTTGTCCAGCTATCTGGCCAAAAGTCTTTGTAGTTTCTAAATCTTTAACAGAGACAACAGATTGCCAAGAACCTCTATAGCCTAGTGGATCACCATAAACTTCAATAAATCCATTTACAACATCAACAACAGGAATAGTATCCTGAACCCAAAGGATGCTATACTCATCAAAAGTCTTTAAATCACCAGTCTTATAATACTCGATAAGTTTTCCAAGTGCCTTTGCCTGAGTTTCACTTTCTGCTAATTTCTGAGCTTCACTTAAATGCTCAACAATCTTTTCAATTGCAGAACTGTACATACCGCCTACTTTCCATGTTCTTTCAACAACTTTTCCATCAACTTTAGCAAGTTGAGAGTTTAGTCCATAAGAAATAGGAGTTGGATCATCAGACTTGATAACACTCTTATAATAATCTTCTACTTCTTTTTGAGTTACACCACTATAATAGTTAGTTGCAGAATTCTTGATAATATCAATATTGGCAGCCAAGTTAACTCCCTTTGGATCAATCTTTGGATCAAAGATAACAGGTGTGATTTCTGCAAAATAACCTTCAGCAGTTTGACCTTCTTTTACTGGCCACTGTGCATCTTTTGTATTATCAACAAGTGTCTTGAAATACTCCTGAGTAAATTCAGGTAAGATTTTATTTGTGCTATAATGATGATGAATACCATTAGAGAACCACACTCTTTTTGTATACTCTACAAACTTCTTATAATCATCTGTAGTTTTATCACCATCAAACTTTTGAATAATTTCCTCAAGAGTTCTACGAATAGCAAGATTATATTTATACTTCTGATCCCATGTTATATCTCTTCCAGAATAAGCAGCTTCATACAAATGATATAAAAGCTTCTTTTGCTTTAATGTCAATTGATCAAATCCTGGTATATCATACCTCAACAACTTTAAGTCAGCAAATTGCTCAACCTGATATTTAAATTCATCTTTTGAAGCTTCTCCCTTCACCTCTTCCTTTGGTGTAGGACTCTGAGTACAAGCCATCATACCCGCTAAAGCACAGCCTGCAAAATAATTAAATATACTTCTCTTCATAATTTACTTTTTGTAATGATTTAGAAACCAAATATCAAAACGATAACATTTCCCAATTAAAAACAATGCCCGAATATAAGAAAACCCCAATAAATTTCTAAGTGAAGTAGTTTAGATCCTATCAAGGAAATAATAAGATAATACGATTCTAAACCCTGAAAAACAATAAGGATGCTTTTAAGCATCCTTATCTCAACTGATATTATTATCCTCTTCCATCATCAATGAATCAGATTCCTCCATTTTATAATCTATAGAGAATGGGATATTTTCTACTGGCTCAAAGTCATCAAAAGTAAGCTTGCCACTATACTCATTAAACCCATTGTCTAAATTATATATACGTTTATCCTTCTTTGACTCTTCCATGGCTTCTGTATTCATGTAATGCTTTTTAAGCTTAAGTCCTTGAAAAGACGCACCATTAAATATTTCCATAGGAATACCAAAGAAAGAATAATCAGTTGTAGCTCTAAAGAAATAGCATAAGGATTTATGTGTAAAGACAGAAGAATATCGGGTTTGACTGATCTGATCACCACCATTTATTATATCTCTCAAGCCAAGAGGTACTGCTACTGCTTGCATCAATGAAGACATTTGTACAATAGCTTCATGTTCTGTAGTAAACCTTATAGTGTTATTGATAAAATAACTTGCTCTGGCAAAACGATCAGGAGCTGAAGTTGTTCCTGGTAAAGTATAACTTGGAGAAGGATTATTCTTATTCCATTCATATCTCCAATACTGGTTAACTACAATTTGCTGAGGATAAACAGGGCTATTAGTCATTACGCGAAACTCAGGGCTTTTATTTATTCTGATCTTACCATTAATAACCTCAAGAATTGCAGACTGACCCAATTTATCAGAAACAGAAAGATGTACTTTTGCTGGTTTTGGCGGTTCACCTACTGATGTAGGCACCAAAGCACCAACCATAGTAATTTCATTATCTTTAAAGGCTTCACAAACTTCTTCCACATTGCTAAACATGTCAACTACATATTGTACCCATGCCATAACATTCAAGCATATCTTGCCCTTAAGTTCTTCATCTTTGGCATAAATACTTTCAGATAAGTATAGGATATTTGCAACCAGTCCCTCAGTATTCATACCATCACAAGCAGCCTCATCCTTAAGGTAAGTGCAAATTGAATCATATTTTGAAGTCCATTGTTCAGGAATAGCATCCCATTTATTAGCTTTATCCAAAGCAAATCCAATCTTATCAATTCCTCTCTTAAAGTGGTAGATATTAATATCCATAGGGTAAGGCCAATCCATATTTCTACCAGTCACCAAATGAGTATTCTTTATCTTGATCTTATAATCGACCTTATCATATTTTCCATCTTTATCATATAAAAGCTTAGGAGTATTAAATACGCGTGTACACATAGGAAGTAATATTTGAAAGTTAAAACTATAAAAAGGGAGGAAGCGTAAAGTTAAGTCTTTTTTATTATTTATGAACGAGTTAGGCAGCAATTAAAACTATCAATATTTGGAAGGTAGCTATCTCTAGTTCACAAAAAAGGGATGACTTTGATAGTCATCCCTTAATCCATTGAAAAGAGTAAAAAAATTAAACGATAGGCAAAAATTTTGGGTTTAACAAAAATTTACTTAATGATGATTTCCTCATTTAAATCATCAACATTGCCAGTCTGACACGGGAACAGCTTCTTTAGAAACCGTCCTGTAATTTCAATGCCTTTAATTAAACTCTCTTTATAAAGTTTTTTCTTTAATTGCCCTTCAAAACTCTCAGTAATCTCATTCCAATATGAGTCTGGGAATTTATTTATGACCTCTTCACCGCCAATGACGGCGTATTGAAGCGAATCGATTGCAAGATAAAACAATATTTCGTGTTTTTTATCACATTTAACACTTTGTTTTTTGTTGAATATCTTCTGGGCTTTCTTTTGAGCAGAATCTTCACAGTTTAATTCAATATAAACAGTCAAATTAGCAGAGGTATCCAATTCGGCATTTAACATAGCCTGGCGGATGTTTGCTTTATCTTCCTTTGTGAAAAGTTCTTTAGCGGTCTTGTTCATGAACACGAGCTTTTGATTATGAATAAAAACGAAAATCTTTATCTATTCAATATCTTCGCAAAATGCTGCATGAATATACAACAAAAAAAAGATGACTTTACAGCCATCTTTTATTTTTTTCAATAGAGCGACCCAAAGGCCACTAAATATTAGAGTTTTATTAAATCAACTTCGCGCTTCTCTTGATAAAATTAGTTAGTTCTTCACCTTTAAGTAGATTTTGAGAAAGAAGAGCTAAATCTAAAGAATGCTTTATAAGTTCTGTTTGTTTCTCTCCATCAGTTTCAGCAAGGATCTTATCACAGATAGGATGATTAGTATTTACGATCAACTGATAAGTATCAGGGAGATTACCCATACCCATCATTCCACCACCACCTAGTGCAGACATATCTTTCATACGACGCATAAACTCAGGACGCATAATAAGAAGAGGAAGATCAGAATCGTTAAGGTTTGCAAAATCAACCATAAATTTAGCTTTATCAACATTCTTTTCAACAGCTTCCTTGATAGTTTCTTTTTGCTTATCATCAAGACGAGAGATATCAGCCTCATCTTTTTGGATCAACTTATCAACAGTATTACTATCTACTCTGGCAAAGCTAACATCTGTCAACTTCTGCTCAAAAGTATTGATAAGGTGATTATCCAATACATTACCTAATTCAAGGACATCATAACCTCTTTCTTTTGCAGCTTGAATAAAGCTATGTTGCTCTTGAGTATCATTACTATAAAGATAGATAGTCTTATTATTCTTATCTTTTTGAGTTTCTTCTACATGCTTTTGATAATCCTCAATGGTGAAGTACTTACCATCTATGTTTTTGAACAAGTAGAATTTCTTAGCTCTTTCGAAGAATTTCTCTTCAGATATCATTCCATAATCAATAAAGACTCTGATATCATCCCATTTCTTTTCAAACTCTTCTCTATCATTCTTAAATAGTTCTTCAAGTTTGTCAGCAACTTTCTTCATGATATATCCAGAGATCTTCTTCACATTCTGATCTGACTGAAGATAAGAACGAGAAACATTCAATGGAATATCAGGAGAGTCAATAACACCATGTAGGAGAGTCAGGAATTGAGGAACGATACCTTCAACGCTATCAGTAACAAAAACCTGATTACAGTATAATTGGATCTTATTTTGTTGAACTTCAATATTCTTTTTCACCTTAGGGAAATAAAGAATACCAGTCAAATTGAAAGGATAATCAACATTTAAGTGAATATGGAATAAAGGTTCTTCGAAAGTCATTGGGTATAACTCACGATAGAAAGACTTATAATCTTCGTCTTTACAATCAACAGGAGTCTTTTTCCATAAAGGATTAGTATTGTTGATAAAGCGATCTCTTTCTTTCTCTATCTGTTCAGGATTACCATCTTTATCTTTCTTCTCTGGATCTGGCTCCCAATATTTTTCTTTACCAAATTTGATAGGAACAGGAAGGAAAGAACAGTATTTTCTTAATAACTCAAGAGTTTTACTTTCTTCAAGGAACTGTACATTTTCTTCATCAATATGAAGAATAATCTCTGTACCTCTATCTTCTTTATCATCTTCTTTCAGTGTATACTCAGGGCTACCATCACACTCCCAGTAAGAAGCTTTTTCACCCTTATATGATTTTGTTCTGATGGCTACCTTATCAGAAACCATAAAAGAAGAATAGAAACCAAGTCCAAAGTGACCTATAATAGCATTAGATTCAGCTTCTGTTTTAGTCTTGAATTTATTTACAAACTCTTCTGCACTAGAGAAAGCAATTTGATTGATATATTTCTCAATCTCTTCTGCTGTCATTCCAATACCTTTATCTTTTATAGTAAGGGTCTTTGCTTCTTTATCAAGTATAATTTCTACAGAAATATCCCCTATCTCACCTTTAAAGTCCCCTGTTGAAGAAAGGGTTTTCAACTTTTGTGTTGCATCTACTGCATTAGAGACAATTTCTCTTAAGAAGATTTCATGATCACTATAAAGAAACTTCTTAATAATTGGGAAAATATTTTCAGTTTGTACGTTAATCTTTCCTTTGAGCATAACTTCAATTTTTTTGAGCTATTAAATCAAAGCTTATGCCACAAAGGAAAAATGACAATTTGACTGTCTTCAGTCATTAATATTGTCAGAAAAGATGAATATTGTTCCTTTCACAAAGTTCTATCATATTCTCAGGCCAAATACTTGCCTGCACTTCTCCAACATGTACCTTTTGTAGGAAAAACATACAAATCCTTGATTGTCCAATTCCCCCACCTATAGTATAAGGAAGTTGTCTTTTCATGATCATATCCTGAAATGGCATATCCAATAGATGCTTGTTCCCAGAGATTTTAATCTGATTATAAAGAGATTCCTTGTCTACACGAATACCCATAGAACTTAATTCAATAGCACAATCCAAAACCTGATGATAAAAGATAATATCACCATTTAAGTTCCAATCGTCATAATCAGCAGCTCTACCATCATGTCTTTTGCCAGAATTTAAATCTCCACCAATACCCATAATAAAGACGGCCTTAAGCTCACGTACAATCTTGTTTTCTCTTTCTTTTGGAGTATCTTCAGGATATCTGTCTTCAAGTTCTTGAGCAGTCACAAAATGAATAGTTTCAGGAAGCCATGAACTCAACATAGGATAACGGTTTGTAAGCTCATTATCCAATTGTTTGAATGCATTAAATATGCTTTTAACAGTATCTTTTAGGGTATGAACATTTCTGTCACTTCTATCAATGACTTTCTCCCAATCCCATTGATCAACATAAAGTGAATGTAAATTATCAAGATCTTCATCAGGACGAATAGCATTCATATCAGTATATAAACCTGTATTCTCAGCAAACTTATAACGTTTCAAAGCCAGACGTTTCCATTTAGCCAAAGACTGAACAACTTCCGCCCTCTTATCCATGCATTTTACTGTAAAATCTACAGGCTTCTCTATGCCATTAAGATTATCATTCAGTCCTGTTTCAGGAATTACAAATAAAGGAGCAGAAACACGAGTAAGATTAAGCTCATTAGATAAAAACTTCTGAAAGTTATCTTTTATAAACTTAATTGCCTTTTCTGTCTCTATCAGACTTAATTTAGGATAATAATCTTTAGGTATAATTAAATTAGAATCAGCACCCATAATAATTTTGTTATTAGTAATGATAAATTTAGTTTTAGAGTAAAATATATTCAGATCTTTACATTTGTATAAAGTAATTTATAGTTGTTTATTTTGCTGTATTTTAATTATTTATTAAACTAACTTAAAAACTAATAATATTTAACATAATAGATTTAAAATCAAACTGTCTAATCACGCAGCAATCAATCACTGTAATTAATAACTCAATAAAGCTAACTGAATAACACCCATTTATGAATTCATTATAGCTTTTTAACAAATTTTAGTAAGAAAAATTTGCTAAAATCTATAGTCTATTATAACTTTGGTTTTAGATCATAAAGATGATGAAATTAAAATTAAGATATAAGTCCTTAGTTTCTTCTCTGAAGAAAGCCATCCTTAAACTTAAGGGGAAGGCGGTCTTATGCACAAAACAAAGCAAGCCAACTAATCTAACCCTTAATATACTTACTGATAAACCTACAAGGGATAATGAAATAGATCTTACTCTTTCCTCTAGTTCTATAGATATCTTCTTCTTAATATTCGGTGAAAGAACTCTGATGAAAAGGAATGTAATAACAAAGCGTGCCTATTCTACAGGTGTTATAAATAGAATTATAAAGAGTGCAGTAGCTGTTTTCTCTTTTCAAGCCCTTCTAAGGCATAATACTCTAAAATATCTTATCTATCACAGAAAGTCATTGATTACAGAACTGCAAATACAAACAAAAAAAGTTAGAAGAGGATTGGTCAATAAAGGCGAATCTTTTTTTTGCTTTAAGCAAATCTAAAAAAGTAAAGAGACCTACCGAATTTACCTTGAAACTTTTGTGATTTTGGTTCTAGACTATGGAATTAAGTCTGTTGATCTACGAAATTGGGTCAGTTAACTTATAAAGTTTATGAGCTGAAAGACAAAACTTAGTCTCATTAAATTGGGGTTAAGGCTAGAATAATTTCTTTCTTTTACTCAAAATCTGTTTGTATTATAACATTGTACAGTGTAATAGTTTGATTTTAAACAAGAACTTCTTTGTGATATAATTCAATGATAACTTAAGTTTTTTAAATGATCTTATTTTAATATCATATTTTATTATGAAAAGGAAGCTTGTTTTATTGAAAAAACATAAATTGCTTGCTTATTTTCAAATAATGCACATTATTGAACCTAATTAACAGAGGGTAAAACAAAAATATTTTTGGATGAAAACTATTTATACAAAAATTCTATTTCTTTTATTTTTCTCAATCATCTCATTATCTGTGTTTTCACAAACAGGAACAATACGAGGATTTGTTTACGATAAAAAGACGGGAGAGCCTATTCCTTTTGCCAATGTCTATTTTAAAGGAGATACTAAAGGAACAACAACAACAATGGAAGGTTACTTTGTTCTTTCAAAAGTTAAACCTGGTGATTATAATTTATGCATAACGTTTCTTGGTTATGATTCTATAATGCAGAAGGAACGAATAAAAGCTAATGAAATTCTGAGCAGGAAATTTTATCTTACAGAAAAAGCAACAACCTTACAAGCTGTAAATATTGTTGCAGATAGAATGGCCAGAAAAACAGAAACAAGAACTTCTGTAGTAAAAGTTACTCCTAAAAAGATAAATGCTATTCCTTCGATAGGTGGGCAGGCTGATCTCGCTCAATATATTCAAGTAATTCCCGGGGTAATTTTTACAGGAGATCAAGGGGGACAATTATACATTAGAGGAGGAAGCCCTATACAGAATAAGGTACTCTTAGATGGTATGATTGTTTATAATCCATTCCATAGTATTGGGCTATTCTCTGTATTTGATACAGATATACTTAGAAGTGCTGATGTTTATACAGGAGGTTTTGGAGCAAAGTATGGTGGACGTGTTTCTTCTGTTATGGATATCAGAACTAGAGAAGGGAATAACAATAGGTTTGCAGGTGTTGTAAGTGCAGGAACATTTGGTTCAAAAGTCACTTTGGAAGGACCTTTAAGAAAGATATTTGGCAAACCATTTAAGAACATGTCATTTATTTTATCAGCAAAAAACTCATATCTAAAAGAAACATCTAAAGAACTTTATTCATATGCAAATAAAGATGGGCTACCATTTAATTATTTAGATTTATATGGAAAACTATCTGTAAAAGGGAAAAAAGGATCTACTGTAAATTTGTTTGGTTTTAATTTTGATGATAGAGTAGATAAATATAGAGGTATAGCAGATTTTAACTGGAAGTCTCATGGGGGAGGAGCTAATTTTCTTATCATCCCTTCTTCAACTTCCTCACTTATAAATTTTTCAACAGCTTATTCTAGCTATAAGATAGCTATGAAGGACAATAAGCAGCGTGAGAAGTATAATAAGATTAGTGGCTTTAATATGAATTTTACTATTAGCTCTTTCTATGATAAGGTGGAAGTGAGCAATGGGGTAGAAATAAAAGCATTCAGGACAGATTTGACCATCTTTAATGGTAATAATAAAGTATCAAATATTGAGAATACAACTGAAATATCAGGATTCTCAAATGTAAAATACACAGTAAATAAACTGATCCTTGAACCAGGTTTAAGAATTCAATACTATGCATCTCTTTCAAACTTTTCATTAGAACCTCGTTTATCTGCTAAATATTTAATAACTGATTGGCTGAGGGTAAAACTTGCGGCAGGTATTTATTCGCAGAATTTAATTAGTGCAAGTAGTAATCGCGATGTTGTCAATCTTTTCACTGGTTTTATTGCAGGTCCAGAAAACTTACCATCAGAGTTTAATGGTAAAAAAGTTACTCATAAACTACAGAAGGCAAACCATTTGGTCTTAGGATTAGAAGTTGATGCAAATGATTACATTACTTTTAATATTGAAGGATATGTTAAAGACTTTACTCAATTATCAGATCTCAATAATCAAAGAATGTTCAATGAAAGCCAAGCTCCACTAGGTGCATCGCCTCTGACTTATAAAGAGTTTGTTTTGTCTGATGGATTAGCAAAAGGATTTGATGTAAGTATGAAGATAGAAACCAAAAAGTTTTATCTGTGGACAATATATGCATTGGGATATGTTAATAGACGTATGGAGACAACTGATGGTAGTTTAATGACTTATGATCCTCATTTTGATAGAAGACATAATGTGAATGTGCTTGCAACTTATAAGGTTGGAGATTTGGATCAATGGGAATTTAGCCTTAGATGGAATTATGGTTCAGGATTTCCTTTTACTCAAATACAGGGAGTTATAGAGAAAGATGGACTTGCTACTGATCTAAGTAGTAATGTATTCCAACATAATGGAAATGAGAAAGTAATTTATAGTGATGACTATAATGGTTCAAGATTACCTTCTTACCATAGATTGGATGCTAGTGTGAAGAAAACTTTCTTCTTTGGAGCAAATACAAACCTTACTATCAATGCAAGTGTTACGAATATATACGATCAGAAGAATATATTCTATTATGACCAAAGTAAGAATACAACTATTTATCAGCTCCCTATAATGCCAAGTTTGGGTATGACTTTTAGGTTCTAATTTAAATAAGATAAGGTTGATATATGTCTATATTGTAGATGAATCTCAATTGTTTTACTTATAAAAAAAAGCTTTGATATATTATTTATCAAAGCTTTTTTCGTTTTAAAAGTGAATTAACTTTTTCCCCAAATTATTGTTTGTGAATTAAACTTAGTATATTACTTTTTTAAAAATATTAACCCTAATAACATAATGATGATTGCACCAAAAGCAAAAAAGATCAACAAAGAGTTAACAATACATAACCATACTCGAAACGACGAATATTACTGGCTTAGAGAAAGAGAAAATCCTGATGTGATTCAATACTTGGAAGAGGAAAATAAATATACTGATCATATATTAAAAGATAGAAAAGATCTACAAGAAAACCTTTTTAAAGAAATAGTAGGTAGAATTAAGCAGAATGATATGTCTGTGCCTTATCTCTTAAAAGGTTATTACTATTATAATAAATTTGAAGAAGGTAAGGAGTACCCTATCATTTGTAGGAAGAAAGATGAAAAAGATGCAAAGGAAATAATTCTTCTTGATTGTAATGAGCTTGCCAAA
This sequence comes from Hyphomicrobiales bacterium, assembly GCA_041725915.1. GTDB lineage: Bacteria > Bacteroidota > Bacteroidia > Bacteroidales > JBGRPZ01 > JBGRPZ01. Next base: position 29,000 of record JBGRPZ010000022.1, on the reverse strand, counting down.
GATTTTGAATACTTCCAGCTAGGAATGATGGAAATAAGCCCTGATAATAATTTGCTTGCTTTTAGTGCTGATACTGTTAGTCGTAGGAAATATGATATCTTTATAAAAGATCTTACTACAAATGAAATTCAGGAAAGAAAAGTAACCAATACATCAGGGGAAGTTGCTTGGGCAAATGATAATAAAACTATTTTCTTTGTTAGAAAAGATGAACAGACTTTACGTCCTTATCAAGTCATGAGATGCAAAATCATGGAAGATAATTCGAAAGAATATACTGTTTATGAGGATGCTGATGAGGCATACTATGTTTCTGTTGCTAAGTCTAAATCAGAGAAGTATATTATCATTAATTCTGAATGTACAACTAATTCTGAATGTTTGATTCTAAATGCGAATCATCCTGAAGATAACTTCCAAGTCTTTCAGGAAAGACTTGGAAATGTAGAATATTCAGTAGGGCATTATAAAGATAAATTCTATATTCATACAAATTATAAAGCAAAGAACTTTTGCTTGATGGAGGCTCCTATAGATAAAACATCTATTGATAACTGGAAGGTTCTTATCCCTCATAGAGATGATGTGCTATTAGAGTCATTTATGATCTTTAAGGAGTTTCTGGTTCTTGATGAGAGAATAAAAGGAATACATCAGCTAAGAGTAATAAAATGGGATAAAACTGAAGACTATTATATCTCTATGCCTGAAGAATCTTACATGACCTATTTTCATGTAAACCCAGACTTTGAATCTCATAAGCTTTGTTATGGGTATACATCTCTTACTACTCCTAATTCTGTATTCTCTTTTGATATGTACACCAAAGAGACCAAACTTCTTAAACAACATGAAGTCTTGGGAAAATTTAATAAGGATGATTATCAAAGTGAACGTATATGGGCTACTGCTAAAGATGGTGTGCAAATACCAATAAGTATTGTATATAAAAAAGGTACAAAAAAGGATGGTAATAACCCTTGCCTTCTTTATGCTTATGGGTCTTATGGTAATAGTATGGATCCGTTTTTCTCTTCTGCTAGATTAAGCTTACTTGATAGAGGATTTGTCTATGCTATCGCTCACATCAGAGGAGGTGAGGAAATGGGTAGGTATTGGTATGAAGATGGTAAAATGTTGAAAAAGAGAAATACTTTTACTGACTTTATTGCTTGTAGTGAATTTCTTATTGAAGAAAAATTTACTTCAAACAAACACCTTTATGCTGCTGGAGGAAGTGCAGGAGGGTTATTGATGGGAGCTATTACAAATATGAGACCTGACTTATATAATGGAATTGTTGCTTCTGTTCCTTTTGTGGATGTTGTTACTACAATGTTAGATGAAACTATTCCGCTAACTACAGGTGAATATGATGAATGGGGAAATCCTAACAATAAAGAATATTATGATTATATGTTGTCATATTCTCCTTATGATAATGTAGAGAAAAAGAATTATCCTTCTATGCTTGTAACAACAGGGCTTCATGATTCTCAAGTCCAATATTGGGAACCTGCAAAATGGATCGCTAGATTAAGAGATCTAAAGATTGATGATAATATATTACTCTTGCATTGTGATATGTCTGTAGGACATGGAGGTGCTAGTGGTAGATTTAAGATGTTTATAGATGTTGCCAGAGAGTATAACTTCTTGTTAATGCTTGAAGGCATAAACAAATAAAAAAAAGCAGTCGAAAGACTGCTTTTTTATATATATTGTATAGTTCAGACTATAATTTTCTAGCCTTTTCAACTTCCTCATATCCTTCAAGAATATCTCCAACTTTGATATCATTAAAGTTTTCAATGTTAAGTCCACATTCATACCCTGATTGAACCTCTCTAACATCTTCTTTGAAACGCTTAAGAGATCCAAGTAATCCAGTGTAAACAACAATACCATCACGAATAAGTCGAACTTTTGTGTTTCTGTGTATCTTTCCATCAAGTATCATACAACCAGCAACAGTACCAACCTTAGAGATCTTGAATACTTCTCTGATCTCAAGATTACAAATAATCTTTTCTTCAATTTCAGGTGATAACATACCTTCAATAGCAGATTTGATTTCTTCAATTGCTTGGTAAATGATAGAGTAAAGACGAATGTCTATTTGTTCATGTTCAGCAAGCTTTCTTGCCTGAACAGTAGGTCTTACTTGGAAACCAACTACAATAGCGTTAGATGCAGAAGCTAATAAAACATCAGATTCAGTAACAGCACCTACAGATTTATGGATAACATTAACCTGTACTTCCTTAGTTGTAAGTTTCAATAATGAATCAGAAAGAGCCTCAACAGAACCATCAACATCAGCTTTTACAATAATGTTAAGTTCTTTGAAATCTCCAATTGCAATACGTCTACCAATCTCATCAAGTGTAATGTGACGCTGAGTACGCATACCTTGCTCTCTTTGTAATTGAAGACGCTTAGTAGCAATTGTTTTTGCTTCTTTTTCTTCAACCATTACATTGAAAGTATCTCCAGCTTGAGGAGCACCATTAAGACCTAATAATAATAAAGGTGTAGAAGGTCCAGCTTGATCTAGTTTTTGGTTTCTTTCATTATACATCGCTTTTACTCTTCCATAATAAGAACCAGCAAGTACAATATCACCAATGCTAAGAGTACCATTCTGAACAAGAATCTTGGTTATATAACCACGCCCTTTATCAAGAGAAGATTCAATAACAGTACCTTTAGCTTTTCTGTCAGGATTAGCTTTCAATTCTAATAGTTCAGACTCTAATATAACTTTTTCAAGAAGTTCTGGTATTCCAACACCAGTTTTAGCAGAAATTTCCTGACATTGATATTTTCCTCCCCAATCTTCAACAAGAACGTTCATTTCAGCAAGTTCCTGTCTTATCTTTTCAGGGTTAGCAGTAGGCTTATCAACCTTATTAAGAGCAATAACTATAGGAACACCAGCTGCCTGAGCGTGGTTGATTGCTTCTTTAGTTTGAGGCATCACGCTATCATCAGCAGCGATAATAATAATGGCGACATCTGTAACTTTAGCACCACGAGCACGCATAGCTGTAAAAGCTTCGTGACCTGGAGTATCAAGGAAAGTTATCTTTCTTCCATCGTCAAGATTTACTTCATAAGCACCAATATGCTGTGTAATTCCTCCTGCTTCACCATCGACAACATTAGCTTTACGTACGTAATCCAGCAATAAAGTCTTACCATGATCGACGTGTCCCATTACAGTAACAACAGGATGTCTGAATGTGTTATCTTCAACATCTGAATCTTGGTCTATTTCCTCTATTGCTTCCTGAACATCAACAGCAACAAATTCTACTTTATAACCAAATTCTTCAGCAAGAAGACTAATTGTTTCAGCATCTAATCTCTGGTTAATTGAAACAAATAGGCCCAAAGACATACAAGTAGAAATAATGTCATTAACTTTAACTTCCATCATATTTGCAAGTTCATTTGCAGTAACAAATTCTGTTACTTTAACGACATTTTTTTCTGCAATCTGCTTAGCCATTTCTTCCTGGCTCTTTTGATAAACAGCATCACGTTTTTGACGACGGTGTTTTGCACCTTTAGACTTGCCTTGAGAATTAAGACGAGCCATTGTTTCTTTGATCTGCTTATCAATATCCTCCTTCGTTACTTCGGCTTTAACAATTTCTTTGCGACCACCACGCTTTTTACCAAATCTGTTACGAGGATCATTACTTCTTGCATTTAGATTAGGTCTTCCTTTTATAGGGTTTCCTACTCCGTTAGTGCCTCCTGTTTGCTTTTTAGGATCTTTATTCTTACTATCTAATTTAGGAGCATTAGGCTTGTTTGCATTTCCTTCTCCTGGCTTATTAGTTTTATTAGGAATTCTTTTCCTTTTTTTCTTCTTCCTAGTATTAACATCATCTTTGGAAGATGCAACAGGCTTTTTCTCTGATTTCTTTTGAAATCCTGACAGATCAATCTTATCTAAGATCTTAGGACCAGATAACTTTTCTACTTCAGTAGGAAGGAAATTATCTGGATATCCTTTACTATCTTTCACTTCCACTTTTTGCCCCTCTTTATTTAGTGGTTTTTCCTTTTTCAATTTATGATGTTGTTCAGGTTTATTAACGTCCGCCGGCTGGGATTTCTTCATCTCTATATTATGTTCTTGCTTATTTGAGGATTTAACATTCTTAGATTTACGACCTGAATCTTTATCCTCATTTATAGTTTTTATAATTTCTTTCTTCTCCCGGCCAAGCTCTGATTTAAAATCAACAGTCCCTTCAGAAATGGTACGGGAATCCTTGTTTTCAAAGGATTTATCATCTTTTTTTGAGCCAATCACATCCTTCTTCACAGAAGCTTCTGGCTTGTTTTTTCTTTCCGAGTTTTCTTTGATGCTTTTATTTTCTACTGATTTTTTGTCATCTTGTTTATCTGAAGGATTTGATTCAGAGTCAACAACGGTATCAGTATTATTACTAATTTTTTGATCCTTGTCAAGTTCCTTATTAGTTGTTTCATTAAGATCCTTTTTATCTTGGATTTCAACTTCATCAGAACTTGTATTTATTAAATCAGTTTTTATTTCAAGATCTTTATTTACTTTGATTTCTTTCTTGGTATCAGACAAAGGTTTATGGGAAGAAGTAACATCAGGTTTTGCCTCAGAGTTATTATCAGATTCAACCTCAGATATTAAGTCTTCTGTAGAAGGTTTGTTTTCTTCTTTCAAATCGGATTCAATATTCTCTTTAGAGTCATCAGTACTAACATAAGAATCTGTCTGCTTCTTATCAGTAGCAGGATTAACATCAGATTGTTCTTCTTCAGAAGATAACTCAAGAGAAGATCCTAAGTCTCCTGTTACGCTCTTAATAAAAAGATCTTCATTAACAGGTTCCTCTTCCTCATTAACAGGCTTAGTTTCTTTTTTATCTTCAAGAGAGACAGTTTGTCTTCCTTTATGAGAATATTTCAGGCCAATTTTTTGAGATTCTTCCTTTACCTTTTTGTGGCCTCTATATTCCTTTTTAAGGATATCGTAGGCCTCAGGTGAAATTCTTGCATTTGGGTTATTTTCAATCACATATCCCTTTTTTGAAAGATATTCAATGATAGTGGAAGTTCCCACGTTGAATTCCCTGGCGGCTTTACTTAACCTTGTTGCTTTTTTACCTTCTGCCATATTAATTATTGTTCCTTAAAAAATCGCCGTAAAATTAGTAATTTTATTCAAACTCAGACCTTAATATCTTTAGAACCTCTTTAATCGTTTCTTCTTCAAGATCAGTTCTTGAAACTAATTCTTCAGGATTTAGGTCAAGAACACTCAAAGCAGTATCGCAGCCTATAGATTTAAGCTCATCAATAATCCATAGGTCTATTTCATCAGAGAATTCTTGAAGTAGTACATCTTCATTTCCTACTTCTTCTTCTCTATAAACATCTATTTCATAACCTGTAAGATTACCAGCTAGTCTAATATTATAACCACCTTTACCAATAGCCAAAGACACTTGGTCAGGTTTCATATAAACATCAGCTCTTTGATCATCTTCATTAAATTTAATTGAAGATATTTTTGCTGGACTCAAAGCTCTTTGAATAAATAATGAAGGATTAGAAGTATAGTTAATCACATCAATATTTTCATTCTTCAATTCACGGACGATGCCATGAATTCGAGAACCTTTCATTCCAACACAAGCTCCAACAGGATCAATTCTATCATCATAAGATTCAACAGCAACTTTAGCTCTTTCACCAGGAACTCTGGCAATCTTCTTGATAGTAATTAACCCATCATAAACCTCAGGAACTTCAGACTCGAACAAACGTTCAAGAAATACAGAAGAAGTTCTTGAAAGAATAATAACAGGAGTATTATTTTTCATTTCTACTTTTGATACAACAGCTCTTATTGTATCTCCTTTTCTATAGAAATCAGAAGGGATTTGCTCAGCTTTAGGAAGAATAAGTTCAATATTCTCATCATCCAAGCAAAGTACTTCTCTTTTCCATACTTGATAGACTTCAGCAGCTATGATTTGTCCAATTTTCTCAGAATACTTTTGATATATATTATCTTTTTCATATTCCATGATCTTGGCATTTAAATTCTGACGAATAGTCAAAATCTCTCTTCTACCAAAATCTATCATTCTAATTTCTTCAGAAACTTCCTCACCAACTTCAAAGTCAGGTTCTATTTTGATAGCTTCAGATAATCCTATCTGTAAGTTAGGATCTTCAATATCATCATCGCTTACAATAGCTCTGTTACGCCAAATTTCAAGATCCCCTTTGTCAATATTAACAATGATATCAAAATTCTCATCTGTACCATACTTTTTTGCAAGCATGTGTCTAAATACATCTTCAAGAATTCGCATCATCATTTCTCTATCAATATTCTTGAATTCTTTAAACTCGGAGAATGTTTCAACCAAATTGATATGCATAATAATGGCTTTTTGATGTCGAAAAAATTCGATTACTTAAATTTAATTACAACCTTAGATTCTTTAATTTTACTAAATGGTATAACGACTTTGGGCGTAATATTTTCTTTTATTTCCTTTTTCGACAGAGACCTTTCTAGTTCGATTTCTTCTTCTGTAACAGATTTCAAAGTTCCTGTTACAGGTTTATCTTCAAATAGATTAACAGTTATATCCTGTTCAATGTTTTTCCTATATTGACGATTAAGCTTTAATGGCATATCTAAACCTGACGAAGATACCTTTAATTCAAAATCTTCCTGATCTCTATCTAGGTTTCCTTCAACGTGCCTACTTAAATCAATGCAATCCTGTACAGTGATTCCATTATCTCCATCAATAAACAAATGAATTATGTTACCGGACTTAACTATTAAACTTACAAGAAACTTATCTGAATGCTTGTCCAAGTGTTCTTGAACTAGCTCCATTATTTTTAATTTATCTATCATTTTATGTTCTTTAGGATAAAAAGAAGAGGGGACATACTCAGTCCCCTCCTTCTATCATTACACCCTGACGTCAAAACGCAAAAGTACTGCAATTATTTCAAATTGTCAATCTATTGCAAGAAGATAATTATTATTTATCTGAATTATTAAGTCTTTTAAGTGAGTTAATTATCTATATTAAGTCTATACAGATCAATGATGATGGTATTAATAAATCTAAAATAAAATGCAATACACAATTGACTACTTCTTATATTTGTTTATAAGCGTAAGTAATTGTTAGAAACTTAAACTATAAGAGAAAAGATAACAGATGATAAAGAAGAAACAACCATTATTGAATAGAGATGAAATAGAGGCTATTATAAAGAAATGCGAAGTATGTTATGTTTCTATGGTAAGTCCGGAAGGAGAACCATATGTAATACCAATGAACTTTGGTTATGCTGACAACACAATATATATGCATTCCGCATTATCAGGAAAGAAAATAGATATCCTTAGGAACAACCCAAATGTTTGTATTGTATTTAGTACAGATCATGAGTTAAGAGCACAAAATGAAACTGTAGCATGTAGTTACAGTATGAAATTCAGAAGTGCATTAGTTTTTGGGAAAGTAGAACTTATCGAGTTACGAGATGATAAAATTAATGCACTCAATGTAATAATGGGACAGTATACTTCAGTAGAAAACTTTAAATATAGTGAACCTGCTATAAAGAATGTATTGGCTATGAAAGTAAAGATATTGAAGATGGAAGGACGCGAAAAATAGGGCTATAGCCCTATTTTCCTATTCTCCCTTTATAGGAATAACATCGAATATTCTTTCTCTGAAAGTAACACCTTTCTTATCTCCTCTTTTGTAGAGCTTAGAAGTAACTTTCTTTGGATGTTCATAAGCATCATAGACTATTCTCATTCTTTCAACAAGAAGGTCATTATCATTATAGTACACAATGCTATTTATATTTTTGCTTGTATTGGCGATGCTATCATAACCAATTAGTAAAGGATATTGCAACCAGTTTTTCTTTTCGTCATAAGTGGTCTTATAGTTAACATTAATATCATCTTTATTTCCTGAATAATGAACATAACGACCATAATTGCCTTTAGATTTGTATTCAGAAAGTTCAATGAGCTTAATTATATCATTTGAACTTTTGTCATTACGATAACTAACTACTTTAAGTAATTCCCCATTATTATTATACACAAACTCATCAAACTTATTCAGGCTTTCATCTTCAACACATTTGTATTTTCTACCTATAAGTTTTCCATTATCATCATATGTATAAGTAATTTTAAAATTGTGAGTGGAATGAGTTGCTCCAGCTTTCTCAATAAAATAGTCTGAGCCTACAACCCTACTGCCATTATACTTATGAACAAATCTCTCATTTGTTGAGGTGCCTGAAATATCTTCTCTAGTTATTCTTTCATTAAGTAAGGCCCCCAAGGTATTATATTCAAATAGAAATTTCTGAGTATATCGATATTCACCCTCATTATCTGAAACAGTTTCTATAATTGAACCTATGCGAAATGCTACAGGTTCCTCAGGCTCGATTATATCTTTCTTTTTCGGCTTGCTGCAAGCAAATATAAAGATCGACAAAACTGTAAAAAGTAAAAACTGCTTTAGTTGTATTTTTTTATTCATAGTTTTTAAATTATGTTATTTGTCAGCAACTTAGTTTATATGCAAGAAATAAAACATCAAAGTTAAATTCTTTGCAATATATAGACATTAATTTAAATTGTTTCGTATAAGCTAATTTAAAAACTACTGTTTAAAGGCCTGATAAGGGCTATAGAGATAATGGTCTTTTTATAAGTAGTTTTTAAACTACTTATATATGTGTTAATAGGCATAAAGGTTTACTCTAAATATCATATTAAATGATATTTCTTTGTTTTGGATATCATAAGCAGACTGTACTCCTAATTCAATAGGAGCAAAGAACCTGAAATAGTTTGCTTCAGTGATTAACTGGCAACCGACAGTAGAACGCCATTGTTCTTGTTGGTTTAATTTTGTGTTAGCAACATCATAGAATACTTTTGCATAAAGTCTTTTCAGGTAATATAATTTGCCAATAGAAAGATCAGGATATAATAATGGTAGTGTATAATCATTTCTACTGACAAAGATATCTTCACCAACTAATTCATCAATTCCTCTGGGGATAAATATAAAGTTAGAATAATCAATTCGTCCATACTTTTTATTTTGATATGCGAAATAAGTAGAGAAGCTATGATTATTCATTATGCCAGGGAAGTATAAACGGAGACCACCACCATAAATATGACTTGGTCTTCTGGGATCAGGGGTGAAGCCATATGTAGCAAATAGTTGTTGCCCCCATTTGTAATTGATATCACTATTGGCTTTTTTGTACAGATTGTTGAATGAGAGTGAAGCAGAATAAGAGTTTAAGTCAATATCGCTCAATCTATAACTTAGGATCTTGGCGTTCTTATTTCCTTTGTATTCATAATTTATGGAAGGAACAAAACTTCTATACCAAATGCCACTACTGAAATTTAAAGGCACGCTTAGATTAATACCAACATTAAGTTCATCATAATTGATTTCATAGTACCTTCGATTTATTCTTGCAAATCCATCTTTATTTCCATAATCGGCATAAAGTTTAATTACAGGAAAGAAACCAGAGTATGTGTAATTGATTATATATTTTCCATAATCACCATCAGTCTTATAGTTATATCCAAGTTCCATGGAGGAAGTGCCTAATAAGTTTTGAGAGAATGCAGATACTCCAATGCCAACATCTTCATTTACTGCACTGAAGTATAAAGGTGACCAGCTATGAAAGTTGAATAAATGCTTTAATCTTGAATAGTTTCTGGTTTCATATTTCTTTTCAGGAATAGAATCTGGTAGAATAAACTGTTCTTGTTTATGTAATTGATCGGCTACAATAAAGTCTTTCTTCTGATAAGAGTTATAGTTGACAGAATTCAAATCTTTTTGTACAATCTTATAACCATCAGAAGAATAATCTACATAGTAGAACTTATTATCATTTATTATTGGATCATAAGCACCAAATCTACTATTAGTTACTTTCAATACAGTATCTTTTGAAGTATCAAGACAGTAAACTTCATCCTTAGTTGTAAAAGAGCCTGTAAAGAAAATCTTATCATTGTGTACGAAAGGCTTGTTTATATCATATATGCCAGCATCAAATAACACTTTTCTTTCTCCTGTTTCAATATTAAATCTGACAATATATTTACCAATGTCAGAAAATGATACAGCAACAACATATCTATCATCAGAACTAAATGTAGGGTACTGAAAGAAAGAATTATCACTATCAGAGAGCTTTTTTATTACTTCTCCGGAATTACTATCAAGAATAACCAGAGCATATTTATTATTATCACCAACTTCAACAGCTACAATCTGGTTTCCTTGATTATTGAAGTTAGGTGCAAACCAACGATTCTTTTTACCATAGATATTAGTTTTACCTGTTTTTAATGATTTTACTTTTATGATATTATAGCCTTTGTTACTCCATCGAATATGAGGTCTTGACTCATCCCAACAAAGTAAACCATTGGAATAAGAGATGTTATTCACATCACCAGAAGCAACAGTTGATATGATTTTCTTGCTGTCTTTAGATATAGATACAATACGAGGCAGGCGTTTTAAGCCTGACTCAAGACAGATAACCGTTGTTGAATCAATAGCAGTTAAGTATCTATAAGATTGGTATTGGCTTGATTTATCTGAAATGAAATATTCAACAGAATCAATATTGTCAGCAATTTCATCTTTCCATTTATCTTGATAGAATGATAATGCCTTACGATAAAATGCTTCTGTCTTTAATCCTGTAGCTTTTCTTATTCCAATAGAGAAAGGGCTCAACTTCCATGAGTTTCTAGCAACTTCATTTAATGGTTGATTCCACATATCTCTACCATAATTCAATCGACCGTAAGCAACAAGATTATACCCAAGGACATATTGATCAGGAACAAAGTCTTTATATGAGCCAAATAATGCTTTACTATAACTATAGATGCCCTTATCAACAACTTGAGCTTTTAATGGTGTAAAGAATGAGGCTTGCCTGCCTCTGCCAATAGGGCTTAATGCAGTTTCGGTAACAACAGCATCTCCTTCTACAAACCATCTGGGTGCAAACACACCGAATGTAGCCACTTTTGCTTGCTGTCCAAATAGATAAGATAAGAATCGTGTAAACCCCTGATTCATCTTACTCAGTTGTACTATATGTCTATATTCATGTATTGCCAATTGACGAAACCATTCTTCACCATAATTATCTTGAGAGGGAACAGGGAAGAACTCCATTCTTCGGGGAGCTAAAGCAGCAAATGCATTAGAGACAGAGGATTTAGTATGTATCAAAACTGAAGTCTTTCTAGGCTTAGATATCATAGATATTAATTCCTTATTTCCTAATGCATCAAAAGTAGCTCCCAATTTAAATGCTATTTCTTCAAAACCTTTGGGATATACTATTTTGCCTTTGTCAATGCTTATTTCTTGCCAATTAATGCTATAAGGATCGTCTCCACTCGTAAAAAATTGAGAAAAAGAGTTTTGTACAATACAAAAGAAAATCAGAAATAAAAAGATTGACTTATACATATAAATAATATTACGAATTAGAGATCGATTGATTAGTGTTCAGATTAAATACTTAAATGAATCAAGTACGAAAATTAGACAATTAATGATAAACAGACAAATACTAATCATTTATTTATAGATCATAGAATCTGACATTAGATAGCAAAATAGATTTGTAAGGCTTCAAAGTAAAAACAAGCCCGAGAGAATTACTTTTCAGCCCGACAAAAGTAAAAACAAGCTCGAGAGAATTACTTTTCAGCCCGACAAAAGTAGTGGTAAGTATTACTATATGTATTTCAATAGTTTATTGTATTTGTTTTTGGGAGGTATAGAATGGTTTACTTTTTATATAGAATAGATTGGTAATTGAAAATATAAACAGGCTTTAAATGATAAAGAGCATATTCAATGAAGAATACGCTCTTTTGTTATATTATACTATATAGTATATGTCTTATAAAACTCTTTTCTTTCCTTTTACAGGTGGAAGAAGCACTTTATAGAAAGCTTTGGTTTTACCAGTAGAGATGTTTCTGATCTTAGTTCTTAATAACATCTTCTTTAGAGGTGAAATTCTATCAGTGAAAAGGATACCATCAATATGATCATATTCATGCTGAATAATTCTTGCTATTATACCAGAATATTCTTCTTCATGGTATTCCCAGTTTTCATCATAATATTGAATAGTGATAGTTTCTTCTCTATCAACATCTTCTCTGATACCAGGGATACTTATACATCCTTCATCCATTGTCACTATATCGCCTGTTCTATTTACGATCTTAGCGTTGATAAAGGTTTTTTTAAATCCTTTAGTTTCTTTGAATGTTTCCTCGTAAGGAGTCGCATCAATAATAAAAAGGCGAATAGATTTATTTACTTGAGGAGCAGCTAAACCAATACCTTCAGTATGATGCATAGTTTCATACATGTTTTTGATTAGCTCACCTAAATTAGGGTAATCCTTATCTATATCTTGAGCTACCTTCTTCAAGGTAGGATGACCTATAACAGTAATTGGCAATATCATAATATATAAATATAAAATTTCCTGACTAAAACAAAGCCTTGTTTTCCAAATAGGACTGAAGTATTAACGTAGCACTAATTGTATCTACCAACTCTTTGCGCTGTCTGTCTTTTTTCTTAAGTCCTGCATCTATCATTGTCTGGTGAGCGATCTTACTTGTAAATCGTTCATCAAATCGTTCAACTTTCATTTTTGGAAAAGTACTTTTCAGTTTTTTTACAAATGGTTCTATAAATCGAGACGATTCAGAGGGCGTATTGTTCATTTGCTTAGGCTCACCAACAACTATACACTCCACATTTTCTTTATTCAGATAATCTGTCAGATAACTAAATAGATCTTTTACATGTACAGTTGTTAAGCTATTAGCTATTATTTGTAATTCATCAGTTACAGCCAAGCCAACTCTTTTCTGGCCATAATCTATGGCTAAGATTCTTCCCATTTGATTTGTTTTTATTAAAGAACCAAAAAGAATTCAATTTGGTGCAAAAGTAAGTCCTTTTTTTTTTGCTCATTCTTTTTTATCTAATTTTGACAAAAAAATGGAGATTTATGGAAAATTTAAAGATACTGATAGAGAAAGCTTGGGATAACAAAGAGCTTTTGAAGGATCAGCAGACAATAGAGGCTATAAATAAGACCTTAGAGCTTCTGGATCAGGGAACAATCAGAGTAGCAGAGAAGCTAAATGATGAATGGATCGTTAATGATTGGGTGAAGAAAGCTGTAATTCTTTATTTTCCAATTTGTAAGATGGAAAAGATAGAAGTAGGTCCATTTGAGTTTCATGATAAGATTCCATTGAAGAAAGATTATGATAAGAAAGGTGTACGTGTTGTTCCTCATGCAGTTTCCAGATATGGATCTTATATTGCTTCAGGAGTAATCATGATGCCATCATATGTAAATATAGGTGCTTATGTAGATTCTGGAACTATGGTTGATACATGGGCGACTGTTGGTAGTTGTGCTCAGATAGGCAAGAATGTCCACTTGAGTGGTGGGGTTGGTATTGGTGGTGTCCTTGAACCAATTCAGGCAGCACCAGTAATTATTGAAGATGATTGCTTTATAGGATCAAGATGTATTGTTGTTGAAGGTGTAAAGATTGGGAAAGAAGCAGTGCTTGGTGCAAATGTTGTTTTGACAGCATCTACCAAGATTATAGATGTTTCTGGATTAGAACCAATAGAGTATATAGGAAAAGTTCCTGAGCGATCTGTTGTTATACCGGGTTCAGTTCCAAAAGCATTTTCTGCAGGAGTATATAATGTACCATGTGCATTGATTATAGGAAAGCGAAAAGCATCTACAGATAAGAAGACATCTCTAAATGATGCCTTAAGAGAATATAACGTATCAGTATAAATAAACTATTGAGTAATTAATCGTGAAGAAATTTCTGATAATACAAACGGCATCCATTGGAGATGTTATATTAGCGACTCCTGTTCTTGAGAAACTTCATCTTGATTATCCGGACTCTCAAATTGATATACTTGTTAAAGTAGGTATGGAATCTTTATTTGCAGATCATCCATTTCTGAATAATGTATATTCATGGAATAAGAAGAAGGATAAATATAAAAATCTTTTTAAACTGATTAAAGTTATTAGAAAGGAGAAGTACGATTATGTAGTTAATATTCAACGTTTCTTTTCTTCAGGATTAATTACTGCATTAAGTGGAGGGAAATATAAAAGTGGATTTGATAAAAACCCTCTTTCTATATTGTTTAACCACAGGGTTAAACATGAAATAGGAACGGCAGAAGATTATCTGCATGAAACAGAACGTAATCTTTTGCTTATCCAACCTTTTGTGAAAAAAGGAACTGCCAGAATGAAATTATACCCGTGTAGGAGAGATTTCTTTACTGTAGATAAATATAAGCAATCAGCTTATATATGTATTGCTCCAACATCATTATGGTATACAAAACAGTATCCCACTGATAAATGGGTTGAGTTTATAAATAATGTGCCTAATGATATTAGAGTTATTCTTTTAGGTGCTCCTAATGATATTGGAATATGTAATTCGATAATTGGTGATACTGTCCATAATAATATTATCAATCTAAGTGGAAAGTTGAACTTATTGGAATCTGCTGCGTTGATGAAAGATGCTCAGATGAATTATGTAAATGATTCTGCACCTATGCACTTAGCGTCTGCAATGAATGCACCTACTACAGTTTTATACTGCTCTACTATCCCTGAATTTGGCTTTGGCCCTAAATCAGATGATTCAAAAGTACTACAAACTCAACTTAAGCTGGATTGCAGACCCTGTGGACTACATGGTCATAAGGAATGCCCTAAAGGACATTTTAAATGTGCATATTCTATTGATAAAAAGGAGTTAATTTCAAGATTATGGAAAAAGAACTAAAAAAGACGATACAATACTTAAAGCAAGGAAAAGTAATCCTATATCCTACTGATACTGTTTGGGGAATTGGTTGTGATGCTACTAACTCAAGAGCTATACAGAAGATCTACAACATAAAGAAGCGAGAAGAAACAAAAAGCATGATTATTCTTGTGGATAGTATAGAGATGTTAAGAGATTATGTTCAGGATGTTCCTGATGTTGCAGTTGAACTTAATCAAAGCATTTCGGATCCACTCACAGTTATTTATCCAAAAGCAAAAGGCCTTGCATCTAATCTTATTGCTGATGATGGCACAATTGCTATTCGTGTTGTAAAACATGACTTTTGTAAAGATATTATCAAAGGTTTAGGTAAGCCTATTGTTTCTACTTCCGCAAACATTTCAGGTATGCCTACACCTATATCCTTTGATTACATTGAAGATGAAATAAAGGATCAAATGGATTATACTGTATCTCTATTTCGTCAAAATGTTGAAAGGATAAAGCCTTCAACTATTATACGTATTGAGCATGATGGCTCATATACGGTTATCAGAAAATAGAAATCATGAACATAAAGTCTCAGTTGAATATTGCCGCAGCTCAATTTGATCCTATCCTTGGTGATGTTGAGCATAATAAAACCCAAATAACAAATCTCATGCAACAAGCCAAAGGAAATGATCTTGTTGTCTTTCCTGAACTGGCTAATACTGGGTATAATTTTACTTCGGCTTCTCAAGCCTTTGAGTTGTCTGAAGAAATATCAAATAGTTCCTTTGTTGAGTTTCTTGTAGATGAAGCTTCAAATAACAAATGTTCTCTTATCGCTGGATTTTGCGAGAGAGTTAATGATAAGTTATACAACTCTACTGTCTTTGTTGATGCCTCAGGTATCAAAGGTCACTACAGGAAAGTACACTTATTCATGAATGAAAAAGACATATTTGAATATGGAAACCTTGGCTTTCCTGTCTTTGATTTCTATGATTATAAGTTAGGTATGCTGATCTGTTTTGATTATATGATACCTGAGTGCTCAAGAGTGCTTGGCCTGAAAGGAGCTGATATTATATGCCATCCATCGAATATTGTAACCCTATATGGACAGAAGGTTGTTCCTGCTCTTGCTCTTATGAATAGTGTGTATTTTGTGACTACAAACAGAGTTGGAATAGATAATGGATTGCGATTTAATGGAAACTCTATGATTGTTGATCCTAGAGGTGAAATCCTTGCAAGGGCATCAGAAACTGAGGCTGAAGTCATCTCTTGTTCTATTATTCCGGAAAAAGCCCGTGATAAATGGGTCACAAAACGGAATCATGTTATTGATGACAGACATCCGGACTTATATACTGATCTAATAAAATAAAGTACATAATATATTATGTATAGTGTAGAGGTATGTTCTTTCATATCTCTACTTTTGTTTTATGATTTTATTTACAATTTATTTATGATATTATGTTTACAAGTCAAGATATTAGGATAGCCGTGGATGCAGTTGTCTTTGGGTATAAAGAAAAGCAACTATATATTGTTCTTATAAAACAGAAGTTTGGTGTTTATAGGGATAGATGGTCTTTGCCCGGAGGTTTTGTGCTGAATGGCGAAGGTCTGAAAGATGCTATCATTAGAGAGCTTCAGGAAGAAACCGGAATAACAACATCTTATTTGGAGCAGTTATATACTTTTGGTGATGACGTGAATAGAGATGAAAGGGCGCAGGTTGTAAGTGTTGCTTATTTTGGGTTGGTTAATCCGTCTAAACTTGATTTGTCTGCCTCTACTGATGCTCAGGATGTAGCTTGGTTTCCTGTAAATGAAATACCCGAACTCCCTTTTGATCATAATGAGATTATAAATAAAGCAATCCAAAGGTTGAAGGGCAAACTGAATTATGAACCTATTGGATTTGACCTTTTGGATGAGAAGTTTCCTTTCCCTTCTTTAGAGCAATTGTACCAAACGATTCTTGATAAAGAGATTGATCGTAGAAACTTCAGGAAAAAGATGTTGAGCTTTGGTATATTGAATGAAACAGACGAGAAAGTGAGTATTGGAGGGGGACGACCTGCCAAGTTATATACGTTTAATAAAGAGAAATACGAAGAGTTGCTAAAAGAAAAATTTGTCTTTGATATTAAGTTTGTGTAAAAAATACACAATACTGCTTGCGAGTGAAGTTTAATTACTTACATTTGTGTAAAAATTACGCAAATGATATTAAACTTAGATCAATCTTTCGTCTTATTTCCAAACGAGACTTCAATAGAATACAAGTCTTTTGTCTTCTCAGGAGGAGAACCCCATATACATATTCAATCCCAACTTGGGGATGTTGAAGAAGTAAAATTGTCAACCCGTATCAGGTCTTTTCAGGATATGGGTTTATTGTTTGTTGCTGTAGATGCCTTGAAGCGAATGGGCATAAACAGAATACACCTTTATCTTCCTTATTTTCCGGCAGCACGACAGGATAGAGTGATGAGGGTAGGAGAACCTTTATCTGTAAAAGTTTATGCTGATATTCTCAATAGCCAATCTTTCCAGAGTATTACAATCTTTGATCCCCATTCTGATGTGACAGCTGCATTGTTGAATAACTGTAGAGTTGTTAGCAATCATAAATTCATATCGAAAGTAATTGATGACATTGAACAAGATCAACTACAGTTAGTATCACCTGATCAGGGAGCACTGAAGAAAGTATATGGTCTTTCATCTTGTTTGGGTATCGATAAAGTTGTCGAATGTTCGAAACATAGAGATGTAAAGACACTTCAGTTATCGAACTTCAAGGTTTATACAGAAGATCTAAATCAGAATCCTTGCTTGGTTGTAGATGATATATGTGATGGAGGGCGAACATTTATAGGCCTTGCAAAAGCCCTGAAAGAAAAGAATGCAGGGGATCTGTACTTGGCTATAAGTCATGGCATCTTTTCATATGGCTTTGAAGAGTTGTTGAGGTATTACAAGTGTGTTTATACTACAGATTCTTTTTCTACAATAGAAGAACTGCCGAAAAGTGTAAAGCAATTTGAGCTTAAGCATATATTATAATTAAAGATTCCACTAAAAATTTATGAGTTATGAATCCTTTGCTATTTACCGATGGATATAAAGTAGACCATAGAAGACAGTATCCAAATAAAACGTCATTAGTATATTCTAACTGGACTCCACGAAAGAGTAGAATTAAGGGAGTTGATGAGGTTGTCTTTTTTGGATTACAATACTTTATAAAGAAGTATATGATTAGTGATTTTGAAGAAAGCTTCTTTTCAAAACCAATAGACTCAATTTGTGATCAGTATGAAAAGAGAATCAATAATTATCTAGGTGAGAATACTGTAGGATCAGAGCATATAAGAGCTTTACATAAGTTGGGATATATTCCCATGGTGATAAAGGCTTTGCCTGAAGGTGATTCTGTTCCTATAAGAGTCCCTATGTTTACTATGTATAATACTTTACCTGAATTCTTTTGGTTGACGAACTATTTCGAGACATTATTATCTACGACTGTTTGGCTTCCTTGTAATTCTGCAACAATAGCAAAGCAATATCGGAAGATCCTTGATAAATATGCTGAAGAGACTTCTTCTATTCCTGAATTTGTAGACTGGCAAGGGCATGATTTCTCTATGAGAGGAATGGCAGGACTTGAAGCAGCGAAGATGAGTAGTGCCGGGCATCTGTTGAGTTTTACAGGTACTGATACAATCCCCTCTATTGATTTTCTGGAAGAGTATTATAATGCAGAAGCAACAAAGGAACTGGTTGGTGGATCTGTTGCTGCTACTGAACATTCGGTGATGTGTATGGGTACTGATGTTGGGGAGGAACAGACATTTGAACGTTTGATTACTCAAGTATACCCAAATGGTGTAGTATCTATAGTATCTGATACATGGGATTTGTGGAAAGTATTGACTGAATACCTACCTAAGCTTAAGCAGCAAATACAGCAAAGAGACGGGAAAGTAGTTATACGTCCTGATAGTGGGGAGCCTGTGGATATAATATGTGGGAATCCTTATGCTCAATCAGCTTTTGAAAGAAAAGGTGTAATTGAATTGTTATGGGATACTTTTGGTGGAGAGATTAACAGTAAAGGCTATAAAGAACTTGATACTCATATTGGGGCAATATATGGGGATAGTATTACACTGGAAAGAGCTGAGCAGATTTGCTTGCGATTGAAAGAAAAAGGGTTTGCGTCTACTAATGTTGTTCTTGGTATAGGATCATTTACTTATCAGTATAATACAAGAGATACATTTGGCTTTGCTATGAAAGCTACATATGGTGAAGTCCTTGGGCAGGGAAGAGCAATATATAAAGACCCTGTGACTGATGATGGAACAAAAAAGTCAGCTAAAGGCTTGTTGAAGGTGATAAAGACAAATGGCAAATATCAGCTTGTTGATTCTGTTTCATGGGAAGAGGAAAGAACAGGAGAATTAAAGGAAGTGTTTAGAGATGGTATACTAGTTCATGATAATAGGCTTGAGGATATAAGGACTCGTATCAAATCATAAAGGACGATGTAATAAGATATAGTCGACTCTATAGTAATTCATCTACTACCGTATGCCCGTGCCTCGCCGAGACCCGATCCGTGCCTCGCCGAGACCTGATGTCTGTCTCGTACGAGACCTGATCCATGCCTCGCCGAGACCTGATGTCTGTCTCGTACGAGACCTGATCCATGCCTCGCCGAGACCCGGTCTATGCCTCGCCGAGACCCGGTCTATGCTTCATACGAGACATGCATATACGGTAGTAGATGTTTTATTCAGGGGGCTACTTACGTATTTATATTCGATAGTTGAGGTAAAGGGTAGTCTATATATAGAAAAGAGGCTACCCAAGCGGGCAACCTCTTTATATCTATTGAATATAAAGTTGGAATTATTTCACTATAAGCTTTCTTATAGATACATTGTTTCCACTAATAGCTTTCACGATATATAAACCTTGTGATAATTCAGCTTTAATGTTCTTATTTGTTGAAAGTTCAGAAAAGCATCTTATCACTTTACCTTGAATATCTGAAATGACGATATTGTCATAACTAGCATCTGTTGGCATTTGAATATTTACTATACCATTAGATGGATTTGGATAAACCTTTATAGTTTCTTTATTCTGTTCGCTTATTCCTTCAGAAGTTTTTACAATAACATTAATGTCAAAGATGAAAGGAGCGCATTTGTCTTCATAAAATATCAATCTTGCAGTTTGTTCCTTGTCAAAAGACTTAGGCATAAAACCAAAGAAGTTAGATTTGCCTCCATCTATTTTCAATGTAGGAGTACCTGCATTTGTAAGGTCTCCAATTGAAACAGTAGAAACATTTATGCTTGAAGTATTATTCTTATTGTCGATAGTTACACAGATAGAACTTTTTTCTATTTCTATAGCTTTATCTTTACCTATATAATCACCATTTTTAATGATAGTGTTTAATGGACTGTTTATAGCATTTAGGCGATATTCGACTTTAGATTCTTCAGCTTTAATATCATCAGCACCAACAGAAACAAAAGGAGTTGATCTTTCTTCTCCATCGATATCAGTAGTATATCCTTCTATGCTCTCACCAAACTTTAGTTTCAATGAGTTTGAATGAAGGTTGTTTTCATCAATGAATTCGGTTTCAAAAAACATAGAGAACTTATCAAACTTTGATGCAGTAGTCCATTCAGCAATGCTTCTAAAATCACCAAGAGGGGATTTAATCAGAGCTTCACCATTGGTATAGATAAGGTTGTTATTGGCAGAGACTTTACCGATATTAAGATATTCGCAAGCAACACCACTTGCTGTATTATAGATGATATTGTTTTGGATATCTACGTTCTTAGTGTCTTTATCGATAATCAAAGTAGAAGATCTATCTTCTTCACCATATACATTCAAAGTATTATGCATTATTTCAGTATCCTCCAAAGCAAGGGCATAAATGGCAGCAGCTCCACTATTGATAGATATCATATTGTTGAATACCTTGAGGTTTTTACTATTCATGTTGAAGTTAGACAGATATAAACCATAGCTCTGGCATCCGGTAGTAGTAACATCAATTTTGTTTCCTTCAATAATACCATTACCACCACAAGCAAGAATATGTATAGCATCATATGATACACCAGTATTAGAAGCAAAGATTGTATTGTTTTTGATAACAAAACCATCCTGACAAGAAGCGAATATAGCCTTGTAATACTGATCAGTAAAAGTATTTCCTTCAATTAGCAGCCCTTTTTCAAACTTTTCAAGAGGATCTATACCTGTAAGTTTTAGCCCAACACTACCATTTAGGAATGTATTGTCAATAAATTTAAAGTCATCTTCAACATCTTTTCCCAAAGCATTATCACAGTATACTAAAGCACGGTTTTGTTTTAAATCTGCCTCAAATACTTTCACTCCTTTGAAGATATTATTCTTGAATGTAATGTTATTAGATCCACCATCAGAAGAGATAAGTCTTGCATACTCTTCATTATTATAGGTAATAGTAAGGTTTTCGAAAGTTATAAAAGCAGCACCATCCAAGTGAATTGTATAATTCAGGATGCTATTTGCATCTCCCTTGAAGATGACATCATCATTATTTCCGCTTTTAGACTTGAAAGTGACAATATTATCTTTAGATATACCTCTAATGCTTGGTATTGTCATTCTATCAACATAAGTGCCTGCTTCAACTTCAAAGATAACAGGAGCAGATACCCCATATTCCATCAAGTTTACAGTAGCATCAGAGAAATCTTCAAAGTCACAATCTTCTCCAGTACCAACGCTATAAGTTCCATTTAATGGAGTTCTGATTTTTCTGTTTCCTTCAGTTACGCCATTTTCAATTTCTACAGTATTATCACCTACAGTATAACTTATCAGTTTAGCATCAATGAAGTTTCCATCTTTAGCATCTTCAGAAATATCATATGTTACCCAGAAGTAATTATCACCTGAAATTAGTTCTTTCTCTATTTCAAATTCGAAATCACCAGAAGGTGTATCAATAGTGTTTAGTAGATAACTTTTGTCGAAATCAGTGCCATTACCAGTATAATAGAGTTTAGCGTTTTTAATGTTTGCTACATTAGTTGTGCCTTCAGTATTAAGTTTGATCTTATTTATCTGAAGAGGGCTGCCTGTTCCATCAACATTGAATTTTATCCTGAAGATAGGATGATTTTCATTTCCACCGATAAGACGTACCTCAGAAGAAAGAGGTAGCTCATGTGTTACAGATTTAATTTCCTGTCCCTTTGGAGCTAGTATCTGAAAGTCGTCAACATAAAAGAACATTTTATTATCAGCATAATGATGAATACAGATATACTTTGTAGTTGCAGGAATATTGTTCTCAATATATTGCATCCAGCTGCTTCCATTAGCAACTATTTCTTCAGACCATGTAAAGTCATTATCAAGATCTTTCCCTGAAGTAGAGATTCCCACTTTAAATTTCTCGTCACTTGAATATCCTGCAGAATATGAAAATAATAGTTGGTGTCCTTCACTAGGAACTGTTAGCTCCGGAGTAACAAGATAAGTATCATACTTACCATTACTTTCTGTCATATAAGAAGAGAACTTTATAGATTTCGTTCCTTCGCACTTAGTTAGTCCATCTGAAGTTAGACGATTATAATCAGGAGGGTTCTCCGATGAATAAGTCACACTCCATCCTTCCGGAGGGCATTTGTCCCCATTAAAACCTTCTTGAAATATAGCTTGTCCTTTAGTAATGTAAAAAGATGTTATTAAACATAATAACAATAGTAGTTTTTTCTCCATGATAGTTAATTTGATAATTTTTTTAGATATAGCTTTTTATAAAAAAAGCCATAGAAAGATTTTCTTTCTATGGCTTCAATTTGTAAGTAAATATTATTTTACAATAATTTTCTCAATGTATGTTTTGCCTTCTTCAATAACTTTCAAGAAATAGATTCCTTGTTCCAGAACTTCAGACTTGATAGTGTTTGAATTGATATTTGAATATTCTTTTATTGTGTTTCCTGTCAAGTCTATTATAGAAGCTTCTACATTAGATTTGAACTGTATATTTAAGTTTCCACTTGAAGGGTTAGGATAAACAACTACAGGTTTTTCCTTGGTGTTTTCTTCAACTCCCATAGGAGGAATAATCTTACATTTTAAAGTAAATGAGGTTGTCGCTCCATTTTCTTGAGTGAATGTTACTACAGCAGTAGAATGTACGCTGTATTTTTTTGGGAACATTGTGATTATAATACTTGATTTAGCACCAATTACAGTGTGTTTATATTCTTCTTCCAAAAGAAAGTCGCCAGTAACAGTACAAGTAACTCTTGAAGGATTTACAGAATTTGAGTTCTTGATAAGAATAGGTAAAGACAAAGAGTATTTCTGTACTAAGTCAACTTCAGCTCCATCATTCAGAATGATTCTTTCAGGAACGTCCGTGTCATCTTTGTAAACAATATATTCTACAGGAACAGTCTCTCCAATTGTTTCATCTGCACCAGCATAAGTTTTCTCATCTGCTCTATCCTGAAGATCTATATCGTTAGTTACTTCATCAAGTTTAGGACAAAATTTAAGCTCTGCATTCAAGATATGAAGATCCTTTGTTGAACAGTATTTAGGATCAATATCTTTTGAATTTTCGTCAAGTTTGCTGTCAGTACTCCATGCTGCTAGTGTTTCATAGTTTTTATCAGCTTCCAATTTTAATACAACACTATTATTTGTGTTATACATAACATTATAATCAGATACCATATCAGCAGGGGCTTCTGTTTCTAATACCATACAATGAGCAGCCCCTTCACTTTGTAGAATATTGTTCTTGTATATGTTCAATGTATTATCAGCAGAAAGCTGTAAACAAGAACTGTTTTTCTCTCCGATAGAGAACAAGTTGTTATGAGCGATCAAAGCATTGTTCACATTCTTTATGTACATACTTCTGGCCTTTGCTTTAGCAATAGTAGAAGACATGTTATTATAAATAGAAAGTTTTCCTTCAGTATGGAAGTTATCAACCTTAATACCTTCTAGCATACCTTCAGTAGCTTCAGATACAGCAAAGATAGTATTGAAAGAAATTTCGGAATTTCCTTTTACATCTTTTAAAGATATCGCCTGATAGTTTCCACTAGCTTCTTCTGAAAAGAATAAGTTAGAATTGATAGTTGCGATATTTTGATATTGTAATAAAATAGCTCCTTCAGAATGTTTCTTGAAAGTGTTTTCTGTGATGTTTATACCTTCATTATATTCCTGACATGAACTTACATCATTGAATACAATACCATAAGATCCATTCTCAAACTTGTTTGTTTCAAACTTTATGTTTGATAGTCCATTCTCACATTGTGAATTATCAGAAAAGATTAAAGCATTATCCTTATTTGGGTCTGCTTTTGTAACAGGATTACCAAAAAACTCACAATCTTTGAATGTGATGTTTGTTGTTCCATTTCCAATTTCTATTAACCTACTTGTTCTGCTTTCAGTAGGAAGGAATGTCATATTCTTGAATGTAATAAATTGTGCATTATCTAAGTATAATGTATAATTTACGTCTGCGGAAGGCATGCTTTTAAGGTCTGCCCCATACTTTATACCCTCATCAAGTTTGAAAGTAATTGTATTTGTTGCTGAAGCTCCTGTGATGTTTTTGATATGTAAGTTTTCTTTGTATGTACCAACCTTAATAGTAAATACTACAGCAGCAGATACTCCATCATCATTTAGTTTTGTAACAGCTTCCTGAATTGTTTTAAAGTCACCACCTCCTTCATGATCGATAATGTAGCCCCCTGCAAGAGGATTTGTGTCTGTTAGAATTGTATTATTCTCTGAATTTTGCGCAAAAGTAGTGTTAGTAATGATAATAGAACATATCATTAGTAATGAAAGTAAAGTTTTTTTCATAAATAGTAAATTGTAATATTAATACTTTGTCTTTGTACCCTTGAAAACAAAAGTATGAAAAAACTTTATTTTATAACGTGTTGAATAAATATATAGATGAGTAGTACACTTTTTATTATCGCCTTATAAAGTGTATTGCTTCTATTATTCTTGCAACAGAAAGCTTTGTGGCTATGCTTGTTTCTAGATCATTATGATATGTTTTGTTGTTAATGGTTTTATATAGTATATGTATATATTTGAGCTGACATGGGATTCCTTATTTTTAAGCTTTTTATCTAAGTGTAGAATAATGAATCAGGATTTTTAATAGAAATCCGATATTTATATAGCATCCTGAGATCAGTATCTTTGTTGAATTATTTTAATAAAAGAAGTTTGAATATTATTGTATAATACATAGTTATGAGATTTTGTCAGGCTTGTAGACAAATTTATTGATAAAGATTTGGTAAAATCTATAGAGTATTTTAACTTTGATTATAAATAAATAAAGAGAACCTTTATTATTTGGGTTTTAAATTTGAAAAATTATGGAAATCAAATTAAGGCAAAAAACTTTTATTTCTTTTCTAAAGAAATTCATCCTTAAACTTAAGGATAAGCTTGCCTTATACCCAAAGCAAACTTCTTCAACTATTCAAACTAATAATGCAATTATTGCTGGATATGTAAGAGAGACCATAACTGAACTTGCAAGCTCTTCTGACTATATAGGTACCTTTATTTTAATGTCCAGTGAGAATATCCAGAAAAAGAGAAATATAATTATTGTAAAGTGGAATGGCTATATCAATACTATAAGAAGATTTATAAAAAGTAAAACACTTGCATTTAATCATAAAGTCCATTCAAAATACAATGCTCTGAAGTATTTTGCCTATCACAGAAAGCCATTGGCTACAGAACCACAAATACAAGCAAAAAGAGTTTTGGGAAGATTAATCTATAAGGGCGAATCTTTTTTTAGCCTTAAACAAATCGAAAAAAGTAAAGTGACCTACCGAATTTACTTTGAAGCCTATTAGATTTAGCTTCAAACCTACCGAATTTAGCTTGAAACCTACTGAATTTACCTTGAAGCCTATTAGATTTACCTTGAAACCTACTGAATTTAGCTTGAAACCTACTGGATTTAGCTTGAAACCTACTGGATTTAGCTTGAAACCTACTGGATTTAGCTTGAAACCTACTGGATTTAGATCAGCTGATTTTATGAAAAAGGTCAATTGATCTACCAAACTTTGTGAGTTGAAGGACAAGACTTGGTTAGGAGAGTCATAAAATCAGGATTGAAAGCCTGAAAGTTCCCTTTCTTTTTCTCTGAAACCTATATGTTTTATAACGTTATACCTTAAATTAGCTTGAAATCAATAAATAAATGCGAATTCTTTAGCTTGTTTTAAGGGTTGATCTTTGTCGATAATTATAATTTGTGTTGTGTATTTATCCTTTTTGAGTGTGATATTTTGATAAGCAAGATTAAGAAGTACTTTTTTTATACTATATATTTAAAAAATATTTATAATAACTTTTATTTCCTATATCACTCCTGTATAGTCCTATTTGTAATAGAATTAGGATTTTAGAATAGTGTTTTCCTGCTTTTTTCGGGCTAAAAATAATTTAAGGTCTAAACAATTTTATTTTGATACGGTTTTAATAAAAACTAAGGCTTTGCCTTATTGAGCATATGCACCTTTTGTTGGAAAAAAATATAGCAATGTCAAGATTAAATAGGAAGTACACGCTTAAAGATACAGATAAGGAAGTGCTTAAAAATTGGTACTACCTTATGAGCTTAGGAAGAAAGTTAGATGATAAAGCACCTAACTATTTAAAACAGGCTTTGGGTTGGTCATATCATGCGCCTTATGCAGGACACGATGGCATACAGTTGGCTATTGGTCAGACCTTTGATAGGAAAACAGATTTTCTTTTTCCATATTACAGAGATATGCTGACAGCTTTATCTGCTGGAATAACTGCGAAAGAGATTATCCTTAATGGTATTTCTAAGGCTACTGATGTTGCTAGTGGTGGTAGACATATGTCAAACCACTTTGCCAAACCTGAGTGGAATATAGAGAATGTTAGTAGTGCTACAGGGAATCATACTTTACATGCTGTTGGTGTTGCCAGAGGCATAAAGACATATAATTCCAAAGGTATTGCTATTAGTTCTCAAGGAGAGTCTTCTACATCTGAAGGATATGTATTTGAAGCTATAAACGGAGCTTCAAATGAAAAACTTCCCGTAATCTTTGTTTTTCAGGATAATCAATATGGTATTAGTGTGCCTCAACGTGATCAGTCTGCAAACTTGAGAGCTGCCAATAATTATAGAGGTATAAAGAATCTGAAGATACTCTTCTGTGATGGTAAGAATGTATTTGATTCTATGAATGCGATGTATGAGGCCAGAAAACATATAGAAGAGTTTCAGGAGCCTGTAATTGTTCACGCTACTTGTGTGCGTATTCACTCTCATTCTAATTCTGATCGTCAGGAGTTATATCGTGATGATATCGAGTTAGGATGTGCAAAGCTTTTAGATCCTCTTGAAAGATATAGAATGCAACTTCTAAAATCTGGAAAGCTGAGTCAGGAAGAAATTGATGAGATAGAAGCAAAGACTAAAGCAGAAGTAAAAGCAGCTCATAAATCAGCTCTTTCTGCTCCAAATCCAACACCTGAAAGTATATTCAATTTTGTAATACCTGAATCTTATCAACCTGCAAAGTATAAAGAAGGTGTACACAGTGAAGAAGGCGAGAAGAAGACCTTGATTCAAGCTCTTAACGAGACTTTGAAAGCTGAATTCCGTCATAATCCTGACACTTATATGTGGGGACAGGATATGGCCAATAAAGATAAAGGCGGCGTTTTCAATGTCTCTAAAGGAATGCAACAAGAATTTGGTAAGCATAGAATATTCAATGCACCTATTGCTGAAGATTTTATTATGGGTACGGCCAATGGTATGAGCCGGTTTGATAAGAAGATACATATTGTTGTTGAAGGTGCAGAGTTTGCAGATTATTTCTGGCCTGCTATGGAACAATATGTAGAGATGACCCATGAATATTGGCGTACAAATGGTAAGTTTGCTCCTAATGTGGTGGTTAGGTTAGCTTCTGGTGGATATATCGGTGGTGGACTGTATCACTCACAGACTACAGAAGGAGCATTGACTTCTTTCCCTGGTATAAGGGTTGTGTATCCTTCATATGCTGATGATGCAGCAGGTCTTCTACGTGTAGCAATGCGTAGCAAAGGCCCTACTCTTTTCCTTGAGCCAAAGGCTTTGTATAATGATCCTCTGGGAGCAACTTCTATTCCTGATGATTTTGAAGTTCCTTTTGGAAAAGCAAGAAAAAGACGTGAAGGTGATGCTCTTACTGTTGTTACTTATGGTAACACTGTACATCAATGTGTTCAGGCAGCTGACAAGATATACAAAGAGTCCAATATAAATGTTGAAGTGATCGACTTAAGATCGCTTATCCCTCTTGATATAGATACTATACTTGAATCTTTGAAAAAGAGTGGAAAGGCTCTTGTTGTACATGAAGATAAGCTGTTGAGTGGCTTTGGTGGAGAGATTGTTGCTCAGATTGCTGATGCAGGTTTTGAATTATTGGATGCTCCTGTAAGGAGAATCGGTGCAACTGCTACTCCTATAGGATTCAATAGAATCCTTGAAGCAGCAATCCTGCCAAATGTTGATAAGATTTATACTGCAATGAAGGAAGTAATAGACTATTAAATTTTGTTTATTTGATGCCATTGGGGGCCTTGCCCCCTTTTTTTGTATAAAGGCATATGTATCATAGAAGTGATGTAGTTCTTAAACTACTTCACATAAAAAAAGATCCTGACATTTAACCAGAATCTTATCGTTGAATCTTTGATAAAATATAGTTGTTTTAAATTTTTTTAAAAAACTATTAGCAGTTTGCTACAAATAAACTTAAAAAGCAGTCAAATAAAAAGATTGACTTATTATCTTTATTATTACCATTTTTAGGTG
>JBGRPZ010000021.1:0-49306 GCA_041725915.1 Hyphomicrobiales bacterium | reverse complement strand
TACAGGGGAAAGCAGATTTTAGGCTTTTGATCTTTAAGTTAATGATTACATGAAATGAAGAAAAAACGAGTGTTTTTCTTTTAAAGTAGTTTGATATAAAAAATGAAGTATAATTAGTCAAAGAACTTATTTATGATACTGCCTGGTTACTCATTTTTATGTTTTTTGTGTGGTAACTCAAGCATCGAGTACTTCAGGCATTTTTTGTTTTATTTTATCAGACTTTTTAAATCACTTCAATATATAAGCACAACTCTTAGATTGGTAATAAACTAATTCAAGAAGATTAAAGACCCTCTTCTCTACCTTGACCAAACTTATCTGTGATCCTATAAATTTAAATATAGAACATAAAAAAGCCAAGAGTGGGTTACCCATCACTTGGCTAAAGTCACTTTTTATCCCAATAGTAATTTGCAGATTTAATATCCAATTGTGTTATTGGTCTTTTTATCAAAGCATGAATAAAAGCATCTGCTAATCGAACATTAGTCAACAAGGGAACATTAAAATCTATAGCACTTCTACGAATGGTATAATCATTATAAAGCTCATTAGAACTTAAATCTTTTGGGATATTGATTACAAGTCCAATCTTATGATCACGGATATAACTCAATGTATTGGGTTCTTCATCTTCATCAGGCCAATGGAGTGCTATAGACTCAATATTATTTTCATTTAAAAACTTCGCACTTCCATATGTAGCATATATGGTAAATCCATTATTACTCAAAAGCCTTATACTCTCCAGCAAATCAATCTTTGCCTTTAAAGGGCCACTAGAAACCAATACGCTTCTTTGTCTTATAAAAAAGCCTGTTGAAAGCATGGCCTTATGCAGTGCATCATAATAATCTTCTCCAAGACAGCCAACTTCTCCCGTAGAAGACATATCCACACCTAAAATAGGATCAGCTTTTGATAATCGGCTAAAGCTAAATTGAGAAGCTTTAACTCCAATATGATCAAGCTCAAACATAGAAGGAATAGAACTATTTATTTCAGCTCCTAACATCAATCTTATTGCAGTATCAATAAAATTATAATCCATCACTTTAGAAACAAAAGGGAAACTACGACTTGCCCTAAGGTTACACTCTATAACTTTCAGATCATTGTCTCTTGCTAATACCTGCATATTGAAAGGCCCTGTAATATTCAATGCCTTTGCTATCTGTTGACCTGTTTTTCGTATTCGCCTGATTGTTTCGAAATAGATCTTCTGTGGAGGGAAAACCAATGTTGCGTCTCCACTATGAACCCCAGCAAATTCAACATGTTCAGAAATGGCCTCACATATAATATGCCCATTGCCAGCAACAGCATCGAACTCTATTTCTTTAGCTCCCTGTATAAATTCACTCACAACAACAGGATGCTTTTTAGACACCTCAGCAGCTAACAGTAAAAAGTGTTCCAATTCACTCTCATTAGAAACAACATTCATTGCAGCTCCAGACAATACATAAGAAGGACGAATCAATACAGGATAACCAACATCAGATATAAAATCCTTTATAGACTCTACTGTTGTCAATTCTTTCCATGCAGGTTGATCAATACCCAAGTCATCCAAAAGAGAAGAAAACTCCTTTCTGTTTTCTGCTTGGTCAATAGATACAGGTGAAGTTCCCAATATCGGAACTTTCTGATCATATAATTTCAATGCCAGATTATTGGGGATTTGTCCACCAGTAGAAACAACAACACCCTTAGGCCTTTCCAAATCTACTATGTCCAGCACCCTTTCCATTGTAAGCTCATCAAAATATAATCTATCACAAGTATCATAATCAGTACTTACTGTTTCTGGATTATAATTGATCATTATAGATTTATATCCACAATCTCTTATTGTATTTAATGCGTTTACACCACACCAGTCAAATTCAACACTACTACCAATTCTATATGCTCCTGATCCTAAAACAATAATTGAATCATTATTATTAGAGAATTCAACATCATGTTGATCCCCACAATAAGTAAAGTATAAGTAATTGGTCATTGCAGGATATTCAGCAGCTAGAGTATCTATCTGCTTTATACAAGGTAATACTTTCTTGCTCTTTCTAAATTCTCTAAACTTGAGAACATCAATATCCATATCATCAGAGTTAGACTTGAATATTAGCCGTGCAAGTTGGAAATCAGAAAACCCCATTCTCTTTGCTTTCTTCAGCAAGTCAACAGGAAAGGCATCAATTACATTATATGTTCTTATTTCCTGAGCAGCAACATGTATATTCTCAAGGCAAGTCAGAAACCATTTATCAATCTTCGTAATTTCATGCAACTTATCAACAGAATACCCTTTCTGTAAAGCCAAAGCAATATGAAGTATTCTTTCGTCTGTAGGATGTGAAAGCTCAAAGTCGATATCTTCAGGTTCATAGAATTTATTGGCTACAAATCCATGAATCCCCTGACCTATCATCCGCAATCCCTTCTGTACAGCTTCTTCAAAAGTCTTGCCTATAGCCATAACCTCACCTACACTTTTCATTCCAGAACCTAGTTCATGGCTTACTCCCGGAAACTTATTCAAATCCCATCTTGGAATCTTTACAACAACATAGTCAAGAGCAGGCTCAAAGCAAGCTGAAGTTACTTTTGTTATCTGATTTTTTAATTCATGCAGGCAATAGCCCAACCCAAGTTTAGCAGCAATAAAAGCCAGTGGGTAACCTGTAGCTTTTGAGGCCAAAGCTGAGCTTCTTGATAATCGCGCATTAACTTCAATAACTCTGTAATCCTCAGAATGAGGATCTAATGCATATTGAATATTACACTCTCCAATTACTCCCAAATGACGAATAATTTTTATTGCAAGTGCACGAAGCTTATGGTATTCACTATTAGTGAGTGTTTGTGAAGGGGCAACTACAATACTTTCACCTGTATGAATTCCGAGAGGGTCAAAGTTTTCCATATTACATACAGTAATACAATTATCTGCTTCATCTCTGACCACTTCATACTCTATTTCTTTCCATCCCTTCAGTGATTCTTCAAGTAATATCTGGGGTGAATATGATAATGCATTAGCAGCTCTTTCTTTTAATTCTTCAGCATTATCACAAAAGCCGCTACCCTGCCCACCTAAAGTATATGCTGCCCGAACGATAAGAGGATAGCCTATATTCTCTGCTGCCTCTATAGCTTCTTCTATAGAATTTACCGCAACACTTTTTGCAGACTTTACATTTATCTGCTTTAATATTGAAGCAAACAGCTCCCTATCCTCTGTATTCATTATTGTTGTTACAGGAGTTCCTATAACAGTAACATTATATTTCTTCAGTGTTCCTGATTTATGTAGCTCTACACCACAATTCAATGCTGTTTGACCACCAAAAGCAAGTAGAATACCATCAGGTTTTTCTTTTTTTATTATTTCTTCAACAAAGTAAGGAGTGACAGGAAGGAAGTATATTTTATCAGCAATGCCCTTGGATGTTTGAACAGTGGCAATATTTGGATTAATCAGGACAGTAGCAACACCTTCTTCTTTTAACGCTTTTAATGCCTGTGAACCCGAATAATCAAATTCCCCTGCCTCACCAATTTTAAGTGCTCCCGAACCTAATACTAACGCCTTTTTGATCGTCTTCATAACTTATGATAAATTAAGCATTTGATTTAAAGTCTTCGATGATGGAAATAAAATCATCAAATAGAAATTCTGTATCTGTTGGGCCACTACTTGCCTCAGGATGAAATTGAGCAGCAAAGAACTTTCCTGAAGTATGTCTTATCCCTTCACAGCTATTATCATTAGCATTTACAAATAACGGCTCCCAATTATATGGGAGTTGACTATGATCAATAGCAAAACCATGATTCTGAGAAGTGATATAACAATGTTTTGTCCCTACTTTAATTACAGGTTGATTATGACTTCTGTGCCCATATTTCAGCTTATAAGTGCTAGCTCCTGCGGCTAAAGCCAGAAGCTGATTACCTAAACATATGCCGAAAATAGGCTTGCCAATGTTAATAGCCTTTTTCAGATTGTTGATTGTTTCTGTATTCAATGCTGGATCACCGGGGCCATTGGAGATAAAAAGACCGTCATAATCTTCTTTTGTAAAATCATAATCATAAGGAACCCTTATAATAGTAGTATCCCGCTTTAATAGACACCTCAATATATTTAGCTTCAAACCACAATCAACAAGCACTATCTTATGCTTACCATTACCATATTTAGATACTGTTTTACAGCTTACTTTCTTTACAAGGTGATCTTTATTAGGATTATAGAAAGGTGTATCTTTTGACTTAAATACAATCTTAGCTAACATACTCCCCTCTTCCCTTAACTTCTTAGTAATTGCTCTTGTATCTACTCCCGAAATAGCAGGGATTTTATTTCTCTTTAACCAAGAAGAAAGGCTTTCATTTGCGTTCCAGTGACTATAATTATCAGAATAATGATTTATAATCAATGCTGATACTTGTATATCATTGGATTCAAAACAATCAGAAAAGCCATTAGAAGAACTATCTTTTGGAACTCCATAATTGCCAATAAGTGGATATGTAGCTAAGAGGATTTGACCTTTATAGGAAGGATCTGTCAAACTCTCAGGATATCCAGTCATAGAAGTATTGAAAACTAATTCTCCGGAAACTGATTCTTCATATCCAAAAGAGATGCCATTATAAGTTGATCCATCTTGTAAAATAAGCTGAACAAGCTTACTCATAAATTGAATTTTTAGAGTTTACAAAAAGGAGGTATAAAAAAAGAACGATAAAACTATCGTTCTTTATTCTTTATCTATCAAATTTTAGTACTTCAAACTTTTCTCCATCGAAGACTCCATATGAAAAATGAGTGATCCAATCTCCGAGGATAATGAGAGAACTATTGGGCTTTAGTTCATGGTTGACAACAATATGCCGATGACCATATATAAAATAGTTAATGTCTTTTTCTTCCTTTAAAACCTCATTGCTATAGATGTATAACATCTCTTTTTCCAATGGTACATTATTAGAAAAGAAACCCGTTGCAGCAACATTAGCGATTCTACTTCTCTCAGAGAAATATAATCCCATACGTGTTCCTATATCAGGATGAAGCCATTTGAATAACCATTGATTGAACTTGAGTTCAAATATCTTCTTCATGATTTTATAACCTGTATCCCCAGGGCCTAGGCCATCACCATGAGCCAGATAAAACTTCTTACCATAAAATTCTTTTATTATGGGTTTCCGATGAAGTTCAACACCTATTTCTTTCTTAAAATAGTCAAATGCCCAGATATCATGATTTCCTCTAAATAGATGAACAGGGATACCTGCATCTACAAGCTCTGCCAATTTCCCCAAAAACCTGATATATCCTTTAGGTACTACAGTCTTATATTCGAACCAAAAATCAAATACATCTCCCATCAAGAACACTTCAAGAGCATCTTTCTTTATATAGTCCAACCATCTAACTAATTTCTTTTCTCTTTCAAGACTTCTTTTATGGTCTGGAACACCTAAATGAATATCAGAGATGAAATAGACTTTCTTGCGCTTTGTATTTAATTCTTTATTCTCCAATTAAAATTGCATTATCATTAATATTGTCGCAAAAATAAGACATTTTAAATTAAACTAAAATCGTACTAAGATTAAATTATATTACTTAACATTTTATACAAAAGACATGTATAAAGTATAGTGCTCAAAACTACATTTAAATTCTCTCGGGCTTAAAACTAAAAAGAAGCCCGACAAAAGTAAGTTTAAGCCCGAAGGTTTTCATTTTAAGCCCGTCCTTTTTTATTCTTTCAAAAGATAGGTGAATTTTGCTGTCATCTATATATCTCTATAAGATCAGGTAGTACTCAAGCTGACAGCCAATATTTTACCATTATATAGTTTATGCCCTTCTAAAGCAAATTGTGCAATATATCGCCCCATATCTTCGGATTGAACATCAGCTCTGTATTCAGGGAAAGCCTTTTCCAGCATTTCCGTCTGTACGGCTCCAATTGCTAAACAATTTACACTGATTTTTCTTTCATTCAATTCAACTGCCATACATTGGCTCAAGCAGGCAAGAGCTGCCTTTGCACTAGAATATAAAGATAAGCCGGGAAACTTAGCACTATTTTGAAAACCACCCAAGCTACTAATATTCACAATATGAGCATTCTCAGAGAAATATGGTAATAATGCTTTAACCAGAAACAAAGGAGCTTTCATATTTATATTAAATACCTGATCAAAGTCTCTTTCTGTTATATCATCAATTTGCTTATTGACAAGATAACCTGCATTATTTATAAGTACATCGACCTTCCCAAATTGGCTGTTAATAAAGGGTAACAGTCTATCATAATAATTTATATCAGATAGGTCATAAGGGATAATATTTACATTTGTATTAGTATTAATATTTTTACACAAGGCTTCAAGTTTCTTTAGTTTAGACTCATCTCTTGATATAGCAATTATATTATGTACTCCTTCTTGTGATAAGTTTTTCACTATTTCAAAGCCAATGCCTTGACTAGCACCTGTGACAATAATATTCATAATTAGATTTTGAATTTGGTGAGTAATTGATAATTCTAAAAACAGAACATATAAATGAATAATAAGTTTTTAATTAGTGTTCTTTGATTAGTTCATAATGAATAAGTATGACTCTACGATTATCCGTAACCGTAAATAAAAATTAGTTGAAAGCTTTCTTTTAGTAACTTGCCATTAGATTATATGATTGAAAATCTGCTTATAATAAGCATGGCATATTAATTGGATAAGGACAATTAATTTATTTAATCTTCTTTAGTACTGATACAACCTGTAATCATGAGATTTTTAATTACCCTCGAGATGGCAGATGACCATAAAAACATCTTGCCAATGAATAACAAGTATGAATTTAGCAGTTGGTTTTACAAGATCATTTCACAATCAAACATTAAATTTAAGTCATGGCTAAAATCAAAAGGATACAATAGCCCTAAACAATTCTTCAATAACTTTACTTTCTCTGATGTTAATATTCCACATGGTTTCTTTAGAGTATTTAATGATAGGATCATTGTTGAATCCAAGAACGCATACATCTATCTTTCGTTTTTATCTGATAAAATAGATAAAAATCTTATTCTTGATTTATTCCTGAATAAGCGTGGAGTTGTAGGAGATGAGATTAGTCAGATACATTTTAAAGTATCTGAACTATTATCTACAAACACACCTAATTTTATCAACAAAATGAAATTTCGCTGCATCTCTCCAATAGTTGTAAGCAAGCCTGCATTAAGTTTTTCAGGGCATATATTTAATCAATACTTAAATCCCTCTGATAACGAATTTGAAACACAATTTAAGAAGAGACTACTAGAAAGGGCAAAACTGTTCTTCAACAAACCGTTTATTCAGGATGATATCTCTATCAATGTTGGTGGTAGAATCCAGAAAAAAGGGATTACTTTTAAGGCAGGAAAAGTAGATCAAACAAAGATTATCGGGCATAAATTCAACTTTGAGATAGAAGCTCCGGTTGAAATCATAAAATCAGCATATTACTCAGGCTTTGGAGAGATGACATCTCACGGGTTTGGATGCTGTGAAACCTTTTGATAAAACCTGATATATCATCCAATCATATAGTTTATCCTGACTTGTGATAATTACACAAAGTCTTTAATCTCTTCTTATAAAAAAAGAAGCTTATATATATTTAAAAGAAATTATTGAAGTAAATAATTCATATTTATAATTATACACAATTCAGGATATTCTGGTTTTATAACTAGTTATTAAAACATTATAGATCATATTTTACCAATCACATATTATAATGTCCAATAGAATTAAAGTAATTATTCCTAGCTTTTTTCTATTTTTGGGGATTAAAATTTCAGCGAAATGGAACTAAGTGCATTAACAGCAGTTTCTCCAATAGACGGGAGATATAGAAACAAGACAGAAGAATTAGCTGCATTCTTTTCAGAATCTGCTTTGATTAAATATAGAGTGTTAGTAGAAGTTGAGTATTTCATAGCTTTATGTGAACTTCCTATTGCTCAGCTATCAAACTTTGATAAGAATGAGTATGCTAACCTAAGAAAGCTATATCAATGTTTTACTTCTGAGGATGCCCTTAGAATAAAAGAAATAGAAAAGGTTACTAACCATGATGTAAAGGCTGTTGAGTATTTTATCAAAGAATATTTTGATAAAGCAGGTCTTCAAGAGTATAAAGAATTCATTCACTTCGGACTAACTAGTCAAGACATTAATAATACTGCTACTCCTATGTCTTTGAAGGATGCATGGAATTCATCTTTATTACCAACTTTGAATAGTTTACTTGATGCTTTAAAAGCGAAAGCTCAGGAGTGGAAAAACATCCCTCTTCTTGCAAGAACTCATGGGCAACCTGCTTCTCCAACTATATTAGGAAAAGAGATTCAAGTATTTATTGAACGTATAGAAAGTCAACTTAAACAAATAGACAACATTCCTTTCTCTGCGAAATTTGGAGGAGCAACAGGTAATTTTAATGCTCATCATGTAGCATATCCTCAACATGATTGGGTTGCATTTGCAAATAACTTTGTAGAAAACTCTTTACAACTAGATCGTCTACAAACTACTACTCAGATTGAACATTATGATAATATGGCTGCATTCTTTGATGCTATCAAGAGAATTAACACTATACTTATTGACTTAAGTAGAGACATGTGGACATATATCTCAATGGAATACTTCAAGCAAAAGATTAAAAAGGGTGAAGTTGGTTCTTCTGCAATGCCTCATAAGGTAAATCCTATTGATTTTGAAAATGCTGAAGGTAATTTCGGTATTGCTAATGCGATCTTTGATCACCTATCTATGAAACTTCCTGTTTCTCGCCTACAAAGAGACTTAACCGACTCTACAGTAAGCCGTAATATTGGAGTTCCTATGGGACACACTATAATTGCTTATCAGTCGATTCTTAAAGGATGGGGCAAGTTATTGCTGAATGAAAATAAATTGAAGGAAGATCTTGATAATACATGGCCTGTCGTTGCTGAAGCTATTCAAACTATTCTAAGAAGAGAAAACTATCCTAATCCTTATGAAAGCTTGAAAGCATTGACAAGAACAAATGAGAAAATCACAGGTGAAACTATAGCCAAGTTTATAGATACCCTTGAGATAAATGATGAAGTAAAAGACGAATTAAAGAAAATAACACCATATAATTATACAGGAATCAACCTAATTTCATAACAACAGGTTGTTATATTAAAATCATGTCAAAAAATAAATATAGTAGAGTACTCTCTTATATAAAACCATACTGGAGGGCGACAACGGCAAATGTTATATTCAATATCCTTATTGCAATATTTTCTGTATTTTCCTTTGCAAGTTTAATACCGTTCTTAGACTTACTATTTAACCAAACAGAAATTATCACTCAAAGGCCTGAGTGGGCATTTAATAAGGATGCTATCTTCGATAATATGAATTATTATCTAGGTGGTATTATTCAACGTGAGGGTAAGTTAAGTGCGCTTGCTATTATTTGTGTATTTATCTCAATATCTTTCTTATTACGTAACATATCCAGATACTTTGCCCTGTTTTTTATGGCTAAAGTAAGAGTTGGGGCATTAAGAGATATGCGTAAAGGTATTTATGATAAACTGTTAGTCCTTCCTATTTCATTTTATAAGAATAGAAAGAAAGGAGATGTTTTAGCTCGTTTTTCTACAGAAGTACAGGAGATAGAATATTCTATCATGAACTATCTTGAGATGCTTTTCAGAGATCCAATTACTATCATCATTAACTTTTCTCTTCTTTTATTTATAAGTGCAAAACTTACTGTTTTTGTGGTTATCATTCTTCCTGTTACTGGATATGTTATCGGCAAAGTAGGTAAAACCTTACGTAAGGAGTCTACTAAAGGTCAACAAGAATATGCAGGAATCCTTTCATTAGTTGAAGAAACTGTGTCAGGCTTGAAGATTATAAAAGCTTTTAATGCTATTGGCTTTCTTCAAGGTATATTTGACCAAAAGAATGGAGAATTCTCGAAAAGATTACTTAAAATATATAGAAGAAAGGATCTTTCATCTCCTTTGAGTGAATTCTTATCTTCTATTATTATTATAGTGATATTATGGTTTGGAGGACAGCTTGTTTTAGATGGAGATTCTAATATCAAAGCTTCTGACTTTATTACTTATATAGTTGTGTTCTCTCAGGTTATCCCTCCTGCCAAGACTTTCTCTCAAGGATATTACGCTATACAGAAAGGTATTGCTTCTGCGGAAAGAATCTTTGAAGTGCTTGACTCTGATGAAGTCATACATGAAAAAGACAATGCAAAAGGAATTTCAGAGTTTAAAAAAGAAATAAGATATGACAATGTCTCATTTAAGTATGCTGAAGATATTGTTCTTGACAATGTAAGTGTCTCTATAGATAAGGGTAAGGTTATTGCCTTGGTTGGTCCTTCCGGAGGTGGTA
Organism: Hyphomicrobiales bacterium; assembly: GCA_041725915.1. Lineage (GTDB taxonomy): Bacteria > Bacteroidota > Bacteroidia > Bacteroidales > JBGRPZ01 > JBGRPZ01. Next base: position 38,806 of record JBGRPZ010000021.1, on the reverse strand, counting down.
AGTCTACAATGGTTGACATTTTACCTAGATTCTATGATGTTATTGATGGTAATATTAAAATCGATGGTATTGACACCAGAGACTTAAAGATAGAAGATCTTCGTTCTTTATTCGGAATTGTAACCCAAGAACCTATATTATTTAATGATACTGTCTTTAATAATATAGCTTTTGGATGCCCTGATGTCTCTGAAGAAGACGTAATCGAAGCTGCCAAGATCGCTAATGCTCATGAATTCATTGAAAAGATGGATGAAGGTTATCAATCCAATATCGGTGATAGAGGTGGTAAGCTTTCTGGTGGTCAACGACAAAGGTTAAGTATTGCAAGAGCTATACTCAAGAACCCCCCTATATTGATTCTTGATGAAGCAACATCTTCATTGGATACTGAATCAGAAAAACTTGTCCAAAAAGCCATCACGCGTGTTATGGAAGATAGAACATCTATTGTTATTGCACATAGACTATCTACTATACAACATGCTGATGAGATATTAGTTATTGAAAAGGGTAAAATAGTTGAGAAAGGAAGTCATCTAAGTCTAATTGAAAAGAATGGAGTGTATAAAAAGCTTCATGATATTCAAAGTCTTTAATGATTTACTTTATCCCTATTTTTATTGAATAAAAACATAAGTAAAGAAAGGATTATGAAGTTAAGTAAAATTCTGGCAATAGCAGGAAGACCGGGTCTATACAAACTATTAGGAAACACTAAGAACGGATTATTAGTAGAAAGTATCTTAGAGGGAAGAAAGTTCCCTGTTTTCTCTACTGAGCGTATAAGTTCTTTAGAAGAAATTAGCATTTTTACTGAAGAAGAAGACCTTCCACTAAAAGAAGTATTCGTTGCAATAAAAGAGAAGTGCAATGGAGAGCAAGCTATTAGTCATAAAGCTTCAAAAGGAGAATTGTTATCTTTCATTGAGGAAGTAATTCCTACTTATGATAAAGATAGAGTTTATATCTCTGATATAAAGAAAATGATTCAATGGTACAACATACTTCAGACAAATGATCTTCTTGATTTTGAAGATGAGGATTCTGAAGTTGAAAATAATGATACTGTAGAAGAAACATCAAACGAATAAGCTTTGAGGCTGCATTAGCAGCCTTTTTTTTTACCCAAAAATAAACCCACCATCATGTATAAATCTATTATCAGACCTTTATTATTCAAACTACAACCTGAAACCATCCACCATATCGTTGTCAAAATGCTGAAGATTGGATTTGCTATCCCTGGTATGAAATGCTTGATCCATTCGATCTTTACTGTAAATGACAGTAGATTGGAAAAGGAAGTTTGTGGGATTAAATTCAAGAATCCTGTAGGTATTGCTGCTGGTTTCGATAAGGAAGCAGCTTTCTATAACGAGCTATCTAATCTGGGCTTTGGCTATATAGAAGTAGGTACTGTAACTCCTGAAGGACAAGCCGGGAATCCTAAACCTCGCTCCTTTAGAATCAAGAAAGACAAAGGTCTGATCAATAGAATGGGATTTAATAATAGAGGTTTAAACTTTGCTGTAGAGAATCTCAAGAAGAGAAAAACTCATGCTGTTATCGGTGGAAATATTGGCAAGAATACAAACACTCCAAATGAAAACGCCCTGCAAGACTATGAAAAATGCTTTAATGGCCTTTATGACTATGTAGATTACTTTGTTGTTAATGTAAGTTGCCCTAATATTACCAACCTAAGAGAACTACAAGATCAGGATAAGTTAATGTCTATATTAAGCAGACTAAAAGAACTGAGAAGTCAGAAAGAAAAGCATAAACCTATATTCCTTAAGGTCTCTCCCGATTTAAATCAAGGTCAGCTTGATGAAGTTATACAGATTATTGATTCTACCAAAATTGATGGTGTAGTAGCTACAAATACTACGGTCAGCAGATCTAACCTAAATACAGATATTCAAACTATAGAGGCTATTGGTAATGGTGGCATGAGTGGTAAACCTATAAAAGACAGAGCTACCGAAGTTATCAGATACTTGTCTGAAAAGTCAAATAAATCGTTTGCCATCATTGGTGTTGGCGGTATCTTTACTCCTGAAGATGCAATAGAAAAGCTTGAGGCTGGTGCTGATATCATACAGGTATACACTGGGTTTATTTATGAAGGCCCTATGATTGCTAAGAAGATTAACAAAAGAATTCTTAAAGAAATCAAGTCTGGAAACAAGAAACTGTTATAAGTTTGGTATAATTATAATTAATTCAAGAATACTATTGCAATACATTAGCTAATCTTTATTTATTGTTTTTATATTTGCGAAAGTGATTATCCGTTATGGCTTAGTATTTGCAAAGAGTATACTAAAACCAAACATTATGAATAAAAACAGAACAAACTATAGGACTTTATTTTCTTCTATAATTCTGGTATTTATAGCTATCACTGCTAATGCCCAGAATCAAGAAGATGTAATAAACGCCATTAATAAATCTATCATTAAAGGGGATGCTGAAGGAGTTGCCACCTATTTTGATACAAACATAGACTTAAGATTACCCAAGATTGACGGTTCATATAGCTCTAAACAAGCTGTCGTTATACTAGGAGATTTCTTTAAGTCAACCCCTTCCCCTAAATTCAATATTCAACATAGAGGTTCTTCTAATGATGGCTCTTATTATGCAATAGGAAAGTATACTAGCAATGATATTAAATATCGTACCTACTTTTTACTAAAGAAGAAAAATGGGCGTTACTTAATACAACAACTTCAATTTGAAAAAGAATAAAGATCCATATTACTTATTACAAATATGAATATTGACGAAATAATAGCTAAGGCTTTAGAAGAAGATTTAGGTGATGGTGACCATACTTCCCTGAGTACTATTCCTAAGAATGCTCAGGGTAAAGCTAAATTACTTGTAAAAGAAAAGGGTATACTGGCAGGGGTAGAAATCGCTCGTAAAGTATTTTATGCTGTGGATAAAGATATTATATTCACTCAGCTGATGGAGGATGGACAAGAGATTCAGCCCGGAGATGTAGCCTTCACTGTTGAAGGAAAGTCTATATCTTTATTGTCTTCTGAAAGACTTGCTCTTAACTTCTTACAAAGAATGAGTGGAATTGCTACTCAAACTGCATCTATAGTAAAACTCCTTGAAGGTACTAAAACCAAAATCCTTGATACCAGAAAAACCACTCCTCTGATGAGGCCTTTAGAGAAAATGGCTGTAAAGATTGGTGGTGGCGAAAATCATAGAATGGGACTTTATGATATGATCATGATAAAGGATAACCATGTGGATTTTGCTGGGGGTATTGTACCTGCTATCAAGGCTTGTAAAGATTACCTCAACACTAATAACAAGTCATTGAAAATAGAACTAGAAGTTAGAGACTTCAATGAACTTAATGAAGCTTTGGAATATGGTGGAGTTGACAGAATTATGCTTGACAATTTCACTCCTGATGATACTATAAAAGCACTCCAGATTATTGATGGTAAAGTTGAAACTGAATCAAGTGGCGGTATTAATCTCAGCAATATAAGAGATTATGCAAATACGGGGGTCGACTACATTTCAGTTGGTGCCTTAACACATCAAATCAATAGTCTTGACTTAAGCTTAAAAGCTTGTGAGTAATATATCACAATGAAGACCTAGCTGCCATTAGGGCAGCTTTTTTTTTATCAACTGATTTTATATGAGCAATTTTTATTTTTAACTGTTATTGAATAGTAATTTACATTAATGTTATCTTTATTTAAAACTAAAGCATCGGGCTTAATTTATAGGAAATTAGAACCTTTGAAAATACGAATCCGAAATATAAAAAGCTCTATCATCAAATTTACAAGAAGAGCAACTATTAGAGGCTTTCAGGGATTGCCCATATATGATGTTATGTCTTTCTTTTGGAAAGGCCTTTATGATGGGGCATTAGGTTTGCGGGCATCAGCTATAGCCTTCAACTTCTTTATGGCTATATTCCCTACTATCTTGTTTTTCTTCACACTTATCCCATATATTCCTATCAATGATTTCCAGATGAGCCTATTTGGTCTTATACAGGAAGTTATTCCTGAAAAGACATATCAAGCGGTAAGCAGTACATTATTTGATATTCTCACGATACCACATTCAAGTTTGTTGAGTATTGGTTTTCTTATGGCTCTTATCTTCAGCACTAATGGTATACATGCACTTATTGATAGTTTCAACTCTTCTTTTCATGTTGTAGAGACAAGATCATGGATAAGACAAAGGATTACAGCTATTTTCCTTGTACTAATTTTATCTGTGTTAGTAGTATTAGGTATTGCTTTATTGAGCTTTGGTACTGACGTATTGAAATATCTGGTTAAAGAAGGTTACCTAAGGGGCAGTTTTACATTTGAGCTGATACAGATAGGTAAATGGATTGTTATATTATTAATCTTCTTATTCTCCTATTCATTTCTGTATTATATGGCTCCTGCAAAAAGAAAACCTTTCAGCTTTTTGTCGGTAGGTTCCATTCTATCAACAGTATTAACGATCCTTTTCACATTTGGTTTCAACTATTATATCGACCGTTTCAGCCGATATAATGCGCTATATGGATCTATAGGAACACTTATGATTTTCTTATTATGGCTCTATTTTAGTGCATATGTATTATTAATAGGCTTTGAGCTTAACACCAGCATCTATAATGCAAAATTAGCAAGGAAAGAAAAGCATAATATCGCTGATAAGCAATAGCTTATCTCTTATTTATATTACCTTAATAATCTTCCTATATTTGCAATGTTTAAGTAATGGGAAAAAGAATATATTTTGAAAGACGAAAAACAAAAAGTATGTATTGTTGGAGCAGGATCTTTGGGAACTGCTCTTGCACAAGCAATGGTTGAGAATAAATCCTTAGATATTATACTTTATTCTATTGAGCCTGAAGTGGTAAAATGTATCAAAGAAGAAAGTATCAATTGTAAGTATTTTCCAAACATCAGATTAAATCCGGATATTAAAATCAGTGATGATATTTCTGTTATCAGGAATGTAGATTTTCTACTTCTTGCCATTCCTTCAATAGCTATCCCTTCATTTATCAGAGATCATAAACATATTATTGGCAATAATACTATTATAGTCAATCTCGCTAAAGGATTTGGAGAAGGAAACCATACTATCATAGATGTAATATCCAATATCGTTGATAATCCTGTTTGTACACTTAAAGGCCCTGGCTTTGCCCGAGAGATTATCAATGGTATGCCTACTGCTTTGACTTTGGCAGCAAAGGATATATCTCTTCATAATAAATTTATTGATCTATTTAAAGGAACTACATTATATACAGATTTCTCTACTGATATTACAGGAGTTGAATTATGTAGTATACTGAAGAATATATATGCAATTGTAATTGGTATCGTAGATGCTCATTTTGATTCTCCAAACTTGAGATCTCTTATGTTTACCCGTGCTATTGTAGAGATGAAAAAGATATTAATCGACTTTGGCGGTAATGAAGAAACTATCTTCAATTACTGTGGAATCGGTGATTTATCATTAACTTCATTGAATGACTTAAGCCGAAACAGAACCTTAGGCTTGCTTATTGGTAAAGGATTCTTTGATGATAGTATCTCTGATAAGGTAGTCCTTGAAGGTAAAATTGCTGTAAATGTCTTTTGTGAAGAGATTGCAAAACGCGCTGACCTTAAGGTTGATTATCCTATCATCGCTGAATTGTATGATATATTTAATGGTAATGCCAATGTTTCGGGATTTGTTAACAGGCTTCTCGAAAAGTGTTGATAACTATAGCTACTCTGTTTAGATAGTCAAGCAGACATTTATATATTGAAATAAAAAACTAAAGCCAGTGAATAGAATATATTCATTGGCTTTAATTTTATAATCTCACGCTTCCCTTTATTTACGGCATATGAAGTAGGTATCTATATACAATGCCGTTGAGTATAGATACTGAATGACATTATATATAAATATAAAACCTCTGTTTATATAGATATTGAATGAATTATATATAGATATGAAACACTCATGAGTATCTATACAAAATGACCTTGAGTATAGATACTGAATAACATTATATATAGATATAAAATGATAGTAAGTATAGATACTAAATGGCCGTGGATATCTATATAAAATAATGTTGAGTATAGATACCAAATGGTATTATATATCCATATAAGAGTTTTTATCCTTCTACAGCAATATGTATTATTATCAGGTTTTTGCTCTACTTTTTTACACTTCCTTTATAGAATAGCTTATTTTTGCATATAAGTAAAACAAACCAAAATGTCACAAAAAACCTTGTTTGTCAATATATTATTACCTCTTCCCATAAAAGGAGTATTTACATATAGAGTACCCAGAGACCTTGAAAACATTGTAGCTTATGGCAAAAGAGCTGTTGTACAATTTGGAGCAAAGAAAATATATGCCGGGCTGATAACTGAAGTACATGAGGATGTTCCTCAGCATGAAGTAAAATATATTATCGAAGTTCTCGACGATAAAGCTGTTGTCAATGATATACAGATGAAATTCTGGAATTGGATTTCTGAGTATTATATGTCTGAATTAGGCGAAGTGATGAATGCGGCTTTACCTTCTGCATATAAGTTGGCTAGTGAGTCAAGAGTTGTATTACATCCTGATTATATTTGTGACAAAGATATACTTACCGATTACGAATTTCTGATTATTGAGGCCTTAATGGTAGGTGATTCATTAAGCTTATCTGACATAAGTAATATACTTGGTTTTCAGAAGATCATGCCTATTATAACCTCAATGATAGAAAAAAACTGGGTCATCATTGAGGAAGATCTTAAAGAAAGAATCACACCAAAGAAAGCCAACTATATAAGTCTAAGTGAAGATTATCAGGAAGAAGAAAAGCTAAAAGAACTGTTTGAGAAATTACAAAAACGTGCTTATAAGCAACTAGAAGTTCTTATGTCTTTTATATCTATATCAGGTTTTTATACTGATAAAAAGACTGAAGTTGCCAGAACAAGATTAACAAAAGCAGTTGATTCTTCTGATGGAGCAGTTAGAAGTCTTATTTCTAAAGGCATATTCGTTCAGAATGAAAGAGTAGAAAGCCGTTTACAGAGCAACATCAAAGAAAAGAATATTGAAGATATCAATCTTTCCGAAGCTCAGGATACCGCATTGAATAATATCATATCAGCATTTAAGGAAAAGAATGTAACTCTACTTCATGGTGTCACTGGTAGTGGAAAAACAGAAATATATCTACACCTTATCAATGATGTACTCAAAGAGGGAAAACAGGTATTATTTATGCTTCCTGAAATTGCTCTTACATCCCAAATCATCGATAGGATAAAGTCTTATTTTGGCGAACACGTCGGGGTTTATCACTCCAAATATAATATTCAGGAAAGAGCTGAAACATGGAAAGATGTATTAAACAATGGAGAAAATTCATATAAACTTATTGTTGGCCCTCGCTCTGCCCTATTTCTACCCTTTTCAAATCTGGGATTGATTATTGTAGATGAAGAACATGATAACTCATACAAACAACAAGATCCTGCACCAAGATATAATGCCAGAGATGCGGCTATATTCCTTGCTTCATTGCATAAGGCTAAAGTGATACTTGGTTCTGCAACCCCCGGCATAGAGACTTATTACAATTCCAGACATAATAAGTATGGATTAGTAGAACTCAATGAGCGTTATGGAGGTTTGCAATTGCCTGAGGTATTAGTTGCTGATGTAAAAAGAGAAACCCGAAGAAAGACCATGAGTTCCCACTTCTCTTCTTTCCTTATGGGGCACATAAAAGAAGCATTAAAGAACCATGAACAGATTATCTTATTTCAAAACAGACGAGGATTCTCATTAAGATTGGAATGTGATATCTGTAACTGGATTCCTAATTGTATTAGGTGTGATGTAAGTATGATTTATCATAAACACTCCAACCAATTGAAATGTCACTACTGTAATTATACTGTGCATGTACCTGGAAAATGTGGAAATTGTGGAAGCCATGAAGTCAAAATGAAAGGTTTTGGAACAGAAAAAGTCGAAGACGAATTGGCTATGTTATTACCAGAGGCAAGTATCAAAAGAATGGATTTAGACACTACCAGAAATAAGAATGCATTCAATAATTTGCTTATGGATTTTCAGAACCACAAAATAGATATTCTTGTGGGCACTCAAATGGTTACAAAGGGGCTTGACTTCAATAATGTGAGTCTTGTTGGCATACTAAATGCTGATAACATGCTGTCTTTTCCGGATTTTAGATCCTATGAAAGAGCTTATCAGACCATGGCACAAGTAAGTGGAAGAGCAGGGAGAAAGAAAAAAAGAGGTAAGGTTATCATTCAAACATTCCAACCCTATCATCAGGCTATACGTGATGTGATGGAGAACAACTATATGAATATGTATCAAAGCCAGATACTAGAACGAAGAAACTTTCACTACCCTCCATTCTTCAGAGTTATAGAAATAAAGATGAGACATAAAAATAGTGAATCACTCTTCTATGCTGCTAATGAGTTGGCTGATATGCTGAGACAATCAGTAAAAGTACAGATATTAGGGCCTGTAAACCCTATGGTTCCCCGAATACGTAATTTCTATATCAAGTCAATGATCATCAAGTTACCAAGAGATAGCAAGCTGCTTGCACGAAAGGAAATAATAAGACAGAGGATATATGATTTTAAGAGTAGTTCAAAGTATAAATCCTGTATTATCTCTATAGATGTAGATCCACAATAAAAAAAGCTTTCATACTTGAAAGCTTTGCTTAACTATTTATCTTCATCTCTTAATATAAGGAATATATCTTCATTCTCCTTTTTCATGAGATACTTTTCTCTTGCCAGTTTCTCCAAAGCCTCTTTATCAGTTTCTAGATCCTTGAGTTGAGACTTCATTCTCTTAATTTCATAGAAGTAATACTTCTTCTTGGTCATAGCTTTGTCTAGCTCATCTCTCAACTTTATCTGGTTGACGAGGCTATTATTATCAAAGAATAGCATCCATAAAAAGAAAACAACAAGGGTAATAAAATATCTATTTTTAAACCTTTTCTTCATAATCAATTCTTGTATAATACAAAATTATGAAAAGATTACTGATTGCCAAATCAATGAAGATCTAAACCTTTCTGCATAAATAATAAGTGCTTAAGAAACTTAAAGATTTCTTCCATATACTCATCAAGTATACATATACTTCCCGGCAAAGTCATTACAATAGTGTTTCCCATTATACCTGCCACACCTCTACTAAGCATAGCATTCGGATCATCTTGTCCAAATTTCTTACGCAGACCTTCCATTATACCGGGGATTTCCTTGTCAAGCACTGTTTTTACAACATCAGGAGTAATGTCTCTAGGGCCTATTCCTGTTCCTCCCAGAGTAATGACTAAGTCAAGTTCTTCTTCCTTTGACTGGCGTAAAATAAAGCGAAGACTATCTTCATCATCGGCCATTATCTTCTTTTTCACATCGCTCTTCCATTGATTTTCTGCAAAGAATCCTTCCAACAACTTCTGTATCTTAGGACCATGCATATCCTCAATCTCTCCACGACTAGCCTTATCACTCAAGGTAACAACATTTGCCTTGAACACCTTTCTCTCTAGTTCAATAGCCATACCGGGTCTGATTGTTCCACCTTTAAGAACTCTTACCAATGCACCACCTTTAGGCATACGATAACATCCTACCGTTTCTATCAAGTCTTTATCATTGACATGCCACTGATTTGAAAGCCTTGTAACTTCAAAAACAGTATCTCCTATTCTGATAATATCAAAAGGAGAGATTTCAGTAAAATCAATACCTCTGGTAGTAATATGCTCGCTCAGCTCGCCATATTGATAAGACTTATTCAAAAGAGAGTTTACATGATCCAATTGTTCAGTAGGGAAAAGGCACAGCTGATAATGACCTCTACAACATGCTGCATCTTTTAAAACACCACGATCATTTAGTACAATCTCATTTACTGGCTTCTTGGGAGTGCCTGTTTCATCTGCTATGTTTACGGATATAATACTGGCAGGAAAATCTTTCTTTTCCATAGAATTCATTTTAAGTTAATAAGTAGGGTTGTATAATACCTGTTGAAATTCTCTCTCAAAGGATAATTATAAAGTACCAGACTATTATAATTAAATCAAATCTGGTACTCTTATTAAAAATACAAAATTCTATGAATTGGTAGAGTTTAATAATAAGGTAATTGCTTGTGAATAGTGAAGATACTTAATATAACACTTCTTCACTTAAATTCATTTCTGTAATTTCTTCATGATTCAAATAGAACCTCAACCATTCAGCCATATGACCAAGTAGTACACTTTCAGCAAGGACTTTTGAATCTACTCCACCCTCATATAATTCTCTTATAGCAACTACATAGCTTCTGTCTGAGGCCTTAATAGATGAAGATAAAGGTGTGGATTCTTTAAACTCATTAGCTTTTTCATCATCATTAAAAGGGAATATCTCAGCTAAAAACCTTGGTGCTTTGGTATGTAATATAAATTCTCTAGGCGAAACTATCGTGTTTCTACAGATAAGAAAACGTGGTTTTCTATTCATGGTTTCTAATTTTGTTTATAGTAGTTTTTTATATTTTCAAGAAGAACAAAAGTACAATAAATATAAGGGGATTAGCAAAAGTTCATATAATTTGATTTATATGAATAGTCTTGATGAACCAATTATTATAAAACTTACCTACATAATATACTGCCTGTTTATATAACGTATTATTAATATCTTCTTTATCCAGATAGGATAATATATACGACATGTAATACTCTTACTCCTTTATCTGACATTATTTATCCAAATACTGATACAACTGAAAAAATGGCAATATCCATTAAATACTACTCTTTCATTTAAATAAACACTTAGTATATTTAGGTTAAACCTATTGATATAATGATATATACATCACAATAAGACTATAAAAAAAATGGTTTTAATTAGTAGAATATGTAATTTTGGCTTTATATTTGTCAATAGTATTTGAAAAAAGACATAAAATAACATGACATTCTTAATAGGACTTATAATTTTCATCTTTGCAATAAGATTCTTGTTTAAATATTTGGTTCCTTATCTAATAAGAAGGAAGTTTGAGAAAATGATGGGTGGTAATCCTTTTGCTCAAGAAGATATTAATCAGGAAACGAATCAAAGTGCCAGCTACAAAAAAGAGGGTGAAACCCATGTAGATTATGTTCCTCCTAAAAAGAAAAGGAAGTTTAACTCTCAAAATGCGGGTGATTATGTAGAGTTTGAAGATATGGGCAATAATTAATTGCAAGAAAGAAAGATATAAAAGAGGCGTTATCATATTGGTAACGCCTCTTTTTTTTATTTTTGGATGCTATAATAAAGTTGTTGACAAAGGAAGTCTTTAAGCTTGTTCCATTATAAGTTTGAAGATTGATTACTAACTTTGTCTGCGAAATATGCCAAAATGGCCGAGATAATTTAAAAATAATTACCAATGAGAAACCTATCTTTTAGGAATGGTATTCCAGTAGTAACGGGATTAATCATTTTTGCTATCATTACACTTATATTTCTGAATCCTCTGCTTGAAGGCAAGAAGCTCAAGCAATCAGATATTATTAACTATAAAGGAATGTCTAAAGAGATCTCTGATTATAGAGATGCTACCGGCAAAGAAGCCTTATGGACTGATGCTATGTTTGGTGGTATGCCTGCTTATCAGATCTCTGTAAAATATAAAACCAACCTGATTCAATATGTAGATAAGGTATTATCATTAGGTCTGCCTCATCCTGCAAATCTTCTGTTCTTCTACTTTATCGGGTTCTTTGTACTTCTGCTTGTCCTCAAGGTCGATAAGTGGTTAAGTATTGCGGGTGCTATAGCCTTTGCCTTTTCTTCCTATTTTCTCATAATTATTGAAGCAGGTCATAATACAAAAGCCCATGCTATTGCTTATATGGCTCCCGTTCTTGCTGGTGTCATCCTTGCTTATAGGGGTAAGTATCTATGGGGATTTATTCTGACTACTTTGGCCATGTCATTGGAAATATACAGTAATCACCCTCAGATCACTTATTACCTTGGCTTTATATTGGTTATATATGCTATCTACGAATTTATAATATCAATAAGAGATAAGTTTGTCCCTAGGTTCTTCAAAGCATCAGTACTGCTTGTTGGTGCACTTATTATTTCCATACTCGCAAATATTGGCCCTCTGTGGACAACCTATGAATATGGAAAAGAGTCTACAAGGGGTAAGAGCGATCTTGTTGTAGACCAAAACAACCAAACATCAGGGCTTGACAAAGACTATATCACTCAGTGGAGTTATGGTATTGGTGAGACTTTCTCTCTGATTACACCTAATATCAAAGGTGGTAGTTCTGGATATATAGGCAACAATCCTGATGCCCTTGAGAATGTAAACCCTCAACTTAAGCAGGTTGTAAGTCAACAGAATGCTTATTGGGGAGACCAGCCTTTCACTTCAGGGCCTGTATATATAGGTGCTGCAATTGTATTCTTGTTTATTCTGGGTATGTTTATACTTAAGGGTAGGATGAAGTGGATTTTGCTTACAGCCACCATACTCTCTATACTTCTATCATGGGGTAAGAACTTTATGGGATTCTCTGATTTCTTTATTGACCATGTCCCTCTTTACAATAAATTCAGGGCTGTATCAATGATATTGGTTATAGCAGAACTGTGTATTCCTATACTTGCTATTCTTGCTGCACAAAAGATAGCAGAAGAACCAAGCATTATAAAAAAGAAATCCAACAAGTTCTTTATCTCGTTGATCATTACTGCTGGCCTGCTGCTGCTATTCTATATCACACCAACGACATTCTTCTCATTCCTAAGTGATGCAGAATCTCAACAACTTATGCCTCTATTGAAAGGACAGAACGGAGGGAGTTACAGGCTATTGATTGCAAACCTTGAGGATGCCCGAATATCTATATTCAAATCCGATGTAATCAGAAGTTTCTTCTTCATTATCATTACTGCTGCTACTGTATGGGTATACTCTATAGGAAAGATCGGAAGAAACTACCTTGCTATTATACTTGGGCTTATCTTTATACTTGACCTTGGTCTTGTGGCTCACAGATACCTAAACAGCAAGAACTTTGAAAGCAAATACAGCAATCAAAATCCATATCCTCTAAGCAAAGCAAGTCAGGATATACTTAAAGACAAAGGCTTAGACTACAGAGTTCTGGATTTATCAGCAAATACATTTAACAGCTCTGCAGCTTCATATTATCATAAGTCTATTGGTGGTTATCATGGTGCTAAGCTTCAAAGATATCAAGAGCTTATCGAATATCATATTTCACCAGAGATTCAAAGTTTACAACAGGCTTTATCAAAATCTCAAGGGTCTTTAGATTCGATCAATAATGCTTTCAGGCAACTATCAGTATTGGATATGCTCAACACAAAATATGTGATCTTCAACCCTAATGCCAGTCCTATTGCAAATCCATATGCATATGGTGCTGCATGGTTAGTTGATGATATCTATTGGGTAAACACAGCAAATGAAGAGATTGACGCACTGGATAAGGTTAATATTAAATCTAATGCTGTTGTTCATACAGACTTTAAACCTGCTGTAGGTACTTATACAAGCGAAAACGAACCTCAGGGCAAGATTGAGATGACTTCATATAGTCCTAATAAACTTGAATATAAGTTCGAAAGTCCTGCACAAGAATTAGCGGTCTTCTCTGAGATATATTATCCACATGGATGGAATGCCTTTATTGACGGTCAGCCTGTTCCATATTTCAGAGCTAACTTTGTATTACGTGCCTTGGTAGTTCCTGCTGGTAAACATACCATTACATTTGAGTTCAAACCAAATGCTTATGGTACAAGCAAGATAATTTCTCTTATTTTCTCAGCTATTACCATACTACTATTGATTTATGGTATATATGTAGAAATAAGAAGGAAAAGAACTATAAAAGAATGAAAAAGGTCTTAATCATTACATACTATTGGCCTCCAAGTGGTGGAATGGGAGTTCAAAGGTGGCTGAAGTTTGTAAAATATTGTAAGGAATTTGGGTGGGAGCCTATTGTATATGCTCCCCTCAACCCTGAGTATCCTTCTTATGATAAGTCATTTGAGAAAGATATCCCAAATGACACAACCATTCTCAGAAAAGAAGTTTGGGAGCCTTACACTTTATATAAACGGTTTGTCGGAAGGAAAAAAAACGACACAATCAAGATTGCTTTCTCTTCACAAAAGAAGAAGAAGGGCATCACTGAAAAGATCTCTATATGGTTAAGGGCAAACTTATTTATACCTGATGCCAGATGCTTTTGGATCAAACCTTCAATAAAATACTTATCTAAGTATATTGAAAGTAATAGTATTGATGCTGTTGTATCTACTGGCCCACCGCATTCAACTCACATGATTGCAAGAGGTCTACAGAAGAAGTTTTCTATTCCATGGCTTGCTGACTTTAGAGATCCATGGACTCAGGTATGTTACTTCAAAACATTAAGTCCCGGGAAGCTTGCATTTGCCATACATAGAAAATGGGAGTTAGACATACTTAAGAATGCAGATGTTGTAACTGCTGCTAGTGAAGGCTTTGAAAGAGGATTCCAAGAACTATTGAACAGAGAATACAATGTTGTTCATAATGGCTTTGATGCTGATGATTTTTCTATTGTAGATGGAATACAGCCTGACTCTAAGTTCACATTTGTATATGCTGGTTCTATGTCTGCGGACAGAAATCCTATAACATTGTGGAAAGTGCTATCAGACCTATGTAAAGAGGTAGAGGATTTCTCATCTAATTTGGCAATAAAGGTGTTTGGTATTCCTGATATAACTATAGAAGAGAGCGTAAAAGAGAATGACCTTTCCGATAATGTTTTCTTTTCTGGTTTTGTTTCATATGAAGAGATCCTAAAGCAGGAAAAGAAAGCTCAGGTATTATTTGCTAATAGCTCTACTAATGATGAAGACAATCATGTAATTCCAGGAAAGATGTATGAATATCTGGCCATTGGCAGACCTATACTTTATCTGGGTAAGGAAGATTCTGAAGCCAGCAAATTGCTTTCACAAACTAATGCAGGTATTGCCATTAATAATGATAACTACACAAAGCTGAAATCTCAAATTACAGATTGGTACACAGCTTATAAAAGCACTGGCAAACTTGAAACCAATACAACATCATTAGAGAAATATACACGTAAGTACTTGTCAAGAGAGTTTGCAAAGCTCTTAGATAATATTACAGACAAAAAAGAGGAGCAATAACTTGCTCCTCTTTTTTATATATGAATATATGTATTATAAACAACTTCTTATCTCATATGCCATTTGTGTATTATAAGTAAGTGTGATCTGCTCATAGTTAATAATGTCTACAATTGTTCCAATAAAGCAAAATCCACAAGTAAAGAAATAAACTAAACCAAGAACAATATTATTAGTAAGTATTCTATGAATCCCTGCAAATCCCATCAATCCAATAATTGCAGCTACAAGAACAATCATTGGATCTTTCCTTCTAGATCGATAAACCATTGCAAAATTCTTCATTTGACCATCATTAAAATCTTCACAGACTTTAGTCAACATGAAATATTCTTCACCTGTGATTTCCGGCAGATATTGTAATATATTCTTCATAATACTTATTCTTTTGCGTTATTTCTTCTTCTAATTATAATCTTTAATCTAACTAAAGTATAGATTCGAGTTATTATCCCCAAAACAACTAAAGGTCCTAACCAATGAGCGGCAACAGACTTACCCGCTTCTCCATGCAACAAATATGAAATAGAATGACCTAAACCACATCCAAAACACTTATACCCAGTTAACATAGTAAATGGACAAAGTGAGATTCCTTCAACATCAGGATTCATAAGAGCAAGAGCAATAAGAGATATTGCCCAAAAGAGCAATTCAATATTGCTTTTTATATATCTTATATATCTCATTCTATTTGCAAATATAATATTAGATAATGTTTACTTCTGGCTCAAGCTCAATACAAAATTTATCCTTGACAGATTTTATAATCTTATCTGATAGTTGCAATAAGTCTTCCCCTTTAGCTTCTCCATAATGAACAAGAACAACAGATTGTTTCTCATGAACACCAACATTATTTTCTTTTTTCCCTTTCCAACCGCAAACTTCAATAAGCCATGCTGCTGCCAACTTCACCTCTGTATCAGAGATCTTATATTCTGGCATATTGGGAAACTCTTTCTTTATTGCCTTTGCTTGTTCAACAGAAATAATTGGATTCTTGAAAAAGCTTCCTGCATTACCCATATCTTTTGGATCAGGCAACTTCTTATTTCTGATTCTTGAAATTGCTTTACCTACATCAGAAATCTTAGGATACTCCACTCCCATACTATTCAATTCACCTAATACTGAACCATATGAAGTGTTTGTGTTTTGACTCTTATTCAATCTAAAGGTTACACTTACAATGATATATTTGTCTTTTGCAGAAGTTTTAAAGATACTTGAACGATAAGAGAACTTACATTCATCATTCGTAAGAGTAAGGTACTTGCCATTAGATTTATCGAAAACTTCAACAGAGGAAATCACATCTTTTACTTCAACACCGTATGCTCCTATATTCTGGACTGAACATGCTCCAATATTACCCGGAATAATTGAAAGATTCTCAACTCCTGCCCATGAATTGTTGATGCAATATTCAACAAACTCTTCCCAGTTTTCTCCTGCTTTTGCATTTATATATATATGACTATCATTCTCTTCTACAACAGAAATACCCATATTCGCCATATGAATAACCAATCCTTCAAAATCTTTGACAAATAAGATGTTACTTCCCCCTCCAAGGATTAAATGCCTTCTCTGGAAACAATCTCTCTTGAATAAGTCAACCAACTCTTTATCTTCAACAATTGAAACAAAGCTATCTGCCTCAACATCAAACCCAAAAGTATTATAATTCAATAAGCTTTGTTTCTTTCTTATCTCCATGATTCTATTTTTTGACAAAAGTAACAAATGTACACAACTACTTAATGTATAAGATATAAATAAAAAAAAAGAGAAGCACCATCTGACGCTTCTCTTATAACAGTATAATAAAATATTTATTAAAATATGACAATTTTTCGAACTCAATTAAGAACAATAGCAGTTAGTTTTTAAATTCTTTAAGGTTCTCCATAAGCTTTTTACGGCTAAAGAAAATACGACTCTTTACTGTTCCTATTGAAAGATTGAGTTCCTCAGCGATCTCTTTATATTTAAAACCTTCATTAAACATTTCAAATGCTCTTCGGTAATCCTTATCCAGCTTTTCTATACCATTCTGAATTTCCTGAGTATGGTAAACAGAATCTGGAGTTGGATTAGAAGACTCTCTTGAATTATTGAGATAGTATAGGCTATCTGTTGTGTCAATAATAGTGTTAGCCTTTACCTTTCTTCTATAATTATTAATGAAGATGTTTTTCATGATTGTAAACATCCACGCCTTGAGGTTTGTTTTATGTACAAACTTCTCGCGATATATAAGAGCTTTTAAGTAAGTCTCCTGAAGTAAATCTTTTGCATCTTCCTGATTTGCGGTCAATTTAAGAGCAAAATATTCAAGGTACTTTTCTAAAGCTGTGATTTTATAATTGAACTCTACTGCTGTCATGATTATATGCTATTATATATGTGTTTATTATTTTCGATACAAAGTTAAACAAAAAAATTAAACAAAAACAAACGCAACTATAAATTTATCTGAACGCATTATAAATAATAATCATAAATGCCATGTTTCGAGTACAGTACGTGCTTAATTATTGTTTAAACTTTTTTAAACAAAACGCAACAAAAGTTAAACACCCGTTTATAAATCATTAAACAAAACAGGATATTTAAGTATTCTTATAGCTTAAATAGTTAGTATATCACTGAAATATTGATTGTGATAAAGACATAGAATTTCATTCAACAACTAATGTTTCTTATACATCTTAAGAGCATCAGTACTAAAAAAGTAGTAGTCGATATACTCTTCCTTATCATAAGTTACATCTTGTGAACTATGAAATCTATTTTTTATATAGTTCTCGTATTCAGGTGTATCAGAAAAGAATCCTGTTACAATAGCAACACTATAAAAACCATTCTGATCTGAAAGTTCTAGTAAGTCTAATATATCTTTAGGTAGTTCAGGTAATGAATGAGTATCAAGATTAGGTCTTGAGAAAAAGTTCCATTGATAGCCTTCTAGTTCCTCAATAACCCATCCCGTCTTTATATAGTTAGATGCATTTATTACAGTTACATCTATATCTTCAACTTGTTTTGTTGAACTATTATATGTGGCTGTAACAGTACTTCCATTATAATCGACTTGATCAACAGGCTTACCTAATGTATAGTAGTTTGACTGTTGATATCCATTATCATCATAACCATGAGTAAATTTTGTTATATAATATGAGAGAGGATCTATCTTTGCATAATACAAATTAACAATAGGTGTTGATCCTTCCATATTTTTCATATAATGACGGAATTCCAAGCGATTAACATCATCCGATTCGATATTATTTCTACTCGAAATCTCGACATCACTAATAGTAATACCAGCAGGAGGGAAAACCTGTAATCTTTCTAAAGGAGTTGTTAATGTAAAATCATAAACCTGACCATCAGAAAAATTATCTTCTATCCACTTATAAGCACCCAAGTTCTTTTCTTCATTAACAGCAAGACTAAGTATCTTGAAGTTTGCATTAGGGTTCTTACTCAGGATTTTGACATCAAAAGATGAAGTCTGCTGAGTACTGTCTGTTTGAGCTCTTCTTCTGTACTCATTAGGGATAGAAGTGATAACATCAGCTGTTTCAAGATTGAAAAAGTTTGATACAACTTTAACTTTTCCTAAACTCGAAGAACTTTCATTATTTCCAACAAGATTATATTGACCCAATAACACATCGTAAAAGGACTCTATTTTCCAATAATACTCATCTCCTTTAAAATGTAGTCTTTTACCTATTGTAAACATTACATTAGTCTGAGGAGGAAGATCTTTGATTTCAACAGTACCATCTGAATTTACTTCTTTAGTTGCCAGAAGTTTCCCATTCAGATCATGAACAACAATGAAGCCTTCAAAAGGAAAAAAGTTGTCTGAAACATTAAATGTAAGACTATTTATTACTGGTTCCGGGGGATTATCATCAGAAGATTTCTTTTTACAAGAAGATACACCTCCTATGAGTATCACTGTAAACAAGACAATGAAGCTATAAAATATCTTTTTATCCATACCTATTGATATTTTGTGAAACTACGGGAAATAAAGGGAAAGAAATCTCATTGTAATATGTGTAAGCGGGTAAGTTGAGTAGAGATTTCCAGAGATTTATACGGTAACAATCTCTTTATTAGTTATTCAAAAATAGACAAAAACATTTTGAAAGTCAATTTATAAGCTAATTATAATTATTATTTTCGCTAAATAAATGCACTCACTTATTTATGGAAACAAAAATTGGGTTAGTAGGATCAGGAAATGTAGCATCTCATTTAGCAAGTTCATTTTATGAGAAAGGCATAAAAGTTATACAGGTTTGGAGTCGCGAATATGAGAATTCAAAAACTCTTGCAGAGAAGATTGGTGCAGAACCGATAAGAGATATTAATTCGTTTCAAAATGATTTAGATATAATTATTGTATCTGTTATTGATGATGCGATTAAAGATATAGCAACGCAATTGGCTGATCATTCTGCAATAATTGCACACACCTCAGGAACTACTTCTATTGATATCCTTACTGTTCTTGGTGATAATTATGGTGTATTCTATCCTTTGAATACCTTCAGTAAATATGCAGAAGTTGATATGCAGAACACTCCTTTTTTTATTGAAGCTGACAACGATAGAGCAAAGGAAACATTAAAAGCTCTTGCCACACAAATAAGCTCGAAAGTTATCGACGCTGACAGTAAGATGAGAAGAGCTTTACATATTGCGGCAGTATTCTCTTGTAACTTCAACAACTATCTATATCAGGTGGCTGCCAATATTCTTGAAGAAAACAAGCTGTCTTTTGACCATATAAAACCTTTGATATTCCAAACTGCCAGCAAAGTAATGACTGATGACCCAAGAAAAGTGCAAACGGGGCCTGCTGCAAGAGAAGATTATAATACTATAAATATACATTTGGATGAATTGGAGAATCATCCGGATTACAGGAATCTGTATAAAATATTAACTGAACAAATAATAAAAGACAAATAGCAATGAGCAATTACAAAGAGTTATTGACTGAAGTCAACACTTTTATATTTGATTATGATGGGGTGCTTACTAACGGTAGTCTTTGGATGATGCCTGATGGTGAAGCTGTAAGAATGGGAAATGTAAAAGATGGTTATGCTATTCAGCATGCTATAAAAAATGGATACAACATTGCTATTATCAGTGGTGGGAACTCGAAAAGCATGGAACAAAGAATGGCTATGCTGAAAGTCCCTCATGTATTTCTTGGTGTAAAGCACAAAATCAAAGTGTTCGAAGACCTTCTAAAGGAACAAAATATAAAGCCTGAGAATGTTGTATATATGGGCGATGATATTCCTGATTATGAAGTCATGAGTAATGTAGGCGTTCCTTGTTGTCCTGCTGATGCAGTAACAGAAATAAAATCTATCAGCAAATATATCAGTCATTTCAATGGTGGTCAGGGTTGTGTAAGAGATATTATCGAACAAGTACTAAGGGTGCAAGGAAAATGGATGAATGAACATTCATTCAAGTGGTAGAAAAATCTATATAACTCAATATGATGTATTATCAGTTGTATGCTTTATCAGGCTGATAATACATTATCTCACTATTTATCAACCTTCTATAATTACAAAAATGCTTAGCAATCTCAACAACAAAACAATCGTATTGGCTTCAGGCTCTCCGCGTCGTCAGCAGTTACTTAAAGATATGGGTATAGATTTCATTATTGAGTTAAGATCTATTGATGAATCTTTCCCTGAATCTCTTCCCGCTCATGAAGTTGCTGCATATTTGAGTCAACAAAAATCTTTCGCTTTTAAAGATAAAGAGCTGAACAACAAGATTGTTATCACCTCTGATACAACTGTTTGTCTGGGAGATGAAGTATTGAACAAACCTGCCTCTATAGAAGAAGCTAAGGAAATGCTTGAAAAGCTTTCCGACAATGAACATCAGGTTGTTACTGGTGTGACCATCAGAACACAAGGAAAAGAAAAAACTTTTTCTACAATCTCAAATGTAAAATTCAAAAAGCTTGACACTGAAGAAATTGACTATTATGTCAATAATTTCAAGCCTTTAGACAAAGCAGGTGCCTATGGCATACAAGAATGGATTGGCTTCATTGGCATCGAAAGGCTCGAAGGCTCGTATTTCAATGTCATGGGACTTCCTACTCAAAAACTTTGGGAAGCATTGAAAGAATTTTAAGCAAGAAATAAAATCTTCAACTGAAGGATTTAAATTCTCCTGCCTAAAAATCTTCAATTTTAGCCCGAAGGATGGCCGTTCATCGAGGGAAAGATTCAGATTCATCGGGGGAAGAATGGCTGTTCATCGGGGGAAAGATTCAGATTCGCCCCCCCAGAAAATGAAAAATCATCAAGGGAAAGATTTTCAACATCAAGCTAAGGCTTAAATTTATCGACATAAAAAAAGGTTGCAGATATCTTATCTACAACCTTTTATATATTCTATTATTTATGTTTTCTTACCAATTACCGGTAATATAGTTTGCAAACTCTTGCAATGATTCAGTTAAACCACCAGGTTGATGCAAGTACTCTATAAATTTACCAGCTTGTTGAGCCATCATTCCTTCACCATCAGCATGATAAGTAGCTGCACCGATTGAATAAACTATAAAGAATGCATAAAGAACACCAAGTAAACCTACATGTCTTTTTCTTAAGTCTTTTGCAAAATAGAATACCCCAATTGTAACAACTGTAATCAGTAGAAGCATGATTCGAATATCGATCAATGTAGGACCTGCTACTCTAAAATCAATTTTCTCACCTGTAAGCATAAGGAAGATTGCCAAAGGAAGACCCATACTGATTGTAATATCAAAGATATTTGATCCTAATACATTAGACAACGCATCATCATAATTACCTTTCTTCGCATCCTTAATAGAAATGATTGTATCAGGAACACTACTTGCAGCAGCAATAAGGATAAGAGCAATGAAAAGAGGATTGATTCCAAGAGAATCAGCAATACCCTTACAGCCTTCTACCAATCCAGCACAAGCAGCAGCGATAACAAGCATTGAAATGCCTAGAAGAATCCAACTTCTTCCTGTACGACCACCTTCAGCCTTCAATAGAAACTTCTCATACCATGTATCCGGAGCTTCTTCTTCTCTTTCTTCAGCTTTTACATCATTACATTTCATGGACATCAATGTATAACCTAAGTATACCAGATAGAATACTGTAAATGCCCAACCATGCCAATGTGTAATATAATCACTGGACAATAAAACCAATAAAAGAACCTCTGCACCTAAAAGAAATAAACCATCACGTAGGATAACTTTCTTAGCTACCTTCAAACCTTTAACACCTGCAACTGTAGCAATTACAATCCAGATAACAAGCATTGGTATTACGATACTATTGAAGATTGCAGAACCAGTGTCACCACCAATACTAGCAGCAAGGTCTCTACCTAAGTTTGCTGTTGAAGCAAAAGCAAGGAAAAATGCTGTAGTCAATAACTCAGGCATTGAAGAGCCTATAGCATTAAGAGTAGCTCCTTTTACCCCATCACTCATATTTCTACCTAAATAATCAGTAGCTGCTTCAAAAACATCACACGCTTTTGCTATCACGTATGAGCAAAATATCATTAATAACAGACCACCATACCAAGTGGTCGAAAAAAAGTCTAGAATTTCCATATTACTATGTTATATTTAAAAATAATGTTATCCCTTGTTTGTATAGTTAATTCTCCCCAAGATCAATAAATGATCATCTATTATTTAACGAAGAGCAAAAATACAAAAATAGATCTCTAAATCAATATATTATAATCTTTTACTTGTTCACTAGTTGAACCAAAGCTAATCTTCCGCCATTTTCCTTATCCAACAAAATCTGTGCAGAATCCTGAAGTATAATATGGCCGCCAATAGGGATCAGCTTTTTACCTTTTATGTCAAACAAGTTAGGCAAGCCTTGATTCACAAGAATCCAGCTTCCTTCATGTTTCACAAAATATCCTACAGGTTTTTTATCCTCTTCTGACAGTTTTTCATTAGGAAAGACAAATCTATTGGTATGCCATCTATACAAATATTGATTATGATAAACCATCAATCTGTAGTTGTCAGGAAGAAATTTATCGTGTTCACGAGAAGAGTAAAAGTTCAATATTGGCAATGATTCCGAATAATGAGTATCACAATAAGGACACTTAGGCGACATCTTATTATCGAAAACAAACCATTTATGTTTACAGTCAGGGTTTTTGCAAGGCTGTAACAGATCTACAGTTTTCACCAAAGCATATTCCCATTCATCAGCAGTAGGTCGTTTTTGAGGATCATGAAGACCATCAATAAACGCATTATCAAAAAGCTCCTTCAGATAAGGACCCAATATTGAATATGGCAGCCTAGAAACATCGACATAAGGAGATTCCGCAGGATGCGTATCATTAAGATTCGGTCTGTTGCTAGCATCATCAGGATGCTCTATAAAGAGAGCCTTAGATCCCATTGTCATTTCTTCATCTCTTACAGGGTCAACATTATGTATCTTTCCCCCACGTAAAGGATGACGAAACAACAAATACATATAAATCAGTACAGAAAGGGCATGCCTGTCTGTATAGATAGAAGGCAACCTTCTATCCTTATGATCAATAGGCAAGCCCTTTGTTTGCATCACTTCAGGAGCGATAAAATCAGGTGTTCCCACCACATCAGGAGGGTATTTACCGGGAACAACCAAGCCATCAATATCAACAATACAAGCACTTCTACCTTCGGGGTCTATCAACACATTATTGTATGATAAATCCGAGTGAGCCAATCCTGCGGCATGTAGTCTTTTCACACCTCTTGCGAGCAGAATAGAAATACGTAAGTAGCTTAGCAAATCACCTTTTTCCAGTTCATGAAGGAATCTATTCTGGTTTTTTGCTGAAGCAAACCATTTACCGTTTTTTTCTTGTCCTTTTATACCCAGGAAATCATTATTGACAGAACCATGTTTAAAGAAGAAATTAGATTTAAAAGTAGGTACAACAACACCCGTTTTCCCATCATGTGTAACAATATCATGAGGCCAACAAAAGATGTTATCCCAGTAGCTACCATTTTTTCCTCCATAGATTTTCTGTCGATAGATTCCCACAATAGACTCAAGTCTATCCTGAGCATTTGCATCAAGGGCATCACGAAAGAATCCTACCACATAAGATTTATCAGGACTAAAGTAGACATCTTTCATAGCTCCAGAGCCAATAGTTTTATCTACCCATTCAATCTTATTACCACTCACCCCTATTGCAGAAAGTACTTGTTCCATAATTATTTCAATATTGAGATTGTTCTGTCATCATATTCACCAGGAGAATAAAAGTCCATCCATTGAACCAAAGCATCAGTAAGCTGCTCTTCATCATATAATGGTAATAACTCATTCCATAAGTTCTTCCAATATTCAACATCTCTCAGATTATTGTCAGTTTCAAACTTAGGATCAGAAACACCATCAGTCATAAGTAAGATAGCATCCACATTTTCTTTGATATGCTTAATACCATATCTCTTTCTTATTTCTGCATGGCTTTTAAACTGGAAGATCTCATCCATAGTCAGGAATCTAGTCTGACCAGAATATTCCCCTGAGTCAGGTTCCATAAGTAAAGCTGTACATTCATCACCAACAACACCTATAGCACCATCGCCCACAGAAAAGTAGATAATTATTGTCCCAAAGGCAAACTTCTTACTCAAGGCAAATAGTAAAGTTGTTGCTAATTGTCTTAGTTCCACACCTTCATCCTTTGCAAACTTTTTTACAGCTTGTTGAGCATTAAAAGCAATCCCTACAGACAATTGGTATACCAGCTTACTTACATCTTCACCATGAGAATGATCTTTATCAACAAAGATCTTTGTCAACATTTCTTCAAAAGAAGAAAATTCTTCACTGGCAAAGAAGTCGCTCAATTTATTCTGCACGGTCTCACAAGCAACCTTTGATCCCTGACGGCTATATTTAGCCGACCCAGCACCATCAGCCACAGCCTGCAAACGCCATTGGTTGTTTTCCCAATAATGATTAAGGAAATGATCATCACGAAAAGTACCTTTATGAGCGTGAGATTTACCTCTTACAGAAGCTCCAGTAATAGAAAAGCCATCAGCAACAATATGAGAAGTCTCTATGTGCTCCTTCTTATACATTTCGTCTTCAGAAGGCTCAAGGTTTTGCCATAAAGATCTCGGATCAGGGTTTACCAACACATGAATTGGTATCCTATCCGTACGTTCTTCTTCTTTCTGTCCACTGACAGTAGTTTTCACTATAAGATCACCACAACAATCTCCTGCTTCATGGAATAAACCACTAACAATAGATTCATCAGCATTCCATGTCAATTCAGGAATACCTTCTATAGTAACTTCACTACCCGCAGGAATCTGAAGCTCTTCAGCAACAATAACATCCGAGTAAGGAATGTTTACTTGTGCATTTTTCAGTTGTATGGTTCTGATCTCCTCTTCTTCAACTAATTCTTTGGTTATATTACCATCCTCATCATTAATATCAGAAGCTTCTTTTTCTTCAGAAGAAGTGTTTTCCTCTTCTATTTTTGATAATTTCATTCCTTCTTCTTCATCATACGTTACAGTATAACCTTCAGGAATATCACCAATATCAGCAAAGATTTCATCTGTGCCACCATCAGTATTTAGAATCTCTTTTTCCAAAGAGTCTAAAGTTTTGTTTACATTCTTATAGGAACTTTTCATTCTTTCCAATAAGGTAGATACTTGGTCAATATCATTACACAACTCATTCATATCGTCGCGTAACTCAAGAATCTGTTCTTTTAAAGAGTACATACTATTCATTTAATGATTATTAGTCAGGTCAATTATTTATTATATGCCCATTTGAGCTTTCAATTTTTCTACAAGCTCCATTTCTTTTCCACTTTCAATAGGTTGTTCTTCATCCAAAGGAGAAGAATCGTTATTATCACCATTGTTGTCAGTTTTATCACCATCAACTAGTGGAATATCATCAACAGAAGGTAAAGATACAGCTTCATCGGAAAAATCCATCGCTATATTTAATTCATCAGGAACAGGAGGCAGTTCGAGATCTTCAACTATCCCCAAACTCTTTCCTCCTTGATTCACAACATCAGATACCCACATAAAGAAAGCTTGAAAAGAAGCACTATCCATATTATCAAGCATAACAACCTTATCTGTAAGCATCTTGAGATATTCATCCTTTGCTTTTGGACCTGCGCCACAAGCTACTATACTACCAATACCCTTTGACTTAATCTTTGGAATCATCTCTTTATACTTCAATAAATCCGAAGGCTTGCCATCAGTCATAATAAAAAGTAAAGGCTTCCAGTCTCCTTTCTGTTCCTCATTAGATTGTTTGACTTCTCTCTCAATCTTATCAGAAAGAACAGACAAAGCTTCACCAAGATGTGTAGGTCCTGACTCAGGACATGTGATCTGCGGAAGACGCACATTCATTAACTCTGTCAGCGGAATAATCTCATTTACTTCTTTATCAAAAGTAATTAAGCTGATATAAACAGTATCTAGAGCATGAGGATCTTTCCTTAATGAAGAGATTAAAGATTCTAAGCCTACATTTACAGCTTGAATCGGTTCACCCTTCATAGATCCTGATGTATCTAAAAGCAAGTATACTGGTAATCTTCTCATATTTCAATGCATTATAAAAAATAAAATAAAGACAAAAAACTATACAACTATGTTGACTTCAGGAGGCGGAGGAGGCAACTGACTCAAAGCTGAAGATTGCTGTGAATTAAGCTCAATCTTTGTACTTGTTACAGATACAGAAGCAGAAACCCATTTGAAGAATGCTGCAATAGAATCTTCATCAGCAGAATCAAGAGACACCAAGTCTTTTGTTATCTCCCTCAGAACGCTAATATCAGCATAAGGGCCTGCGGCGCAAGCCACCACAAGACCACATTGCTGATTTTTAAATGTTGCCAGTCCTTTTTTCCAGTCATCTGTAGGAGCCCCATCAGTCATAAGAAACACTAATGGTTTCCAATCCCCTTTAGAGTCAACAGAAGTTGTTTGCACCTCATTCTCTATACAAATACTGAGTAAATTCAAGGCACTACCCAATCCAGTTTGCCCACTAGCATCGATTTTAGGCTCTTGAAAGAAAGCCAGCTCAGTTAATGGGATTTCCTGATAAGCTTCATGGTTAAATGTAATAACACTTAGATAAGCGGTTTCAATAGCATACGGATCTTTTCTAAGAGCAGCTACAAGATTCTTCACCCCTTTTCTCACTGCATCTATCGGATCTCCTTGCATAGATGCCGAGACATCCAAGACAAGATACACAGGTAACTTTCTCATAACTTACCCTTTCCTTTAAGATTTCACTAAATTGATACCCTTTGGAGGAGGAGGTAACTGACTCAAGTCATTAGTTTCTGTGTCACTAACATCCAGTTTTGAACTTACCACTTGAATAGAAGCAGAAACCCACTTGAAGAAGTCTGAGATTGATGCAGCATCAGGAGTATCAAGATAAACAACATTAGAAGTCAACTCAAGAAGCACCGTACTATCAACACTACTTCCAGCACCACAAGCGACAACAGCTCCAGTCTTCAGATTATGGAAGTTATCCAATTCAAATTTCCAGTTATCAGTAGGAGAGCCATCAGTCATAATAAAAACAAGAGGTTTCCAGTCGCCTTTCTGTAGCATCGTGGATACTCTTACTTCACTCTCTATCTGCTGGCAAAGCACTCTCATGCCATCGCCCAAAGATGTAAGCCCATAAGCCTGAAGCTTAGGGGCATTAAACATCATAAGTTCTGTCAGCTCAGATTCAACAACTGCCTTAGAGCTAAAAGTAATCACGCTCAAATAAGCAGTTTCAAGAGCATAAGGGTTCTTTCTAAGTTCAGCAACAAGGTTTTCAATTCCCTTCTGCACAGCCTCTATAGGCTCACCTTCCATAGAACCAGAAACATCGATCAATAAATATATAGGTAATCTTCTCATTAAATTCAATAATAAATGTGAAACAAATCTATTACGCGTAATCGTTGATAATAGTAGCTACAGTATTATCAAGGTTTCTATCTATTGTAGGTTCTCCAATAGCATGAAACTTCCATTCATCATTATGTTTATAAAGCTTACCCATAATCATAGATATCTTTCTTGCAAAATTCTTATCATTCGCAATATCATAGGTTGCTAACACTTTATCAACACGTTTAGGAGTACCTTCATAGATACGAATATTGGCATAAGGGATATCAGCAAAATCCTGTTTACGGAAGCTATTCAAGAAGAAAAACACTTTCTCAACCTCAACAGGGATCTTTGAAAGATTTACCGAGATTACTTCATTATCTCTTCCATCATTTCCATACATATCACCATCAAGGTCATCACCACTATGCTTTATACTTCTACAAGAAGACTTTAAATTGCCATAGTAGATAGTGTCATATTCATTATTATCTCTGGTTAACATTACGCAGCTAGCATCAAGATCAACACTCTTCTTTTTGACTTCTTCTATTGGCACACCGCCAATTCCAAAGAATCCACCACGCTTTACAACCTCAGTCTTCTCAATTGCTCCCCAATTAATCCCAATGCATATATTCTGAAGACTACACTCAGTATCTTTTGCCAAGCTAATCTTCTGCCCTTTTACTAGACTTATTGTCATTATCTATACCAATTAAATTACCCTAAATTAAACGTAAGACCTTAATATTCTCTCTATAGTATTTTTAAACAGTTCATCATTTGTTGGATCTCCTATGGCAGCAAACTTCCATTGATCATTTCTTTTGTAAAGTTTACCTAAAATAAGCCCCTTCTTTCCATGAAAAGATTCATTCGTAACAACATCAAAAGATAAATGCTTCTTTTGAACATTAGAAGGCGTTCCTTCATACATCATGATATTAGCGAAAGGGATATGAGAAAAATCAAAAGACTGATCTCGTTTCAAGTAGATATTCAAGAAAAAGAATACCTCATCAACTTTAGAATCTAACTTAGCCATATCAACAGAGATGACTTCGCTGAAGTCATCACCACCACCAACACCAAGATCATCACCACTATGATTTAGTGCTTTATCTTTGGATCTCAACTTACCCAAAGGGAATTTAGGATGAGCAGAACGAAGCCAGTTGTTATACTCAGGAGAGTATACATGATCAATCATCTTACCATCTTTATCTACCATAATGGCACTTAGATCAAGATCTACATCAACGACTTTTTTCTTGCTGGAGAAAAAGCCTTTTACAACCTCTTCAATTGCACCCCAACCAACTTTAACACAAAACTTCTCAAGCTTTTCACCTGATGTCTTTACGAGGTCAACCTTTTGACCTTTTACTAAACTTACAGCCATACTCTATCTTATTAATTTACTTGTAACCCATATTTTATTACCAGATAATCTAATCCTTTGTTGTATCCCTGACCTATAGCCTGGAATTTCCATTGTTGGCCTCTACGATACAATCGACCAAATTCAATAGCTGTCTCAGTAGAAAAATCTTCATCCAACTCATAGATAGCTATTACCTCTCCTGTATCATTATTAACCAGACGGATATAAGAATTATTCACCTGTCCAAAGTTTTGCTTTCTTACATCATGTTCATAAATGGTAACAACAAAGATGATTTCATCGATATCACTAGCAACCTTCGTCAGATCTACCTGAATCATTTCATCATCATCACCATCACTAGAACCCCCTGTAAGGTCATCCTCTGCACCTTCAACAGCCATATCAGGAGAATACTTATTGCCATAGAATACAAAATGCGCATCTGTTGGGCACTTTCCTTTTGAATTCAAACAGAATGCTGACGCATCCAAATCATACTCATATCCTGTATCTGTTTCGTTTGGATCCCAACCCAAACCTATTTTCACTTTTGATAAGGACACTTCTATTCTCTGTCCTTTTACTAAACTTACTGCCATAACTATATTATCCTACACTTAAACCATACTTTTCTACAAGGAAGTCTAACCCATGGTTATAACCTTTACCCAAAGCTTCGAACTTCCACTCACCATTTTTTCTATACAGACGACCAAATTCTACAGCCGTTTCAATAGAGAAATCTTCATCTAATTCATAGATTGCCATCACTTCATCATTAGCATCATTGAGGATACGTATATATGAATTGCGCACTTGTCCGAAGTTTTGTTTCCTTTCTTCATGCTCATATATAGTTGCTACAAACAAGATTTCCTGTATGTCAGAAGCTACTTTATCAAGGTTTACCTTTATAGTCTCATCATCACCTTCTGACGCATCACCTGTTCTATCATCATCAGCACCTTGAACAGCACCATCAGGAGAAAACTTATTACCATAAAATACAAAGTGCTTTTCAGAAGCACATTTACCATTGCTATCCAAACAAAATGCGGAAGCATCCAGATCAAAGTCGAAACCTGTATCACTATTATTACTATCCCAGCCTAGGCCTACCTTCACATGACTTAAGCCAAGATTGATCCTCTGACCTTTAACTAAATTTACAGCCATTATATATCCTCCTTATTAATTATACTTAGAAACAAAATACTCAAGATCTTCTTTGTAGCCAACTCCCATTGCTTCAAACTTCCATTCACCGTTTCTTCTATACAGACGGCCAATCTCTACGCTTGTCTCAACAGAATAATCTTCATCCAATTCATATAATAAGATCTCTTCACTAGTATTCTCATCTGCAACACGGATATATGCATTACGCACCTGTCCGAAATTTTGTCTTCTTGCTTGTGCTTCATGGATGGTCACAACAAATATTATCTGTTGTACATCAGGGCTCACCTTTGTAAGATCTACATAGATCTTTTCGTCATCTTCTCCATGTGATGCATTACCAGTTCTATCATCATCAGCACCCTGAACAGCACCATCAGGAGAAATCTTATTATTGTAAAAAATAAAATACTGATCAGCAGGAAGCTTAGAAGCTCCATTCACCATAAATACAGAAGCATCTAAGTCGAAATCATTTCCTGAACCTAGATTTGAATCCCAACCTAAACCTACTTTTATCTTACTTAAACCCTGAGAAAGAGACACTCTCTCTCCTTTTGTTAAATTAATAGCCATATTAATCTTTCGTTTATATTGTTTAAAATATTATGATATCTCTTATCCTATATAAGAATAGCATCTATAAAAGAAGTTACATTTCTCCCCTTAAAGCAATAAAGCTTATAGAGAAATTTACTAATCACATTAAATAGAATAATAGCTTTGAATGGTATCCATAAACACAATAACCACAAGTATAACTTTTTACCCCTAGAGTTTTATACCTTTTTACTTAGGTACGAAACTTTGGTTATTGCCAACAAAGCAAATCTAATTAAAAAAACATAACCCGCAAACCAGACCATCACCAAGCTGAATTGCAATGTATAACTCAGTATATTAATGCAATAAATCATTTGTAAATCAACCCATATTGAATAAACAATCATTATATTTCCGTCTTACCAAGCTGATATATTATATTTGCTAAGCTTTATTATAATGAAGCCTAAGAACTAGAATTAATATTAAATCATAACACAAAGGATAATGAGTCAAGAAATACTTATAGTTGATATTGAGACTACCGGATTTTTAGCACAAGGAGGTAAGATTGTTGAAATTGGAATAGTAAAGCTTAACCTTAACAATGGAGAGATAACACCAGTCTACAACTCACTTATCAAAGAAGATGGGTTCAATCTTTCACATACTTATGGACGATTCGGTTGGATATTCAAGAATTCAGATCTTAGTTATGATGATGTTTGTTGTGCACCAAGTCTTGAAAGCCAAAGAGTCGAACTTCAATCACTATTCAGCACTTATAAAGCTACAGCCTACAACAAATCTTTTGACTTTGGATACTTACGTGATAGAGGTTTTTCTATAAACGAACTTGAATGCCCTATGAGGATAGCAACTCCGATACTTGACCTTAGATGTAAAAACGGAAGACGTGGAAAGTTTCCAAAAGTTGAAGAAGCATGGGACTACTTCTTCGGAAATACAGGATATATAGAAGCTCATCGCGGCCTCGACGACGCTCAACATGAAGCAATGATTGTGTATGAGTTGTATAAGATGGGGGAATTTGCGGTGTAAGCTTTAACTATAGGCTACTGATCAGTAGCCTATAAACTGTTTTAGTGTTTTATCTTTTGTATTAGCAACTTATTATTGCACATATCCCTAATTAGTCATCAGTGTCAATTATATTCTTTACACGCCCTACCTGTCCATCTTCCAGTAATACTTTAATTCCGTGTGGATGATTTGATGAGTTGGTAAGTATGCGTTTTACAAATCCACGAGTCAGATTACCTGTACGCTGATCTTGTTTCAATACGATATCTACCTCAGCACCTATCTCTATATCACTTCTCTTTCTTCCGTCTGACATCTTCTATATATATTTATGTTAAGGCGACAAAGGTAATATATAATAACAAAGCAGACCAATTGGCCTGCTTTTGTGTATTCATGTGTGTTGGTTATTTTTTCCAAACCTTTTCAGGATCGGTAAGTTTTCCATTTTTTATAACCATATAATGTAAATGTGGTCCTGTTGCCAGACCTGTTTCACCAACAGTAGCGATAACATCCCCTTTCTTTACCTTTTGACCTTTCTTCACATCATACTTTTCAAGATGCCAGTAATAGGTTTTATATCCATCGCTATGCTGAATTTCAACATAAACACCTTTCTTTTTTCTTTCACCAACTTTTATCACTTCACCATCACCAGTAGCATAAATAGGAGTACCAAGAGGAGCAGCAAGATCAATTCCAGAATGAGGAACTGATTTCTTATCAATAGGATTCTCTCTAGGGCCAAACTTTGCAGAGATTCTATAGCTTCCCTCCTTCAGTGGTAGACCATCAGGAATACCATCAGCAGTTAAAGATGATTCAGGGAATGAATTAAGGAAAGCATTTCTTATAGGTAAGCTACTTATTTCAGCACTTACAAGGTTCTTTCCAGAGAAAAGAGCGAACATAACAACAATTACAGGAACAGCAAATAACAACTTCGCTTTACTTAATGATGCTGATTTTTTCTTTGAAATCATAAGCAATCTTCTTTTAATTAATGTATTATACGAATTGATTAATGGTAATTGGTTATAATTAGTGCTAGCATAGTAAACCAATACGTTCATATATCTTATGCATTCATCTTTACCTGATGAAGCTATCAAATTATCAGTAAAATATTCGTTGACCTCAGTGAGGGACTTTTTATATTTATATACAAATGGATTGAACCAAAAGACGGCACATAGCAATTCAGAGAGCCAACAATCTATATAATGATGATAGGATGTATGTATATTTTCATGGTGTATGATGGTGTCAAGATGAGGATCAGACAAAAGACGGTCTCCAATAACAACCGATCTCATAAAAGCAAAAGCATCTTCAGAATCGTTGATAACAATTACTTTACACCCCAAAACTGTTACTTTTCTTCCTTTGGATATCTTATATACCAACCTTAATAATTGCAACGCTAAATACAAGCAATAAAGACCAGCTCCAACAGTATAGATAAGAGAAAGCAAGTAGACTACACTCCATTTATTACCTGCATTCGTTTCTTGTATTACATCTTGTTTCCCTTCAACCATAATTGTATGAGTTGATAATTCATCAACCCATAAGTTGACATCCGAAATCACATCGCTATTAACAGTAATAGCAGGAATGATAAAGCTGATAACAGCTATACACAAAAGGAATATTCTATTGATAGAAAAGAAAGTCTCCTTGCGTAAAGTAAAATGATATAAACCATAAAGGAATGACATTATAATCGAGACTTTGAACAAGTACAAGAGTGTGTCAAAATCAATCATCTTCCAACTCCTTTATTTTCTTATCGATTATATTACGCATCTCCTGAAGCTCTTCAGTACTCAGCTTTTTATCTTTGGTAAAATACGAGACAAAGCTAGTTACGGAGCCATTGAAGTAGTTGGACAATAAACCTGTCACCCTATTGCGGGTATAACTACTTTTGGACAACTTCGCATAGTACTCATTCGTCTTACCATAAGCCTTGAAACCAAGAAATCCCTTCTTGATAAGCACCCTTACTACAGTTGATACAGTTGTATAGGCAGGCTTAGGATCTGGATATTCATTTACAATGTCTTTAAGGAAGCATTTCTTTAGCTTCCATACATACTGCATTACTTGCTCTTCAGCCTTTGTTAATTCTTTCATATGACAAATGTATGACTATACAAGTAGTAACACAACTATTTATGTAGTCGTATTACTACAATGATAGTTATAAACTTATGCATTGCAACAAGCAATCAGCAAGTTACACTGTGGATAACTTTTGTAAAAAGTTTATGAAAAGCAGATACAAGCAGCATATCGGCTCCAACGACAAGGATATTAACTTGTAGTCTCATCTTTATTACTCATCTTGGAAGAAGTCAGAGGAGGGAATAAAAAAAGGCCACGCGAGAGCGTGACCAGAGGATTTATTGTCTATAAAGATTTAATAATTGTCTTTATTTTATGATAACCTTTTTAGTGTCAAGAACTCTTGAACCACTTTCAATAGTGATCATATAAACGCCTTGCTTGATATCAGAGATAGATAGAACATTCTCTTGACCAGCAACAAAATCAAAGCTCTTTACTCTTTGACCAAGAAGGTTCACAACAGAAACCTTAAGTAGATCATCAGTATTTGCATTGAATGTAACATTGATCTTAGAGTTTGCTGGGTTAGGATATACAGCAAGTTCATGATTCATTTCAACAGCAGAGTTCTGGATGCTTATATTCTTCTTTTCAGACTTCATCGAAGCAACAAGAGACTTAGCATAAGAAGCAATAAAGTCATTAGCTTGGCTTAGCTGAACCAAAGTTCTGATTTCCTTATCAGAATCAGTTAATGAACTAGCAGCATTCTTCAGAGCTTCAAGAGCATCAACATACTGCATAACTCTTTTGTGGTTAGACTGAGTAACAGCAAACTTTGCAGGAATACCATTCCAATAACTAACAGCAGCTTGATAACCTTCAGCTTTATATAATTTCAACATCGCTTTGTAAGCAGACTTAAGACTGTTGTTCATTTCAAGAAGTTCTACTTCTCTTTTATAATTAACATCAGAAGCAAGCATCTGAGAAATGATTTCATTTCTCTTCACTTGCAAAGCTTCAACCTTATTATTTATAGCAAAAGCATTGTTCACTTTATTCAACTCAGCTAGAAGATTTGCAGAAGCAGAACGAACATTAAGTTCTTTTGCTTTTACAGGACAATCATTCTCTGGATAATACTGAGAGTCATGAGCAACATATTCCCAATTTTGTTCAGCAGCTCTAGGCATCAACACATAATTAGCAGGAACATAATCATTACCTGCATTATAGTGATACTCTACAGCTTGATCATTACCTGTATTCATGATATTAGGAGCAACATCAGTAAATAAGTTAGCAGCAGGAAGATAGTTATTATTCTCATCTAACTGAGCTTGAACAGGAAGTATCTTAACATCTTCAGTCATATAAATATCACCTGTATATTCATTCTCATCTTCGAAGTTATTCTTGAAGATATTACAAGCAAAACAGATGTTAGTATTATCTTCAGCAGGATCTTGAATCTTAATACCAGTATTCAAGCCATCAAAGCTATTACGATAGATTATTTTTGCATTATCACCAGGTTCGATTATAGTAATACCTGTAGCAAATTCATTATCCCAAGCTTTCTCGAATCTATTTTCTTGAATAGAGAAGTTCTCAACAGCCCAAATATGAAGACCTGCTTCAACAACCTGAACAAGGTTATGCTCAAATACAAAGTTACCAACCTCTTCAACAAATAAAGGCAGCTTCATTAACTCTTCTTCTGCAAGAAAGTGACAGCCTCTGAAGGTAACAGTTTCATCACCAGTATAAGAAGTAAAATAACTTGTTGTATTGATGAACTTTGTTGGTTTATATTCTGTTCCTAAAACCTCTACATCAGAATCAACTCCATAAAAAGCCTCACTGAATATTCCATTACGATTGTTGTCATATTCGAAAGTACAACTCACAAACTTAACCCCATCATTATCGAATAGCTTCACAAACTCCATATTGTTCTTGTGATAGCCAGCTTCAAATTCATCAAAATAAAAAGTTGAATTAGAGATAACACTTTCATTAGAATAGTCATAAGGATAGAATATCAAAGCAGCATGCTTATTATTATACATCTCTAAACCATCAGCTTCAATAATACCTCCAGAAGTATTAAAAGCAGTCATGTTATTAATGTACTTACCAGCTTCCATTTTAGGAGCTATAACTTCTGAAAACTCACGATAATCTAAAGACACAATACCAAAGTTTGAATGACTAACTTTAACATTAGGCTTGATAATAAGCTTTCCTTGTAGTTCTAATCCATGATATTCACCTTGAGGAGCAACAGAAACGCCACCAACAAAGATACCTTGCCAGAATCCTTCTCTAGAATCAAATTCAGCACCAGATTCAATAATTAAAGTAGCACCAGGTTCAACACTAATATAAGCTTGAGGTGCCATTACGTACTTCTTAGCTTCTAGTATCTTCAAACCAGAAACATGTATACCTTCATTTACAATCTCAATTTCTTTTTCTTGTGCAAAAGACGAAAATTGCATTAATGCAAATAATAAAGTGAATAGTAAAGCTGTTTTTTTCATTAAGATTACATTTTATTTGAGCAGCATAAATGCGGGCAGGCATTGTGCTGCTTTTTTATATTAATTAAACGAATTTCTTATTTAGTGCACTCAATTCTTATTCAAACGTTAAACGATTGATTTCCGGCAAAAGTAAGACACTTTCTAGTATTTACAAACAATATCATAAAAATATAGAGATAAAAAATATCAACATATAGAATTAATACAATCCAATGCTATTTTAATATCTATAGAATATTTTATCAAGAAGCATATCTTCTCTTAATTCCTCAAATAGGAATTTAAATAATTAAACAACAATAGAATACACACGACATATATATACATCAAATAGAAGCAAGTATAATCTATTACATTAATAACCTTTACTAATAATAACAGTATAATTAAAATTGATACAAACCTCTATTATAACTTGTGTCAATTAAAAGGGAATAGACAAACACAAGTAAAAGATAAAATCTTAGGATATTTAACATCTATTATAGGAGATTTCTCTTTATGTTTGCTTTAGTATAAAAACAAACATAAATATCATGATTAAAAAAATAATTCCTTTTTGTCTCTACATCTTATTAGGCATATCTTTTATTTCATGTAGTAAGGACGACACATCTGACCCAACTTCTATTCCTAATGAAGAAACAGAAACAAAGACCACATTAAAAAGCATAAAGAAAGACACTATAACAGCCTTTTCAGTTACATATAATGCAGATAAATATATTTCCAGCATTATTGATAGTATAGATAACAAAAAGCACCAGTTCACATATTATAAAGATGGTAAGTTATGGGAAACCACATCTTACGAGAAAGAAAATAATCAATATAAGTTGGTTGAGCGTAACACCTTCAAATATGAAAATACTTTCATAATAAAGAAGACTTATCTAAATGTCAATAATCAACTTACTATCGCTGACAGTACAAAATACTTCCTTGCAAAGACAAAAGACGATAGTGAATACAAAATTGACTCTCTTGTTCACATACAATTAAAAGATAGCAAAGCCGAGTATTGTAAATATACGTGGGATAAAACAAGAAGCAATATTACAAGTATTATAACCTATAATAATGACAAGCAAAAGCATTCTGAATTAAATGTTACTTTAAATGAGAAGGCTAATCTATTTAATAAAGCAAAGTTAGAGTTATACAACGCGTCTCCTGTACTTAATCTCTTTTCCTTTGGTACAAATAATGCAAGCTTAATTGATCATAAATATATGACTGCGGGGACAGAAACAGATTACTCAATAACCTCAACATATAAATATAATAGTGATAAACTTATAAGCAAGTTTACAATAAGCTCCTCAAAAGCTGATCACACAAAATACACAGGAGAATACGAGGTAGAATACCAATAGATAAATATATCTATAAAAGTGATTTAAAAACTACTTCACTTATCTTAACCTAAGTATTTGGTATCAAATCCTGTAATAAGAGAAAAGAAGGATAACATTGGACTCCTTTTTTTCTCTTATACAACACTTCATTCACTACGAAATATCAATAAGTCAAATAAGCAACAAATGATTTTGACAGAAGCAACAGATTCTTTAAATCAACTCATTCAGATATAATATACTTTTACAATTAATTCATCTTAATAATCTACTTATTATTGAAGATT
>JBGRPZ010000020.1:0-50241 GCA_041725915.1 Hyphomicrobiales bacterium | reverse complement strand
AACTCCTAGACTTTGAAACAAAACTCCTAGACTTTGAAACAAAACTCCTAGACTTTGAAACAAAACTCCTAGACTTTGAAACAAAACTCCTAGACTTTAAAACAAAACTCCTAGACTTTAAAATAAAACTCCTAGACTCTTACCTTTAATCAGTAGGCCTACGAGATTTATTCGCTTAACTTTTGATCTTGATTATCAACAAAACATACTGTAGTGACAGGATATATTTGTTGTTATACACTTAAAAAGCATTGATTACAAGGTGTTTATGTAGATTAATGAAAATACACAAAAATGCAGGGGAAAGCAGATTTTAGGCTTTTGATCTTTAGGTTAATGATTGCATGAAATGAAGAAAAAACGAGTGTTTTTATTTCAAAGTAATTTAAGACTTCCTATGTCTTTTATCCTTATTTAAGCATAAAGAATTTCGAATATTTTTCTTATCATTCCTTTTGAATTTTCAAATTACTTCTATGGTAGTCAGATGAAATATTGGCTTTAGCTTAAATTATATTTCTATTCTTTATTATCTTCTTAATCCTCTAATATTAGGGCTTTCAATAAATAATTCTTAAATTTCGCCTTCATTCATTATTAATCAAACCAACTTACCTTATGCTTGTCAAAACATATGGCAGCGCAATCCAAGGTATCAATGCTACAACTATAACCATAGAAGTACATATATCCAAGGGGATTCAATTCTTCATGGTAGGATTGCCTGACAGCGCAGTAAAAGAAAGTCATCACAGAATACAGGCCGCACTTGAGAACATAGGCCATAGCTTCCCCAGAAAGAAGATAGTTATCAATATGGCACCGGCTGATATCAGAAAAGAAGGGTCAGCCTATGACCTGACTCTGGCCATTGGTATTCTGGCAGCAGCAGAAAAAATAAATGCTGACGAAGTGAGCAACTATATTATTATGGGTGAACTCTCTTTAGATGGATCATTAAAGCCTATAAAAGGGGCTTTACCTATAGCCATAGAGGCAAGAAGAAAAAATTTCAAAGGAATTATTCTTCCATATGAAAATGCAGAGGAGGCAGCTATAGTTGACGACATATCTGTTTATGGCGCAAACAACCTAAAGGATGTAATTGAATTCTTTAATGGGAATGATACTATCAAAAAATTTAACATTAACACACGAGAGTCTTTCTATAATAGCCTTAATAACTATGAGTTTGATTTCTCTGATGTCAAAGGACAAGATAATATAAAAAGAGCTCTGGAGATAGCCGCTTCAGGTGGACATAATGTAATCCTCATAGGCCCTCCCGGAGCAGGTAAAACTATGCTAGCACGTAGAATGCCTACAATCTTACCTCCCCTAAACCTTAAGGAAGCTTTGGAAACAACCAAAATTCACTCTGTTGCCGGACGGCAAAATAGTGCCAAAGGCTTGATCTCAGTGAGGCCATTCCGCTCACCTCATCATACAATCAGTGATGCAGGACTTGTCGGAGGGGGAACATATCCACAGCCGGGAGAGATTTCTTTGGCTCAAAATGGAATTTTATTTCTTGATGAACTCCCCGAATTCAAACGTTCGGTTCTGGAAGTCCTTCGACAGCCTTTAGAAGACAGAATAGTAACTATAAGCAGGGCAAAATTTACGGTTGACTATCCCGCTAGTTTTATGCTTATTGCCTCTATGAACCCTTGCCCATGTGGTTATTATAATCATCCCGACAAGGAATGTGTTTGTTCTTCAGGAGCCGTACAGAAGTACATCAATAAAATATCAGGACCTTTGATGGATAGAATAGATATTCATGTAGAAGTAATACCTGTTCCTTTCAATAAACTTGCTGATGCCGAAGAAGGAGAAGAAAGTAAAAATATCAGGAACAGAGTAATTGAAACCCGAACATTACAAGAAGAAAGATTTTATAATCACAAGAATATTCATTGCAATGCTCAGATGAGTGGGAAACTTATACGAGAGCATTGCGAACTTGATGAGGAAGGCAAAAACCTGTTGAAAACAGCAATGCAAAGATTAAATCTTTCTGCTCGTGCATATGATCGAATACTTAAGGTTGCCCGTACAATAGCAGACATCAACAAATCGCCAAAGATCACCAATGAGCATCTTTCTGAGGCTATTCATTTCAGAAGCCTTGACAGAGAAACATGGGGTATTAACAATTAAAATTATGTTCTTATACTGATTAGAATTGCTCATGTTAATGAACAAATATTCTTCTTTATAAATTGTTATTTTTGTCGACTTGTTATAATCCTTAAGTAATATGATAAATAAAGACACAACTATCGAAGAGCTAAATGCCATCAATAAAGATACTCTTATGGAGGCTATAGGCATTGAATATCTTGAAGTAGGAGAAGGTTATGTAAAGGCTAAAATGCCTATTGACAACAGAACTTTACAACCTATGGGTATTTTACATGGAGGCGCATCTCTTGCTATGGCCGAAACTATCGGAGGTGTAGGTTCTGCTATGATAGTAGACCTAAATAAAAATGAGATAAGAGGATCTGGCCTGAATGCAAATCATGTAGGGTCTGCACGCGGTAAGTTTGTGTTTGGTGAAGCTACAATAATCCATCAGGGTAGGAATACTCATGTCTGGAATATTGATATCAAGGATGAAAACAATTATTTGGTTTCTACTTGTCGACTAACCAACTTTATCCTGAAGAAGTAAGTATTTAATATGAATAATTCTAATCATTTATATAGTATCATTAATCTTTGTTTGAAAAAGAACATACTATTTGCTTGCTATAAGCAAGCAAATAGTAATGATGTCATTTTTATTGCACAGAGAAATAATGAGCCTATAGGTTTAACGCTAAACGAACTATTACAAAAGACTGGTTTTGTAATATATCCTTTTGATAAAGAATCAAAGGATAATCTCCCCTACTTTATCTTTCCTGATATACAGGGTAAGATTAATGATATAGATATACATGAAATAGAAAGTTTACCTTCTTATAATCATAAGTCTTATGATGAAACTTATTCTATGCCTAAGGCTGAATATGAAGCTAAGCTTGAGCCACTGATTCATTTACTCAAGAGCGATGATCCTATACAAAAGGTAGTATTTAGCCGCATTGCTCATGTCGATAAGCCAGATCACTTTAATGAAAGTGAACTCTTCCATACACTCACAGAAAAATATACAGAGGCATTTTGCTATATTCTGAATATCCCGAATGAAGGTGTTTGGATTGGAGCTAGCCCCGAGACTCTATTGAATGTAGAAGATAACAAAGCGCATACAGTTGCTTTGGCAGGAACTCAGAAAAGAAAAGATCAGGAAGATATTAATTGTATAAAATGGTCGCATAAAGATCAGGAAGAACAAGAGTATGTTACTTCTTTTGTGCAGGACATCTTACATCAATATAATATTAATGATTATACGCAGTCTGACCCTTATACAATAGCAACTGCAAAGGTTGTCCACTTAAAGACATCTTTTTCTTTTCCTGCTGATAACATAAAAGATCAACTTGGTGATTTCATATTGTCACTACACCCTACACCTGCTGTCGGAGGAGTCCCTCAAGACAAAGCAATTCAGAAGATAAAGGAAGTAGAACCTCACAACAGAGAATATTATAGCGGATTCTTAGGCCCTGTAAACATTAACAATTCTTCACATTTGTATGTTAATCTAAGATGTATGAAGGTTAGCAATAAACTATTATCTTTATTTATAGGAGGTGGAATTACTTCACAATCTATTGTAGAAAACGAATGGGAAGAAACTTGCCTCAAAGCTCAAACTCTATTATCTGTACTTTAACC
This sequence comes from Hyphomicrobiales bacterium, assembly GCA_041725915.1. Classification (GTDB taxonomy): domain Bacteria; phylum Bacteroidota; class Bacteroidia; order Bacteroidales; family JBGRPZ01; genus JBGRPZ01. Next base: position 46,446 of record JBGRPZ010000020.1, on the reverse strand, counting down.
CAATGTCATGATATCTGATAAAAGGAACATTCAACTTATAATAAGCATCTTCAAGAAGAAAGGTATTTCTGATATTATCATCTCTCCCGGATCAAGGAATGCTCCTTTGATATTGTCTTTTGCCAATGACAGCTATTTTCATTGTACAAATATAGTAGATGAAAGATCTGCCGCTTTTTTTGCTCTAGGAGTAGCCAAGAGAAAACAAAAGCCTGTTGCTATTTGCTGTACTTCGGGCAGTGCAGGTCTGAATTATGCCCCTGCAATAGTTGAAGCTTATTACTCGAAAGTTCCTGTTATCGTTCTCACTGCTGACAGACCTCAGGAGTGGATAGATCAATATGACAACCAAACGATAAGACAAGAAGGTATCTATTCTAACTTTATCAATAAAGAGATTAGTCTTCCAGACCTTAACCTTCAGACAGAATCAGATAGAGAATGGTATTATACAAGATTGATTGATGAAGGTGTCAACGCTTCATTATTTCCTGTTCCCGGTCCTGTTCATTTCAATATCCCATTATCCGAACCTCTATACAACTCAGTTGAAAAAGCTGACGATATCAACTTCCCCTTGACGGAAATCAAAACAACTTCCTCAAAGTGTAACAATGGCATTATATCGGAACTTCAAGAGAAAGTACAGAAGTATAAAAAGATAGTTCTGCTTATCGGGACACTCTCAAGAATAGAGAACATCAACTCATTGCTGACAACTGTAAAGAATAAAAACATTGTCATCATAAGTGAATCTTTATCCAATTGTATCAATTCTCATCCTAACTGCCCTACAGATCTTCTATTCAAAAACCTTTCTGATGAACAAATTGACTTACTTCAACCTGAATTCCTGATTAGCATGGGTGATATGGTTGTCTCCAAATCTCTAAAGTTATTCCTCAGAAAACACCCTCCACAAGAGCATTGGCGTATAGATCCACATCATAATCATATTGACACTTATCAACATCTAAATAAGATTATCCACACAAATCCTATTGACTTTATTGAAGCCTTGGCAGAACTTCCTTTCATTGATGACCAATACAATAATATATGGAATACTCATCAATCTAAAAGAGGAGAAAATATCAATGAGCTAATCAATCAAACTCCTTGGTCTGACTTAAAAGCTCATTCCATAATCAATAAAGCCATCCCTAAAAACTCAATTAGTCACTTTGGCAACAGCTCTATTGTCAGATATGGTTTATTATTGAATAATAGTATAGAATGCTATGCAAATAGAGGAACAAGTGGTATAGACGGAAGTCTTTCTACTGCTTTTGGTTTTGCTTCAGCTTCTGATCAACTTAATGTTCTTGTGATTGGAGACCTAAGTTGTTTATATGATTCTAATATCCTTTGGGCTTCAAAGTTTCCTGATAATCTTAGGATAATAATAATAAATAATGGAGGAGGTAATATATTCAGATTTATAAAAGGCCCTGAAAGCACACATCAACTTGAAAACCACTTCGAGGCAAAACATAATCTTGATATTCAAAAGGCCTTACCTGAAATAAATAAATATCAAAAAGTTTCAACTGAAAAAGAGCTGGATAAAGTTTTAATTCCATTTTTTAATACTAGTTCAGAAAGTAAAATCTTAGAAATAGATACAAAAGATTCCCAAAATGAATATTACTGGAATCTCCTTTATCTTCTTGCCAGATAGTAGTCATACACAACATAAACACACTGTTAATCACACATATTAAAACTTATCTTTTTTCTGTAATATCACGAATCAATAAAGAGAAGATGTAAATAAATAACTTATTGCATTCAGTACTTATACTTATAGCCAAGAAAAAGAAAAACTCTCTTTTTTTATTTAAGAACAATCAATTTATTGAAAAACAGATGCCACTGCTTTTAGAAAAAAGCTTATGCATGATTATTTAATGTTTTAATCTTATACCTCAACCTTTTACATTAACAATCCCTTAATAAAAAAACTATACAATATTTATTATTGTTTCAAAATAATTTTTCACCTTTGCCATCCTTAACTAAATTTATACAACAACGCAATTAATGTAAACATGCAAAATTTTACTATTAAATCTTTAATAACCTTAGCCATACTATTGGCTTTCGGGACTGCGGGGATGTCTCAGGTTATTCCTACTGGTTGGGAAATAAAATCAGGTATAGAAACTTTTAAGAGTAAAGACAAAAAAATAGAAGGCAATACTGCTCTAAGAGTTAAAATTAATACTGGAGATCAAAGTATTTGTGAGCTTACAAGTACTGTTCCTTTTGATGTTACTGCTGGCCAAAAGATAAAAATATCTTTTCAGTATATAACTGGTGCAGCCACACAGTTCAAAGGTGCTATTATCTGGGATGATGGTGAGAAAGAATGGTTTAAGAATTACTCTTTATCAAAAGATGACAATACATGGAAGACTGATAGCTATACTGTTGACGTTCCCACAGGAAAAACTACAGCAAAAGTATACTTCAGATTCTATGATATACCAAATTCTGGTTTTATATCAGGAGTTTCTTGTTATCTGGATGATATTAAAGTTGAACATCCTATAGGAACACCATTTGAAATATCTAACGGTAACTTCGAAGAATGGCCAGCACTAAAAGATGCTCCATCAAGCTATCCTACTACCCTAGCTGCTACTATTGTAAATGGTGCTCTTTCTGTTAATTGGATTGATGCTATAGGTGACATTCTTCCTGATAGATATCAGGTTATTGTTAGTGAAGAAGAGATTACTTCTATTCCTCAAGATGGAACACAAGCAACAAATGATAATGATCTATCTGACGGTTCTGCTGTACTTAATGTATTATATGGCACTCAGACATGTAGTTTTGATAATGCTGATGCAAGTAAAGTTTACCATGTAACTATCTTCCCTTTTAACAACACTGGCGAGGATACTAAATATAAAAATGACGAAACTGCTCCTACTGCTGCTAATACAGTTCTATATGAAATAGCTGCTTTTGACTTTACTGGTGGCTTCCAAGGATGGACTCCTGTTAGCGTTATTGGTGATGAAAAAGAATGGGAAGTAAAAAAGAAAAGTGGAAATGATTACTTACATATGAGTGGTTATACTGGTAAAGCTACAGATCAAGAAGATTGGATTATCAGCCCTAAGATTGGAATGAAAGATTATTCTGACAGAAGTCTTTCTTTCGATAACAGTTTAGGTTTTCCGGGTATAATGCCAGAACTAAAGTACTCTATTGATTATGATGGAACTAATTTCGAAACTGCTACATGGAACGAGTTATCCGGAATAGCATGGTATGATAAAAAAGATTTCGACACTTTCAAGAACTCTGGATTAATAGACCTTTCTGCTATTGCTGGAGACAATGCTTATTTTGCATTTGTATATAAATCAAATCCTACTGATAAAACAAAGACTGTACAAATCGATAATGTTATCTTTAGTGGTGTTCCTACAGGGCCAATGCTAAATATTACTTCTAATATTGGTGGTGGATTATTTGAGCAAGGAAAAGCTGTTGAGATTAACTGGAATGTTCTTAATTATACAGATAATGTAAAGATTGAGCTACTTAAAGGTGATGCTGTTAATACTGTATTAGTGGAAACTACTCCTGCAACAGAAAAAGCTTATACATGGAATATTCCTGTTGATTTCGCTGTTGGTAATGATTATAAGATCAAAATTAGTGGAATTGAAAACACTGAGTTGGTTTCTGAAACTAAAGCTTTTGAAATAGAAGTTCCTTATGTTATACCTACCCTTATTATCTCTGAGATCATGTATAACTCTCCTATAAAAGGTGAGGATAAACTAGAGTTCATAGAAATTTATAACGCAGGTGATGAAGATGTTAATCTAGATGGCTTTTACTTATATAATGCTGCTACACATATCTTTGGTGATGTTACAATCAAAGCTAAAGGATTTGTGGTTGTTTGTAAAAATAAAACCACTTTCGATTCTTTCTTTGGCACAACAGAAACTCCTACTACAGACGCTATTGAATGGGCTGGTGGATCATTATCAAATAATGGTAAAGAAATCATTCTAAAAGATGCAAGAAATAACATAATCAATTCTGTATCTTATAAACCTAACAATGGATGGGATCCTCTTGCTGATGGTAAAGGTCACTCTCTTGTAATGTGTGATATTGTAAAAGAAAACAATGATCCTAGTGTATGGCATGCTTGTCCTGTATTTGCTAAAGAATACATATCTACTGATTATGAAGGAAACGAAGTTAAACAAAGGGTTTATGCTACTCCTTTCAATAATGAATTAGGTACATTAAAAGCAAATTTCTATACTGGTACTCAAAAAGTAGATCTCAACACAACTGTTACCTTCACTAATGAAAGTACTGGATTCTATACTGCTTTCGAATGGAAGTTTACATCTAATGAAGAAGACGTAAATACTACAGACAGAGAGTCTGTTACCTTCACCTATGAAACTGAAGGAGATTATGATGTTGCTCTTACAGTAAGTAATGGTTGTGTAACTAACACTGAAACAAAAGAAGGATATATTAATGTAAGTGATCTGCCTTCTGTAAACTTCAGTGCTACAGAAACAGAGATTACTACTGGTGATACTACTTACTTCGTATGTCCTGATATGGATGATAACGCTATTTACACTTATGACTTCGAAGATGGTGATGGTATAATTATCGATGAAGAAGATTATAAGAATGTATCCGTAAAATACACTTCAGTGGGTACATTTAATGTTTCTTTAACTGCAAACTATGGTGATGATTATTCTCTTGAAATCATAGAAGAAAAAGAAGATTATATTACTGTTACTAATGGCGTTCCTGGTGTCCATTTTGAAGCTTCAAAAACAAATCTTAAGGTTGGTGAAACAACTATTTTCACAAGCTCTAATATGGTAGACTATGCAACATATAAATACAATGTTAGTGATGGTAATGGTGTAATCGTTAATGATGATGATATGTCAAATGTTGAAGTTAGATATAATACTGCTGGTGACTTTGATGTTGAATTAAACACTACTTACACAGTTAATGGAGAGTCGGTAACAGCTATTGAACTCAAAGAAGATTATATTCATGTTGCTACTGGTCTTAACGAATCTGATTCAAAGAACATAAGTATTCACCCTCAACCTGCAAATACTTATCTAACTATCAACTATAAGAAAGAAGGCAACTACGAAATCCGTATGCTTAACCTTCAAGGACAAATGGTGAAAAAGTTTGATAAGAGCAATTTCGGTCAAAAGGTAAATGTTTCTGATCTTGAAAAAGGTACTTACCTTATACAAATTGTAGATACTGACAACAACTCTGTTGTTACTAAGAAATTCTTACTTCAATAAGAATATACATATATAATATATAGAAAGCTCTGACCATCTTGGTCAGGGCTTTTTTTATACTTTGATTAATCGACTATAGTCGACACGACAAATTCACCTAGTCGATATGATCAATTGACTATAGTCGGCACGACGATCCGACTAGGTCAACACGACAATCCGACTGCCTTAGTACGACAAACCGACTCTAGTCGGTTTGATAAGTCGACTCTAATCGGTTTGTCATATCGACTATAGTCGATCAATAATTACTTCTTTTTATTCTTTTTTACTGGTGTCTCAGGTTTTGATACAACAGTAGGTTTCTTATCTTCTTTCTGAGATTGCAAGAACTTTACAACAGCATACTTGGCAGCTGCAATTGTCTCACGATTCACCATCTCTGCTACACGTCCAACCGGAAGATCTTCAATAGATATATATTCATTCAACAGTAATAGCTGAATAATCATATTATTGATAACAGTCTCTTCGCTGTAGCCTTCAGCTACATAAAGACTTGGTGTATCTTCAAAAAACTCTTCGGCAAACTCAGGATAGTTAGGCAAGCTCATCAATTCAAGATAAGTTTCACTGAAACTATTGAGTTCGATATTCAGGTTCGGTGTAATCAACAGTGGGCCAAAAGGTGTTCCCTTAGGCACAGGTTGATAAGCAGTAAAGTTGTCAAACCTGATTTCTTCTTCAGGCTTATCCATACGTACAAATTCAGCTTGACGCATCAAGTGTAGTTGATAGAGATAGAAGTTATATCTCCATACCTCATTACTGGTCATATCATTACTGAAGATCTTAGGATACTTCTCTATAATAATCTTCTTCACATGGTTTTTCCAATCGATGATTTCAGGGTTGGCAATTCTGGCTTCTTGAAGCAATCCTTTGAGAGACTCAGCAGCCTTGCGAGGCCCTGCAATTTCTCTACCTTTCTTACCAATCTCAGTAGAAAGAACAGCACACTTTATTTGCTTTCCTTTGCCTTTACCATCAGTGCCGCCCTTAAGAGCATCAATCAACAACATCCTTGATTCAATCTGATAATCTTCAGCAATAAACGGTTGTCCTCCCGGAGTAGAAGCAATAGAATCAAATATAGAGCTGAAGAAAGAACGATCAAGAACGAAGTCGCTTATTGGTTCACCTTCTGTATTCTCTGCATAAACAATAAAGCGATTACGAATAATATCAAAAGTCACTTTATTGATTACACCTTTCACACCTTTACGATCGAAGTTCTTACCATTGAAGATACTGTTAACAACATCCTCAATATCTATCTTCTCCATCATCTTATATGAAGATGCCAGATAATATATACCATCAGCATCTTTCACCCAATCAAGGATATCATCAAGATAGTTACCATGCTTAGCCAACACCTCAACGATATTGCGATCAGAATCATAACGTAATAAAGTACGCTGGAAGTTAGGGCCATCCTGACTAGTAGCCTTTTCTTTCCTTTCACCATGAGAATCTATATATAACAAGAAGTTTTCGGGATTATCAACTCTTGTTATTCCTGCTTCCTTGGCAGAATAGTTGCTTGCAGTCAGCATAACATCAATCTTGAAAGGCATAGAGATATCACACAAACCAGAAACCGTAGATCTTGAATTCAGATCTTCAACATTACTGTCAGCACTGGTTTCAAACAAGTATCTATAATATCTGATATAATCAGGGTCAAAGTCAGTAACCCTACTGAAATCTCCTACCTCTGTACCGAAACCATATAGATGGCCTTCCTTATCACGGAACACCTGAAACATATCACCAGCGATCAACTTCACTGATCTAATGCCGGGCAGATTATGCTTCAACCATTTCAACACAAGAGCAGCAATCATCTCAGACTTACCAACACCACTATCACCATCAATCTCAATAACGAATATGCAACCGTCTTCCATTTCGACAGCAAACAGAGAACCATGTTTAGGGATACCTCCCATCTCTTTGATTCTCTCATTCATCATCTGTAATCTAGGCTTCTTGATATCTCCAAAATAATCGATATCATTACGCAATGGAGTTACAATAGTCTTGATATTACCTTTAGGCCCCGGAATATTGAAGTATCCAATCTTTGGGAAAGATATCAACTTTTCAGGTGCACCATAGAACATCAATGTATCAGGTACAAAGTCTTTGATCTGATCAAGGCTAGTATCAAAGTAGTCCATCAATCGATGATTATCTGTAAGGTACTTTATGTATGATTTCTGGAAGATCATCATCTCATTGATCATACCATTACTAATGATCTTACATCTATAATCGTTGGCATCCAGATTTTCAGCAAAAGTCTTCAGACGATTGGCAAAGAAGGATGATTGAGGTTTGATATCAAGCACCTTCAGATAGTCCTCTGGTCGATCAGCCTTAAGCGGTACAAGTCTGGTAGAATCTACTTTATGGAAAGGATGTTCACGTTTCTTGGCATCAGTAGCAATACGCGTATGTATCTGTACAGGTTGCTCAACAGAGATTACCCCACACTTATTCATAATATCAGATATCCACTTCAATTGGCCATCTTCCCATGTTTCAAGCAAGGTTTTACCATCACCGAAGTTCTTATATAATGTAATACCATGTTGAATCATCTCATTGATATTACTATTCTGACGCATGAACTCAGATTCAACAACCTTGATAAGAGTATGGATATACTTATTATAATATGTAGTTCCTTTACTTCTATTCAAGATAGCAATCAGGAATACAACAACACGCTGAGTCACCTGATGAATATCCGCTTCATTGACTTTGATATCTTTCTTTCTCAATATATGATCAAGAATAGAAGACAATTCACCTGTAATGATATTTGATAATGACTTTTCAACATGAATCTGTACATCTTCACTATGCGCATTCCTCACCTCACGTTCAAAGAATCCAAGCTTATCAATCACTGTAACAGCAAAGGAATCATCATTACGCATTAGATATAGATATAATACTTTATCAGCAAAATCAAGATCAGCATCAAGGATCCTTTCAGTAATGACATCTATCAGCTTACTGATGTTATGAGAAACAAACTCTGAATCTTCGTATCCTTTTACACTCCGGATCTTATATACATATCTGTAAACATAATTACGTAGATTCAGATGATCAATATGCACACCTGTAATCTCTTCAAATCTTGTTACTGTAGTATGTATAATCTCTCTTCTGCTAGGTTCTTTCACCGCCTGATCGAAAGGTAAATCAAAATGAAGCATAATTTCCTGAATAAACTTCTTCAGAATACGATTGACACCCTCAAGCTTAATTTTATCATTCTGGAAGTCACCACTAGCATCTAAAGCAAGAATCTTCATTTTACCCGGAGAGAATAATAATCTTTCCATCTCTATCAGGATCTCCCTCATAGTCTGATAATCTTCAGGACTATCAAGGACATAATGATTAGGTTGAAAGTTCTTTTTATTGTCGATATACTTCAACAAAGTAGCCTTGCTATATCTTGAAGCAATCACATTGAAATGAAGATTCCTTAGTTGTGGTATCTTCTTATATACATTAGACAATAGGTGTTCATAGATCTTTGTGAAAGCACGGCTATTGATAAACTCTTTCACATCATGACATTGACCTATTGTACCTTGGAATTCAAATACGGAATTAGATGAGCCTTGTACAGTATTGATACTAACACCACTCACATCAGGAGAAGCATGATATAAAGCTCTTACATGATTAATCTTCAATGAAGGGCTTAACTGCTTTTGCAATCCTGAGCTAACATTATAATCTCTGATAAGATCTTTTGCAAAACGTCTGGGGTCATCAAAAGCAAACATTTCTCTTAAAATATCTGCTGACTCAATTTCAAGGTTCTCTTTATTATTTCTCTTCTCTTGGAACAGATTCCAGTATTTGATAAAAATACGTAAGGAATTCTCGAAGTCTTTTCTGAATACCTTATAACTATTATCATCTCCTTGCAGATAGCCACCCAAAGAAAAGCGTATCATTCCGGTTTGATATGGCAAGCATGCAATACCACGTTCAGCAGCTATATACTGGCAGAAAGTTTCTAAGTCAGTAGCCGATGACATAGGATTTACAATCATATTGAAGAGATAAGAACCATCAGAATGTACTACATGGAAGTTATCAGCATTCAGGTCTCTAACCACTTTCTCCGCTACTTTTATAGCAGCTCTCAAACGTCTGTTAGACTCACCTCTAAATAAGCGATTGATTCTAAATCGATTCAATCCTACAGCCAAACGCTTCTGATAATAAGAGTAGAATGGCTTGCCTCTGTATTTAAAGTCATCAGGCAAGTGTAAAACATCTAGCTGATCGAGATGCACAAGCTCATCCAATAAGAATAAGTATACAGGACTTCCTTCAAAGCCTGCAACAGAATTATCTCTTGCACATCTTTCTGTTTCTTCATGAATAAATGAAGTAATCAAAGATCTTATCTTCTGTCTTGATGCATCAACAGGTAATTCCTGATCAATCTTATCTTTTATCTTCTTGGCATGTTGTGCTACCTTAAGTGTATTATTGATCAAGTATAATGAACATGAATTACCACCTGCTGACTTGCCTGCTTTCTTTATAAACTGAACAAAGTCTTTCTTTGCAGGAGTAGCAACAACAGCACCCAATCGATCACCTGTAGCACCCAAGTTTTTAGTTGTAGAGACTGACGAAACAGCACTTATCTGCAAATAACTATTCATATTATTGAACAGGTATTTTGAGATTGTTCTCCATTTAGGTAATTCAGAATCATCAAGCTTTATAGCGTCATTATAAGCCTCATCAAGGAAAATGGTAATCTTCGTTTTGGTTATAAACTGTAGGAATCTGATCAATGATTCTGTATTGAAATCACTATAACCAGTAGGATTGCCGGGATCATTGATGATAATTGTTGTGTTGTCACAGAATGAATCCCACAGATTACCTGTATCATCAAATATTTGTAATGAAGACTTTATTCTTGACAACTTCCTCACAAAGGAATCATAATCGGTACGACCATCAGGTTTTAATGGCGTTTCCAGATTGAATGGATTGATATCAAATCTATGATCAGGGAACAAGTCTGTATATTCCCAAGCCAGATTCTGATTGTAGATAATATAAGGTTTAGGTCGGCCATTATGAGCACATAACAAATCTCTTACAATCATCTGTACATCGTCAGATATTGAAGTCTTATCAAGATTACCCAAATTACTGAGGAAATCTCTTACTGTAGCTCTTTCCTCATCTGTCAATTGATTGTATTCTTCTTCAATACCAAGGTCTATCAACAGGTTTTGGAATCTACCTTTATTATTGGCTTGATTGTCCTTCTTCTTTAGATACTCTTGATATTTCTCTAAGAACAAGTTAATACCAAAATTCTTATGGAAATGATTCTTTAGAGTTCTCTTATAGTTATCAGGGAGTATCTTTACAATAATCTGACACTTATTATAGACCTTATCATTCAATCGACACAGATCTTTTACAAGAAGATATTCACCATAAGATCTGATTTGGTTACGTCCTCCCCCTTCGCTGACAGTAGCAATATTCAAGTATGAATTGCTTGAATAGAAGTATTGAGCCATTCGGGTTTCGAACTCCTCCACCAATGCTGAAGCATGTTTCTTTAAGTTCTTTTCATCTCTTGATGCTTCCAAAAACTTGATAAAATCCAAGAACTTCTCAAGGATGTATTTATCAACAAGCACAGCACGAGTAAACTCATCCAAGCGATAAAGTGATAAATTCTTTTCCTTATCATTGGTTTCGCCTAACTTCTCTTTTCTAAGATCGTCAAGTTCTTTTTGATATGACTTTATCTTCTCTTGAATACGTTGTTTGAAGTCTTCAAGATACTTTTGATTCACATTTTCAAGTATCATCCTTATATTTAATTGTGTACTGGCAGGAGCACCCAACTTTTTGGTATGTACTTTATTCAATGTGTTGATGATCTGATTATGTAAAGCAAATACAAGTGAAGTATTAGATCTTCTTGATTCCTCTGAATCATCAATAATAATCAATCGTGTAAGGTATGGATACCATTTCTTTGCTGCAAAGATGCCCTTTCTCACATGTCTGACCTTAACAACAAAGATGCTGCTGCTATCCTCACGCATCAGCTCATATAACTCATCCGCCTTTTTAATGTTATCAAAGACCCTGACACAATGTTTATCGAAAACCTCTTCACGAATCAATGAAACGGCAGTATCAGAATTCCCACTTACAACAGTACGAATAAGACCATTCAAGCCCTTAAAGTTTACTGTCCATTCTGTTCTGTGTAAGAAGTCTTTTCTTTCCCCTGATGTTGTATAATGCAAACTCTGATGAATCAATTGATCCAGAGTATCCATAAAGTAGTTCCAGTGAGCTTCGTCAATATCCTCAATAACACCAATAACATCACGAAACTTTCTCAGGTTCTTGACATCATCCCCAATAAGTATCTTGGCCATAAATGACTCATGATACTGAGTTGTTGGAGGAGTCCCAACAGAATAATCTTGTATATCAAGAATGTTCTTAAGCTTCTTGCCCTTTTCAGAAGATACAAGCTCTTGATTGATGATATTCTGCAATCGGTTGGAAAACTTATTCCTGTTGGAACTAAAGCGAAAGGCTTTAGAGTCCTCTTGTGGAGGCAACATCAAAGACACTGCTATATAACCAGGTATATTTTCCTTGAACTGCTGTATATATTTTCTAATCTCAGCTTCATTATGCGCTAAATCAACGGGCTCTTCATAACAAAGTCTGGTAAAATTGATAAGGCTATCATAGATATATTTAGGAAGAAAAGTTTCTGCCCTTTCGCCTAATGATTTATATAAATCAATAAAATCATAAGCCTCATGAGGGTGAACCCTTCTGGGAGTCTCATTGAAAATCATAAGTTTAAGTAGTTTCTAAAGTGAAATTAGATTTAATATTTAGGTTCTATTGTAGTATGAAGCAGTAAGAATACTTCATTGTGATAACGCAAATAATTGATAAATCAAGATATGTTGTTATAAATTAACAGAAAAAGTCGTCTCATGTTTGATTTTAGTTCTAGTCTGGGAAGAATCACACCAATATAAAAGCAGCCTAATAACCAAATGATATCAGGCTGTAAGTAATTAGATTAAAGCATATAAAATTCACATTTATATCCATCAAGTATTTGTAAATGCAGTTTTGAATCAATTAATAGTTAATTTATGATGGCTTTTTGTTAATGCAATCCTCTACAGATATAAAACCCTCATCACCTTTCCATTTTGCTATATAAGGATTATATGTACATTTCTCTGGTTGAGAAAACAATCCCTGGTTCTTTGTATATGCTCTACAATCAGAACAGATATACCTGTATTCACAATCTTTACAAACTTCTATTTGATCTTTAGATATAGTCCAATACTTCAAAAACTCCTTATTATTTATAACTTCCTTTAATGAAGTATTTGATATATGACCATAACTATGTGGCATGCTTGGACAATTTTTTATATTGCCAGAAGAGTCTATACTTATTTTTCTATTTAAGCATGAGTTATAACATTGTGATTCTGTAAACATATTAATGTTATCACAAAAATACATACTTGATATCTTACCACAATCCTTCACCGGATTTATATCTTTCGTATTAAATAATATTCTGTTACAAGCACTTATTTGGTTGTTTGGACTATTATAAACAGATATTCTTTGATATCTTGGATATTGATCTGCGATTTCAAGAAGATTCTCAAATGTTATATCATCAGTATATTTTAATAGGATTTCAACTGATAGTATTCTACTTCCCTTTAAAAGTAAACCTATTTGCTTCAATATATCTGTTCCTATTATTTTCTCAAATCTTATCTCTAGTGCATTACATTGTAGTTCTGATAAATCTTCAATTGCTTTATTTAAATCTTCTTTTCTATATTCACATATGTCAATAATAGCATTCTCAATTCCAGAAGGAGACTTCCATGTTAGATCGAGTTTAGGAAAACATTCAAGCTCTTTTTTTTCACATAAAAAGATAAATTCTTTTCTCAAAAGAAAGTTAAAATACTCGTCTATAGTCTCATCATATTCATTATTGTAAATCGCTTTAATATCTTCAATAGATTCATCAGGATATTTATCAAGTATTTCAAAAAGACTATTAGGGATTTTATTTGTAGAATTCTGTCTTTGCAAGTCTACGATAATTGATTCTTTATATCCTTTTACAGGAATACAATTAGCATAAAGTCTATAGTACTGCTTTTTCATCAAAATACTTTTGAAATCGGTTTATGATATCTTCCAGGTTCAAATTGTGAGGTTTGATATAAATCTATTTCTAGACATTTCTTGTCTTTCACATCTTGTGGCATCTCTTTTATATCAACATACTTATAATTTAGTGGAAATACTCTATCTTCAGTATCACCAATAAGTTCAAGGAAATTCTTTTTCATAATTATGCAATTAAGAAGTCAGCAATTTTCTCATCTAAATAATAATTACAAGGAATAGAAGTCATTCCATATTGACCGCAAGGATTAACTTCAAGGAATACATATTCTAACTCAGGAGTAACAATCATATCTATAGAGCCAGTATTCAATTGCATTTTATCCATAAATGCTTTTAACTTATTTTCAATACTTGATGGCAATTGGTAAGGGACTGTTCTATTTGGTTTTTCTCTATTATATTTCCTAAAATCAACTTTTGTTTGTTCATCTTCTTGTGAAAAGATGGCCATAGAATAGCATGCCCCATTTAAATAGAAAATCCTAAGCTCATATTTCTTCTTAATATTCTTTTGTAGTTGACTAGGAAAGAAATCATCTGACATTTCTTCTATATCACTCTTATTAACAAGCTTAGTCGTATTTGACAAGCCGATATTACCAACAGAAAAGGAGACTACATCTTGAATATTTTTAGTAATTATTGAATCATGTTGTTGGTCAAATCCAATTAATTCATTTTTTAAAGTCGAAACAATTGTATTCGGAATCTTTAAGCCAACTTCTTGAGCATATAGTAAACTTATTAGTTTATTAGCATTACTATGATGATGAGAACCAAGCTGCTTTTTTGATTCCAGTTGATGAATAAGAAAGTTTCTTAAAGTCGTTTCCTCTTCATAATGTAAATGTTTGTATAATTCAGTTCGAATATTATCATTAGTAATCACTTTTGTGATATGATTATCAATACTTATCCTCCCCTTTCTTGACCAAATTGAACTTATGTTTGAAAGTAAAAGCTTCTGATCTTTTATTTTTATGTAGATGTTGGTAGAAGAGCTATTAAGTTCAATTGATAAATTTTCAATTTTATCTTTTTCATTTATTCTGATAATATTCTTAGCTTTCTTTTTCTTTAACCAGTCAATTACATCATTTGTTGAATGATCACTTCCTATAGTAATTATCAAAATCATAAATTATGGAAACATAAAAGTGAATAATGAATTTAAGAAAAGACTATTTGTTTTCATTTTTCTGGAAAATACATGCTTATATTTATATGCTTCACCTTCTAATTGTTGAATAGCATAAAATAACAGCAAATCCTCTTCCAATGTCCGAAGATTGTATTCTTGTCTTCTCTTATTAATCTTGTGTACTGCCTGCGGATCTTTCTTTATTATTTTCTTTAAATCAAAACCATATTTCTGTTTAACTTTTGATTCCCAACCCATATAATAATCTTCTCCAGACCTTTCTTTGCATGATAAATAAAAATCTGGATATACTTTTAAATCTTTAATTGCTTCTTTTAATAAGGCATCAAGATTTCTATGTCTTTTTAAATTCACATGCCAAAGAAATGAATTCCCTCTTCGCAAATTTATTTTCGTTAAACTTGTATTTTTAATATAACTATAACCAAACCATACAGAATCTTTTGGTAATTTACGTATATCTGGCTCTTTAATAAATTCATAGTTAATACATTTATGAAATGTATTTTTTTCTTCATCGGACATTTTTATAAATATATGAGAACCTAAACCTAGTTTATCTTCTATAGGAAATCCATATTTATTGACCAGAAGAACATATTTATTGACCAATAACGAGTCTGCTTTAGCTCTTTCTTTTTTAGATTTATCTTTATCTTTAAAGTTTAATCTTATATAAGAAATATCAACCTGATTTCGCTTATCTAAGTCTCTAAACTTCTTTTCCATTTCATAGTCAATAGAATTAAGATAGATCTCTTGATAGGTCAAAAAGTTATTTTCAAATTGGAGAATTCGTTTATCATTAGGACGTCTTTCAACAAACTTTTTAAGTTCTCTTAATGACATCCCCCTTTTTAATAATATCGCAATATACTTATATAGTTTAGTTGTATCATTAGCATAATGAGCTACAAATGCACCTGCGGTTAGATCTTTTGCAAATGGATAATTGTATGTTTCAAATGCATTATCATAAGTGTTAACAGCAGCTTGCAAATCACTGTCAACAATATAATGTTCTGCTTCTCTTAATAGTTTATAATAATTAGTTGATTCTTGTGCATTTATAAATAATCCAATAAAGCAAAAGCTAAAAATAATTATGAGTTTTTTCATATTTTAATCTTTAATAAAAAAAATGGGGTTTAATACCCCATTCAGTTAATTAACATCTGGTCTATCTCTATGAAACCAGCTTTCTACTGCGGTTACTATTTTAATTAGATCACCACATTTGTTATAGACATCCTTATCTCTATGGCAACCACACTCTCCTGGTGTATCATAATATACCTTATCTCTTCCTCCATAAACATCTTGCGTATTCTCTATAATGCAATTTTCAAATTTTTGTATTTTTTCCATTTTATAGAAATTTTAATTAAAAAATAAAAGTTTCACACAAAGTTTGAGATAAACATACAGATTTACAAATATTTAAACATTACTTTTCCTAAACACTACTCTAAATTTCCGAATACTGACATTATGCTTATTAAGTACTGTAATTAAGCTATTTGTTCAAGTAGAAATAAGGATTTAAGTTCTGAAACATTATCTCTACTAGGCTTTATAACTTCATCGTTATTCATTATGATTTGTGGATTATTTCCTGTTTTTAGTTCAATACATTTTTCAATATTTACAATATAGCTTCTGTTTACTCTTACAAAGCCATTATAATTCAATAAATATTCAAGATTCTTTAATGGATGAGATAACAAGAATTCTTTCGTCACAGTTTTGATAATGGAATATGCACGCTCTGCCTTACAATACAAAATATCACTCAAATAAATTTTCCTATACCTATTCTTACTTATGTTAATAACAATAAAGGGGGAATCCATACTTCGTCTCTTAAATTTCTAATCTTTAGTGTAAAAAAACAAATATATAAAAACATTCAGTAAATATAAACCTCTGTTATTACAAATGCATATACAATACATTATTATTATATATGACTAATCTAAAAATTATATATACAATATTCATTAAGTAAAGTCAAAGGAATTCAAAAAGCCAAGATCACTCTTTAAGCATAATCTAATTCATTTACCTAACCTAATGCTCAACTATCAAATCAATAGTAGATGCAATGAAATTCAAAATTGAATGTATAATAGCAATATTAATTATAGGAAACTCTTTTCTTTTAGAAGACAAAATAAACAGGTGCGCCAAAACAATCCCTCTATAAATCTATTAGAATATCTTACTCAAAACCTTGATCAATTCCTGATTCCACTTATCTCGTTTATGCCCCCCATTGAATGTATTTAATTCAAAATTAAGATTATTCTCTTTAAAATAAGAAACTAATTCTTTGCTTTCTTCCTGAAATGGAGGGAACTCTTCTGTACCATAAGAAATATAATATTTGGGGTATTTCTCTTTATTGTCAATAGCATTTCTACTATAACCTGCTGTTGAAAAGCAAATGACATTATCAAAATAACTTGGGTTTCTCAAACTAAATGTAATACCAAAGCCTGCCCCATTCGAATAACCATAGAAATTTAATGATTCAATCTTTACTGAATTTCTCTTTAGATAGTTAAGTATTGTATTTTCAAAAATTAATTCAGTATCATAATATAAACTCTTCAAGTCCTCATGTTCAGATGAGTCAGAATAACTTTTCACATATTCAAATTGTCTGTATGCTATATTCTTATATCCCTTTCCTGTTACTTCTTCTCCATTTGAAAAGACGCCTATAAGTATAAGCTCTGGAATTTCTTGCTTTTTAATTAAGGAATCTATAATAGGTAGATACTCATTCAAATATTGACCATCAGTTAATATTATCACCGGATATTCAACTTGTTCATTAAAGTTATCAGGTTTGTATACAACAATCTTTCTATGTTTTTCAGAATAAATCGTATCAGATACAAAGCTTTCCATATTATCTTTTTTATTCTCAGCCTCAGAAAGAAAGCTACTGGATAATAATAAAATTATTATAATAAATCTCATGTGTGATTTTTTTAATTTGTAATACCCAAAAGAATACCATCTGTTTTAGTTTAGTGCCAAGAAACAAATATATAAAAACATATAAAGAATATAAGCCCTATAATTACAGAAATATATACAATACATTATACTTATATAGCAATTATCAGAATAACAACTTTATATACCAATGTCTAATCAACAAAACAAATAACCATAATATTTTTTGAAACAATCAGTAGAAGAAAAAATATTCAATAAAAAGCAGCTAAACAAGTTTGACCGCTATAACCTCCATCTATTTTCACTAAATTTTTCATAATCTTCTTTACTATCTCGGCAAAAATATAGCCTGAAGTGTTTTGACCCCTATAATCCTAGAGTTTTTTGTAATTATTTCAAAAATATCTTTAAGCAGCTTTTTTAGTTAAAGGAATCAGGTGTTTATCCATATTCCACTTTTCCATAGGAGTAATACCACCTAATCGACCATGCAGCCTGTTGTTATTATAAAAGTTCATATATCTATCAATTATCTTGTTAATATCTTCAAATGAAGTATAATCAAACCTATCCAATACATCTCTTTTAAGTGTTCCATGAAAGGCCTCTATATGAGCATTTTCTTCAGGAGTTGCAACATGAGTAAACTCTTGTTGTATACCAACTAAAGATAAGAATTCACGCACATTATTTGCAATAAACTGACTTCCATTATCTGACCTTATAACAACATGTTCAGGAAGTTTGTATGTGTCAATTATATTAGATAATACATTAATCACAGTACCTTTCTTAATGGACATTTTAAAAGTGTAATCTAATATTCTTCTACTATGCACATCAATCACAGAGAACAAATAAGCATTCTTACCTATATCTGGAATCCAGATCATTTTAATATCCATTTCAAGACACTCAAAAGGATACTTTGTATTGACCTTTCTAAATCGTACAAACTTTCGTGCTCCAGTACTTTTTATTCGTGCCCCAGGCTTTAACAGACCTGCATTACCCATTATTCGATATACTTTTTTATGATTAATCAAATAACCCTCTCTTTGTAGATACCTTGTCATTAACTTATATCCACAGTCAATGAATTCATTTGACAGTAATTGTTTTATCGAATTAACAACATCAGAATCTCTTACAGTTCCGATTATTCTGTGAATTGTAGTTGAAGTTGGTGCTTTACCCTTCTTCCCGCTACTCCTAGGTTTGTAATGATAACTACTCTCTTTTAAGCCAACATACTTTAATGCTTGTTTGAGCTTTATATGATGTTTAATGATTATTTGATCTACTAAATCTTTTTTGGATCGTCTGTTCCAAACTTTTTTTTTAACAGTTCTCGTTGAACCTCTAGTTCAATCTCTTTGTCAGCTAAAAGCTTGCGAAGAATACGAATCTCTTCTTCTGCTTTACGTAAATGTGGATCTCTTCGCTGATAGGTGCTTTTTAGTCCCTGCTCTCCTTGAGCTTCAAACTGCTTTTTCCATTCATAATAAGTTGCTGTACTTATTCCCTCTTTCCTGCATAAACTAACTATATTTCCTGATTTTCCAGATTCTAATATTCTTAGTTTATCTTCTAATTTCCAAGTCTTTCGCATAATGCAAATCTAGTTTGTTTTTCTAAAATCGCACTCCAGTCTTTTAGGGGGCTAAATTAGAAGAATTATAAATTTCTTTACTATCTCGGCAAAAGTATAGCCTAAAGAATTATAAATCTCTTTACTATCTCGGCAAAAATATAGCCTAAAGAATTATAAATTTCTTTACTATCTCGGCAAAAGTATAGCCTGAAGAATTCAAAAACATCAGCCTATTACAACAATAATTATAAGAGTATAAAAAACGTAACAATCTAACAAACAACTTGATGTGATTTTAAGTAAAATTTATCATAAAATATCTTTTCAATAAATAGCCTTAGGAAGGATTATATAAAATGTAAAATGCATTTATGATCTGCAAGTAGTTAGTCATAAGTAATATATAAGAGAAGTTGAAATGGAAATAGATAACTTTTGATAACAATGCGTGTATTTTTGGATAAAAAAGAGCCTCAGAATAGATTATAAGCACCTATTTTGAGTGAAATAAGGCTATTATATGCCCTGAAAAGCATCAAAAAACATAGTTTCATTCAAAAAATATCTGTTTTTCTCTTATCAGATAATATGCATTAGCACGATACAAAAATAGCTTTATACCAATAAAAGTATAAAGCTATAAAAAAAGTGAGGGAATTTCCCTCACTTAACAGAAGTTATAATGTACAAAAGCACTAAACACCTTTCATTGTAT
The DNA here is from genome assembly GCA_041725915.1 of Hyphomicrobiales bacterium. Classification (GTDB taxonomy): domain Bacteria; phylum Bacteroidota; class Bacteroidia; order Bacteroidales; family JBGRPZ01; genus JBGRPZ01. Next base: position 26,362 of record JBGRPZ010000020.1, on the reverse strand, counting down.
GAGCACCAAGTATAATACCCTTTTGAGGGCCTATATCTCTAAGCATATGATCAGGCACTAAGTACTTAGCATCAATGCAATGCTCATATAGATCATCATCAGAATGAACAAAATATACTACAGCAAGCTCAATATTAAAGCCTACAGGAGGGTTTGTTCCATTAGCCCAATAATGATAAGTTATTGTACCATCCCAATTTGCAGGAATATCACTAACAATACCAAAGACCTCAGTCTTTGGGTTATTAACCTTAGATCTTTTAAGATTTACTAATGGGTTAGGACCAGGAGTAGGACAAGAAAACCCAACCTCAGCACCAAGAGGAACATTAGTACATGTTAATATAACATGCATCTTTCCTCCAACACCTCCCTGATTATAATTGACAGAAATACTATAAGAAGGGCTTCCTCTATCAATCACAACAACATTATGCCATCCATAACCAGGATTATTAGCTATAAATTTACCAAAGTTATTTATTGTACCAACATCAGGAATTGGATTTGGATTATCACTAGTTACTATTCTTCCTACCAAACAATAATGGTCATTTTGAATCATTTCAGGAGCCCAGTTAAAAGTCCCTTGCTTATTATCATAACTTACCACTTTTCCACCAGGCTTAATCTTAAATTTGAAATGATCTGTCCCATTACCCAATTTGATGATATTCTTTTTCCAAATATCAGGATACATCAATAAACTAGCTTTACACCAGTACAAATGTAACTCACCAACAAGTGTTTTTTTCTCATTAAGGTTCTTTACACGCAGATAAATATAATTCTGCATTCTTGCTATAAAATCTTTTCCAAGATCTTTATCCCAATTCTTCACCAAAAAGAATTCATCAGGATTATCAACAGGCATAATACCATAAGGTATTATATCCGGGCAATGGCATAATGACCCCGATCTGGGGACATTTCCTTGATCACTTAAGTTCGCTCTAAAATACACGCCATTCCATTTTCGTGTATTCTCCATCACCATATTTTCCAATGGTTGAAGTTCTTTATTAGTATCCATAATCATGACATTTTAATATGTGGATAAAAAAAGGGAGAGAAAGATTTTTAGGGAGCAATACAAAGTTACTTCATTTTCTTCACATCATGACTAGTACAATACAGAATCTCAACAACTCATACACAGACAATTACACAAGCACAAAATAGACAATTCATTCCTATACATAAGAAACCATAAATCGTTCAGAATTTAAGTTGTAGATTTGTATTTCAAATCATGAATAATAATACATATGGCAAACGAAGAGGCAAGAGCCAAAGAAAAGGAAATGAGTTTTTGGCAACATCTTGAAGAGTTAAGATGGCATTTAGTTAGATCTGTATTAGCTATAATATCCTTATCAATCATTGCATTTATAGGAAAAAATATTGTCTTCGATCAAATTATTCTAGCACCAATAAAGAATGATTTTATATCATATCAGCTATTATGTAAGCTGGGAAATTTATTCTCTACAGATATATTATGTCTGGACAACAGTAATTGGGAATTGATTAACTACCACATGTCAGGTCAGTTTATCACCCATTTATATGTATCATTTATGGTAGGTCTTATTGTAGGTTTCCCTTATGTGTTTTATCAGATTTGGAGCTTTATAAAACCTGCACTATATGATCATGAGGCCAAGCACACAAAAGGAGCCGTATTTATCTGTTCTGTACTTTTTATTCTGGGTGTACTCTTTAGCTACTTTATCGTCCTTCCTCTCACTATCAATTTTTTGGGAACATATCAAATCAGTGAATCAGTAGGTAATCAGATACATTTAAGATCATATATAAGTACTGTTTTATCATTAACTTTTTCATTAGGAATAGTATTTGAGCTGCCTGTAGTGGTGTTTTTCTTATCGAAAGCAGGAATCCTTACCAGTGGATATATGAAGAAGAATAGAAAATATATGATAGTTATTCTATTGATTGTGTCAGCAATAATCACCCCTCCCGATTGGATTAGTCAGGTAATGGTAGTTATTCCGCTGATGTTATTATATGAATTAGGTATCTCGATAGCCAAAAGAGTAGAGAAAAGCAGAGAAGAAGAAGAATGATGCAATAATCATATACTTTTACTGTTCTTAGAAATACTTGTTCAATCAACTTGGCTTTGATCTAAGCACTACCAAGCTATATAATTCTAATGGTGATAAATCTATTTACTTCCCTTAGTTCAAAGCTCATTTTTAAAATGTGATAAACAGAAACGTGAATTCGAGATATAAGGCTATTTTATTGTAAGCATATCGAATCCACGTATTTTTTTATATCAAAGAAGATCAAGAATCTCTTTTATTAGAATCTCAGATGTTTCACAGTATATCCACCCTCAATTAACTTCTTCAACGAATCAATACCAATGCGTAAATGATCTTCAAGGTAAAGTTTGCTTACTTTCTTATCACTGACACCAGTTTTTACACCTTCAGATATCATAGGTTGATCAGAAACCAATAATAAAGCTCCTGAAGGAATTTCATTAGCAAACCCTACAATAAAGATAGTAGCAGTTTCCATGTCAATACCCATACTTCTGGTTTCTCTTAGATAGTTCTTAAAGTCCTCGTCATATTCCCAAACTCTACGGTTAGTAGTATAAACAGTACCAGTCCAATAATCACGATTATTTGATCTAATAGAGTTAGATATTGCTTTTTGCAGGTTAAAAGCAGGCAATGCAGGAACAATAGGATCCAGATAATCATCAGAAGTACCCTCACCACGAATAGCAGCAATAGGGAGAATCAAATCACCAAGCTTATTCTTGCGCTTTAAACCACCACATTTACCCAAGAACAAAGCAGCATTAGGCTGAATAGCTGTCAACAAATCCATAATTGTTGCAGCATTAGGGCTTCCCATTCCAAAATTAATAATAGTAATGCCTTCAGCAGTAGCACTGCTCATAGGCTTATCAAGACCTTGAATTTCTACATTATGCCACTCGGCAAATAATTCAACATATTCCTGAAAGTTGGTAAGTAATACATGTTTCCCAAAATCTTCAATACTTACTCCTGTATATCTAGGAAGCCAATTATCAACTATTTCCTTTTTAGTTTTCATAGGCAATTATTTAATTATTAAATTCACTAACTATATATAATATAGATTATTTTCTATTTTTGTCTCTCAAATCCAAATAGTATGTCGAAGTTAAATCTTCCAGAAGTAGAACTTAAATATAAAGATGACCAGAATAAGAAATGGATATTCGACGAAATTCGTAAAAAATATTTAGTCCTTACACCAGAGGAAGAGGTTCGACAAACATTTATCCATTTTCTAGTAAAATACAGAAAAGTTCCTCCGGGATTAATAGCTATAGAAAAGGGACTTTTGGTCAATAACATGAAAAGAAGAACAGATATTGTCATATATTCAAAATATGGTAGCCCTATTGCTGTAGTTGAATGCAAAGCTCCTCACATTAAAATTACACAAACTGTCTTCGAACAAATTGCCAGATATAATATGACCCTTAGAGTTCCTTTACTCATCATAACTAATGGAATTACAAATTACTGTTGCAAGATAGAGTATTTAGAACCATCATTTTCTTTTATCAAAGATATCCCAAACTATGAAGATATGCTATGCTTAGCAAATGTTGAGGGACAAAATTAATTCATAATTGATAAAAAATATGATATATAGTTTTTTAACTTAAAAAAATATTGCATTTTGCACATAAATAGGTAATTTTTAAGTTATCTTAGTATCAATGCGTAATTTGTTTTATTCATACATTTTATGTGTATGAAATTTATACTTTTTTTAGGGGAACTAGGAAAAAGAGAGAGAATAATAAGTAATTAAAAAATCATAAATTTGCAAGGCATAAAAATTACACAATCATGAAACAGGTTATCAAAATTCTACTGACTATTGTTATTGTATTTTTGGCGTATATGGTTTACAATAGTATTCAGGAGCCTATACAGTTCAGAAAAGAAAAGAAATCCAGAGAAAAAGAAGTAGTTGCAAGGCTTAAGGAGATAAGAAATGCAGAGACTTTATATAAATCTATTTACGGCAAGTATACAGACAATTTTGATACTTTATCAGCATTCCTTAAAGATGGAGAAATCCCAGTAGTGAAGATTATGCCAGATCCTACTGATACTACTTATACTCGTACAATTAGAGATACTATCGGATTTATCAAGGCTGCAGATTCTATATTCAAGAAAAAAGTATTCAATCCATACGATATAAAATATGTTCCTTTTACTAATAAAAAAGATACATTTGTTATAGGAGCAAGAGTCATCAAAAAGAGTGGTATTGATGTAAATGTCTTTGAAGTAAAGACTCCATATTCAACATACCTTCAAGGACTTGATGAACAAGCTATTATTAATATAACTGCTTCACAAGAGCAAATAGAAAAATATCCTGGGCTTAAAGTTGGGTCTCTTGAAGAGCCTTCAACAGATGGTAACTGGGAGTAATCAATTGATTGCATATGATAACAGCCAAGTCTGAAATATCACTTTTCGACAAAAACTTTGATCGTAATAATATCGCATCATATGGACTATCCATTCGAATTACTTCGGATGGATTTTCTTTTTCTGTACTCAACAGAAAAACAAACCAATTCATAGGGTTTGCCAATGGCTTTTTTATCGATCTAAAGAGAAACCACAGCTTATCAGAGAAAATCAACTGTCTGTCGGAAATCTACCCCTTTATAAACGACTCTTTCTCTACAGTGGAATGGATATCTGATTCCAATGATAATGTAATCATACCTGAGTCTCTATTTTCTGAGGCTAACAAGGATAAGCATTATGAATTTAACCTAAACATAGATTATGAAAACAAGATTCTATTTGAACATATTCATAATCTTAGTATCGTAAATACATTCCCTGTAAATCTAAATACAATAAAATGGGTTGAGGAACATTGGAAATTATCTCTGGTAACCATAAGACATTATAGCTCTAAACTTATAGAAAATTTATACATTGATTATATAAACAGGAGTAATGATACTCTCGTTTATACAAACGTAAGTAACAGAAAAATGGACATCATCTTATTTCAAGGTAAGAACTTGTTGCTAAGCAATAGTTTCAATTTTGAAACAGCAGAAGATTTTGTCTATTTTCTAATGAATATATTTGCACGAAGTAATCTAAATCCAGAGAATACAGAATTAGTATTTCTGGGTGATATTGCCAGAAATTCTGATATATATAAATCTACACATAGGTATGTTAGGAACATCAGTTTCCTAAGAAGGAATCCAAATCCTTTCTATAGCTTTATTTTAGATGAATTGTCTGAGCATAGATTCTATACTTTGTTTTGCAATTAAAGGAAAACTAAAGAAGTGGGTTAAACCTCCATCAATAAAGAATTAGTGAAGTGAGAATTGTAAGTGGAAATTTAAGAGGAAGAACATTGAAGCTCCCTAAAGATATGCCTGTAAGACCAACTACAGACATGGCTAGAGAAGCTCTGTTCAATATACTTAATAGTAGATATTATTTTGATGAATTAGAGGTTTTGGATTTATTTTCCGGAACAGGAGCTATAAGCTTTGAATTCCTGAGTAGAGGGGTAATTAATGTCTGCTCTATTGAAAAGAATCCAAAATGCGCTGAGCTGATCAGGGAGAATGCAAAAGGCTTTCAATTGGAGAATATAAATGTCATCAGAACTGATGCAATGAAGTTCATAGAGACATCAAGAAAAAGCTATGATCTTATATTTGCTGACCCTCCTTTTGAATTATCTCAAGAAGATTATGATTCAATTTATGAGAAGATCTTTCAGAACAACTTATTATCACCTTCAGGTTTATTAATTATGGAGCATAATAAGTCCAAAGTTTTTTCTGGTAAAGAGTTATATCTTTCAACCAGAAAGTATGGGAAAGTTCATTTCTCATTCTTTGGAAGAGAAGAATTATAAAAAAATAGCTAACTCAAATGAGTTAGCTATTTAAATCTTTATGACTATATAAATACTGGTATTTATCTAATATTCATCCTCATGAAAGAAGAAATCTTCTTTACTTGGATAATCAGGCCAAATATCCTCAATACCTTCATAAATCTCCCCTTCATCTTCAATCTCTCTAAGATTTTCAATTACTTCCTGAGGGGCTCCTGAACGAACACTATAGTCAATAAGCTCATCTTTGGTACATGGCCATGGAGCATCTTCTAATTTTGAGGCTAGTTCTAACGTCCAATACATTTTAGGTGATTTTTTTGGTTAATGTGATGCAAAAATAAAGTTTTAGGTGAAAAAATCAATAAAAAATCATTACTGCACCTTAGGAGTCCAAGGAATTTCCTTTCCTCCTTCATCAATAGTTAACTTTCTTGCAAGTACAAAAAGGTAATCTGATAAACGATTCAAATACTTCGAACAAATCGGGTCAACTTCATACTTTGTTGCAACATGAATAACAATACGTTCTGCTCTACGACAAATACATCTTGCAATATGACAATGAGAACCCAAAGGGCTACCACCAGGAAGAACAAAGCTCTTCAATTCAGGTAATTGCTCATTCATTTTATCAATATACTTTTCCAATAGAGCTACATCATCATCATAAACAGGAGGTAATTTCTTTCCTGCACCCGCCTCACTATCTGAGGCCAATAATGACTCTACAGAGAAAAGTCTATCTTGAATTTCAATAAGAACATCTTTTAATTCTAGATTTGAAACTGAATCACGAATTAAACCTATATAGGAGTTCAGTTCATCAATTGTTCCATAAGCTTCAATTCTTTCATGATACTTAGGAACTCGTGTTCCTCCTATCAAGGCTGTAGTACCTTTGTCACCAGTCCTTGTGTATACTTTCCATTCTGAACTCATAATATTATGTTTTATTGTCTATAAAAACACTTTAGAGAAAACAAATCTTATTTCACATAATCAGAAACACGAACAATATTTTCATTCCTCAAATCTGATTCTATAACACCATCTCTAAGCCTGATAATTCTATGAGCATGTAGAGCAATATCCTCTTCATGAGTAACCACAACAATAGTATTACCCATCTTATGGATCTCCTCTAAAAGCCCCATAATTTCAACAGAAGTCTTAGAATCAAGGTTTCCGGTAGGCTCATCAGCTAAGATCAAAGAAGGCTTATTCACAAGTGCACGCGCTACAGCCACACGTTGTCTTTGTCCTCCAGAAAGCTCATTAGGTTTATGGTGCATTCTATCCTCAAGACCTACATTAATAAGAGTCTCTTCAGCCCTTTTCTTTCTTTCTTCTTTACTTACACCTGCATAAATCAGGGGTAACATAACATTTTCTAAAGCTGTAGAACGAGGGAGCAAGTTAAATGTTTGAAAGATAAAACCTATTTCAAAATTTCTAATTTCAGCCAATTGATTATCATCTAAAGAGCTAACATCTTTCGAGCTAAGGAAATATCGTCCAGAGGTTGGAGTATCCAAACAGCCCAACAAATTCATTAGAGTAGACTTGCCAGAGCCACTAGGTCCCATTAATGCAACAAACTCGTTTTTCTCAATATTTAAAGACACAGACCTTAAGGCTTTAACCACTTCAGTACCAACCTTAAAATTCCTTACTATTTCTTCCAGACGTATTACTTCTTTATTATTCATATATTCAAAGTTTCATATTATAACAAATTTAAAAAATATTAATCTAACATATTGTGACTAAGACTTTTTTATAGGGTGTTTTTCTATTCATATTTAAATTTCGATAACATGAAGATATATCTTTCTTTTGGCTTTATTATTTTATTACTTATACGCTGATATCCATAAAGGAAGAAATAATTACTGTACCAATGTTCTAATCTAATATTATAAGTATCAACAATATTATCACCCTTTTTCCTTGTAGTAATCTGATCAAAATCCAAAGGATGAACTATTTCATTATCAGAAAACACTTTTGAAGCAATCTTATTTCCCTGCAAATAGGATAACATATATGAACTACTATCTGCAAAATGTGCAATATGAATTCTTGGCTCTTTTTCAAGAACGCTAAATAAGTCAATAGTATTAGTATAAAGTAAATCTCCGTCAATATTAAAATGGAGACTAACACCATTCAAAAACCTGTATCCCTCAAAAACAACATGAACTCTAGGTGTCAGGCGACCATGATAATCATGTTCCATACGAGTTTCATTTCGATATTGGGGAAAATAATCTTCAGTAAGAAGCACAATGTTACCATTTATTAATTCACTCTTGATAATTAAAGGTATTACATTAGTTGAGTTTATGTTATTAACATTATACTTCTTCTTTTTTGTCAAATTCTTCAGTTTTGATCTTGGAAATATTCTTGCTTTTTCATTTCCGTTATCAGATAATCTATAGAAGAAATAGCCATCAATAGAAAGATTATCTCTTTTCTTATAGCTCCTTTCTCTCTTTCTCGCATTGCAATACACTCCTGAGATATAAATATTATTTGTATCAGGCAGAATAGAAAAACAATAAGGGAAAGCTGATGGATCAGGAATAGCCTCTAGCAAGGTTTCTTTTATCCTTGAACCTCGTTCTGAAACTTCTAATAATGAAGTATTGACATAATTTTGCTTTATATATGTTTGAGCAGTGATAAGAAAGTTATTGTCAAATATATTGTATGCTATATCTCCTATAACAACTTTCTCATTAGAGAAGTAGCTATTAAGCATCTTATAATCTGAATGTTCTATATTAAAATAAAGAGCAATATCAAGAGCTGAAGCATTTTCTAAGATAACAACTCCTGAATTTCCATTTGAACAAATCTTTTCAAAAGTAGTCTTCTTATCAATTTTTATAGGCAGCGCTGTTCTCTCCCCATTCTCAAGATTAACATTCATAAGATATAATAAGCTTTTGGGCTTTTCATAGTTTCTAAAGGCTAAAGTCAGAAATGGATAATTCAATGCTCCTGACAAATAATCCATCCCTGAAGGGATACTTATTTTCTTATTCCATATCTCATGGAATACAGTATCTACATTAAAGAAATTCCAAACTTGTTTCTCTTTATCTATAAACTGAGGTGTTGGATAAAACAACAAGAACCCATGCTCATCATTTTCAATTACCCTAAATAAGTCAACATTCTCAGGAGCTTCGATCTCTTTATAATAATATTCTTGTGAATAAGAATTTGTATACGCAAATAAAAAAAGGGAGAAATATAGTACAATATGTTTCATTCTATTATTCTTATAATATCCAAAGGTAAAGATATGACAAAGGAAATAAAAACGATAATATCAAAAAACATCATAAATACAATGATAATTGATTAAATAGAAAAGAGAGTCCTTTGAGAAATGAATTTTTTCAAGGCAGGAAAAGTCTCATTTTTCCTTAGGAAAGAAGATTTCAAAAATTAGCCCGACAGATGAAGATCTTCCTAGGGATGGACGAACCAACTTAGGCAGGAAGATGGTCAATCATCAACCGAAGAATTGAGATTCATAAGGCGAAAAATTCATATTTCTTGGGAGAAGAATTTTTATTTCTGAATAAGGGATATAGAATATGCTTGTTCAGGTTTATTATTTATATGACTATACAACAAAGAGAAACAGAGGAATGATTTGCTGATATCTACTTCTATAATTATAAATATGAGTTAAATAGCGATATTAGTAATGTACAGAATAATTTCTGTAAAGGTGTAATTTTAAATATCCCCCTGATTTATCAGAGGGAATTATCAAGAGGAAAATCCTTATATCGATTTTATTATAAAGACTATAATAGATTGAATATAAAATCCCGAAAGGGTTTATTCTTGTTGCTTTCTAAGATAAACTCTTAACCATAAAAAGTTGATCAGGACAGAAACTACCCATAACATTATTCCATCAATAATATAATTTAAATATTCCCCACCTCTGATAACAGAACCATAAATCATATACAAAGAAGAGATTACAACCCCTATCGTAACAAAGTACACATCTAATTTTACCAGAAAAGAAGCACTTACATAGTCTTCTGTCTTTTCCTTCAATCTTTTAACCAAACGTCTATAATATAAGAACTGCAATAAAATCAATACAATAATATGTAAAATATGACCATTCGAAACAATTTCATTTTTCTTCTCAAATGTATCAAAGAATAGTATCAATACAGCAAATGCAATTCCACTGAATATTATTGAACTTCTGGACTCTTTCATTAATTTACTCATGATAATAAATTATATAAATAAAAGTAAGGGGCTTCAAAGCCCCTTTACATTAATCTTTTATAAGCTTCTTATAGCGAATTCTTTTAGGTCCGGAATCACCAAGTCTCTTCTTTTTGTTCTCTTCATATTCAGAATAAGAACCTTCAAAGAAGCATACTTGTGAATCTCCCTCAAATGCAAGGATATGTGTTGCTATTCTATCTAAGAACCATCTATCGTGAGATATTACAACAGCACAACCTGCAAAGTTCTCTAAACCTTCCTCAAGAGCACGCAATGTGTTTACATCTATATCATTGGTAGGCTCATCCAGTAGTAACACATTTGCCTCTTGCTTCAATGTCATCGCCAAATGCATTCTATTACGCTCTCCACCAGAAAGAACTTCAGCTTTCTTCTTCTGATCATTTCCTGTGAAGTTGAATCTGGAAACATAGGCTCTGGAATTCATTGTTTTTTCACCTAATTGAATCTCTTCATTACCACCAGAAATAATCTCCCACACATCTTTCTGTGGATCAATTTCAGCATGAGTTTGATCTACATACCCAACTTTTACAGTTGAGCCATTTGTAAACTCTCCTTTATCAGGAGTCTCATGTCCCATTATCATTCTGAAAAGAGTTGTTTTACCTGCTCCATTAGGACCTATAACACCTACAATACCATTTGGAGGCAAGATAAAACTAAGGTCTTCAAATAGCAATTTATCACCAAATGCTTTGGAAACCCCTGAAGCTTCAATAACACTAGATCCCAAACGAGGGCCATTTGGAATAAAGATTTCAAGTTTATCAATCTTTTCCTTAGCATCTTCGTTCAACAGCTTATCATAAGCTTTCAAACGAGCTTTTGATTTTGCATGTCTTGCTTTAGGAGCCATTCTCACCCAATCAAGCTCTCTTTCTAAAGTCTTCGCTCTTTTAGTTTCGGTTTTTTCCTCCATCTCAAGCTGCTTAGACTTTTGTTCCAACCATGAAGTATAGTTCCCTTTCCAAGGAATACCTTCTCCACGATCAAGTTCAAGAATCCAACCAGCAACATTATCAAGGAAGTATCTATCGTGAGTTACTGCAATAACGGTTCCTTTATACTGCTGTAAATGCTGCTCTAACCAATCTATAGATTCTGCATCAAGGTGGTTAGTAGGCTCATCCAGTAGAAGTATTTCTGGCTCTTGAAGAAGAAGTCTACATAAAGCTACTCTCCTTCTTTCGCCTCCTGAAAGGTTTTCTACTTTCCAGTCAGCAGGAGGACAACGAAGAGCATCCATAGCTCTTTCCAATTTATTGTCAAGTTCCCAGCCATTATGTTGTTCTATCAATTCTGTGAGCTTCCCTTGTCTTTCGATCAATTTATTCATCTCGTCATCAGACATAGGCTCACAGAATTTGTTGTTTATCTCTTCGTATTCCTTTAAGACATCAACAATTTCCTGAACACCTTCTTCAACAATTTCACGAACTGTCTTTTGATCATCCAATTGTGGTTCCTGCTCCAAGTATCCAACATTATAACCTGGAGAGAATACCACTTCTCCCTCATAAGACTTTTCTACACCTGCAATGATCTTCAATAGAGAAGATTTTCCTGATCCATTAAGACCAATAATACCAATTTTTGCTCCATAATAGAACGAAAGATAGATATCCTTTAAAACCTTTTTGTTTGGTGGATAGGTTTTAGAGACATCTACCATAGAAAATATTATCTTCTTATCTTCTGACATTTCGTAATACTTTAAAATACTTTGGTTTTTAATTTATTTCAGCCTGCAAAGGTATCTAATATATAGGTCTCTACAAAAAGAAAAGGAGTTAATTAAAAATCAACTCCTTCTCTTTCTCTAACATAACTAAAAAACTACAACTCAGTTGGTCCACAGCTCAGAGAATTATCTCCGCAACACATTGTGCAAACTGTATAACCAGCTGTTTTTGCTTCAGTTTTATTGCAATTATTGAAAGAAGAAATCATTTCCATATTCAATAATAGTCTTTTTGATAGTTCATTACTTGTTTTCATGACAATCCTTATTTATAGTATTTATCCCGAACATATAGGAATAAAACCTTAGCCCGAAACAAACCCCTGATTAGCTTTAACTTAGATAACAATATTAAAACGAACATCTAATATTATAGATATTCATGTTAAATAAATTTAGGAAATATTAACAGTATTTAAGAACAGGAACAGCCTCTTATTAAGAGCTACAATTACTTTATAGACAATACTTCCAGTCATATAAAAAAGCAACAAACTAATTCATGTATCAAATATGATAATAAGTTGAAATAACTTAAAGACGATTTTCATTTACTAGAGTGTATAATAAAAAAGAGAGCTGGCAAAACCAGCTCTCAACCTTTTTTCTAACTTTCAAAAATCTTTTTAACCTTTCAATTCTTATGAGTCGCAGAAATTAACTACATAAAACATACAAAGTCAAATATGAACCAAAGCTAAGTATTGTTGGTGCAAATAACTTGCAGAGAAAAAACATTTAGTGTAATATTTTAAATAAGAGTTCTTTTAATAATTCACCATCATTGATACTTGCATTATCAACTCCCTTTGCCTTAAGGTCGTATATCCTTAAATGTTCAATAATCTTTGACAGCTTAGGTAAAGAATAATTTGTCGATGCAAGCTTATATTCACTCAAAAAATAAGGATGAACTCCCAATTCTGAAGCAAGTTCATTATTACCCAAGTGAGAAAGCTCCTTATATATCATCACTTTTACAAAGAAAGAAAATAAACTAGGCAATGTCTTCAACAATGGGTTTTGCTTTGGGTTTTCTGCAAAATATCTACATATAAGATTGGCCTTATATATATCTTTTCTGGAAATCGCATTCTGAAGTTCAAATACATTAAAGTCTTTGCTTATCCCTACATTACGCTCTATTATCTCTTCTGAAACAGATTGACCTTTAGGTAGACTAATAATTATCTTATCAAGTTCATTAGAAACTTTACTTAGGTCACTACCCAGATATTCAGATAAAACTAAACATGGCTTATCAGATATCTTTCGACCTTTAGATTCTACATAATTCTTTATCCATCCAGGAACCTGATTATCATAAAGCTTCTTAGATTCATAATAAACACCATATTTTGTAAGCATTCTCCCTAAAGAAGTTCGGCTATCTAGCTTCTTATGTTTATATAAAAACACCAAAATTGTAGACTCCAAAGGAGAAGATAGATAAGAGTATATCAGATCTTCATCAGAACCCTTTTTGCTTTGAGACTTTTTTTCCCTTGGTGGAAAATTAGGTATATCCTGAGCCTCTTTTACAATAACAATATGATGATTAGCCATCATTGGAAAACGTCTTGCCTCCCCAATAATCTGAGAAATAGAAGTGTCTCTACCATATAAAACGGTCATATTAAACTCCTTCTCCATATCATCGAGAATATCATTTTCAAACTTTTCAGCTAACATATCTATATAATAAGGCTCATCTCCTGTCAGAAAATAAACAGGCGCATAAGATTTGTCCTTAATATCTCTTACTATCTGTTCAAACTTCACTTATATTATTTTTTTGGCAAATTTAATATTCTAGCTTTAATTATATGAAAAAGAAATTAATTATAAGATAATTAGTTATTTATTATATGTTATTCTCTTCTTGACATAATTGTTACCTTAATTACATTCGGTCTAAAAAAAAATATATTTACTACGATTGGAAAATTAGTTTTTTTTTCCAAATTTGCTCCTGTTAAGTATTTAACAGCAAAGACATATAATACTATTATAACATAGTCAATATAATTAGATATGGAACTTTCCAATATAATCAAATTCATTGAAAAGAATGAGCTTTTCAATGGCATCAAGCAAGAAAGCTTAGAACTAATAGCTAAGAAAGCTGTAGTTAAAACTTTTGAAAAAGATGAGCTTTTATTTGAAGAAGATGCACCACGAAAAGAAATTTTCATTGTTGTGGAGGGTAAAGTTGACCTATTTACAACTACTCCTTGGGGGAAGGAGAAAAAGGTAACCGTTTTTAATGAATATGATTTCCTTGGTGAAGGTTCTTTAATGGAAGATACTCCTCACTCAACTTCTGCTCGCGCTGAAGTAAAAACAATAGTAATTACTATTAGTGCCGAGTTCTTTAAGCAACATGGGGATATTGCTGTAGCTACATTCAGTAATATAGCTAAAGTAATTTCAAGAAGAATGAGGCATGCCAATTCAAGAGCTATGAACTCTTCTGCTCAATATGAATCAGGAAGAACAAGATCTGAACATGATCTTCTTGGTGATAGAGAGGTTCCTTACGAATATTATTATGGTATCCAAACTCTTCGCGCTTTAGAAAACTTCAATATCAGTGGTATCACATTAAACTTCTTCCCTGATTTTATCAAAGGTTTGGCAATGGTAAAAAAAGCTGCTGCTCTAGCAAACCATGAAATAGGTCAGATGAAAAAAGAAATCTGTGATGCTATTGTTCAGGCTTGTGACGAAATAATTGATAATCGCTTTCATCACCACTTTGTTGTTGATATGATTCAGGGTGGAGCTGGTACCTCAACAAATATGAATGCCAATGAGGTTATAGCTAACAGAGCTTTGGAAATCATGGGTAAGGAAAAAGGGGAATATCAATACTGCCACCCTAATAACCATGTAAACATGGCTCAGTCAACTAATGATGCATATCCTTCTGCTATTAAAATAGCTCTTATCATGACAAACAAGTCTATGGTAAAAGAGCTTAAAAAGCTTATAAAATCTTTCCGCAAGAAAGGTGAAGAGTTTGCTGATGTTATTAAAATGGGGCGTACTCAACTTCAAGACGCTGTCCCTATGACTCTAGGGCAATCATTTGTCGCTTTCGCTGACACTATGCAAGAAGATATTGATCTATTGAATAATACTGCTGATCTTTTCCTTAAGATCAATATGGGTGGTACTGCAATAGGTACTGGTATTTGCGCTCATCCTGAATACAGAGATTCTGTAATCAAGCATATGAAAGAAGTAACTGGTATGGATATGAAGCTGGCATCTAACCTTGTTGCTGCTACTCCTGATACTGGTGACTTTGTTATCTATTCTTCTGTTATCAAAAGATTAGCTGTAAAATTGAGTAAGATTTGTAATGACCTTCGCTTAATGTCTTCTGGGCCAAGAGCAGGATTAAACGAAATCAATCTTCCTCCTATGCAACCAGGATCTTCAATTATGCCAGGAAAAGTAAATCCTGTTATTCCTGAAGTTGTAAACCAGATTGCATTCAAAGTTATAGGTAATGACTTGACTGTTTCTATGGCTGCTGAAGCTGGCCAGCTCGAATTAAATGTTATGGAACCTATCATTGTACAAAGCATCTTCGAGTCTATCGAAATGATGAAAAACGGCATGAAAGTTCTTGATCGTCGTTGTATAAGAGGGATTAGTGCTAATGAAAGTCGTTGCCGTGAGCTTGTAGAAAATAGTATTGGCCTTGTTACTGCTCTTAATCCATATATAGGCTATGAAAACTCTAGCAGTGTTGCTAAAGAAGCACTAGCAAGCGGAAAGAGTGTCTATGAACTAGTATTGGAAAGAAATCTTCTGACAAAAGAGAAACTAGATACTATCCTTGATCCAAAAAATATGATCAATTAAAATATGCTTCTCTGTTTCTGATATAAATACTTAGAAATAGCAGAATATAAATCCAAAGAAAGAGTGGTCGCCTTTGTGTAATCACTCTTTTCTTTTATCAAAATGATTTAAAAACTGTCATTCATGCAATAAATACATATCATATAAACAGCTTAACTAAAGACGATATATGAGATTTTGCAATGTCTTTATAAGATTAATTTGTGAGTTGATTTATAATAAAAATCTAAGATGAATTCACAATGAAGATTAACAAATAAAAGCATTTATATTTCGTTTTATGACTGTTATTTTCAGTGAACTGTTAGGCAAATAATTGTAAAAGCAATGTTAAGGTATACTGTATTATTGCTTTAGATTGTTATTTTTGCAGCAATTAACAATTAGATTCTTATGTGGGCTTTATTCAAAAAAGAAATAAGTAGTTTTTTTAGCTCTCTGATAGGTT
Organism: Hyphomicrobiales bacterium; assembly: GCA_041725915.1. Lineage (GTDB taxonomy): Bacteria > Bacteroidota > Bacteroidia > Bacteroidales > JBGRPZ01 > JBGRPZ01. The sequence continues at coordinate 10,046 of JBGRPZ010000020.1, read as the reverse complement.
ATGTTACTATTGGAGTATTTTTATTGGTAAATAGTTTGTTTTTATGGGTGTTTCAGGTAGACATGAACATTCTGGATTATGGATATGCGAACCTTGATGGCTTGTTTATTCTAGGACCTTTTGTGTTTTTGTTTTTAATTCCTGCAATTACAATGAAGTCATTCAGCGAAGAGAGGAAAACAGGAACTATAGAGTTGCTAGTGACCAGACCAATAACAGACTATCAAATTGTATTTGCTAAATTCTTAGGTGGTTTAGTTATCGTTTTCTTTTCGTTACTTCCTACATTAATATATTATATTTCAGTATATCGACTAGGTTATCCGGTTGGGAATATTGACACAGGAGCTACATGGGGTTCATATATAGGCATGCTATTATTAGGAGCAAGCTTTGTATCTATAGGTTTGTTTAGCTCATCAATATCAAATAATCAGATAGTTGCATTTATTCTTGCTATTTGTATTTCTGCATTTCTATATCTTGGATTCCAGTTTGTTTATAGCTTTGATCTCTTTGGTAAGATTGACTTATTTATAAAAGAGTTGGGTATGAGTGCTCATTATTCATCATTGAGTAGAGGAGTTGTAGATACACGCGATATTTTATATTTCTTGAGTATCATAGCTGTGTTTTTATCATTGTCGAAGATCTCTATAGCTAGTCGTAAGTGGTAGGTTGTCTAATAATTGCTTAAAATATATTATTTCAGATGAAAGCAAAGAAGAAAAAAGAAAATATAAGAAAAGAGAACTACCTACATTTAATTCTTGTGTTGGTAGTAGTTATTTTTATCAATATTGTTGGTTCATTTTACTCTACACGATTTGATCTTACAGCTGAGAAACGCTACTCCTTATCTGATGAGACTAAAAAGATATTAAAAAACCTTGATGATATTGTTTACTTTAAGGTTTATCTTGAAGGAGATTTCCCTTCAGGATTCAAGAGACTACGAAATTCATTCAGAGAATTATTGGATGAGTTGAGAGCTTATAACAGTAATATAGAATATGAGTTTATTAATCCAAGTGAGAGTGCTGATCCTAAAGAAAGAAATAACACCTATAAACTTTTGATGGAAAAGGGGTTAAATCCTACAACTTTACGTGTTGATAATGAAAAAGGAGTTAGCCAACAGATTATATTTCCAGGATGTATTTTGACTTATAAAAGTGAAAAAGCTCCTATTGAATTACTACAAAATTCAAACCCAGGCTTATCACCTGAAGTAGCTCTTAATAATTCTATCCAAAATCTTGAATTTCTAATTGCAAGTAATCTAAAAAAGATTGCAAAACCATTTAAGAAAAAAGTAGGATTCCTTCAAGGACATGGAGAATTAAGCATCAATGATGCACGTTCGTTTTTACTTAGAATACAAGAAGATTATAGTGTTACTGATGTTAATCTTAACGAAAACATTACTTCCCTTTCTACAAGGCTAGGTAATGACTCTTCAGGATATAAAGTGAAGAATAAATTCGATGCTCTTATTGTTGCACAGCCAGAAAAGCCATTTTCTGAGAAAGATAAGTTTATTCTTGATCAATATATTATGCATGGAGGCAAGATATTATGGCTTGTAAACCCTGTATTTGCTAAGATGGATAGTATTCAGCATGCTGAAAGTACTGTTGGTATTAACAATGATGACAACCTTGGAGATATGTTCTTTAAGTATGGGATGAGACTTAATAATGAATTGGTACAGGATGTAAACTGTTTACCTATTCCATTAACTACTGGTTATGTTGGAGATCAACCTTCTGTAGAGTTCTTCCCTTGGCCTTATTTCCCTCTTGTGAAGCCTGCTAGTGATCATCCTATTGTAAAGAATCTGAATTTAGTGAAAACTGAGTTCCCTGGCTCTATAGATATTCTGCCTAAAGCAGGGGCAAAGATTACTCCATTACTTACAACTTCATCAAAAACGAAGACTGTTATTTCTCCTGCACTAATCAGCTTATCTATAACAAGAGATAAGTTGGATGAAACTAAATATAAAAGTGGAAAGAAAATAATTGCCGCTCTTCTTGAAGGACATGTTGAATCTGTCTTTAAAAACAGACTGCCTGCTATAATTGAAGAAGAGAATATTATTGATTATAAAGATAAATGTGATACTGCTGCAATGATTCTTGTTGCTGATGGTAATATTATCATTAATCAATATGGCAATGGAGGTAAAATGCCTTATCCTGTCGGATATGATAGATTTACAAGAAGAACTTTCGGAAATGGAGATTTTGCATTGAATGCATTAAACTATCTTACTGATGGCCCTGGTCTTATATCATTAAGATCAAGAGAAGTAACCATCCGTTCATTAGATAGAGCTAAAGTTGTAAAGGATAAATTATATTATCAGGTGATCAATACAGTGTTGCCTTTAATTATTCTTCTAATCTTTGGCTTAGCTCATTTTATCTACAGAAAGAGAAAGTATACAAAAATAGGATAAACAAAATTCGGGGTAATGAAACGTAATAAATTTATGCTCTTAATAGCTGCAATTATTGTTGGGGTTGCAGTGTATCTTTTATGGAACCATTCTAACTCAACACTTAAAATAAAAAACTCTGCTTTTGCTGTGAGAGATACAGCTTCTATCAGAAAGATATTTATAGCAGATAAAGAGAATAACTTTATTACCTTAAAACGAGAGGATGGATATTGGTCTATAAATGATAAGCATATCGCTAACAATAGACAGCTAGATATGCTATTGGAAACTTTTCGTAAAATCAATGTTGCCAGACCAGTAAGTAAATCAGGTTATAAGAATATTATTAAGGATATGGCTGCTACCTCAAAAAAAGTAGAGATTTACGTAGATTCTTATCGCATTAAGATAGGTGACTGGCTAAAGTTATTTCCCTATCTCAAGCTTGAGAAAACAATGTATGTAGGTGGCCCTACACAAGATAATCAAGGTACTTACATGTTACTGGAAGGTGCAGATTATCCATGTATTACTTATATTCCTTCTTTTAGAGGCTTTATATCTACTCGCTTTGATGTCAATGCAGACAATTGGAAATTGTACTCTTTGTTTAAAGCTAAAGAAGAGAATATTTCCTCAATTGAGATGATAAATAATCAGCAACCTAAAGAGTCTTTTATCCTAAATAAAAATGGGAACGATTATTCTATAAAGTATGGTCAAAATACTGAATATGAAAAAAACCTTAACAAGATAAAGGCTTATAATTATTATATTAATTACAAAGATGTCAGATTTGAGGCTATACTCAAAGATAATATTGATAAACATGAAATGGATTCTGTTTGTAGCTCTAAACCATTATATATAATTAAGTTGATGCAAAATGATGGTACTGAGACTAAAGTAAGGTTCTTTAATATGAAGTCTTATTTTGATGAGAATAATCTTACTTATGGTCTTACTACAGTAGATTCTGATCGTTTATATGCTGAAGTTAATGAGGGAGAGAACTTTGTTATGGTTCAGAGAGGAACTCTACAAGACCTTTTCGTTAAGGGAAGTTATTTCAAGAATTAGATTAACAGATTTTTATATAGATTGTTAATAAGGAAGTTGTGTTACAGCTTCCTTTTTTTAGATATAAAACTTTAGATATGCGAGTAGTTATTCAACGAGTAAGTAGTGCTTCTGTCACTATTGATCAAAAGACAAAGAGTGAAATAAATCATGGTCTGTTGATTCTTCTGGGCATTGAACATGAAGATGAACAAGCTGATATTGATTGGTTGTGTGCTAAAATCAGTAAACTTAGAATCTTCAATGATGAAGATGGGATAATGAATAAATCTATACAGGATGTTGAAGGCGATATTATTGTTGTAAGTCAATTTACTCTTCATGCAAATACAAAAAAGGGAAACAGACCTTCGTATATAAAAGCTGCTCGCCCTGAAGTAGCTATTCCTCTATACGAGAAATTTGTAGAATGTCTGAATCAAAAGTCTAGTAGAAATGTTTATACTGGTGAATTTGGTGCAGATATGAAAGTTGCTCTTGTAAATGATGGCCCTGTAACTATTATGATTGATTCTAAAAGAAAAGAATAAGTTTCTGTATTTTATATGTAGAATAATTCATTTATTACCTTTGTTGAGTTTCTAATTGATTGATTAATTGAAGAAGACATGTCAACTAAACTTAGTGTAAATATCAATAAGATTGCTACTGTAAGAAATGCTAGAGGTGGTAATTTACCTGATTTATTGAAGGTAGCATTGGATTGTGAGAGATTCGGAGCAGAAGGAATTACTGTTCACCCTCGTCCTGATGAAAGACATATAAGATATCAGGATGTTAGAGATTTAAAACCAATATTAAATACTGAGTTTAATATTGAAGGTAATCCAACACCTAAGTTTGTTGATCTTGTGTTGGAGAATAAACCTGCTCAGGTTACCCTTGTCCCTGATGCTCCTGACGCTATTACTTCTAATGCTGGTTGGGATACAAAAAAACATCAATCATTTCTTCAGGAAATGATAAAAGAGTTCAAACAAAATGGTATTCGTACATCTATTTTTGTTGATTCCATTCCTGTAATGGCTGAATATGCTGCTAAAACAGGAACAGACAGAATAGAATTATATACAGAGGATTATGCTCGTTTCTATCATGATGATAGAGAAAAGGCTATTCAACCTTATTATGATACTGCTGTAATTGCTCATGAATCTGGCTTAGGTATTAATGGCGGTCATGATTTGAATCTGGATAACCTTAAATTCTTCGCTGAGCGTATACCTAATCTTCTAGAAGTTTCTATTGGCCATGCTTTGGTATGTGATGCATTATATTTCGGATTAGAGAATACTATCCAGATGTATTTAAATAGGATAAAATAAGCTTAATTATATCTCTATTATAATTGCAAACCCATATTGTTTTTGACTTTATGGGTTTTGTTGTTTTAAACAAATCATCTTTTGAAGATGTTATCCCAATTGAATCATTTATTATAGAATCATCTGAAATGAAATTGTTTTATAGAACTTTTGGTGCTGATCATCATCAGCCTATTATAATATTACATGGCCTTCTTGGTATTTCTGATAATTGGGTAACCTTTGCTAGACGCATAGCTTCATATGGTTTCAAAGTATATCTTCCTGACCAGAGGAACCATGGACAATCTCCTCATAGTGATACCTTCAACTATCTTGTTATGGTAGATGATCTAAAGGAGTTTATGAATTCACATAATATCGAGCAGCCTATAATTATTGGTCATAGCATGGGTGGTAAGGTAGCTATGCGATTTGCTTTGGAAAATCAAGAGCTATTGAAGAAGCTTGTTATTGTTGATATCTCGTTGAGAACATATCCCCCAAGGTTTCAACATAAAGCAATGATTGAAGCAATGAGGTCAATAGATCTACCTACCATAACTTCAAGAAAAGAGATTGAAGATAAGCTTACTGAAAAGTTGAAATCCAAAAAGCTTGTATGGTTTCTGATGAAGAATATCCATAGAATAGGAAAGAACCAATTTCAATGGAGAGCCTATCTTGATGGAATTCTGAATAATCTGGATATTATGTTTGATGGGGTAGATACTCCTTTACGCTTTGTAAAACCTACTTTATTTATAAAGGGAGGGAATTCGGATTATATTCAATATAAGGACTATGATCAGATAAGATATAATTTTCCGATGGCTGAGATTATTGCTATTGCAGATACTTCACACTGGGTGCAGGCAGAAGCTCCGGAAAGATTCTTCCAGCTTGTAAGTGGATTCGTTGATGAAGATGCTACACCTGACCATACATAATGATATAAAGTAGTTTAAAGGTATTTATATAAAAAAGAACAGATCTGGGAGATCTGTTCTTTTCTTTATTATAGATATGTATATTATTTGTTTTTTTCAATCCATTTCTTAGCATTGGCAAATGCTTCTACCCATGGAGTAACTTCATCTCCTTTTCTATCATATGGATAGTGTGCCCATTGCCAAGGGAATACTGCTCTTTCAAGGTGAGGCATCATAGCAAGGTGTCTACCATTGTTACTAGCAACAGCAGCAACAGCCCAGTCACTACCATTTGGATTCCCTGGATAAGACTCATATGTATATTTGGATACAATCTTGTAGTTGTCTTTGAAATAAGGGAAGCTAAACTTACCTTCACCATGAGCAACCCAAACACCAAGGCGTCTACCACTTAGACTTTCAAGCATCACACTATCATTGTCTTTTATATCAACACAAATAAATCCAGATTCAAACTTCATAGAATCATTGTGTTTCATCTCAACCTTTTCAGGATGGTTAGGATAGATAAGACCTAATTCCATCATAAGCTGACATCCATTACAGATACCCAAACTTAAAGTATCCTCTCTGGCATAAAACTTATCAATTATAGCCTTAGCTTTCTTGTTGTGTAAGATTGCTCCTGCCCATCCTTTTGCACTTCCAAGTACATCTGAGTTAGAAAAACCACCAACAAAGACAATCATATTTACATCTTCAAGCGTCTCTCTACCATTGATAAGGTCTGTCATATGAACATCCTTTACATCAAAGCCAGCAAGGTGAAGAGAATATGCCATTTCTCTATCTCCATTTACACCTTTCTCTCTTATGATAGCTGCTTTAGTGCCAGATTTGATCTTTCTTGCAGGATCGATATCAAGGTCTTTGAATTTACCTGTAAAGCTCTTGCCAAAGCAAAATTTAAGATCTTGTTTCTTGTAGTTCTCAAATCTGTTCTTTGCACATAGATCACCAGATTGATTCTTGTCAAGAAGATAAGATGTTTTATACCATATATCTCTGTATTCTTTGATATCAAGTTCTAATGTCTTCTCCCCATGATTGACAACTAATGTACGTTTGTTAGTGTACTTACCAATGCGTTCGAATTTAATATCATTATCTCTAAGGATAGATTCAACGTTCTTAGAATCTTTTGTTTGAATAAGAACTCCCGGGTTTTCATTGAATAAAGCCTTGATAATATCAGGTTCTCCAAGAAAATCAAGTTCTACGTCAAGGCCTCCCTCACAATTAGGGAAATTCATCTCAAATAGAGCTGTAATCAAACCACCGGCAGAGATATCATGACCAGCAAGTACAAAGTTGTTTTCAACAAGTTCTTGTACTGCATTGAAAGCATTCTTGAAATAATCAGCATCTTGAATATCCGGACATTCACTACCTATATAATTCAATGTCTGAGCAAAACTACTTCCTCCAAGTTTGAAGCTATCTTTACAGAAATCTATATAATAGATAGAAGATTTCTCTTCAGGCTTCAATGCAGGAGTAATAGCCTTACGTATATCTGTTACTTGTGAAGCAGCAGAGATGATTACGGTACCAGGAGAATATACAGTATCACCATTTGGATACTTTTGAGTCATACTCAATGAATCTTTTCCTGTAGGTATGTTAACACCAAGCTCACAAGCAAATTTACTTACCGCCTCAACAGCATTATAAAGACGTGCGTTTTCTCCAGTATTCTTTGCTGGCCACATCCAGTTTGCACTTAATGATACACCTTTGATTCTATCTTGAAGTGGTGCCCATACAATGTTGGTTAGTGCTTCTCCTATTGCCAATCGAGAACCTTTTTTAGGATCGATAAGAGCAGGTATAGGAGCATGACCCATAGCTGTAGCCATACCAAACTTACCTTTGTAATCAAGCGCAGAGATTCCAAGGTTATTAATAGGAACTTGTATTGCTCCAGCACATTGTTGCATTGCTACTTTACCTGTTACAGATCTGTCTACTTTGTTTGTAAGCCAGTCTTTACAAGCAACAGCTTCAATTTGAAGCACATTCTTTATATATTCAATAATATTTTCCTGATCATAGGATACAGGAGCGAAGTTTGAGGCTTCTTCTTTATCTTCAAGGATAGTTTTTGGAGGTTTCCCAAACAAATATTCTAATTTAAGATCAATAGGAGTTCTCCCTTCATCATCAGAAAACTTGAAGTTATTATCATCAGTAATCTTTCCGACTTTATAGAAAGGAGCTCTTTCTCTCTTACATATTTCTTCCAGATGGTCAGCATCTTCGTTTTTAATGACAAGACCCATTCTTTCCTGAGACTCATTACCTACAATTTCTTTTGCAGACAAAGTAGGATCACCTACAGGAAGTTTACCTAAATCTATCTCGCCACCAGTTTCTTCAACAAGTTCAGAGAAACAGTTAAGGTGGCCACCAGCACCATGATCATGAATAGAAACAATTGGATTGATACCTGATTCTGCCATAGCACGAATAGCATTAGCTACTCTTTTCTGCATCTCTGGATTAGCTCTCTGGACAGCATTTAATTCTATTGAATTGCCAAACTCTCCTGTTGCTACAGAAGAAACAGCACCTCCACCCATTCCAATACGATAGTTGTCACCACCAAGAAGAACAACAATATCTCCCGGCTCTGGAATTTGTTTTAAACTATCTTCTTTCTTTGCGTATCCAATACCTCCGGCAAGCATAATAACTTTATCGAAACCATACATCTTATCATTCTCTGTATGTTCGAAAGTCAAGAGACTACCGTTAATAAGAGGTTGTCCAAATTTATTACCAAAATCAGAAGCTCCATTAGAAGCCTTTATAAGTATATCCTTAGGTGATTGATATAACCATTTACGTTCTGCGTTTTTCTTTTCCCAACTGCGACCGCCATCAAGTCTTGGATAGGATGTCATATATACAGCAGTCCCAGCAAGAGGATAACTACCCTTACCACCAGCAAGTCTGTCTCTGATTTCCCCTCCTGTACCTGTAGAAGCTCCGTTAAAAGGCTCTACAGTAGTAGGAAAGTTGTGAGTTTCTGCTTTTATCGATAATACAGAATTAACTTCCTGAACAGTAAAGAACTCTGGCTTATCCTGAGATTCCGGAGCAAACTGCTCTATCTTTGGTCCAAGGACAAATGCAACATTATCTTTATATGCAGATACAAGAGTGTTAGGATTTTGTTGAGAAGTCTTTTTTATAAGAGCGAATAGAGTATCGTTCTTTTTCTCTCCATCAATAATGAAAGTACCATTGAATATTTTATGTCTACAATGTTCACTATTCACCTGAGCAAAACCATAAACTTCGCTATCTGTAAGTTTACGTGATATCGACTTGCTTACATTTTCAAGGTAATCGATTTCCTCTTCATTAAGAGCAAGCCCCTCCTCTGCGTTGTAAGTCTTTATATCTTCGATATACTTTATTGGCTCCGGATCAAAGTTTATTTCAAAGATACTTTGTTCAAGATCTTGATAACATGCTTGTAGCATTGGATCATATTCAGGCTTTTCTGAATTTGATTTATGGAACTCCTCTATGCGAAAAATGCCATTGATCCCCATATTCTGTGTGATTTCAACGGCATTTGTACTCCAAGGCGTTATCATTTCTTTTCTTGGACCTATATAGAGTCCTTTCATTGTATCCGAATTTATCTGACTCGCATTACCAAAAAGCCAAGAAAGTTTCTGGTGGTCTTCTTGAGAGAGTTCTTGCCTAACATCAACGGCATATACTACCTCATTTTTTCCTTGAAAAAAAACGATCATTTCGTTTGGGTTTAATAATTTGGGTGAACAACTTTCTAATGATGCAAATATAGAAAATGTTTAAAAAGCGGGTTGCTTTTAAATGATGTAATGCAATAAGCTTATTTTCTTAGATTTAAAATGTCAGTATGTATAATTTATAGCACAATGCTTCAATAGATTATGTTTATTGTTTTTTCAATATTGACATCTTGATGATTAATCAAGTATAGAGTATAAACGATTTATTTTAAAGAATGCTTGTTTTGTAGAGTTGATCTTGCTTTAGAGACTTTTATATTTATAATCATCTATAATCTACTTTTAGAGTTAACTCTTTTCTGCAATCTGATTATTATTGAAGATTTAGACTAGGAATGAGTTTGCTATAGATCCTTGTATTTTCTTATTTATAAGCTTTATCGCTTATTTTTAATTGCTGTATAGTGCGATAATTCGGCTTTCAATTTTAAAATTGTAGATTATCGCACATATAAGCCCAATGTTATGTTAA
>JBGRPZ010000019.1:0-50850 GCA_041725915.1 Hyphomicrobiales bacterium | reverse complement strand
AGAGCCGATGAACGGACTCGAACCGCCGACCGGCTGATTACAAATCAGCTGCTCTACCAACTGAGCTACATCGGCATCTTACAACCACTTTCAGTATTTATTTCAAAGAACTTTGTTTATTTCCTGAAAGCGGTTGCAAAAATATATCGTCTTTTTGAATTGTGCAAGTTATTTAGAAAAAAACTTCACTTTTTTTCCCAACTTTATTTCTTGAACTTTTCTTTATGTTTGGTAAGTTGTTTCTTAAGTGCCTCAACAGCAACATCCGTAGCTTCTTCAAAGGTCTTGCATTGTTTTTTAACAAAAAGATCATTTCCTTTTACCGTAAGACGAATCTCTGTTATTTTATTATCATCCTCCACAGTATTATCAACTTTCAAGGTTACATCTGAGTCAAGAACTCCATCATAGAAGGTTGTTAACTTACTCATCTTTGAATTAATGAAGTCTTCCAATCTAGCACTCGTTTTAAAATGAACTGAATTGATATTTACTTTCATAGTTCGTCTCCTTTTTTTTCAGCCGCATCTTCATTTTCGAAAGGATGGGCCTGGTTATAAATACTTTTTAATTCTTCGATAGTACTATGAGTATACATTTGTGTAGCAGCTAAGCTAGAATGCCCTAGCATTTCTTTTATAGAATTGATGTCTGCTCCATTATTGAGCAAGTGAGTAGCAAATGTATGTCTAAGCACATGTGGACTAGTTTTTTTCAGGGAGCTAACCTGAGAGAGGTATTTATTGACAATAGTGTATACCTTATCAGCATATAAAGGTTTACCTTTAATGTCAACAAATAAGAAGGAATTTTCCGGAGCTTGTTTTACGTTATTTCTTTTAACAATTAGGTAGTTTGACAATACAGAAAGGGTTTTATGATTCAACGGCACAAACCTTTCTTTATTTCTCTTCCCCATTACTTTTAGCACCTTTCTGGAAACATCAATATCGTGATCCTTAAGGTGTAATAATTCTGCCCTACGGATTCCTGTTCCATAAAAAGTAATAATGATAGTTTTATGTAAAATACCATCATAACCTTCAGGATAAAAGTCATCATCATAGAGCAATTTATTCATACCCTCATTATCAATAAATGAAGGGACTCTTTTGCCGATTTTAGGTAGAACCAGTTTTCCCATTGGATCCTGGTCTAACAAACCATTTCCCCTTAGATACTTATAAAAAGATCTAAGAGCAGATAATTTTCTTCGAATTGTTACAGGAGATAGGGTTTCCATTAATAGAACAACCCACGATCTGATATGTTGATGAGAGGCTTTAGTAAGGTCAGTTATTTCATAAGTATCCTCAAGATAGTATTTGAACTGCTCCAAATCTTTCTTGTAGGAAATGTAGGTATTACCAGAACACCTCTTTTCAAATCTTATATAATCTAAAAATCGTTCATGCTCCATATAAAAAAGGAAGAAATATTGATCTCAAATGTACAAAAAATTGTAAAAAGACCAAAACTTCTTCCCTTAATTATATACCTATAATAGTATAAGAAAAGGATACTATCCTTCGCTTTTACTGCGCAATTGCTGAATATAAATAGCTTTCAACTTTTGCTCTCTTCTACTTACAGAAGGCTTAGTATATTTTTGTCTAGCACGTAATTCCTTAACAACGCCAGTTTTTTCAAATTTTCTCTTATACTTTTTCAAGCATCTGTCAATGCTTTCGCCTTCTTTTACAGGTATGATAATCATATTAACGACCTCTTTTCTTTTAAATGATAATATTAAATTTTGCGGGTGCAAAACTATTAATTAGTTTTTATATTTCAAAACAATAATACAACTTATGTATACTATTTAATATCAAACACTTTAAAACAAAGATTTGTTTTATAGGCCGCATAATGGATACAAAGGATAATTCACTAATTACTAATTGAGTATATGGGAATTTATAGATAACAGAAACAAAACCTCTATAAAGGCATTCTTCTACTCTCCTTTCCTGAAAGGATCTTGACATCTATTATATGTTATAGCGTTTTGTAATACCGATGTTATATAACTATAATAAAAAGAAAGTTTTTTTCCATGATTAATATTCAAAAAAAATATTGCATTTCACCTCTCTTCCCGTCAGGAATTCTTATTGGAAATAGATCAACACACCTTATTTAGTTAGGTGTCGATATAATCATATATAGGAACTCAAGTTCTATCTTATTGATGAAACTCATCTTTCCCTTGATAGATCTCAATTCTTAGGTTGAGAATAACAATCTTCCTACTGACGAAACTCTATCCTTCTGGCTAGAGTTGGTCATCCTTCCAGTGAAGATTGATCATCTTCCTCCCTATAATTCGAGAAATTCCGCCCTGACAATACATTCATCAAGGCACAATCAATAAGAGAAAAAAGCCAAAATCAAAGCTGAAAAGGTATAACGTTTTGAGTTTTACAGCAATTTAATGATAATTCATACTCTCAAGGATCGATTCTAAGCGCCTAAAATGGCCTTCTCAATACCTGAACATAGGTGAAATTTGAGTGATTTGACTGTTATTTTCAATAAAAACCTTCTTTTTTCACTTGTTAAGCGATACGCATTAGTAGGTTATCTATTTACGGTTTAGGAATTACAAAAGTAATTTCTCAATATTTTAGATATAAAAATTTGGCAAAACAAATGACAAGCAAAGGAATTATAATCAAAGAGTACACTACTAATCAATTCAAATCTTATATTTGAAGGCCTAAAGAAAGCGAGTCTGATAATATTTAATATCAACATAAAGAAACTATTAAGCAATTCTGAGAAATACAAAATGCTTTTATAAGTATATTATTCTTATTGTGAATCTTATTAGTTCTGCTTGAAGTTATCGTTTTTAAATCAGGTCGATGAATAAAAATCTATGAAGGAAGATAAATTAGAAAAAGCTAAACGTCTGCTAAAGGAGTATTATGGATATGATGAATTTCGTCCTACCCAAGAGAAGGTCATTCAAAGCTTAATAGAACAGAAAGATGTACTAGCCTTGATGCCTACAGGAGGAGGGAAATCAATTTGTTTTCAAATACCTGCATTACTATGGGAAGGTACATGTATAGTTGTATCACCATTAATAAGCCTGATGAAGGATCAAGTAGACACATTAGTACAGAATGGAATCCCTTCAGCAGCATTACATAGCGACTTAACAGCCATAGAAGAGAATGAGGTATTCAACGAATTATATAATAATAAACTGAAGATCTTATATTTATCACCCGAAAGGTTAATGTCTTCATTGACCAATATCATCAATAATATATCCATTAGTTTAATAGCCATAGACGAAGCGCATTGTATATCTTCATGGGGCCATGACTTTCGTCCAGTCTATACAGAATTGAAGATACTAAGGGAGTTATTACCCGATATACCATTTATAGCATTAACAGCCACAGCAGATAAAGTTACCCGAAAAGACATATGTAAACAACTGAAGCTTAAAGATCCAATAATACATATAGATAGTTTTGACAGACCAAATCTAAGTTTAGATGTTATATCGGGGTTAAGTGAAAAAGAAAAGCAATCAAGAATCATTGACTTCATACATGAAAGAGAAGGCGATAGCGGAATCATATATTGCCTGAGCCGTAAAAGTTGCGAGAAAGTAGCCAGAAATCTTATCAAGAGAGGCATAAATGTATCATGGTATCATGCAGGACTAGAAGCAGAAGAAAGGAGCATCATACAAAACAGGTTTACAAACGATGAGATTCAGGTAATATGTGCTACAATAGCCTTTGGGATGGGGATTGACAAATCGAATATAAGATGGGTTATACATTATAATATGCCCAAAAATATTGAAGGCTATTATCAAGAGATTGGCAGAGCCGGACGAGATAGTTTGGCTGCAGAAACGATAATGTTTCATAATATGCGTGATCTGATTATATTGAATAATCAGGCCAAGAATGGTAAACTTGCACATATAAATAGTGCCAAGCTTGAAAGAATGCAGCAATATGTAGATGCTATTACTTGCCGAAGAAAGGTGTTGTTAAGCTACTTCGGTGAAACTCTGGAAGAAAACTGCGAGAATTGTGATGTTTGTAAAGATCCACCAGAAACCTTTGACGGATCTATTATTGCACAGAAAGCACTTTCAGCCATATACAGACTTAAGGAAAATGTAGGGTTCAACCATCTCATAGATTTCCTTAGAGGCCTAAAAACCCAAAGAATAGTAAATAATAATGAACACTATATAAAAACCTTCGGTGTAGGGAAAGAATTCAGGCAAGACCTTTGGCAGCAGTATTTACTTCAGATGATCAACCAAGGATTATTGGAGATAGATTATGAAGACAAATCAAACCTAAAGATAACGGACTTTGGGAAAGATGTACTTTTCGGAAGAAAAACAATGCAGCTAGCACAGGTAAAAAGTAAAGCCAAAGTTAGCAGTAAGAAGATTGTACAAAATACAATAAAGAGAACTAAGCTCGCTGAAAATCTGAAGGCTCTAAGGTCTCAACTTGCCAGAAAACTACATGTCCCCGCTTATGTCATTTTCTCTGATTCAACAATAAACGATCTTATTGAGAAACTTCCTTCGAATCAATTAGAATTACTCAGAGTAAGCGGAATAGGAATACATAAAGCCAAGAAATATGGAAGTATGATATTAGATATCATCAAGGAAGAAACCGAAGAAAGTTCCGGTAAAGGCACAAAAAACATTACGGAAATATTAGAGTTTATCCAACAAGGTGATAATATTGAAACCATAGCAAGAAAAAGAAATACAACTGTTGGAGTTATTGGCAATGAGATTGCAAATCTGATTCATCAACACATCCCCATCAATCCACTTAATTATATTAATCAATCAGAATTAGGAGAAATAACATTCTTACAAAAAGAAAGTATATCCAAACTTACTACAAAAGATATCTTCGAACTTACAAAAGGAAAGATTCCTTTTTACAAGATAAACATTGCTTTGGCATATATAGAAACAAATAAGAAGATAAAAAAATAAGCCAGACTAAAGCAGTCCGGCCTATTCAGTTAATCGAGCTAAACCCATTTCAACAATGGGAAGTCCATTCTATGGGGTAAGTCCTTATTGTAAGGATATACCCTTATAGCATACCTGAAATCACCAGCATATTCAAGGATTACAGATGATTTAAAGGTAAGAACGTCATTTTCAGAATTCACCAGATCCATCTGGTAAGTTCTCTTGATTTCTTTCACAGAGCCGGATTCACCCTGACCAACAATAACCTCAACATGAATATCTTCAGGTTCAACATCAGGAGCTTTAATTTTGATCTCAGCAGACAGCTCATCGCCTAAAGTAGCATGAGTACCATTATCTCCGGACATAACAATGTCGACAACCTCAAGATGCTCCCAGGTCATTCTCATTTCGTTTTTCCATCGGACAATTTCATTCAGCTTTTTATTATCATCAGCCATCAGGCTAACAGAACGCTTATAAAGCTTATTATAGAACTTACCATAATATTCATCAAGCATTCTCTTCATTGTAAATCGAGGGGCTATCTTGGTAAATGAGTTTCTCATATACCCTATCCATTGCTCAGGGATACCATTTTCATTATGGTAATAGAAAGCAGGGATAACTTCATCTTCTATAAGATTATATAGAATCTCAGCATCCAATTCATTTTGGAACTCTTGATTTACATCTTCTTCAGATTCTTTTATAGCCCAGCCAGCATCATGAGTATAGCCTTCTGCCCACCAGCCATCAAGAACACTTAAGTTAAGTGTACCATTCATTACAGCTTTCATACCAGAAGTACCAGAAGCTTCCAAAGGATAAGTAGGCGTATTCAACCAAATATCAACACCATGCAACAACTTTTTAGCCATTTCCATATTATAGTTCTCGAGGAAAATAATCTTGCCAAGGAACTCAGGTCTTCTTGAAATTTCAATAATCTTCTTGATAAGCTCCTGCCCTGCTTTGTCATTAGGGTGGGCTTTACCAGCAAAGATAAATTGAACAGGTCTTTTCTTCCTGTTTACAATCTTTTCAAGTCGCTTAAGATTAGAGAACAATAAGTAAGCTCTCTTATAAGTAGCAAAACGACGAGCAAAGCAGATAGTCAACACCCTGTCATTAAGGTTTTCCAAAGTTTTCAGTATCAACTTAGGGCTTTCCTGTCGTGATGTCAAGCTAGAATGCAACTTATGATGGAGATACTCAAACAATTCAAGTTTAAGCTTTCTCTTCACAGACCACATGGCTTCATCAGATATCTTATGCAAATACTTCCAATGCTTTTCAGAATCCTGATTATCGATAAACTCATCACCAAATTTCTGATGGAAGACATATTTCCATTCCTTCGCTGTCCATGTAGGATAATGAACGGCATTAGTGACATGAGATATATGTAGTTCAGCAGGATAGTAACCCGGATATAGGCTATGGAACATTTCACGGCTTACTTTTCCATGGATAGCACTAACACCATTTACTTCTTGTGATAGACGAGTTGCAAGAACACTCATACTAAACTTCTCATTCTTATTATTGGGAGTGAATCGTCCAAGATTCATGAACTGCTCCCAGTTAAGGTTAAGCCGTTCAGCATAATGAGGGATATAGGTTCTCAGTGTATTCTCTTCAAAGGCATCATGACCAGCGGGTACAGGTGTATGAGTAGTAAATAAACTGGTAGACCTAACGATCTCAAGAGCCTGATTAAAAGAAAGCTTGTCATTATCTATAAACTCTCTCAATCTTTCAATTCCTGTAAAGGCAGCATGACCTTCATTACAATGGTAAATATCAGGAGAGATTCCAAGGACATTAAGGAGTCGTATACCTCCAACACCTAATAAAAGTTCCTGTATAAATCTATTTTCATTATCACCACCATATAATTGATGCGTAATAACTCTGTCTCTTTCATTGTTTTCTTCACAATCTGTATCCAGAAGATATAATGATATTCTACCTACATGACAAAGCCATACTCTCGCATGAAGTACTCTGCCAGGGAGAGCCACCTGAACACTCAACCAGTGATTATCATCATCAGCAACAGGAACTATAGGAAGATGAGAAGATCTTTGAGAAGGGTAAGTATTGATTTGCTCTCCTTTATGGTTTATCTGTTGTTGGAAATAACCATATCTGTATATCAATCCCACACCAACCATATTGACATTACTATCACTTGCTTGCTTCAAGTAGTCGCCAGCAAGCATACCAAGACCACCAGAATAGATTTTTATACTATCATGCAGACCATATTCCATACTAAAGTATGCAATCTTAGGGCCTTTCTTCTGTTTTGCATCATCAAGATAAGCAGTAAACCTTCTTTCTACAATATTAAGTCTCTGGATAAATATATCATCATTAGCCAAATGGCTAAGTTGTTCATAGTTCAGACTTTCCAACATCTTCTTTGGATTACGTTGTGATTTTATCCAAAGAGAAGGATCTATCATCTCAAATAGCTCTTCAGCTTCAGTATTCCAAGACCACCATAAATTATTAGACATATCCATTAATGCCTTAAGTTTTTTCGGAATACGTGGGTGTATGCTAATCTTCTTCCACGAAGGTTCTGTTTGCTTATAACTTCTGTATATCCTCAGGTGAGTAGGAAGTATATGTTTATGTTTATACTGTTCATACCTATTACTACTTTTATCTAAAGCAATATCATAAGCATTCCAATATTTGAAGATCAGATGATCCCATAAAGCTAACTCACTAATTTCTCTTGCTTCTTGTCTAGTGGCTTTAACTCCATCAGGATCCAGCTTACAGAAGTCCATCAAACAATGAGTAATCTCATCTGCAACAAGATTCTTATCAGCATCACCTCTAGGTATCACCTTTACAGCACCATACTTTTGCTCATAGTTCGCATTCACCCACATACCAAAGCCCGCAAGAGTAGTAGTAATTGTAGGGATATTAAATGCGATACTTTCAAGAGGAGTATATCCCCAAGGTTCATAATACGAAGGGAAGACAGAGAGATCAAACCCTATCAGCAGATCATAATAGTCAACATTGAAGATACCATCATCACCATTCAGATAAGCAGGAACAAAGATTATCTTCACATTATCATCCTTACTATTATGAAGATTAGCTTGTTTGATAGCCTTCAAACAAGGGTCATTATCTTCATCAAAAAGGTTATGAGTAAGGAAAACATCCTCCATAGGCTTGGAGTAATCAGTCTGGTTCAATCTCTTTATAAGATCATTATTTATTCCCGTTTGGTGACCCGGAACAGTAATAAAGGCTACAAGATTTCGTGAGCAAGTCTTTTCCTGATTGAGTTTTCCCAATGCCTCAATAAAAACATCAATACCTTTATTATAGAATTCATACCTACCACTATTAATAACCAAGATAGAATCATCAGGAACATCCTGATTCAAAAGACTCCTTGCCACCCTAAGCAAAGACCCTCTGGCTTCAGCTCTTTTCTCATCAAAGTCATCAAACTGAGGCACAAAGTCATCTTCAAAGCCATTTTCCGTTACAACATCTACAGGCTTTTCGAGGAAATGCTTACACTCATTATTTGTAATATCACTTACCGTGGTAAAGCAATCAGCATGATGAGCAGATAACTTCTCCAAAGAGTATTTTGATGTAACACCAAATTGGTTTGCAGAATTATCAGGAGAATAAGAATTCATCCTATCATAAAGGGGCAACATATTCCCTGCTATACTACGACCAAGAACAGTGGCATGAGTAGTAAAGACAGTTCCTGCCTGAGGGACTTTCTCCTTCAGGTAAAGAATTCCTGTTCCAGTCATCCACTCATGGAAATGAGCAATAAGTTTATCTGAGGCAGTAAGTTTATAATTGTAAAAGCTTTCTATCACTTTAGCAGCAGCATAGCCAAACAAACCAGGCTCGATATAATCCCATTGTCCAGAAATCGAGTCAAGTTTATACTTCTCCCAGAAGTGTGCAAATATTTTATCTTTCTCAGCAAAGTAGGAAGTAAAGTCTACAAGAATGACGATAGGTTCACCGACGATTCTCCATCTTCCTATTCTTACCATTAATCCTTCGTCTTCAGCAAGAAGCCTCCAGTTTTTAAAGATGCTATTATCTTCTATGAAATCTGGATTTTGACTGGTTTCCTTCCAAACATCCGGACCAATAAGCACATATTTCTTACCTAGCTTCTCTTTTATAGATAAAGCTTTTGTAGAAAGAACTGTATAAATTCCTCCAACCTTATTACAGATTTCCCAACTAACCTCAAATAGATAATCAGGACTAAGTTTGTTATCTTGGCTCATTGTATTTGCAAATTAAGTGTTAAGAAAGCTCAGAAACAATTTCCAGTAATTGAGCTCTTATTGATTCCTTTTTCTCTAGTGATAAGTTTTCAGAAGAATATTGGGAGATATTTAAGAAGTGTTTTCTTTCTTCAGAACTCATATTTTGGATAATTCTATCTTTAACATGATCATAATCATCTCCCAAAGCATTAATTAAAGTTCCCATGTCTACCATTGTCAATAGTGACCTAATCGTTTTATCAGGGAGTTGATCTAAATCTTTAAAGTCTTTTATATAATGTCTTGCCTTTCTCTTTTGTGATATCGTTGTTTCGTTATCCAAAGGATCAGGATCAATATTTTTATCTTTCAGGTGCTTATCTATTCTGATATTAAAGTCAGCAAGGACATTCATATAATTGATGAATGCTTCATAAGGTGAATTATAGTGATTAAAGTATTTATGAACATCACCATCAGAAAACCACTTAGTACACATATAATAGAAGTGATCAGAAGTCTGTAGGCGAATCCAATCATCAATAATCTCTTGATCAACACAATGATTCACCTTCTCTTCAAGCTGATATAGCTTATCAAAAGCTTCATTCTGTAATTCATTTCCAAGCCATGCAGTTAAATCTCTTTCCTCATCAGCCCAAGAGACTGGATAAGGAACATCCATGGCACCAACTGGCTGAAGATGCTCAGCCACTTCAGATGGGAAATTAAACTGGAAGTCTGTTTTCTCAAAAACTTTGGAAGGGAGAGATCTCATAAAGTCGAATATACCTGTTGCTTCCCATTGATGTTCTCCAAAAGTTTCATAGTCCATAAACAGATTGATAACTTCCTGATCAGAAGAAGCCATGCTAATCCAGTCAGCAAACTTATCAGCAGTCAGAGGCCATTCAGGCCATGCTTGAAGGCCAAAGCGAAAAGCGATATCATCACTGAGTCTAAAGTTCTTCAATAATAGTTTAAGCTTTGGATTTATCACATTACAGTATAAGTAATTTGGGCTTTTCCATCCTAGAACATGCTTTGCTCCTTCAGTGAGCATAGTCTTAAAGCCTAGCTCTGCAACCATTGCCCCAATCTCATTACTATATACTAGCTCGGTATTCCTAAAAGTCTTAGGCTCTATACCAAATATATCTTTTATCTTATTCTTATGTTTGTATACCTGATTCCTAAATTCATCAGGGCTAACCAAGGATGATAAAGAGTGCCCATAAGTCTCACATAAAAACTCTACAGAACCTGTATCCGCGAGATCCTGAAAAGACTTCAGCACCTCAGGAGCATATTGTTCGAACTGATCAATGGCTATACCTGAGATAGAAAAGCTTACTTTAAAGTTCTCTCCATATTCATGAATCAAGTCCAACAAAACCTTATTCATGGGCAGATAACACTTTTCTGCAACTCTTTTTAATATCACACTATTATTAAAGTCATCGAAATAACAAGAATGGCTTCCTATATCAAAAAAGCGATATGTTCGCAATCGGTAAGGCTGGTGAACTTGAAAATAAAAACAAACTGATTTCATTATGATAGCAATTTTAGAAGTTTAGCAATTTATAAGAGCAATCCTTGGGTTAATTATCTATAAGTTGAGAATAAACATTCTTTATTTTGAAAGCTGAGTTTTCCCATTTCAGGTTATCAACTTCTGCCTTTCCATATTTCTGGAACATTTCAGACAAGGCATCATAGTGACACAACCCATAGATAGAATCAGCAAGTGCGTCGATATCCCAGAAGTCAACTTTCAATGCATGAGTTAATATCTCAGAAACACCAGATTGCTTAGATATGACTACAGGAACTTTAGACCTGATAGCCTCAAGAGGGACGATACCAAAAGGTTCAGATACAGAAGGCATAACAAAAACATCTGTAATAGAAAATAGTTTATCTACTTCTTTTCCTTTAAGGAAGCCTGTAAAGTGAAACTTATCTCCCATTCCCAGTTCAGCAACACGACGAATCATCTTATTCAACATATCTCCTCGTCCTGCCATAACAAATCGAATGTTGGGATCTTTGTTCAGTATCTTTCTGGCAGCTTCCACGAAATAGTCAGGTCCTTTTTGGAAAGTAACACGACCTAAGAAAGTGACAATCTTTTCTTTTAACAAACGTGAAGCTTTACTCTTTTCTTCATTATCGATAGGTTCAACAGCATTATGAACAGTAACAACCTTTTCTTCAGGAATTCCATATCTATCTACAACTATACTTTTGGTAAAGTTGCTGACAGCCACAACTCTGTCGGCAGCGAGCATCCCATCCCTTTCCATATCGAAAACTGTTTGATTGATATTCTCTCCTGAACGATCAAACTCTGTAGCATGCATATGAACAACTAAGGGCTTACCACTAACCTTTGCAGCAGCAATGCCAGCAGGATAAGTCAACCAATCATGTGCATGAATAACATCATGAGGATAATGGGCAGCAATAGCAGAACTTATCAAAGCATACCTTGCTACTTCCTCAAGAAGATTTGATGTATATTTTCCCGAAAACTGATAGTTCTTTGAGAAGACCTTACTATCTGTTACATTCCAATTTAGCTCTTCCAAAGCATAAGCATCGGGGCTAACATAAGGAATGATCCCAGAAGGGACTTCCAGATATTTAATACTTTTCCAATATTCTTTAAATGGACTATCCACAAGATCAACGCTAACATCACTTGCATTAATCAAATTAATCTTCTTGGAATCTTCATCACCATATGCTTTAGGGACAACAAAAATCACCTCAACATCCTGTTGCACTAATCCCTTTGTAAGACCATAGCAAGCAGTTCCTAATCCTCCTGTTATATGCGGAGGAAATTCCCATCCAAACATTAAAACTCTCATAGTTACATAATAGATTAATTAGAGATACTGGTTCAATAACCATTTTATACGCAATAGTTCTGCTATACTCCATGCTTGGCTAATAGCACCTTTAGGTCTATAGGGAGGGTCACCATCATAAATTTCAGAAACAGTTCCTATACCTGCTTCTACCATATCAACCTCAAAGCTCAAAAAGATGTTTTTCACTTTCTTTGCAGCTTCTTTACCATAAACTTTCAACAGACCTTCACAGAAATGCCCTAGAAGCCATGGCCATACAGTTCCTTGATGATAAGCATTATCTCGAGCTTCCTGATCTCCGGAATAAACTCCTTTATAGTTCAGGTTCTTTGGAGATAGAGTTCTCAAGCCTTTAGGAGTGAGTAATTCACTTTCTACCTTTGTAAGAACAGCACTTTTTTTATCATCAGAAAGAGGAGAATAAGGCAAGCTTGTAGCAAACACCATATTAGGTCTTACTGATAGATCCTGACTTCCGTCATCATTAACAACATCACAACAATACTGTTTCTCTTCGATCCAGAAGTTTTCATTAAAGGACTCTCTTATTAACTCTGGATACTTTTGCCATTTGCTGACAAAGTCATGATCATTATTTATCTCTGCCAGCTCAATAGAAAAGCATATAGCATTATACCACAATGCATTTATTTCTACAGGGCAACCTATTCTTGGAGTAGAGGGCTTTCCAAATACTACAGCATCCATCCATGTAAGGGCTTTTCCCGGAACACCTGCGCGAATCAATCCATCAGACCTCATCTTGATTTTAAAAGAAGTGCCATCTTTAAATCCATCAAGGATTGCTTTCATCTTTTCACTATAGTCATTCCATGCTCCAATAGCATCACCAGTAAAGAGCACATATTGTTGAACTGCCCAGAAATACCATAGTGGTGCATCAACAGAGTTAAGAGCAATATCCTCACCTTGTCCTATATTGGGAAAGAGAGCACCTTTACACTCATTCGTCATAGTATCGAGCACATTCTTACAGTCTCTAATATTCCCTAGGCAAAGAGTCAGTCCAGGAAGAGAGATGAATGTATCTCTTCCCCATCTACCAAACCAAGGGAATCCTGCAATAACCTCAGTCTTCTTCTTATTCTTGATAATAAATTGTTCTGCGGCATTAATAAGACAGTTTTCATAATTGTCTCTTGGCACTCTCACTTTCATTTCTCGGGAAAAGAGAGGTTTAAAACCTGAAGAGTTCTTTTCTTCTAAAGCAATCGATAAGACTACTTGCTCTCCTTTCTTCATCTCCAATTCAAAGAAACCCGGTACATACAAATCTTCATTAGACTCATATCCACGTTCTCGTTCCTCTATATACTCAAAGTTATAGTACCAATCAGGAACATGAGTATATTCAACATCTTTTGAAAACTGAAAGAACAATCTGGAATAGATAGGATACATCCTGAAACCTACTCCATTTTCGACCTTTGAATACTTCTGATCAATATGAATATTGGAGAAGGTTAACTTGTGAATATTCCTGAATGCAAGGAAAGGTCGTATTCGTAAAATTATTGGAGATAATGCTTCTTCAACAGTATACCTTATAAGCAATCTTTCATCATGTCTGATAAAGATCATCTCTCTTGAAAGGATGATACCACCGACCCTATAAGTATGTTTAGGTATGGGATCTAATTCTAATTTCTCAAGATACTTATGACCTTTAGGGTGATAATGCCCACCCTGAAACATATGAAGTCCTAAGTTAAATTCTCTGTTATGTTGAATTACAGTATCATCAATACTCGACAGTAGCAAATGATTCTCTTCATCAATTTGTCGCTGAGGGACTACAAACAGTCCATGATATTTACGAGTATTACAGTTTACAATCGTTGTACTTGAATAACCTCCAGCCTGATTAGATCTTAGGATTTCTTTCTTTAGAGCATATTCGAGGTTTATTAAATCACTTTTTTCAATTTTAATATAACTCATAAACCGAAGTTTTGGGGGTAAATAGCTAAGCTTTTAAAAGCATAATATCAATGCAAAACAGGCTTGTAATTTTTAAAGCAAATATTGATAATAATGGAAATGGTGTTAAGCTAAAGGTAGAAAGAGCGATATTAGTTTAGATTAGTTAGTTAACAGTATAATTAGTTGAACTTTACATATGGTATAATTCATGCAAAGTTACATATATTCAATGAATGGATTATTAATTTCAAGATTCTTTAAAGATGAAGAGATTGAGTAAAAGCAGCTTAGTTAAGCTACCTTTACAAAAGCAGAAAGAGAATCATCCCATATTTTTACTATCCCATCCCCACATATGTCGCGGGTTCTTCTTGAATTCAATATACATCCTATCTTTTAAGATTCCCAATTCTGAGTTAAAGAAAGAACAAACCTTTTCTGACAAATTATTAGTTTGTTCTTCATGCAATCCCAAGCTTTTAAATTCAATAAACATACAGGGATCCTGATTTAAACTAAAACACATCTTTACATTATCCTCTATTGCTACCATTACATAATCTACAGGTTTGTTTATAATCTCTGCAACATGTTTAGAGGTCTTAATCAATAATTCATCTGTATTCTCAACTTTTATGTTAGTCTGTATTTTTAAATATGGCATAAGCTATGATTTTATAATAATTAATTTATATAGGTACTAGTTGTTAAAAAACAACTAAAACAATGTAGTAATTAGAATATTAACAATATATCTCTAATTTTGATCTTTAATTTTAACAAAAAATAAAGATCATCTTTTAAATCATGCTAAACAAAAGTAAAGTATTATTCATAGTATTATTTACGCTTTTCTCTTTTGTAGTAAATGCTCAGAAGAAGAAAATAACACATAATGATTATAATTCATGGAAAGGCCTATCATCTTCTAAGATCTCTAATGATGGAAAATGGGTTTCCTATGAAATAAATCCTCAAGAAGGTGATGGTTATATATATTTATATAATAATATAGATAATCAGCTTGATTCTATTGCAAGAGGATTTAAAGGTAAATTCTCTCCTTCAAATAATCTTTTTGTCTTTAAGATGAAACCTTATCATGACACCTTAACAACAAAAAGAAGAGCTAAAGTTAAAAAAGACTTACTACCTAAAGATTCTTTGGCAATATATAATCTCAAAAGTAATGAGATAACAAAATTCCCAAGGGTAAAATCTTATAAACTTCCAAAGAAGGCAGGCAACTGGGTAGCTTTTCAACATGAAAAACCATTACCCAAGAAAGATACTACCTCTAAGGCCAAGAAATCAAAATTAAAGAAACCTTCTTCTGATTTTGGAATGTTGGTTGTCTCCAATCCTAATGATGATAAGTCTTATGAGTTTAATAACATATCAGAATATTCTTTTTCTGATAATGGAAATCTTCTGGGAATGATCTATCAAGCTAAGGATAGTATTGATAGAACAGCAGTCATAGTGTTTAATACTTTAACTCAAAAAACAGATACTTTATTCTCAGCAGATGGCAAGAGTAAGAAAATAACAGTAGATACTAAGGGAAACCAAGTTGCCTACCTTTTTTCTCAAGATACTATAAAGAACAAAATATATAAACTTGCTTATCATAATCTTCTAAACAAAAACAGAGACTATACAATAGATGGACAAACTCAGAATATGCCTATTGACTGGACTGTAAGTGAGTTTGGAAAGATCTCATTTAGCAAAAGCGGTAAAAGGCTTTATCTGGGAACTGCAAAAACTCCTACTCCTGAAGTTAAAGACACTCTACTTCCTGAAGAGAAGGTAAGTATTGACATATGGAACTGGAAAGACAACTATCTACAACCTAAACAGCTTATTGATGCCAAGAAGAACAAAGAAAAATCTTTCTTAGCTATATTTTATCCTGAAAAACAAAAGTTCGTTCAAATATGTAATGAAACGATACCTAATGCTAGTTATGATAAAAAGATAGATGGTCAATACATCCTTACATACAGCGACATCCCATACCAATACTTATCTCAATGGGATATTTCTGGTTATGATGATTATTACCTGACAAATGTGAAAGATGGAAAATCTAAGAAAATATTTACAAAGCTGTCTGGTAGATTAAGCTTAAGCCCTGATCAGAAGTATATAGCTTGGTATAATAAGACTGACAGCACATGGAACTTATACAATGTCAAAAAAGAAAACAGTATAAATCTATCGTCTGAATTAGTTGATATTCCTTTCTATAATGAAGAAAATGATATGCCTATAACTCCCGGAAGCTATGGCATTGTCGGGTGGCTTCCTAAAGACGAAGGCTTTTTGGTCTATGATAAATACGATGTTTGGAAGTTTGACCCCAAAGGAAAGAAAAAACCATATAATTTAACTCAGGGCTTTGGACGGAAGAATAATATCAAATTCAGATATATAAGTTTAAATCCAGATGATATTTATGTAAAACCTGAGGGTGCTCTCTTTAGAGCTTTTAATGAGAAGACAAAAGGCTATGGCTATTATACACTGTCTAATGGTAAAGTAAACGAACAACTTGCTGGTGGTTTCTTATTCTCTTACCCTAAGAAGGCTAAAAACTCAAATAAGATCATCTGGACAAAGCAAAACTTTGAAGTTTATCCTGATTTACATGTAAGTACTTTGGATTTCTCTGATATAAAGAAAATATCAAATACAAATCCTCAACAAAAAGATTATAATTGGGGAACTGTAGAGCTTTTCGAATGGGAATCTTTCAATAATCAACAATTACAGGGACTACTTTACAAACCTGAAAACTTTGATCCAAACAAGAAGTATCCTATGTTAGTGTATTTCTATGAGACATACACCGAAAGAATGCATTACCATTATCTGCCTAAACCTATAAGGTCTGTTATCAACTTCCCTTACTATCTAAGTAATGAGTATATTATCTTTATTCCTGATATTAAATATAGAGTCGGATATCCGGGAAAAGATGCTTTTAATGCTATCCTTAGTGGTGTTCAGGCTTTAACTACAAAATATCATTTTATTGATAAAGAAAAAATGGGTATTCAGGGTCAAAGCTGGGGAGGTTATCAAGTTGCTTATCTGGTAACTCAAACAGATATCTTTGCTGCTGCTATGGCTGGTGCTCCTGTTAGTAACATGACTAGTGCATATGGTGGAATTCGCTGGAAAAGCGGTCTCAATCGTATGTTCCAATATGAACAAACTCAAAGTAGAATTGGTGGTACTTTATGGGAAAAACCTGCTCATTATATAGAGAATTCACCTCTATTCTTTGCACCTAAAATAAAAACACCTCTACTTATTATGGCCAATGATAATGATGGTGCTGTGCCTTGGTATCAGGGGATCGAGTTATTTGTTGCTTTGAAACGTCTGCAAAAACCTGTATGGATGTTGAATTACAATAACGCTCCTCATAATCTAAGCCGTAGAGCTGATTGTAAAGATCTTACTGTAAGAATGCAACAGTATTTTGATCATTATCTAAAAGGAAAACCTGCTCCTGAATGGATGATAAAGGGTGTTCCTGCAACTGAAAAAGGGAAAAACTTTGGATTTAAATTGATCAACGAAAAAGCTGACAATAAATAAAATCCAACTGAGATTATATATGAACTATATAGAGGTTGCTTCAATTAAATTGAGGCAACCTCTATTTTTATCTTGAACTACCTGAAAATAAAAACACTCGTTTTTTCTTCATTTTATGCAATCATTAACCTAAAGATCAAAAGCCTAAAATCTGCTTTCCCCTTTATTTTTGTACACTTTCATTAATCTACATAAATATCTTATAATCAATACTTTTCAGGCATACAGCAACAAAGTACATCTTGTCACTACAGCATGTTTTGTTGATAATCAAGATCAAAAGTTAAGCGAATAAATCTTGTAGGTCTACTGATTAAAGGTAAAAGTCTAGGAGTTTTATTTCAAAGTCTAGGAGTTTTATTTCAAAGTCTAGGAGTTTTATTTCAAAGTCTAGGAGTTTTATTTCAAAGTCTAGGAGTTTTATTTTAAAGTCTAGGAGTTTTGTTTTAAAGTCTAGGAGTAAAATTTCGTAGGCTTTAAGGTAAATCTTATAGTTTGATTAGTTATTTATTGTAAATCAATTAGTTAATTCTTTTAGGTCAATTCACCTTTTCATTTTCTCAGGAAACAGATCTTTTTAGAGTCATATACAATCGAAATCTGAAGGCTTTTTTATTTAACATAACATTGGGCTTATATGTGCGATAATCTACAATTTTAAAATTGAAAGCCGAATTATCGCACTATACAGCAGTTAAAAATAAGCGATAAAGCTTATAAATAAGAAAATGTAAGGATCTGAAGCAAAAGCATTCCTATTCTAAACTTTTAATAATAATTGAATTATTAAGATGAATTAATTGTAAAAGTATATTATATCTGGATGAGCTGATTTAAAGAATCTGTTGCTTTCTGTCAAAATCTATTTATTGTTTATTTGCCTTATTGATATTTCGTATTGAATGAGGTGTTGCATGAGAGAAAAAAAGGAGACCAATTTTTATCCTTTCTTACCCATATCACAGAATTTGATGCCAGATATTTAGATTAAGATAAGTGAAGTAGCTTTTGAATCGCTTCATAATAAAAAATTGTGAGAGAATTAAATAAATCCATAGCTACATGTTACACAGTCTTATTTTGTATTCACCTTGTTGAGATTCTTTATTGAGTATAAAAATAACAAGATATGATATTGATATTTGGTCATAGATAAGAAAGCTGCTAAATTTTATAAATTATTATAGAAGGCTGTTTATGTATTGACACTAAGTATATTTGTTTATCTTTCTGAAAGAAATATAATTTTTAGAGGTTAAGTTTTTTGTGTTTTTTATAATAAAAGACGATATTTTCCTTTATTAATAATGGTTTCAGATTGTTCTGACCAAAAATACAAGCGATAGGGGTTTGTAATATTTTATGCAAAAGCAGTATTTTTATTCCATAAGATTATATCTATTTGTAATGAAAGCTTGAAGTTTATAAAGAAACAAGACTTTTTCATTATCTAGGGATACTTTATATTTGCAATCCATACACATTCATTTATGATTGAAGCAAGACAAATTAAGAAATCATTTGGAAACCTGGAAGTACTTAAAGGGATAGACCTTTATGTTGATAAAGGTGAGATTGTAAGTATTGTTGGAGCATCAGGGGCAGGTAAAACTACTCTACTTCAGATACTAGGAACTTTAGATAGATCTGATTCCGGTGAATTATTGATAGGAGGTCACAGGGTTGATCAGATGAATGATACAAGGTTGTCAGAATTCAGGAATAAGCACATTGGATTTATCTTTCAATTTCATCAGTTATTACCAGAATTTACTGCTTTAGAGAATGTATGTATTCCTGCTTATATTGCAGGATTGAATAAACGAGAAGCAGAAAAAAGGGCTAAGATGCTTTTATCTTATCTAAATTTATCTAATAGAATAACTCATAAACCTTCTGCTTTATCCGGGGGAGAACAACAAAGGGTCGCTGTGGCACGGGCATTGATGAATCAACCTGATGTTGTTCTTGCTGATGAGCCATCAGGGAATCTTGATTCTCATTCAGCAGAAGAACTACACAAACTATTTTTTGACTTGCGTCAGGAGTTTGATCAAACATTTATTATTGTTACCCATAATAAAGATCTTGCTAATATGTCTGATCGTCAACTTGTAATTTCAGACGGTAAGATGATATAATATATACTAATCTGTAAAAAGTTCTTTCAGTGAAATGATTTAGAAACCATTAATATTAAAACTAAGTTGTTTTAGTCTGTATGTTCATAATAACTTTTCTTTTATAAGAAGCCCCTGTAAACATTAGTATGTTTATTGGTATGATATTGTTGTGACTATATTGATGTGAATATAATGTTGTTTTTAAACTAGCTCATTGTTAACATACTTATTTTGTAATTCCTTATTAAAAACGAAATATAATGAAGTTGAAATATTTATCAACCGTCATTCTTTTTATATCATTTTTTCTGTGGAATAATAATCTTATTCTAGCACAGAACACAATGAAGGTGTCTTATAATGAAGCAATTAAATCTGCTGATAAATATTATAATCAAAAAGATTATAAGAACGCTAAATCATACTATCAAATAGCTTTAAAGGCTAAGCCCGGAAATGAATACGCAAAAAATAGAATAAGAGAAAGTATTCAAAAGAACCGTGTTGTAATGGAGAAGATGTACGAATATCAAGATCAAATTGATGTTGCAGACGGCTTCTATAACAAGAAAGATTATGCTAAAGCAATTCAGGAGTATCAAAAGGCTTTAGCAATGAGACCTTCCGAAAAGTATCCAAAAGACAGAATTGAAGAGTCAAAAAAACTGCAAGAACAACAGACTGTTACCCAAAGTAAGTATGATACTTTTGTTTCAAGTGCGGAAGCTGCTTTTAAGAATAAAGACTATGAAAAAGCACAAGCAGACTTTCAACAGGCTTCAAAAGTAATACCTGCAGAAAGCTATCCAAAGGAAAAGATAAAAGAGATTAAACAACTTATCATTAAAAGAGATAGTAATAGGAAATTGTATGCTGAGGCTATGCGTAAAGCCAACTATCTTTTTGATAGAAAGAAATATGCTGAATCAAAAGTTGAATTTGAAAATGCAGCGTCTTTATTCCCTGAAGAAAAAGAACCTCAGGAGAAATTAGCTGTTCTTCCGGAATTAATAGAAAAACAAAAGAAAGTTGATACAACTTTAGAGACTGCTGATAAATTTTATGTTGATAAAGAATTCAGAAAGTCTAAGGCTTTATATGAAGAAGCCTTAAGGATATCTCCTGAAGATTCATATCCAAAGGAAATGATAGCAAAGATAAATCAGGAGCTGAAGGGTGAAGAGGTAAAGACTGATGAGGAATATGATAAAGCCATTGCTTCTGCTGACAATTATTTTGATAGTAAGGATTACGATAATGCAAGGACAGAATATGCAATGGCCAGCAGCTTAAAGCCTGAATCTGCATATCCTAAGAATAAGCTTAATGAAATCGATAATATTATTGCCAGTGAAAGAGCTAGTGCTGACAAGGATAAGAAATATAATGAGTATATAGCTCAGGGAGATAAAAGCTTTGATAATAATGAATTGATAAGGTCAAAGAATTTCTATGAAAGTGCTCTTAAACTAAGACCTAATGAAACTCATCCAAAAACAAGATTGGAAGAAATTCAGATTGCTTTAGATGAGATAGAAGCGAATATAGAGAAAAAGAAAAAGTTCGATATACAATTGGCTCTTGCTAATGGGCATTATGAAAAGCAGGAATATAAAGAGGCTTTACCTCCTTATCAAGCTGCTTTAGAGCTATTCCCTAATAATGCTTTTGTGAAGAAAAGAATAGGGGAAGTAAACGACTTCTTACAGCAACAGGCTCAAACAAAAGAGAAAGAAGGCCAATACAAGAAATATATAACTGAGGCGGATCAATTATTAACAGCCAAGAAATATGAAGAAGCAAAAGTGATCTATAATCAAGCTTCCACACTGTTTAATGACCGTCCTTATCCTCAGAATAAGATTACGGAGATAGATTCAATACTTGATAGGCTGGCTAAAGAAAGATCTGAAGAAGAGAATTATGCTTCTGCAATCAAGCAAGCTGACCAGTTCTTAGCTTCAAAGGAATATGAGTCTGCTAAAGAGATGTATCAAAAGGCTTCAGTGATATTTGCTGATAAAGATTATCCAAAGTCAAAGATTCAGGAAATTGAAACAATCTTAGCTGAACAGGCAAGGATTAAGGCTTTGGAGGATAATTATGCAAAGGCTGTTGGTGATGGTGAGAACTTCCTGAATGCTGAGGATTATACTCAGGCTTTGGCTTCTTTTAAGAAAGCTCAGGACATTAAACCTGATGAAAAACTTCCTCAGGAAAAGATCCAACTTATAAATACTAAGCTTGAAGAGATTGCTCAACAAAAGGCTGTAGAGAAAGAATTTAATGACTGGCTACAGAAAGCTGATCAGTTTTATGCTGAAGATGCTTTCCAGAAAGCTCTTGACTCTTATAATGAAGCATTGAAGCTAAAACCAACAAATGAATTGGTTCTTCAGAAGATTACTGAAGTTAAAGACGCATTGCAGAAACAGACACAACAAGCTGAATTGCAGAAACAATTTGATGAGACTATAGCTAAGGCTGATGAGCTGTTTAAGGTTGATAACTACAAGGATGCTTTAATTGCTTATGAAAAGGCAAATGAAATAAAACCTGAAGAAAAGTATCCAAAGTCTCAAATCAATCAAATTAATCAGAAACTCGAGGAAATTGAACGTCAAAGAAAGATTGAAGAGTCTTATGCTACTGCTATAAAGAAAGGTGATGACCTGCTAGCAGCCGATAATTGGGCTGAAGCAAGAGTAAGTTATGAGAATGCTTTATCAATAAAGCCAAATGAGCAGTACCCTCAGGATAAGATTGCAGAGATCAATAAAATTATGGAAGAGAAAAAAGCCGAAATAGAAGAGAAGTATAATCAATCTATTGCTAAGGCTGATCAATTCCTTACAGATAAAGAATATCAAAAAGCAATTGATAATTATACTCTAGCTAAGAGTTTGAAGCCTCAGGAAACTTATCCTAAGCTCAAGATAAACGAAGCTGAAAAAGCACTCGAAGCAATCATGAAGAAAATTCAAGAAGAGTATAACCAAGCTATTGGCCTTGCTGATAATTATTATAGCACTAAATCTTATGATAAAGCTTTGGATTATTATTCTCAAGCTCAGAATATCAAGAAAGATGAGACTTATCCTACTGATATGATTCATAAGATCACCAAGTTTCTTGAAGAAAATGCTATTATAAGTATTGATGAAGGTGGTTTAGATATAGCTCAAGGTACTACTAAGAAGTTCTCTTTTACTCCTGTGCCTACAACCCTTCGTAAATCTAATTTCTTATTGGTGCGATTGGTTAACTCTACTGGGAAAAATCTGAAAGTACAGATAGGTTATGGTAAGGATAAAACTAAAAATGGTGGTACAGTAATTACCGTGCCTCCTAAAGAAGGAGAACAGGATATTCTTATTAGAATTGGTAATCAATATAAATGGTTTAGTAATGATAATAATTGGTTGAGTTTCTACGCCCAAAATGGAAGTGTAGAAATAAAACTCGTTCAGATCTCTAAAGGAGAATAATATTATTTTAATGGTTTAAATAGAAGGGGAGGCAAATTTGCCTCCTTTTTTATTTTATCGCTTCCGCATAAATTGATCTAATTCTGGTGTTGAGGTAGAGGACTTCTTATGCTGATGGCTTATAATACCAAATGTCATAATCAAGCTTGTTCCCAATATTACTACAAATAATACACCTTCAGAGATTAAACCAATGCTGTATTTCTGTGGAATACTATAGAATAATAAGATTGTTATCAGACCTCTGGGAGCAATAAATATCTCAGGGAATATATTTGATCTTAAACTGTATTTCAACCAAATGAATCTGATAATATAGAGTATCACCAGAATAATACCTCCTGTTATAAGTATCCTAGAGCGCAATAAGGTTTGTAAATGAAGAGAAAACCCAAAAGCAACAAAGAAAAATGTACGAATCAAGAATGCTGATTCTAATGTTATTGTCTCAAACTCTTTTATGTTCTTGTTGACCTTTGGAATATTCACGTATTTACTTAGCTTAAATCTCTTCAATATCTCCAGATTATTGATGCATAGCCCAAAGATAAGGATCAATAAGAGACTACTTAGGTGTAATGCTTTACCTGCACTATACAATAAAATCAATACAGCAATAATCAGAAAGAACTTGATATTCAATCTTGTTCTATCCATAAAGAAGATTAATAGGGCAGAGAATACTAATGAGACTACTATCATTACTATAAAATCCAGTACAACCCATTCTACACTCTGACTAGTGAATGTTTCATTTGTGATAAACAGATTGAAAGCAACGATCCCTATAATATCGCTGAATATTGATTCATAGATAATAAACTCCTTCTTATGTGATATTATATTGGCTACGCTTGGAATGGCAATGGCACTACTGATTACTGCCATAGGTATAGCATTTACAAGACAAACTCTATATGAGAAGTAAGGATATACCATCTTTATCCCTATTGCAATAAGTGCTGAAGAGGCAATAAATATGACAAGAGCTGCAAAGAATGATTGTCTTATGACTTTTCTTTTTTCACTTGTAATTTTTAACTCTAAGCTTCCTTCTAATACAATCAATATTAATCCAAGAGTACCAAATATCTCTAGTACTTGTGATGTGAAAGGAATATTGATATCAAAATAATCTGTGACAAACCTGCCGAGTATTCCCGTTCCAAGTAATAGTAATACAGAAGGGATGTTGGTTGATTTACTTATTACAGAATAAGCATATGATAAAATCACAAGTATGCATAAAAGTGCAATAAGGGTATAGGAATTAAATAGCATTATCTCTTATTTATTAAATTATGTGTTTTTTCATGCTTAAGTGATTTAAAGACCACTTTTGAATTAACTTATACTATAATCATGCATAGTAATGGCTAATTGTTCAAATTGATTGAAATTTTTTAAATCGGATATTGGAATATTCTTACTTGAATTTAAGTTTATGTTATATAACAATGGATGTCTGTCTTTATTACGATCTATCCATAGATATTGATTTTTTGAATAATTATTACTTATCTCTCCTTAGTAAATAATTTAATTTATTGAAAAGATGAAAAATAGAATAATTAAGCTTGATGTAGATTCTCTTGCTTTAAATATTGAAAAGATCAACCATTTAAAAATGAAAGATCATGAAGCCAACCGAAGAGAATATACAGATGATACAGGCTGTCCAACTTGTCCAGGTGTAAATAGCTGTTTAGTTTGTTAATGGTTGTCACTGGAAATTAGAAGGCATATAAATATATTTATATGCCTTCTAATTATAATCATTATATTTTTTGCTTTATTCTTTATTTTTGCTTTATAATTATTACTTTTCCATCCGTAAATTAGAAGGAACTTGGAGTTCTATCTAATTCATAGTGATTGATATGTAGAGTTTTGTAATTATTAAATGAGTGATTTATAACAGATAAGAATGTTTTACGTTTGATGCTTGTAAATGGTGCTTATATGTAAATTACAATAACTCTAAAACATTGAATGCACTACTTTTATATTTTCATGTTGTCTGATGCATGAATAAATACAGATTTTAATTTATTGGAAGTTATAATATATCAAGAATAGCTTGTTGGACATGGAAAATCATTTCAAAAAGTTTAGAGAGAATACTATTGGTTGGGATAAGGAGTTTGTAACACCTTATGGAAAGAAAAAAATGATTTATGGAGATTGGATTGCTAGCGGTAGGCTTTACAAACCAATTGAAGATAAAATTGCCAACACTTTTGGCCCTTGGGTGGCTAATACTCATACTGAAACAAGTGAGACCGGAACATTGATGACCAAAGCATATCATTATGCTCAGCATCTTATCAAAAAGCATGTAAATGCTAATGAAAATGATGTGTTAGTTACTGATGGCTCTGGAATGACAGGAGTTGTAAATAAGTTTCAGAGAATACTTGGCTTAAAGTCTTGTAGACATCTTTATAATAAGCCTTGTATAAAAGATACAGAAAAACCTGTGATCTTTATTACTCATATGGAACACCATTCTAATCATACTTCATGGCTTGAAACAAATGCTGATGTTGTTATGGTTAAGCCTGGCAAAGGATTACTTGTTGATCCCGATGAATTGCGTAAGGAGTTAAGTAAGTATTCACATAGAAAACTGAAGTTTGGCTCTTTTACTGCATGTTCTAATGTTACAGGTATTGAAACTCCGTATTATGAGTTGGCTAAAATCATGCATGAATTTGGAGGTTATATCTTTGTTGACTTTGCGGCTTCTGCTCCTTATGTAGACATAGATATGCACCCTAATAATCCTAAAGAACGTTTAGATGCTGTTTTCTTTTCCCCTCATAAGTTTTTAGGTGGTCCTGGTACTTCAGGAGTGCTTGTATTTAATAGAGGTATGTATAGTAATCCTTCGCCTGATCATCCAGGTGGTGGAACTGTAGACTGGACTAATGCTTGGGGAGAGTTTAAATATGTTGATGATATTGAAGCTCGTGAAGATGGAGGTACTCCCGGATTTATGCAAGCAATACGAACTGCCTTATGTGTTAAGCTGAAAGAGCAGATGGGTACTGATAACATAAGAGCTCGAGAGCATGAACTTGTAAAGAAAGCTTTTGAAGAGTTTAGAAAGATAGAAAAAGTACACATTCTTGCTGATAATGTCGAGGATAGATTGGGCGTATTCTCATTTTATGTTGAACAGATACACTTTAACTTACTTGTTAAACTACTGAATGATAAATTTGGTGTTCAGGTAAGGGGAGGATGTGCTTGTGCTGGTACTTATGGTCACTATCTTCTTGAGGTTTCTCGTGAGCAATCAAGACATATTACTGATCTTATTAATCAAGGGAACTTAACCGAAAAACCTGGTTGGGTAAGATTGTCTTTACATCCAACAATGACTAATGAAGAGCTTGATACAGTAGTTGATGCTGTAAAAGACATTGTTGCTAATATTGAGGAATATAGAGAAGACTATATCTATCTTCCAAAGAAGAATGAGTTTAGACATAAAGATGAACCAGAAGATAAAACAGAGTTAATTAAAGATTGGTTTGCTTTTGAATAAGAAAAAACAAAAAAGCGGTTTTTACCGCTTTTTTTTATCTCCAATTTAAATATACAACCCCATGAATTCCTTCGTTATTAAGCTCTATTTTATTAGGATAACCTTCCAGATTTCCTAAGTTTATTGGGCCAAGTACACCGATAAACTCTTTTCCGTAAGGGTCTTTATCCCAAAATCGTATCTTATAATTATTTTCCAAGGAAGGAATTATTGCATTTTGATTTGTGAATAATATTGTCTTGGGAGCTTTATGAAAATCTTCTATTGCATGGTTTGGATCTCCATTCAATATAGGTACATCTTTAAGGTCTGTAATATCAACATATACATCAGGATAAGCTTCTTTTCCTGAACCTTCATCCCAACTACTACCATCAGCTTTTTTAAAGGTAAAATCAAGTATTTTGACTTTCTCGATCTTTGCCATTACTGGCTTGCCTTTTAATTCAATGCTTTTTGTTATGGAATGTTGATCTCCATCTTTAAAAACAGTAAGCTCAATATTATAAGTCCCCTTATCATTATAAGTGAATGTAGGATCCTTTTCTGTTGATGTTGTATTCTCAGGATCTCCAAACTTCCATTTATATTGCTTTGCATTGATAGAATGGTTTATAAACTTGACTTTACATGGAGTAAATGGTGCAGTCATTGAAAACTCAAAATCAGCTCTTGGATTTTTGTTTGCAATTATTTCTATAGTCCGACTGAAAGTGTCTGTTTTATCAGCACAACTTGCATGAAGAGTAACTTTATAAGCTCCTGCTTTAGTAAATGTATGATATGGACTTTTTTCATAGCTGACCTTACCGTCCCCAAAGTCCCATTTGTACTCATTTGAATAAGCTGATTTGTTGGTAAACAATAGTTTTGCAGGCTCAGTATAATCATCAGCTTCAACTGTGAATTCAGCAATAGGATCTCCGACTTCTTTATTATTGCATCCACAAATATATAAACCTAATCCTGCTATTAGGGTAAATAATAAAAACTTTTTCATGTATACAAGTTTGGTCTAGTGTTCTAATTTCCTCAGCAAAAATAAAAAAAAACTCTCCTTATTAAGGAGAGTGTATGTAAAAAAAATTACTTTATAGTGTTTTTAATTGTATCATCGATATTTCTGGTTTTATTCCGACCCGTCCAGGGTATCCTATTACCCCTAATCCTCTATTTACGTATAAGTGACAATGGTCTTTATTTGAATATAAACCTGCCCATTCAGGATATAAATATTGAGATGGGCTCCATTTAAATTTTGCTGTTTCTACACCAAACTGAAATCCATGTGTATGTCCGGATAAGGTTAGACCTATTTCAGGGTGTTCCTTCCTGATAACATAATGCCAATGTGTTGGGTCGTGAGACATAAGTATCTTAGCATTAATACTTTCTGTTCCATCTAAAGCCTTTTTAATATTAGCTTTCTTTGGGAATCTATTGAAATGTGACCAGTTTTCTACGCCTATTAAAGCTAACTGTTCTCCATCTTTTTCTATGATTCTGTTTTCATTATTGAGAAGTTCCCATCCAATGTTTTCATAGAAATCATAGAGTTGTTGCATGTTTTTTTGCTTGGCTTGTTTTGTTGGCCATACAGCATAGTCACCATAATCATGATTTCCAAGTGTGCAATAAACTCCATATGGTGCTTTTATTCTTTTCATAATGGATGCGAATGGTAAAGCTTCTGAGGATTTATAATTTACAAGATCTCCTGTAAATAATATAAGATCTGGCTTTTGTTCCATCATTATATCTATAGCCTCTTCCATTTTATCCTTATTTATCCAACTGCCAAGGTGGATATCGGAAAGTTGCAATATCTTGAAACCTTCAAAGCTTTTAGGAAGACCTTTTATTGGAACAAATATCTGATGTACTTTAAAATCATGCACCCATTTGAATATACCAGTTACCATGGTTACAAGCATAACTCCACCACCTGCTAAGCCTACAGTCTTTAGAAAAGCTCTTCTTTTCTGTTTACCTCCAATAGACTTTTCTTTCTTCTTTTTGTAAAACAGCTTGATGAAATCTGATATAAGGTAAAAGATCATAGGTATAATCTTAGCTGCATATATACATAAGATTATGCCATAAAAGATTACTCTTACATCTTTATTCCAAAAAGGAATGCTGTCAAAAGGTGTGATTATGCCTGATATGATAAGCAGTCCAATAGGCAGCCAATACAAAAAGCTTACAATAGATTTGAATGCTTTGTATGATTTATTGATGCCGCTCTTGATGCCATTCCATAGATAGATATCCAATAATACTAATATAACCAACAACGGATACCTTGAAGCATATACAGGTGAAAATTGTCTAATAATAAAAAAGCCTGCTATAGCTACTACTATGAATCCAATCCAAAAAATTAGTTTTCTCCTACTCATATATGTAAAATTAAAGGGACTCTTTTTAAAAGTCCCTTCTAAATTAACTAAAAATATGTATAAATATTCTAATTTTTTTCGAGAATATAGTTTATAAGTCCTTTAGAATCAAAAATATTCATTAGTTTCTCTGGTAATGGAGTAAATGTGAATATTTTATTTGCTATCATAATTTCACCCTTATTAAAATCAATTTCTACTTGGTCTCCAGCATTATATGCATCTACTGCTTCAGGTAGTAAAATTATAGGTAATCCTTGATTTACGGATGACCTATAGAATATTCTATTGACAGATTTACAGATAACCGCCTTTACTCCTACATAAGATAAGCCTACAGCTGGATGTTCTCTTGAGCTGCCACATCCAAAGTTATCTCCTGCAAAGATGATATCATCTTTCTGTACTCTGTCTGAGAAGTTATCATCAAAGTCTTTGAATAGGTATGGAAGTATCTTTTCTCCTTCAGAACTATTGATATTATATGTAAGATTTCCTGCAAACATCTGATCAGTGTTGAGGTTATCAACATCTGCATAATTCCAGATACCATTGATTCTTCTATTATCATTGATATCAATATCTACAGTAGAACTTTGCTTTTTCGGATAAGGGAAAGGTTTGGATATTGAGTCTGTTTCTGGTAAGGTGATCTCTCCTTTTATTGCTGAATATGCAACTACAGCAGGGGAGGCCAGATATACACTAGATTCTTTATTTCCCATCCTTCCTTTGAAATTTCTGTTAGCAGTAGAAATAACATTGAAGTTATCAGCAGGGATACCCTGACCTGTTCCCAAGCATGGACCACATGATGCAGACAATACATTGGCTCCAGCTTCAAGGAATATTTGTATCAATCCTTCTTCCATTGCTTGTAAGTAGATTTTACGTGAAGCAGGAATGATTAACATCTGTACTTCAGGATTGACTTCTTTGTTCTTTAGTATCTCTGCTACAATCCTTAGGTCTTCAAGCCTTCCGTTGGTGCAAGTTCCAACTACTGCCTGATCAATCTTTGTGCCTTCAACTTCTTTTACAGATTTGACATTATCTACATGGTGGGGTGCAGCTACAAGAGGATACAATTCACTGAGATTGATATCGATTTCTTTTGCGTAGGTAGCACCTTTATCTGCCCATACACCTTTTGTATCTTCTCCAAGGAATTCACATAATACTTCATCACATGGGAAAGCAGCGTTCTTAGCTCCCATTTCTGATGCAAGGTTAGTAAGTGTCATCCTTTGGTCAATACTGAGTGTTTTTACACCTTCTCCATGATATTCTATAGACATATAATCTGCACCACTAGATCCGATCATACCTATTATATATAGAGATAGATCTTTTGCATAAACGCCTTTAGGTAATTTTCCGGTAAGATTAATTTTGATGCTTTCAGGGACTCTGAACCATGTTTCACTTTGTTTCCATAATCCTGCTGCTTCTGTACGGTCTATACCAGCAGCAAAAGCATTGAAAGCACCAGCAGTACAAGTATGACTGTCACTGCCTACTATAACCATTCCCGGTTTGGCATATTGAGACATCAATTGATGACATATCCCTTTTCCTGCATCATGAAAGTTAGTTATACCCTGAGCTTTAACAAAGTCTCTTATCTTTTGATAGTCATTAGCTAATTTAGCATTTGTAGGGGGCGCGTTATGGTCAAGTACTATCATCAATTGATCAGGAGTCTTTACTTTTTCTCCATTCATCTTTTTGAATGTATTGATAATACTTGATGTATTGTCATGTGTCAATACAATGTTAGGCTGATAGAATACTATCGAACCTGCAGAAGCATTGAAGATCTTTTCTGCAAACGTTTTCTTATTCATCTTTTCTGATATTTAGTACACGTAACAAATTTCAGAAAAATATTAAGCTTTACCTAGTGTTTGCAACATAATTCTATTGCATTGAAGTGATATCTGTTATTTCTGAAGGTTATCTATGAAAAATTATTTCTCTTTATTGAAAGGTTTAATTCATAGATAAAAGGCTATAAATAAGAAGGGAAGTGATAATTTCAAAAGAAGAATATAAAGAATAAGGAGGAGGTAATTCTGTAGTATACTTAAAATTCCAGCCTTCATAAAGAAGACCGGAAGTAATGTAAATGTTTTTATGTCAAATTATTTACACACTGAAAATTCGACAAAGGCTTGATATCCCGCTCCTACATTAAGAATTACTTTGTACGAACCTCCTTCAGAACCTGGTAATGGAGTAATATAAACTTTGAATGTAGTTACTGTTACTGATATCAGTTTACTTGCATCAGCACCGGTTTTTGAATTAACTACTCCAGAGTAGGTGTATCCTGATGTAGGAAGATTTGATTGAAATAAAATTCCAACAGGGTGGCAAGCATCTCTATCTACTTTTATAACCTTTTCATCCTTTGCATTATCTTCTTTATTAGAAGCATTTGCTGTTTGTGAAGTAATTATACCAAAGGTAAAGACGAGTAAAAATAAAATTTTACTTTTCATAATGATTAATTTTAGAGTTGTTAATTAAAGTTTATTTGTAATCTATTTTCTGGAAGACCAGATTTATTTCGATGAATATGATTAAATAATAATTAACTATTCTTGTTGTTATAATGGATTAAAAGGGCTCTATATTTAAAGTTGTTTTAGGGTTAATAACTGATAATTAGAAAAGGTGACCAATGTTTTTTTGATCTAATAGTATTTTTACTTTAAAGGAAATATTGAATTTTATGATATTTTATTTTGTAATGATATAAGTATCAATTATAAAAAAGAAGATATTTTTTTGTGATTATAAGGGTGGAATAAAATAATAAATAATGTTTTTTATGAGGAGTAATGTTTTTATAAAAACGATTTTAATAAAAAAAGGCTGTTGTAATATTACAACAGCCTAAAATATCTTTAAGACTTCGGATTAGTTTGGCTTGTTTGTTTTGATTCCAAAATCAGCACAATCAAAATGTACACCTTCAGGCCTTTGATCTTTACAATTTACAATAGTAAATCCATGTTCTTTGGAATAGCTCTCTAAAGTTTGATTCTTGAGAATTGAATCAGTTAACTTTTCTTCATTGTCAGGATTTACTATCATCTGCATACCCTTTGAATAGATAAGCATATCTAAATCACCTCTTGAATTACCAGCAACAAACATTGGTTGAGCTTTGATAAAGGTTTCAATAATATGTTTTTTTCCTGCTTGTTCAGGTATTGGTTTTATCATCTGATCAGTAATTTTATCATCAGCAATGATTGTTTTGGCACCATAAATATGAGTTATTGGAATTCCAAAAACTTCACTACATATTTTCTGATAAACAACTTCCTGAGCTCCTGTAATTGCCCACACTTCAAAACCGTATTCTTTTAGGTTTTTGATAAGCTGTATCATTTGAGGAAATACTTTATCAGCATATTTTTCCTTATATAATTGCCATCCAATATTTTCAGCTTCCTGAGGACTTATTCCTGCAAGAGTAAGCACTGTTTCCATTGGCTGTGAAGGATTACCATATCCATTGGCATATTTATATGTATGCGTTACAGCATTTTTTGATATGGTATCATTTTTACCCAAGTGTTTTTTTGCATAACTACACATTACTTCATTAGACAAATAATAAGGAGATTGTCCTATGATAGTTCCATCACAATCAAAAACTGCAACTTTTCTATCCTTAACAGCTTTTGTAGATTCAAGATATTTTTCAATTTTAAGATTTGTAGATTCTGGCCAGCCTTCTATTCTATGAAAGTTTTGTGCAAAAGCCGTAAGAGAAATAAAACAAATAAAAAATAGTGGTATTAATATTTTCTTAGGTTGCATGTTGTTATTCTTTAGTATTTTATGAGTTTGTTTTTAGTTGCGCGAAAGTAAAAAATAATTTTAATTATTGAAATTTTTTTATGCTAAAAACATCTTTGCAATAAGCGGAGAACAAAGTTGCAATAAGCGGAGAACAAAGTTGCAATAAGCAGAGAACAAAGTTGCAATAAGCAGAGAACAAAGTTGCAATAAGTAGAAAAATCAAAGTGATAATTAAG
This sequence comes from Hyphomicrobiales bacterium, assembly GCA_041725915.1. Classification (GTDB taxonomy): domain Bacteria; phylum Bacteroidota; class Bacteroidia; order Bacteroidales; family JBGRPZ01; genus JBGRPZ01. Next base: position 17,515 of record JBGRPZ010000019.1, on the reverse strand, counting down.
GATTTAAGACAAAAAAGCCTCATCCCTTTGTTGAGATGAGGCAGATAATTCAATAAGCATTAAGCCTTTTATACGATAGTTATCCTTTTTATAGATTCATAATCACGGATTTCGTTATTATGCATATAAGCAAAGTTTAAGGTGTGTTCTCCTAGCTCTGCATCGATAGGAACTTTAAATTTCACATAACTGCCGGCTCTATTCTGAGATGTTGGAAGCATTATTTTGTTTCCTTCAGCATCTTTTATAAAGACTCCTGTGTTTTTGTTGTCATCTTCACAGAATAGATTTTTACCTGAAATCTTACCAATGTTTCCTCTTTCTACAATATTTTCTTGATATGGAAAGATTTGGAATACTGAATATATAGCAGGAACTTTAGTGTAATATTTCTCTTTGACGAACAAGATATTCTGTTTGCCATAGATATTCTGTCTAACTCCAATAGGCAATGAAATAGATTCATGTATGCTGTTGTTTTCTTTATCAGAAAGATCAAAAACAGCTTCTTTATCTGGTGAAGTACCTTTCATAATGCTAACTCCATTGATCCAGCTTGTAGATAATATATTACCATTACTGATAACATCACCTAATGTTGTAATAAAACTATCCATACATGCTTTGAAGATCTCAGGGCGAATACCATTTTCTTTTGTGGCTAACTCAACAAACTCAGCATCTTTGACTGTTTTACTATAATGAATTTTTGGGAAATAAACATTAGTGCCGTCATTTTTTGTAAAATGGCTTTTTCTTCTTGAATAATTAATCTGTTTGGTTTTCATATTTAATGAATTTTTAGAGCTAAAAAAGGGCTTATCGATATATAGAACACAAGAAGTATATACATACTAATAAGACATAATTTTAGCATAAGTTAAAATGGATTTTATTTTTGGTAAAAGCTTCCAAAAAGGCCGGCACTTAATCAGTTGCTTAATGTTGAAACAAATTTATATCAAGATATCGAACTTGTCAATAGCTCAAATGTTAAAAAATGTTAAAAGTTACATTTGCGGTTTTTTTACCATAATTTCCTATCCAGAAATAAAAAACGATGATTGAATAATCAACCATCGTTTTCAAAGTAAGTAAAACAGAAATATATACCTAAATAACTATAAAGTACCCTAATTTAAAAAACTCTCCCATAATGATATAAATACCATTGGCAGCTTATTGATAAGTAACATATCTTCTCTAATCATTAGATAAAAAGTCAGAAATAACAAAGAAGGTAATAAGGTCTTCATTATTATGCTAACATATGGTTTATCTGTCGTCATCCTATCCATAACTCTATTTACGTCACTAATTATTGGTATATAACTTTTTCACCCTTTACCGCCTTCCAATATTTATGCCAAAAAGGAAGATAACAAACAACTCACATTCAGACAAACAGTTATAACTTATTACAAAAATCTTATTTCAATAGTAGATATCCAGATTCGTAAAGTTCTCTTTCATTTATTTTAACTTTGATCTTACTCTTCTTATCTTGATATATTCTTCAAGTATCCCAATTAAACACCCTCCAATAAAATATATAATCAGGCTTAAGATCGCTTTACTAAAAGTAAGTTTTTCTTCTTCATTAGATGGAAATATAAGGTTAATTATAAACATTACGATCATAAAAGCTATACCATAGATCAAGGCTTTTTTAAAGTTTTCTTTTTTCATCTTTAGTTCATTATGAATAATTCAACAAGATCAAAGATCCTATACTAACACATATCCATAAAAATAAAGCCATTATAAGACTTCTCAAACCCATAGCCTTTACATTCTTTACATTTATACCAGAACCAATAAGAAATAATGCAATCAACAGACCTTTCTTACCAAGATAATAAAGCACTTTATATAAAGTATCATATTCAGGTAAGACATACACTATACATAATGAAATAATAAAGCCAATTATAAAAAACGGAAATTTCATTTTACCCTTCTCCCCTTTCATGACGAAGGCAAAACATAAAGAAACGGGAATAATCCATAAAGTACGAGTCAGCTTAACACTTGTTCCTATCTCTAGTGCTCTCTCACCATAACTTACCCCAGCTCCAACAACAGAACTAGTATCATGAATTGCTATCGCTGCCCACTGCCCAAAGACCTCTTGACTTAAGCCAAAATAATGACCCAAAACAGGAAAGATAAACAATGCCACTGCATTTAATATAAACACAACAATCAATGACATAGATACTCTGTCTTTATCAGCCTTAATCACTGAAGAGACAGCAGCTATAGCACTTCCCCCGCAAATAGCAGTACCAGCAGCTATCAACCATGAAAGTTTTTTATCTACCTTCAGTATCTTACCTAGAACAATACCCAATATAAGTGTAAAAGCAACAGACAAAGCTGTTATAGGAAAAGCCTGTTTAGCTGTTGATATTACTACAGGTAAACTCATTCCAAATCCCATTAATATAACAGCATTCTTCAATAACCATCCACTATATTTAGAATAATCATTCGAGTTAAAACCCAGAAAAGAAACCAGTAAACCAATAGCTAAGGCCATGCCCACAGAAATAAATGGAAGGAAACAAAGTAGTATGCCCAGAAGAATAAATATATCTGATCGTCTTTTTTGAAATAGTGATCTTGTCATTGCTTTTTGTGGCAAATGTATTCAGGAGGTATAAAGCCCACAAGCAACAAATAATTATACATTATAACTATAAGTTATACAGAAGTACGATTTAAGAGGAAATTATAAAATATGTCTGTAAGCCCTGTAATAGCCCCTTGTTTCCTAGCAATTCTAAATGAACGATTTATTTTCAATCCTTCAATTTCTAACTTTATAAGATCTTCATTTCTCAGTTCTTTAATTACTGCCTTTTCAGATACAAAACCCACCACATCAATGTTGGGAACAAAGTTTTTGATAGCCTCAGTACTCCCTAAATGCATAATTATATTAAGTGCATTATAATCTAAGTCGTTTTCCTGAAACACCTTTTGTATAACCTCTAAAGTTCCGCTTCCCTTTTCTCTGACAACAATTGGCATCTTTCTTATATCATCAATTGAAATCTTACTTGCTTTTGCAAAAGGGCTTTTACAAGAAGTTATTGCTACGATTTCATCATCCATAAAAGGGACATAAGAAATTCCTGACAAAGACCTATGATTTTCAACCAAAGCAATATCAATATCATCATATAATAGTTTCTGTTCCATATCAAAAGAATTTCCACTCTTAAGATCCAAAGTAATGCCTGAATATTGTTTCAGGAACGATGCCATTAATGATGGAACAACATATTGAGCTATAGTAGAACTAGCTCCAACCCTCAACTTTCCTTTCATGGTTTCCTTCAATAACGAAAGTTCATAATCCAACTCATGATATATCTGTTTGATCTTAGATAGATAGTTAAATCTTACTTGTCCTGCTTTAGTCAATTCAATCCTATTACCTTTTCTTTCAAATAAAACAATATCCGCCTTTCGCTCTAGCTCCTGCATATGTTTACTTACTGCTGGCTGGCTTATACATAATTCATTTGCTGCTTTAGAAAAGCTAAGATTCTGTGCAACAACTAAAAAAACATGATCTCTATAATCCATACTTATTAGTTTTGAAATTAACGAAAGAACTTAGCTATAACATGTATTTTTATAAAATAAAAAAGAGGATGCTTAAGCAAGCACCCTCTTCATATATAGCTTTTTATCTATTATTTATTCTTTACAGTCTCTGCGATAAACTTCACAAACAAAGGATGAGGATTCATAACAGTACTCCTATACTCTGGGTGAAATTGAACACCAACAAAGAAAGGATGATCAGGAATTTCAATTATCTCTACCAGATTTCTATTTATATTTTTACCAGTAGCAATCATTCCTTTACTTGTAATCTCATCTAAATATTTGTTATTAAACTCAAGTCTGTGTCTATGACGCTCAGAGATATTCTTATCACCATATGCCTCAAAAGACTTTGAACCTTCCGCTAACTGACAATCATATGAGCCTAAACGCATAGTACCACCCTTATCTTCGATGGTCTTTTGTTCATCCATATAATCAATAACAGGATGCTTAGTATTTTCATTCATTTCTGAAGAATGAGCATCTTTATATCCTAGCACATTTCTTGCAAATTCAATAACAGCACATTGCATACCCAAACAAATACCAAGGAAAGGTATTTTATTCTCACGAGCATATCTAACAGCACGAATCTTACCTTCAATACCCCTTTCACCAAAACCAGGAGCAACCAGAATAGCATCAAGATTAGCAAGAAGAGAATCAGCAGTTTGATCATCTATTTCTTCAGCATGAACCATACATACTTTTACTTTAGTATGATTAGAAACTCCTGCATGAATGATAGCTTCAAGAATAGATTTATAAGAATCCTTCAATTCAACATATTTACCAACAAGCCCTAAACGAATCTCGCGTTCAGGATTCTTCAGGTTGTGAACAAAGTTTTCCCATTTATTAAGGTCTAATTGCGGATAAGTTGTAATACCTAATTTATGTAATACCTCAACATCTAATTTTTCTTCTTCCATCTTCATTGGAACTTCATAAATGGTAGGTACATCCATAGATTCTATAACTGAGGTGGTAGCTACATTACAGAATCTTGCGATTTTATCTTTAATACCTTCATTTAATTCATGTTCAGTTCTGCATACAATAATATCAGGCTGAACACCTTGTTCTAATAATGATTTTACAGAATGCTGGGTAGGCTTAGTCTTCAACTCACCTGCAGCAGAAAGATAAGGAACAAGAGTAAGGTGAATCACACAACAATCTTTACCTAATTCCCATCTAAGTTGACGAACAGTTTCAATATAAGGAAGAGATTCAATATCACCAACAGTACCTCCAATCTCAGTAATGACAAAATCATAATCCCCAGTTTCACCAAGGATCTTAATACGTCTCTTGATTTCATCAGTAATATGAGGTATTACCTGAACAGTACTTCCCAGGTACTCTCCTTTTCTTTCCTTATTAATTACCGACTGATAAATTCTACCAGTAGTAACATTATTCGATTGTGATGTTGGGACATTCAAGAATCTTTCATAATGTCCTAAATCAAGGTCTGTTTCTGCACCATCATCAGTAACAAAACATTCACCATGTTCATATGGATTTAATGTGCCTGGATCAATATTAATATAAGGATCTAATTTTTGGATAGTTACTGAGAAGCCTCTTGATTGCAAAAGCTTTGCAAGAGAAGCAGAAATAATGCCTTTACCAAGGGATGAAGTTACTCCCCCCGTTACAAAAATATACTTGGTCTGAGCCATGCCTGATAAGGTTTGTTTTCCGGTTTATAATATAAAAGTTGCTTTCAAATAATAAATCATGACTTCAGGGAAGTCTCGCAAAAATACTATTTGTTTTGATCTTATACCAATTTAAGTATAAAATGCTAAAAAAAAAGAAAAAAAAGAAACGGAGCTCTTTGATAATTATTATCAGAACTCCGTTGTTCAAAGGTTAATTGTAGAATCTTAGTTTTTTATTGTCCCAAATATGCCTTTAACAATTTACTTCTTGAAGTATGTTTAAGTCTTCTTATAGCTTTTTCTTTAATTTGCCTAACTCTCTCTCTAGTTAGATCAAACTTAGATCCAATTTCTTCAAGAGTTAAACCGTGATTCATTCCAATACCATAGTAAAGATTTACAACATTTCTTTCTTTTTCAGTTAAAGTGGATAAAGATCTTTGAATTTCTCTATTTAATGATTCTTTGAGAAGACAGCCATCAGTACCTGAAGCTTCTTCATCAACATACACATCAAGAAACTTCATATCATCATCATTAGAAAGAGGAGCATCCATTGAAACATACTTTGTAGAAATTCTTAAGGCAGCATCAATTTTATGTTCTGGCACCTCCATATGATCAGCTATTTCGTCAGGAGATGGAGTGCGTTCGAATTCTTGTTCCAGTTTGGAGGTAATCTTTTTTATTTTATTCAGAGAACCCACTTGGTTCAAAGGCAAACGTACTATCCTTGACTGTTCAGCTAATGCTTGAAGTATTGACTGTCTGATCCACCAAACAGCATATGAGATAAACTTAAATCCTCTTGTTTCATCAAATCTACGTGCAGCTTTTATAAGACCTAAATTACCTTCATTGATAAGGTCAGGCAAACTAAGTCCTTGATTTTGGTATTGTTTTGCAACAGAAACAACAAATCTAAGATTGGCTCGGGTAAGTTTCTCAAGGGCTTTCTGATCACCCTTTTTTATTTTTCTCGCAAGCTCAACTTCTTGTTCAGCATTAATCAAATCTTCTTTACCAATATCTTGAAGGTATTTATCTAAAGACGCAGTTTCTCTATTGGTGATTGATTTTGTGATTTTAAGTTGTCTCATGATGGAAAGTTTTTAGATTTTTGAATACAATAAACTGAAGAGATTTACCAACACATTCTATAAAAAGGAAGGAAGAAAGGATAATCCCTTTCTTCCCTCTTACGAGATTTTTTATAAAATGTTTCAAAAACCTATAGAAAAAACCTTATATGCTATAAGATAAATTCATAACTAACTTTCATTCCGTTAGGATAAACACCTTTAATATGTAAAGTTCCACTACTAGAGTTTTTAAAGGCCCTTTCAAGATCTTTTTTATTATTTATAGGCATTTTATTAACATCAGTAATAATAAAACCTTTACCAATTCTTGCATTAGCAAGGACACCATTAGGATTTACATTTTCTACCTTAAGACCACTATCAATATTATACATTCTCTTATCTTTAATAGTGATCATTCTTAGAGTAGCACCCAGACTTTCACTAGAGAACTCCTCTTCAGAAGTAATAACAGCAGTTGTACCATCTTCATTTCTAAGCACAACTTTAATAGTCTTCTCTTTGCCATCTCTCATAAAATCAACTTCGACCTTTTCACCAGGGCTATATTGATTTATTGTTCCAACCAACTCTGAGAAAGTATTTGTAGGCTTTCCATTTACATTTAGAATTATATCACCAGATCTTAACCCAGCTTTTAAAGCAGCACCACCTTCAGAAACAGCATTAATGTAAACACCATCCAAACTTCCCAAACTCTTTTCCTTAGCGAGTTCAGGAGTTACTTCCTGAATAACAACACCAAGGTATGCTCTTTGAGTTTCACCATATCTCAATAAATCATCAACGACTTTACGTACTATATTTACAGGGATGGCGAAAGAATATCCTTCATATGAACCTGTATGGGAAGCAATGGCAGCATTTATACCAACCAGATCACCAGTAGTATTTACAAGAGCACCACCACTATTACCTCTATTTACAGCAGCATCAGTTTGGATAAAAGATTCAACATAAGTACCACCACCAAGAATATTAAGGTTTCTGGCTTTAGCACTTACAATTCCAGCAGTAACAGTAGAAGTAAGATTAAACGGATTACCAACAGCAAGCACCCATTCACCTATTCTAACTTTGTCAGAATCACCATAAGTAAGGTAAGGTAAATCAGAAGCTTCTATCTTAACCAAAGCTAAATCCGTAGTAGGATCTTGCCCAATAATCTTACCTTTAAACTCACGTTTATCGTTAAGAGTTATTGAAACTTTATCAGCACCTTCAACAACATGATTGTTGGTTACAATATAACCATCATTAGAGATTATCACACCAGATCCAAAAGCAACAAGGGCTTCTTGTCTTCTTTTTCTAGGATAACCATCAAGAAATCCTCTGAGAGATCCATAGAAATCTTCAAAAGAAGCTGATCTGGTTTGAATTTCAGTTCTTATATGTACAACAGCATTAACTGTTTTTTCTGCTGCATCTACGAAGTTAGTAGCACCTTGAGGTAATGGAGAGTATTTTACATTCTGAATAGGTATAGATGTTTGTACCTGTTGACGAACATCAACTTTTTCTGAGTTATTTAAAGAGACTAATCCATAAACACCAAAGGCTAGTATAGCTCCGAGAAATGCAGTAACAATAGATTTAATGATTGACTTCATCGTATTTCTATTTAAATAAAACAATATTTCCTAAACGCATTAAGATTAGGGTTCTTATAGGACTAATGCGTTAATAAGTGTTAAAAAATGTTAAAAACAATAACAAGTTAGACTTTTATATATCCTTTAATAATTAATAACAAAATCATAATTTTGTTTGCTAAATTAGGAAAGAAAATGAAAATCCACTTTTATAAGTATCACGGCACAGGCAATGATTTTATCATGATTGATAATCGTGAGAATAGATTCCCTCAAGATCCTGACATCATCACAAACCTATGTCACAGAAGGTTTGGAATAGGTGCTGATGGATTAATTCTACTGCAAAACCACTCTCAATATGACTTTAATATGGTGTACTTCAATTCAGATGGACATCAATCTTCGATGTGTGGCAATGGAGGAAGATGTATTGTTGCATTTGCATATCATTTAGGTATCATAAAAGACGAATGCAAGTTCGAGGCTATTGATGGAGAACACTCAGCAAGTATCATTTCCAGTAATAAAGATCAGGCTACAGTAAAACTACGCATGCAGGATGTAAATAGCATTTCTCATTCTGATGGAGAATACTTTCTTAATACAGGCTCTCCACATGTTGTAAAGCTTGTAGATAATGTCAATTGCTATGATGTAAACAAACATGGTAAAGATATTAGGAACAGTGAAAAGTATGCTCCTCATGGTACAAATGTTAATTTTATTGAAAAATCAGGTGATAAATTAATTGTACGAACATTTGAAAGAGGCGTTGAAGAAGAAACTTGGTCATGTGGAACTGGTGTTACTGCTGCATCTATAGTTCTTTCTACTCTTGAAGATGCAAATGAAGTAAATATCATCACCAAAGGAGGTGAATTAAAAGTATATTTAGAAAAAGAGAAAAACCTTTTCACTAATTTATATCTACAAGGACCTGCTGTAAAAACATTTGAAGGCATAACAATTATATAAACATCTTATACATGATTAAAGACAATCATCTATCACTTAGAGCTCCTGAGCCAGAAGACTTACAAATATTATATAAGTGGGAAAACGATACTAGCTTATGGCACTTAGGTAGCACAAACGTGCCTTTTTCTAAGTTTGTATTAGAACAATACATATTAAATAATACTCATGATATTTATTCTGACAAGCAATTAAGATTAATGATTGATTGTAAGATTGACAACCAAACAAAAACAATAGGCACTTTAGATCTCTTTGATTTTGAACCAGCTCATAAAAGAGCAGGAATAGGAATATTAATTACCAAAGAAGAAAGAAACAAAGGTTATGCAAAGAAAGCTTTGCAACTAGTTGTTAATTATTGCTTTTCTACTCTACACCTCCACCAACTTTTCTGTAATATTCTTGAAAACAATGCTGATAGCAAAAAGTTATTTATTTCTTCAGGATTTGTAGAAATTGGAAAAAAGAAAGACTGGAGGCTCATCAATAATCAATGGGAGACAGAAATACTCTACCAACTAATCAACAAACAGGGCTAAGAGATATCTATAAATGTTTCTATATTTGCGCGAGTGGAAATAAAGGAAGATATGGTTAATATTCAATCAACATTAAACAAGAGAAAAGATAATAAACAAAAGAAATCTGTTTGGCATCGTATTATAATACTTCTCTTAACAGCTACAATAATCATTGTTTTAGGTGTAGGATACTATTTATATAGTATAATATATAAGCCTAACATAAATTTAGATCAATCAGAAACTGAATATATCTATATTCCATCTTCAGCAACATACACTCAAGTATTAGATACTCTTAAAAGTAATAACATTCTTTATAATCTATCTTCTTTCCAATGGGTTGCTGAGAAGAAAAACTACCCAAGGCATATTTATGGAGGCAGATATCTGCTCCGTTCAGGAATGAATAATAATGAGATCGTAAACATGCTAAGAAGTGGCAAGCAAGATCCTGTTTCATTTACTTTCAATAACATAAAAGATATTAATGAGATTGCAGGTTTAGCAAGTCAGGATCTTGAAGCTGATTCTTCAAGGATAGTTCAATTATGTGAAAGCAAGGCCTTTTTAAAAACATTGGGATTAACTCCAAAAGAAGTAAGTCTACTTTTTCTTGATGATACATATCAATTTAATTGGAATACTCAGGCTCCTGAGTTTTTGAAAAGAATGAACAATGAAAGAGAAAAGTTTTGGGACAACAGTAGGATTGAAAAAGCCAAGAAACTAAACTTCACTCCTTTTCAGGTCGCAATCCTTGCTTCTATCGTACAAAAGGAGTCTAATATTCCTTCAGAAAAACCTGTAATTGCAGGAGTCTATCTAAATAGATTACGGAAAAACTGGCCTTTACAAGCTGATCCTACAATCGTATATGCTAACAAAGACAAGATAATCAATAGAGTTCTAAATATACATCTAAGAGTTGACTCTCCATATAATACTTATATACACACAGGATTACCTCCAGGCCCGATATGCATTCCTTCAAAAGAATCTATTGACGCAGTTCTCAATGCTGATAAACATAATTATATGTATTTCTGTGCTTCTCCTGACTTATCAGGTAAACATGTATTCTCAAGAACATTACAACAACACAACAGAAATGCAAGAGCATATAAAAGAGCACTCAATAAAATGAAGATATTCAAATAGAGACATATCAATATAAAAGTTAACGATTTTATTAAAAGAACAACTTAACATTACAAAAGCACATTCATGCTTTTGTAATAAAGAAACTGTATTGGTTCTTGAAATTGCAATTTTTGAATTAGTCTATTTTATATTTTCATTATTTATTATATGAATAAAACAAACATCACATAACTCACAAGCTATACTTCAAAGGGGTTTCAAAAGATATACTAACAACTATGAAGTTCTCATAGACTACACAATAAGAACGAATTACCACATGTTATTCTTTTTTTTATTATCTTGCCAATCCTTATATTCTATATTATTACAACTACTATTTTAAATAAAAGCTAAATAAGATGAAAAAGAAAAAACTTACTATTAGAAAGGAAACAATTGCTAAACTCAATAATGAAGAATCAAGACAGTTGAATGCTGGTTTAGTTCCTGTTTCTGCTCCTTGTGTCGATCTAAGAACTTATGACCACTCTTGCATACATGTTATGTGTGTGAAAACCGTTACAAAATAAGCTAAAAAGGAGCTATGTCTCCTTTTTCATCTTCTCTCTTTTCTACTCTGATTAAAACAATATATTACTTCCCTCCTTTCGTTTATACAATTAGCATACGTTAATAGATAGCTACCAGAAATCAACAATATTCTATTACTTTTTCGTTATAGTAGGATATTCTTTATTATTTTCAATAATTTTCATATGAAAGCATTCAAAGCATACGACATCAGAGGCGTATACAATCGTGATTTCAATAAGGAGGATGTATATAAAATTGGATATTTTCTTCCTGAACTTTTAAATACTGATAAGATTCTTGTCGGCAGAGATGTACGAGTATCTTCTGATGAAATATTTGAATACTTCTGTAAAGGTGTTACCGACAGAGGTGCTGATGTATATAACATAGGTCTCTCCACCACTCCTATGGTATACTGGTCTACTGCAAAACATGGCTTCAAAGCATCAGTTATGATTACTGCTTCTCATAACCCAAAAGAATATAATGGTCTTAAGGTTTCCAGAGAAAATGCCCTTCCTGTTGGATACGATACAGGCCTTGGGGAGTTACTAAAGATGATCGAAACTAAAGAAGTCATTCCTCAAGAAACTAAGGGTAAAGTTGTAGAATATCCAGTAAAAGACCAATATATAGAATTCCAGAAATCATACCTGCACAATATTTCCAACTTAAAGATAGGATTAGATTGCTCAAATGGAATGGCTGCATATCTGATAAAAGATATTTTAGGGGATCAACCTATTTATCTTTATGATACATTAGATGGCACTTTTCCTAACCATGAAGCAAACCCTCTTGAACAAGAAAACGTTAAAGACTTAAAAGAGTTAGTTAAGAAGAACCAATGTGATATCGGAGTGATATTTGATGGTGATGCTGACCGTGTCATGTTTGTTGATGAAAAAGGTCAGTTTGTATCTCCAGACTTAATTATTGGTCTATTAGCTCATTATTTTCTTGAAGAGAAAGGGCTTAAAGGCAATGTCCTTCAAGACATAAGAACTTCAAAAGCTGTTGCTGAGTATGTCAGTAAATTTGGAAGCACAATGCATATGTGGAAAGTAGGACGTGCATTTGCTGCTTTGAAGCTGAGAGAAATTGATGGTATCTATGGTGGTGAGTTAGCTGGCCATTATTACTTCAGAGATTTCTATTATTCAGACTCTGGTATATTAGCAAGCACACTTGTCCTTAACATTATGGCAAAATTCAAAGAGCAAGGAAAACCTTTATCTGAGTTAATTGAAGGGATATCAAAATATGCAAATTCTGGAGAGATTAATTTTAAGATCGAACAGAAGCAAGAAGCAATGGATGCTGTAAAGAATCATTTCGAAGAGAATGAAACTCCTACAGCATTTTATGATTTTGATGGTTACAGGATGGAATTTGAAGACTGGTGGTTAAATATCCGCCCTTCAAATACAGAGCCTTATTTAAGGTTTCTAGCTGAAGCTAAATCACAAGAAATGCTTGATCAGAAAGTTAATACTGTCAAAGAAATAATTAATCAGTTCAAATAAGTCACTGATAATTTTATATCATCAAACCAAATAGGGGTTGCGTTGCAACCCCTATTTTCTTTTACCAATAATTATATCTTTTTTATGACTTTACTAGCTCTTTAAGTTCTGAAACTGATAATGGAATATCTCCTCTATGCAACATTCTATGGCAATTACTGCATACAAGAACCAAGTCATCCATCTTTGTTTCCCCATAGAAATCATTATCAGTAAATGGCAGTTTATGGTGAGCTTCTATGTAGCCATGTCCCATTGAGCCATAATGTTCTTCAAAGCTAAACCCACAAACTTCACAATGCAAGTTATCATCTGATATTAATACCTTTTCTTTTAACTCATTAATTACAAACTGGTTTCTTTCATGTTTGTAATGCTGCTCTAAAACAGATTTCTTTTCTCTTACCTCATGTTATTCTTGCTGGACAAGATCAAGGCTCTTAGTGATAATTTGTTTTCCACAAGAAAACAAAAGAGAATGCACATGTAATATTGTTGCATCCTCTATTTTCTCTTTCATATAAGGTAATAACTTGTAGTGAATCTCATTATAAGTCTGGTAATTTTCCCATGACTCACTATCTGCTGTTTGAAAGTCAAGACCCATAAAAATAAAAACCTTATCAAATAGCAATGGAGATATAGGCATATATCTTTGGGGATCTTTCAGAAAAAACAGGAAGGCTAAAAACTGATATTGAAATACCTTCTTTTGCTGTCTCTTTATATTAAACAACTGCTCCCATATTTCTTTATCTGAATCTTTTTTATACAAGTCAAAAATAAGCTGCTCTATTTCTTTATCATTACTAAGATTCATAAAATTATGTCTCTCTTCATAATATACCATATTATTTCCACCTACATTGACAGCATCATTTACACATTCCAGTATTTTACTTGTTCCAATATCTTCTTTTGTCCAATTCTCAGCTTGCAAGTTCCTGCGTGCCTTTCCGAACATCATATATTTATAATTCTCTGATTCTTTTATATAATCTACAGTAATGTTACCATCTACATTTAAACTTTTAGCTCTCTCTTTAACTTGACGATAAACCTTCCTGAAAATTTCTTTTGTTATATTAATCATTAGCTAGAATGTTTTTTTAGTAGTTAAAAAATAAGGACAATCTCTAATTAGACTGAATTTAGTAAAGATAGGGATTTTGCTAAGAAAAAGTAACAATTATCACCTAAAACAAGCAATATTTAACAATTGTTAACATTTAAATTTTCATATAAAATTTTTAAAATATACTCAAGGATAGTATTTTATCTAAAACTTTAAATTAAGCTAATTAATTATCACATAAATCTAAAAACCTTTATCCTGACAATTTATAAGTGTGAAAATAAAAACACCACAATCGTAGGAGTATCAAAGCATTTAGCAAAGAGAAGAAGCAAGCAAATTTATCGTCATTCATTGCTTATTTTTGATTACCTTGCGACAAATTTTCAAAAGGACTAATTTTAATGAAAAGACATCTATTACAAGCTATTATACTATTTGGTTCTTTATCTTTTTTTCATTCCTGTGGTACAGACAAAGAAAAAGCCTTCGATTATATTGATGAAGGTTGTAAGTATTTCTATTCAGGAAGATATGAACCAGCAATTAAGAATTTTGAATCTGCATTAAATGAATGGCCTGATTCATACGAAGCACATTATTATTTAGGTATGACTCTTTTCCATCTAAAGAGTTATGATGACTCTTTTAAACACCTAAACAGATCTATTGAAATAAATAAGAACTTCGGAAAAGCATATTATTCCAGAGGAATAATGAATCGTATTCTAAAAAAAGAAGATGATGCATGCAAAGACTTTCTCAAAGCGAAGGAATTAGGGATTCCTATGGCTGAAGAAAGATTAAAACGTTGTCGATAGTACACAATAATTAATAAATATAATCCTTAGTAAAGGACAAAATTTGTTATAATGGATAAACTAAGTTATAGCCTAGGGCTAATGATTGCTGAGAACCTTAAAGAGCAAGGTTTAAAAATTGAAAATACCGATGATTTCAAAGCTGCTTTTGAAGCTCAAATGAATGATCAAGCTACAGAGTTCGGTCTTCAAGAAGCTCAAGCATTTGTTAATGACTATGTAACTGACATGCAAGCACGCTTATTTACTGAAAAGATGGAACAACAAAGAGCTTTCTTTGAAGAGAATGGTAAAAAAGAAAATGTAAATACTACAGAAAGCGGTCTTCAGTATGAAGTAATCGAAGCAGGTAATGGCCCTAAGCCTACTGCTGAGCAAACTGTTACTGTACACTATCACGGAACACTTCTTGATGGTAATGTTTTCGATAGTTCAGTAGAAAGAAAAGAACCAGCTACTTTCCCTGTAAATGGAGTTATCCAAGGATGGGTTGAAGCTCTTCAGCTAATGCCTACAGGTGCAAAGTATAAATTATATATCCCTTCTCACCTAGCTTATGGTGAAAGAGGTGCTGGAAGATTAATTGGTCCACACACTCCTCTTGTTTTTGAAGTTGAGCTTATCGCTATTCAATAATAAGGATGTAAGATACATACAAAAAAGGCTACCAAATGGTAGCCTTTTTTATTTTACTTATCATTTGACTTTGGGATATCCTTAAAAACATCCTTTTCGTCAATCTTTTTCATCTCTTCTTCTTTTGGTTCTTTATAGATCTTCGAATCTATAAGTCGGCCATTTTTATACTTATCTTTCTTCCAGAGTTCTCCTTTTTCATCATAGAAAGACCAGATACCAGATTTCAGTCCTTTTTGATATTGACCCTGAATACTTACTTTGCCATCAGCATAATAGTGTTTTACAACTCCTACTTGTCTACCACGAACATATTGACCTTCTGCTTTTACTTGTCCACTATCAAAGAAACGTTTAAACGGTCCTTCTTCCCAGTCATCTTTATAGTTAATTTCCTCAGCAATATTGCCTGATTCAGGATAGTAAGTTATTATCTTACCTTCACGCTTACCATCAATATAATGTTCTGTTGATATCAGTGCAGAATCATAATCTGAATAAAACCTCCATTCCCCTTCACGCTGTTGATTTAAATATTTACCTCTGGCCATTATTACACCATTCTTATGAAACAGCTCTGTGGTAGCATCTTTCCCGTTAGGGGCAAATTGCGTAACCGCTTTTGTTTTTCCATTAGTGTAATAATATGTAAACTTACCATAAGGCTTATCATCCTTGAACTGACCAACAAACTTCAATGCTCCCATTGGATCATAGCCTTTCCAGGCTCCTTGTCTCTTCCCTTTAGAATCAATATAATTCTCTCTCTCTGATTGAGAAAAAGCAGAAGAAACAACAAAAGACAAAATAATTAAAATAAAATACTTTCTACAATTCATATAACTATGTTTTATAATTCCCATTGAATACAAAAGTAAAATTAAAGTAAATTTGCAGCAAACTAAACCTTATTATAAGTGAAAGACTATTCATCCATTCTTATTGAACAAGCAGTAGAACAAATATCCAGATTCCCTGGAATAGGTAAAAAAACAGCCCTTAGACTCTCTCTATGGCTATTAAAACAAAAGCCTGAAATTGCTGAAGCCATAGGAAAAGCAATTATAAAACTCAGGGAAGATATCAAGTATTGTGAAATTTGTCATAACATTTCTGAGTCAAATTTATGTGATATTTGCGCTAATCCGAAAAGGGATACAGAGACGATTTGTGTTGTAGAAGATACCAGAGATGTAATATCAATAGAGAATACTAAACAATTCTTTGGACTCTATCATGTATTGGGAGGAATAATAAATCCTATGGAAGGTGTTAGCCCTTCTGATATAAGACTTGAATCTCTGATCAATAAAGTAAGTGAGAGTAATATAAAAGAAATTGTTATTGCTCTTCCTACAACTGTTGAAGGAGATACAACATCATATTATATATATAAACAGATCAGGGAAAAAGTTGAGAAAGTAACTACAATAGCTAGAGGTATATCTGTTGGTGATGAACTAGAATATACAGATGAAATCACATTAGGAAGGTCAATAATAAATAGAATCCCCTATCAGGCAAAATAGAATCATCATTCAAAAAGATTTAATTGTTGCTCTTCATCTAGAAGAGCTTCTATATTCTCTTCAACATCTGTATCCAGATCCTCAAATAACAGCAATTGATTTTCATCAGGAATAACGCCATCTTCCTTGAGAGAGAGATATTCCTCTAAAGATTCTTTAATTTTCTTTTTTAGATACCTTACAGGAGTAGAATCTTGGGTACGACAATATTGAAGAAAGTATTTATACTGTTCTTCTTTAAGCCTTATCCTCAAGGTTTTTCCTTTCTTTTTATGTCTCTTCTTATAAGAATCTAATGCCATGCAGAAATTGTTTTAATGCATGCCACTAAAATAAAACAAAAATCCTTTGGTAATGGGTATTATTACGATAAAATAAAAAAGAAAACCTCTAAATAAGTTTCTATGTATAAAAAGCTCAGGCACAGAATAAATAAGCTAAAAACAAAAGCAGTCAAGGATATGAAATTATGTTAGTTAGATTGATACATATCTGTAGAAATAATTAAAACCCCATTCCTATTATTTATAAGATTCCCCTATCCTATTTCTTCATTATTAACAAATAATATTTTCCGTTTGAATAAGACCAAAATTATAACAGCTTACAGAGTTTAGCAAACCTTTATTAAAGTGATCTAAAAACTACTTCACTCATCCTAAACTAAGTGTCTGGTATCTTTAAATCAACTCATTCAGATATAATATACTTTTACAATTAATTCATCTTAATAATCTACTTATTATTGAAGATT